>NZ_CP048817.1:3075833-3751666 GCF_014171475.1 Sphingomonas sp. So64.6b
TCATCCACAGACAGCACGACGGTCGTCCCGTCGCCGTCTTTGGCGTTGGGGTTGGCTCCTGCGTTCAGGAGAATCCGCGTCACTGCCGGATCATCGCAACCCATCAGTGGCGTCCAACCAATATTGTCTTTGGCCTCCAACGGAACACCGAGAGCGACAAGCGCTGCGGCCATTTCAACCCGTTTGGCGCTCCCTGCATAGGCACAACGTCCGTAGCTGCTCCGGAGCGCATGCAACGCATTTCCGTTTTCGCCAACGGCCTTGGGATTTGCTCCGGCTTCAACGAGAGCTTTGGCAATGCGGGCGCTGCACCCCATGCCACTAAGCAATGCCGAATCGAGGCTCTTCTTGCTCATCCGCGCGACTTGCCCTGCGCGCGACATGTCCTCGAACAACGCTTCGTTTCCGGTTTCTGCCGCATAAGATGCGATCACGGAGCCGATGGTTGCGGTTTCTTTCGACCGCCCGCGAACCCCTATGTTGACGGAAGTTGAAAAATCCAACCCGTTTGCGATTGCTGCCTGGATCAGTTCATTGGCACCAGCCTGGTTTGGGGGCCAATTGTTCAACTGGATCGCGGATCGGACGAGCTGCGCAGCGTCTCGTGACTTGAAGTCGAAGCCCTGGGCCTTGAGCAACGCGATCGTTTGAGCGTTCCCGCGAACCCATCGATCAGTTCCCGCCAGTTGATCCACGGCATTTTCCAGAGCCGTGACGCCAGCAGGCATTCCTGCCTCCTTGCCGACATAATCGACCACGCGCTTGGTCGTTTTCCCAACGCGGAGCGTCAAAGCATAAGTCGGATTGTCGGTTACCCCGGCGAAATATTCCGGCTTCATGCCCATGAAGTGAGCGTCCCGAAATCTCTCAATCAGGACTGCAACGGCTTGCGGGCTGACCTCGGCGTCATGCGTCCCCGCCCACAGGACGTTCTCGCCGTTGAACATCCTGTGCACCTCCGCTGCAGTGCCGGGAAAATTCATTGTGCGGGTGGAGAAGCGGACCTTTCCGTCGTCCGTAATAGTCACCCGGTAATCCGGGCAAGTCCCGAAACAAGCGCTTCGTTCGAGGGTGATTTCAATGTCCCCCGGCGCAGCGGTCGGGAACGGCACGGACGCGTCAGGTGAAAATTCCGGGGGATCAAATTCAATCGTAATTTCGCCTAGCGCCTGAATCGGTTTGCCGTCGAAAGATTGCGGCCGGAACTTCCATTCCTTCGCAGCGGCCAAAGCGGCGCTGGCATCACCCTTGAACCTGTCGTCCACGACCTTTGCATCGACGACATTCCCGTCCACATCGACGGTCACCAAAACTGAAACTTGGGCAAATCCGGACACCCCAGGCGCACGCACGGACTCGGCACCGGAGATGCGTTGAGACGACAAGCCATAGACACCAATTTTCGGTGCGGTTTGCGAGGACGCCGAGCAGCCCTGAAACGCGAGAAGCGCTATCGAAGCGTATGCAAAGCCCTTCAAATTCATGCCAATCGCCCCCGTCTTCAACGAGCAATTGATGGACGGACTGATCGGCATTCGCAAGGTTGTCCCTGCGCCAGATGCGATGATGGCTATTTGCCATCCTCGAAGAACACCCGCTGGCGCCGGTTGCCGCGCTGCGTCACGTGATGGGCCAAGCCGGGCAGGACGAGGCGGGACAGGCGGGCCATTGAGAGGCGTTAGACAGTTTAGAGGTTAAGTAAACTGTCACCGTAATTGGTGAAACTTGTTGGTAGTCAATCCGCTGCTAAGCATGTCGCCGCCATGGTCAAACCCTTCGCCACGACGTTGCGCTGCCGGATTTTCGGGCATCAGGGCGGCGCGCCGGTCCTGAACGAGGGGCTGTATTTCACCCGCTGCGAACGTTGTTCGCGCGATCTCATCCGGCAACCCGGCGGGGACTGGTATGCGGTGCCGCCGGGCATGCGCGTGGTGTGGAAGGAAGAGGGTCGCCATGCCATCGCGCCGATGGACGCGCTGAACCTCGCGCATGGCGGGCGATGGGCGCAGATGAGCAAGAAACCGCCGCGCTCCTGACAGGCGGGGTGTCGCGGTAATTCGCGGTCGGGTCATGTGGTTTGGGAGGCCGTGTTAACTGTGTCTCATCACGGGGGTGCACTCCACAGTCCACACATGTCACCGTAATTCCGTGTCACCGTAATCCCAAGTCGCGGCCATCGCAAAGGATCAGATGCCCAGAGACGTGTGAGACATCATGCACAATAATTTGTGTACGATGCAAATCATGGATTGCAGAAGCGCACCTCTCAAAGTATACATTCTCCAAATGTAACACAATGATTTGAAGGTAGAAATGCAGTAATGGGAGAAATTAGTATTGGTATAATACTAATGTAAAAAAGTAATAAATTCAGCACACGATTGCGCGCGCAGAAACTTACAAACATCCAAATTAATAACATGACTATAGAAAGTATCCAACCATAAATAGGGTGGATATGCCAATTCTTTAATGTGACAGTAAATGTAATCGATGCAACCGAAATCAAAATAGAGACAATCCTGGGTATTTAACAACCATTGAAGCCGTAGCTAGCTGGGCATCCTTCACCATCTAATCCTCGCTTTTTAGTATATCTATGAAGGAATTAAGGTGGCACGTGCAATAACCCCTTAACTCTCCTTCGGCGCCGGCCCGCGCTTGCGCGGCGTAAGGGGCAGGCCGCTGCGCTCCTCCATATCCGCCAGCCACTCCTTCGAACCGACCGGGCGCCCGATACTCTCGGCCTTGCGCAGCGCGGCATAGCCCATTGCATCGTCGAACGCCCCGCCCAGGAAAGTCGTAAAGTCGCCCACCCGCTCCAGCGCCGGCGCGACATCGACGAAGCGATCCCCCTCGCCGGCAATATGCGCCGTGGTGCTCGACCAGCGCCAGTCCTCGGCCCGATCGGTCAGCTTCGCCCGGACCGGATTGAGCGCGACATAACGCAGCGCGCTGACCAGATGCGCTTCGTCCATCGCCACCGAGCTGAAGCGGCCCTGTCACAAATGCCCGGTCACTCGCAGGCGCGCGTTGATATAGCCGGTGTAATGGCGATGGACGTACCGGAACGTCCGGCGCAGCCCGTCCTCGTCGCTCGGCACGGCGATGATGTGGACATGGTTGGGCATCAAGCAATAACCCCAGATCGCCACCCGCGACCGCTCCGCCGCCTCGGCGAGCAGATCCAGGTATAGCGCATAATCGCCATCCTCGAAGAACACCCGCTCGCGCCGGTTACCGCGCTGCGTCACGTGATGCGGGATACCCGGAAGGACGATGCGCGCGAGTCTGGCCATTGGATCAGGCTAGCGACACGCAGCGCCGAACAAAGGGGTTATTGCACGTGTCACCGTAATTCCGCGCTCGCACCGGATTGAGACTCACATAGCGCAGGGCATGCGCCACATGCGCGTCGTCCATCGCCACCGACCCGAACCGCCCCTGCCACAAATGCCCGGTCCGTCGCGCGCGCGCATTGATGAAGCCGGTATAGCGCCGATGCAGGTCGCCGAAGGTGCGCCTGAGCCCGTCCTCATCCGAGGGCACGACGATTGCGTGGACGTGATTGGGCATCAGGCAATAGCCCCACACCTCGACATTCGCGCGCTCAGCGGCTTGCGCGAACAGGTCGAGATACAGCGCGTAGTCGCCATCCTCGAAGAACGTCGCCTGACGACCATTGCCGCGCTGCGTCACGTGATGCGCGAGACCGGGGACTACCAAGCGGGACAGACGGGCCATGAATGAGGGCTAGGTGAGTTTGGGGGTTAAGTAAACTGTCACCGTAACCCCACACGTAATGCACTCAATTTACGATTGGCTTATTATAATTCCATCGATCCTGCGTGCATCTATTCGCAGAACAAAGGAGACTGTTACTCACTATCTCACCAATATCTTTAATAGTGTCGCATGATACTTCAGGTTCAATGTGTATAACCAGCTTTCCGGCGGCAGCAGGCATTTTTGAAAGCTCAAGCATGTATCTCCTTAAAGTTTCGTTATCTACATCCTGACCATTCCATATTTTATTACCATACTTACTTACTAGTAAATGCCAGTACTCGTATTGAGATTTATCATTGACTTTCGGTATATTTAGGCGGGTAGCACAACTGCGAGACGCCTCACTCTTATTCTCAGAATGAGCCTTTTCTCGCGAAGGGGAGCACGCTACCGGAAGAGCCGCTAATATGACGGCCGACATAATCGGTCGGAATTTCACCTTATGGTTCATATATTTACCTACAATTAATATGGCTTTTGCTGGAAAAACACGTCACCTGAGTATTTCTAGGACTTGCAGTTGCTTTTCCATTACGGTGACACGTGCAACAACCCCTTAACTCTCCTTCGGAATTACGGTGACAGTCCACTTTTCTATGCCGCAACGCATCATAAGCTACTCGCGGGCGACGGCAATTAGTGGACTGTCACCGTAATTCCGATGCATGACGTGGAGTAAAGGGGTTGTTGCACGTGTCGCCGTAATTTTCACGTATTCCTACACGTTTTACCGTAATTAAAATTATTTTAGGCTATCGGTGTAGATATATATTTCTGATGTTTTTATCAATGGATTCCCATTTGGATCGTTTCTAAATATAGTACCTTTTATTTTTACTTTGGCTGAAACAGTGACTGCCATTTGATCGTGAGATCTTTTCTCCTCTAAAAAATCTTTTATTATAGTAAATTTATCGTTCGGTATAACCGCAGCCCCAATGGATTCTTTTGGGCATTTTCTATTAAGCAACAATGTGCCAGCTTTATAAAAATAAACAAGCTCCGCAGTCCCCTCTACTGCGGAATCATTCTTTAAATACCCCCAACAATCATCAATAGATATCCTCGTTATTTTTTGAGAAAACCCGCATCCATAGATCATTAAAGCTAAAGGTATAGCCATCAGAATCCTGAACATCTAGCCTCCGCTATACTGTAATTCATTCCACTGTCTTTTCTTAATCCCTTAGCGCAAGAGCTCATGGCCCTCGGTTTAACCCATCCGCTAAGAGGGTTTACGAATTACGGTGACAGTCCACTTTTCTATGCCGCAACGCATCATAATCTACTCGCGAGCGACGGCAATTAGTGGACTGTCACCGTAATTCCGTAATTCTAGAAATCTATGGTAGGCAGAAGATGGAATTTCCAAACGATAGCTGTCACAACCTCATTTTTCCGAAGTAGAAAGACACGGCCTCGCCGAAAGGTACTGCTTAATGCGTAAGCATCACTTTGCTGATCGGAGCGGCAACTCACAGCTTCGTCAATAGTGAAGCCGCATTCACCCCCATCAAGATATTCTAATCCTTGTTTTTCAAGTACAGCCCTCGCCGTTCTCCGATTCATTCCAACGGTCACATCGAACTTGCTACCGCTTGTAATGTAACCCGCATAATAGCCATTCGTGCCTTGCGGAATCTAGCGAGAGGTGCCGCAACCCTCCGCTAAAAACAACACCACCCCAACCAAGGCGACAGCCAAACTTCGGGTTATAGTCGGCCATCTTTGAAGCCACATAATCAACAAGCCAACTGCTGGGTGCACAGGTCATATGCGCGAGGCGGCGGGGGTGGGGCACGACCGACCTGCCCCGACTGATTAAATCCAGGAGTAAATCTGGAGGTATTAATTTCTGAGCTCGAATACGGCGACACGTGCAATAACCCCTCTGCGACCAGCCGCGCTCGCACCGGATTGAGGCTCACATAGCGCAAGACATACGCCACATCTGCGTCGTCCATCGCTACCGATCCCAACCGACCCTGCCACAAATGTCCGGTCCGTCGCGCGCGCGCATTGATGAAGCCGGTATAGCGCCGGTGCAGATCGCCAAAGGTCCGCCTCAGCCCATCCTCATCCGAGGGCACGACGATCGCATGGACGTGATTGGGCATCAGGCAATAGCCCCACACCTCGACATTCGCGCGCACGGCGGCTTCGGCGAACAGGTCGAGGTACAGCGCGTAGTCGCCGTCCTCGAAGAACGTCGCCTGACGGCCATTGCCGCGCTGCGTCACATGATGTGCGAGACCGGGGACGACGAGGCGGGACAGGCGAGCCATGAGCGAAGGTTAGGCGAGTTTAGGGATTAAGTAAACTGTCACCGTAATCGCCCGTAATTCTCTGTCACATGATCCTGCACGGGCAAATTTACGACGGCACTCAATATTAAAATAGGTTTTATATTGGTTGATGGAACAGTTGATAAACTACAATCAAATAGCACGACTTGAAAATAGAAATTATTTTGCATTACAGAGTCTTTAGGGATTTCAACATTAATAGAATAACCGAGGATTCCGCTTCGAGGTTTGGATGATATGTCATTTAGACCTTCTACGTCTTTTGCAGATACCTTCTTAATATGCACAGGATGCTTTGCGTTGACACCATCAACTATTAAGTACCCATTCGTTAAAATGGATTCTGGAGAATAGCATAGCCCATTTATATGCGTCGAATTAACAGTCACAAGAAAGCTATCTCGGCGCTCAGCTACAGATACTGACCCTTGCTCAGAGGGGAAGCAAGAATTCAAGCCAGCCACAGCCCATAGAGCGGCTGCCCAACCGACGAAATTCTTCATAAATAATTCCCTATGGTCCTGCTACGATTACGGTAACATTTTACCTAACCACCAATACTATAGGTTCAATACAGCACTATAGATCATACCAATCCGTTTCAATTAAATCTGTGCTTATATCACTGAGTAATAGTAATTTTGATGGCGGGGGGATTATGTCGGAATTCCGGACGCATATCCAGGCATCGTAGTCAAAACCAAAAGATAAAAAACGGCAATCACTTCCTTTAATCTTAATTTCCATTTCGCCACTGACGGCTGGATAGACTATTTTGTTCACATCTCTATCGATAATTATATGTCCGTCCACAAATACCGGTGAGATGTCTGTAGAATCTGGTACGCAATATTTGACTTTTAGGTCAACTATTGAGTTAATATTGATAAGTTCCCTAATAAAAACTACCATAGAAGAACAATATTCCTCAAGATCGTCCTGCCTTAGTCTGGATCCGGATATCTGGACAGATGGAGAAATATCCCATAAACGCATGATTACTCACCAACTCGGTTTAAATCTCTGTCATACGTACCTAATCTGACATCTCTATTGCGGAAACCTGATGGCACGGGCGATGCTTTCCAGATTACGTTGACAGTTTAGATTACGGTGACAAGATTACGGTGACAGTTTACTTAACCCCTAAACTCTTCGGTGCCGGCCCGCACTTCGCCGGGGCAAGTGTCCCACCATAATTTCTGCGCCAGCGCGACCGCCGGGCCCCCGACCAGCGTGAGGCAGGCAGCACCCGCCAAAAGCTTCTGTTTTTGTTGCATGCTGCCCCCCAGATCGATCGCGCACCGACCCACGGATCAGCATAAACACCAATCCAATCGGCGCCAGACCTCGATCGCCATCATATCCAAATCGGTTCCATCGCCTGATCGGCCATCCAGTGCTCTCCAGCCACTCACCCACACCAAACAGCCGTTCGCCCGCAACCACGCAGCTTGGCCCGCCGCGTGGCGGCACTGGGCCGCTATGACCTTGGACTTTCCCCCGGCGCGACGCCTTGTGGCGGCGAACCGGTTGGGGAGGGGTCGCTTGGCATCATCGGCGTTTTTCGGGGAGCGGCCGGGCGCGCGCTGGCGACCGGTGATCGACTGTCGGACGGCGATCGCGCGGCGTGGTGCGCTGACCCTGATGGACGATCCGATCGAGATATTGCGTCACGGCGTGCCGATGGGCCTGTCGCCGACCGAGACGGCGTTGATTGCGCTGCTCGTGCGGCGCGGCCGCGCGACGCAAGGGGAGATCGCCGCGTTGTTCGCTGACGTCGGCTCCAGCGCGGCCCATCTGTCGGTCAACATATTCCGCATCCGGCGCAAGTTCGCCGCGGCCGGCGCGCCCGATCCGGTCGAGGTGTTGCGCGGGTGGGGCCTGAGGCTGCGCGTCGAGCCCGATGCCAGGGGGTCGACATCGTTATGGATCGGCGGGTCGGGCGATATCGCCGCGGGGATGACAAGGTGATTGTCCCCTCCAGCCGAACACCGTCATGCTGAACTTGTTTCAGCATCCATGCGCGGCCAGTTGCCAAAAAGACGACACCCAAGGGGCGGATGACCGCGCCTGGATGCTGAACCAAGTTCAGCATGACGGCAGTAGTTGGGTCAACGGTATAGCCATGCGCACGATAATGGGGCGAATGAATTCATGACGCTCGAACGGTCACGCGCGGCGGTCACGGCGACCCTGGTGTGTGGCGCGCTCGACATTCTCAGCGCGTTCGTGTTTGCCGGAATCAGGGGAACGACGCCGGTGCAAGTGCTGCGCACCGTCGCCTCCGGGCCGTTCGGCGCGGGCATGCGCGATACCGGCCTGGCCGGTGCGGCGATCGGCCTGCTGACCCATTTCGCGATCATGGCGGTGATGGTTGCCGTGTTCGTCCATGCGGCAAGCCGCATTGCGGCGATCCGGGTCCGGCCAATGCTGGCGGGGACCGGTTATGGCCTGTTGCTCTACGGCGTGATGTACTGGATCGTGGTACCGCTTCGCTGGGGCAATTTCCCGCGCCTCGCACCATGGCCGATCGGCACCGCGCTGTTCGCGCACATCGTCTGTGTCGGCATTCCGATGGCGCTGATCACGCTGCGGTATCTCAGGGCTGACGATCGGCGCTAGAGCAGTTTCGAGTTGAATTGATCCACCCTCTTCCGTTCTGGCTGAGCCTGTCGAAGCCCCGTTCTCTCTTGCGGCAGAGGCAGCAGAAGAAGAACGGCCCCCTTCGACTGCCTGTCAAGGCAGGCGCTCAGGACAGGCTTCGACAGGCTCAGGGCGAACGGAAGGGAGTGGATCAACTCAGATCGAATTTGCTTAAGCGGAACCCCGCCCAACGTCGCTTTGCTGCGGGTGAGCGTCGGTCGACACATGGACAGCGATTTGCGACACACGAGTCCGATGGATGGGCTGAACCCGGATCATGGGCGCGAGCCCTTTTATGTCGAGGAATCGACGGTGCAGCGCGGTCGCGTCCAGACCGCGGCGGAGATGCGCGCCAAGATCAGCCTGACACTGACGATGTGGGGCGCGAACTATGTCATCATCACCATCGGCAGCATACTTGATGGCGGCACCCAGCCGATCGCCGCGGCCGGGGTGCGGGCCTTTGTCGTCATGGTCGGGATCGCCTTGTGCTACGGCCTTCACCGGCTGCTGCGCCGCCTGGCGCACCGTCCGTTCCGCGCCCGCGCGCTGATCCTCGCCGCGACCGCCGCGGTCACCGCAGAAAGCTATGCCTGGTTCACCTATTTCTGCTTCGCCTGGTTCAGGGGCAAACCCTTTCACCTCGCCATTCTCGACTGGACCAGCGCCTTTTCCACACTGCAGCTCTGGACCTGGTTCTTCATCGCCTGGACCGGCCTGTATCTGGCGATCGAATACAGCTTCGACGCCAAGGACGAAGCGCAGCGATCGGCCGAGCTGCGCAACTTGGCGCACAATGCCAAGCTGCGCGCGCTGTCCAACCAGATCAATCCGCATTTCCTGTTCAACAGCCTCAATTCGATTTCGTCGCTGATCCTCGACGGCAAGAGCGCGGATGCCGAACGCATGCTGACCGGCCTGTCGACCTTTTTCCGGTCGACCCTGTCGATCGATCCGCTGATCGATGTCGCGCTGGCGCAGGAATTCGACTTGCACCGGCGTTATCTCGCGATCGAACAGATGCGCTATCCCGACCTGGCGGTCAGCTTTACGCTGCCCGACGATCTCGCCGCCGCCGCGGTGCCTGCGCTGATCCTGCAGCCGCTGGTCGAGAATGCGATCAAGCACGGCGTGGCGAAATCCTCGCCACCGACCGCGATCACGATCGCCGCGCGGCGCGAGGGCGAGCGGCTGGCGATCAGCATCACCAATAGCGGCACTATCAATGCCGGGCTGGACGAAGCGCCGAACCATGGCATCGGCCTGGCCAATGTGCGCGAGCGGCTGGACGAACATTATGGCGCGGCACAAAGCCTGACCGTGCTGCCCGGGGCGGATGCGTTCGAAGTCCGCATCATCTTGCCGCTCGGTTTCGTGCGATGACCGGGTTCGGCGCCTCCGCCGGGCTGAGCGGCTTTGACATCGTCACGGTCGATGACGAGCCGCTTGCGCTGCGCCGGCTGGAGATCGTGCTGCGCGGCGTGCCCGGTGCGCGGCTGGTCGGATCGGCGAGCAGTTGCGACGCGGCGGTCGCGCTGATCGCGGAGCGGCGGCCGGATATCGTGCTGCTCGACATCCGCCTGCGCGACGGCACCGGCTTCGACATTCTCGACCGGCTGCCGAAGGACGTGACGCCGGCGGTGATCTTCATCACCGCGTTCGACCATTTCGCGATCCGCGCGTTCGAGGTTTCGGCGGTCGATTATGTGCTGAAACCGATCGACCCGCCACGCCTGGCCGAAGCGATCGAGCGCGCCCGGGCGCGGCTGCTCGCCGACACCTCGGTCGGCCAGGTGCGGGAGATGCGCGCGATCATCAGCGACCTGCGCGCCGAGTTCCACGACAAGGCTCGGTCGCCCTATGAAACCGAATTGTGGATCCGTGGCGTGACCGGTAATCTGATGCGGGTCTCGCTCGACCTGATCGACTGGGTGAGCAGCGAGGATGATTATGTCCGGCTGCATACCGGCACGACTTCGCATTTGCTGCGCCTGTCGATCCGCGCGTTCGAGGCGCGGGTCGATCCCGCGCAATTCGTGCGCGTGCGCCGCGCGGCGCTGGTGCGGGTGTCGCGCATCGCCGAGATTCGCCGCACGCCCGCCGGGCGGCGCGACGTCATCCTGACCGACGGTACGCGGATTGCGACGGGGCGGGTCTATGCGCGGCGATTGCGAGAGTTGTTGCTCGAGCCGGATGGTGGGTCGGAAAAGGACTGACCCACACTCTCCGTTCGCCAAGAAGAAGAACGGTGGTTGGCCTACGGACGCTTTCGGCCCGACAAGCTCAGCACGAACGGGGATGGGTGGCGCTCGCCAATTTGTACTTACGCTGAAACGCACGCGAAAAGGGCGGATGCCTTGCGACATCCGCCCCTTCCCGCTTCAGGTCGCCCGGCGCGGCATCGCCACGCCGGACGTGACGGTCAGAAGTTGAACTTCGCCCCGGCGCGGAACTGGCGGCCGAGAATGCCATTGCCGCCCTGCACCGCATTGTAGAGCGTCGCACCATAGGTCACGACATCGACCGGCGGCAGCGTGTCGAACAGATTCAGGACGTTCACATAGAAAGTGAAATGGTCGTTGACCTTGACGCTGCCTACCGCGTCGAGCGTGATGTAGCGCTTCACGTCGCAGGGCACGTAACGCGGCTTCGGCGCCAGGCCGCAACCGCCCGACGAGCCTGGCCCATTGCCTGGCCCATCCTGATCCTCCGCCGACAGGTTATAGCCACCGAAATAATTCGCGGTGGCGCTGAGGGTGAAGGGATCGACCGTCAGCGTGTTCTGCCAGCTGCCGCGCCATTTCGGCGTGCCCGAGCCGGCGGTCAGGTTGAAATTGCCGAGCGTCCCTTCATAGGATTGTACCGTGCCATCGGAAAAGCTGGTGCTGAGATCCAGGATGAGGCTTGCCTCCAGCGAGGTGCTGAAATGGATCCGGTCGCTGAGGTCGAATGACCCGCTGGCCGAGAAGTCGATGCCCTCGGAGCGGATCGTGTCCGAATTGATCAGCTGCGACTGCACAAAGGCGATGCGCGGCCGGGCATTGGGGAAAGCGGGAGACGGCGCATCGGCAATCACCTGGAACCCGGCCGGAATAGGCTGGCCGGCATAATAGGCCGCGATCGCAGCGCTGGTCGAGGCTTGGGTGATCGCGCCGGTCTTCTTGATATTATAATAGTCGACCGTGAAGGTCAGGTTGCGGATCGGCTCGAACACGATCCCGGCGGTGAAGCTGCGCGACTTTTCCGGCTTCAGATCGGGTGACGCCAGGACTGTCTGACCAAGGGTCGCCGCGGTCAGATAGGCCGGGCAGGCGGGCGTATTGGTGTTAGTGCAGGCCGCGCCATATTGCTGCAGGAACGAATTGGGCAGGCTCGCCGGCAGGAGCGGCACGAAGCCGGTGGTGGGCAGCGCATTGGCCTCGGCAAAGCTCGGGATGCGGAAACCGCGCGAATAGGTGCCGCGAATGGCGACCTGCTTGATCGGCGTGAATTTGGCGCCGATCTTGGGCGAGAAAGTGCTCTGTCCGCTCGAATATTTATCGTAGCGGCCGGACAGGTTGACCTCGAACTGTTCGACGATCGGCGCATTCAGCTCGGCAAAGGCCGAATAGACCGTGCGGCTGCCCGAGGTGCCGAAGGCGTTGAGCGTGAAATAGCGCTGAGTCGGGCCGTTATAATCGTCATTCGCGCTGGGCGCATCGATCGCCTCGTAGCGGATTGACGCACCCACGCCGAGCTGCAGCGGACCGCCGGGCAGGTCGAACAGCGCCTTACCCAGTGTCACCTGCCCCTGGTAAAGGTCGGAGGACGCATCGGTGACGTTTTCCGGCGAGAGATAATCGCGCACCGCCTGGCTGTTGAGCTGCGGGTTGACGAAATTATAGCTGCCATCGGCAATCACATCGAGCAGATGCTGAATATAGACATAGCCATTGGTGGTGCGGCGCAAGTCGTTGTGCATTGCCGTCGCTTCGACCTTGTAATCCCAGTCGCCGAACATCGTACCGCTGATCCCGGCGGCGACGCGGTATACCCGGCTGCGTGTCTCGTTCTGAGTGAGCGTGTCGCTCAGCCGGCCGGAGAGACGGGCGACCTGGCCCAGTGCCGCGAACGGATTGTTGGGATTGAGCGTGCCGTTCACCGCATTGCAGTTCACCCGCGCTGCACAGACATACACCGGCAAGGTCAGCGGACCGGATCCCGGCGCGTTCGCCGCGCCGCCGGCCGAGGTCGAAAAGCGCGGGTACAGGATGCCGGCATTGGCATTGGCGCGGACCACCGCCGGCAGCCCGGTGAACGCGCTTGAGCTCTGCTGGAAATTGAACAGGATATAGGCTTCGGCATCGTCGCCGACCTTGGCGGTAAAGCGCGCCGATCCGCCAAAGCGTTCGAGCGCCGGCGTCACCTGGCCATAGCGCAAGGTCTGATCCTCCTCGCACGCGAAGGTCGGGTTGGCGGCGCTGTTCGCCAATTCGGCGGGGGTCAGAATATGGCCCGGACCATTAAGGCATCCGCGCGCCGGGTTGAGCAGTTGCGGGCGGCCCAGCGCATTGGCGTTCGCCGCATCGAACGGCGTAACGTAGAAATCGCTGACCACCGGGTTGAAGATGCCGAACGCGCCGTCTTCGTCCAGGCCATTAAGGACATTGTTCGGCCCGCAGGCGATGCTGTTGCAAATGCCGCGCTGATCATCCGTCCTGTACGGCGCGGGTATGTCCCGATTGTAGAGCGCTTCGCTGCGCACGTAGAAGCCGCTGATATAGGCGTTGAAGCCCTTGTCATCGAGATCGCCGATGCCGGCGGTCAAGGTCAGCCGCTGATTGGCGGCATTGCCGTCCTGCGAAATGCCGGCTTCCGCACGACCGGAGACGCCCTTGAACTGGCGCTTTGTAATGACGTTGACCACGCCGGCGATCGCGTCCGCGCCATAGCTGGACGAGGCGCCATCGCGCAGCACTTCGATCCGCTCAACGATATCGTCAGGGATGGTGTTGAGATCGACGAAATTGCGCGTGCCGTCATCCGACAGCGGGAAATAAGCGGCGCGCAGGCCGTCGAACAGGACCAGCGTCGAGCTGGTCGACAGGCCGCGCAGCGACACCGCTGAGGCACCGCCGGCAAAGGCTCCGTTCGCGGTGAATGAGTTGGTCAGCGCCGGGCCGTTGTTCGAGGTCAGCTGCTGAATCGCGTCCTGCACGGTCGAGATGCCGCGCTGGTCGAGCGTTTCGGCGGACAAAACAGTTACCGGCGACGGCGTCGCGGTGCTGGTCTGGCGCAGGATCGATCCGGTCACGACAATGTCGGGACCAACATCGGCTTCCTGTTCGGGCGCGGCGGGCGGCGGTGCCTGATCTTGCGGCGCCGCTTCCTGGGCAAAGGCCGGCGCGGCGGCACCGATCAGCAAAAGAGTGGTGGCAAGCAGTCGCGCACGGATACTGATAGTCATGAAATGCCCCTTTTTTGGTTATGGGGCGACTGAGTGAAGCGCGGCGCGCGCGATCCAATGCCGGCGCGGTCCAGCGCCGCGATTTAGCCGCCGAGTGTTTCGGCGTGCCGCGATCGACATCGGGCGGCCGGATAAAGCCGTTCAGGGTCACCATGGGTCGTCAGAACAGGCCGAACGTCATTCGATATCGGTCGAATGCCAGTCAGGGCGATGCGCCCCCTAGCCGATCAGCTCGCGGATCCGCCCGCTCAGCGCGTCCATCGCGAACGGCTTGGTCAGGATGTGCATGCCGGGGTCGAGATGACCGTTGCCGATCACCGCATTCTCGGCATAGCCGGTGATGAACAGGATCTTGAGATCGGGCCGGCGGATGCGCGCGGCGTCGGCGAGTTGGCGGCCGTTCATGCCCTTGGGCAAGCCGACATCGGTGATCAGCAAGTCGATCCGCGCGGACGATTCGAGGATCGCGAGGCCGGCCGGGCCGTCGC
The DNA here is from genome assembly GCF_014171475.1 of Sphingomonas sp. So64.6b. Taxonomy (NCBI): domain Bacteria; kingdom Pseudomonadati; phylum Pseudomonadota; class Alphaproteobacteria; order Sphingomonadales; family Sphingomonadaceae; genus Sphingomonas; species Sphingomonas sp. So64.6b. Next base: position 3,090,509 of record NZ_CP048817.1, read on the forward strand.
TCGCCTCCAGCGCGTGATAGCCATGTTCGGCCAGCACATCGGTGACCAGCATGCGTACCGCCGCTTCGTCGTCGACGACCAGCACGGTTTCCCCGCTCTCCGCGGACCGCGGCGCCATACCGGCCACTTCGGTTTCATCGCCGGCATCGGCGCCGTGCGCGCGCGGGAAATAAAGGCACATCGTCGTGCCCTGCCCGACTTCGGAATAAATCCGCACCTGGCCGCCCGACTGGCGTACGAAACCATAGATCATCGACAGGCCGAGCCCGGTCCCCTCACCCAGCGGCTTGGTGGTGAAGAAGGGGTCGAAGGCGCGCTCGATCGTCTCCGCATCCATGCCCGATCCCGTGTCGGTGACGCACAGCGTGACATATTGCCCGGGCGGCAGATCGCGATCCTGCGCCGATTTGCGGTCGAGCCATTTGTTCGCCGTCTCGATCGTGATGCGCCCTTCGCCCGCCATTGCGTCGCGCGCGTTGATGCACAGGTTGAGCAGCGCGTTTTCGAGCTGGTTGGGATCGAGCAAGGTCGTCCACAATCCGCCCGCGCCGACGATTTCGACCTCGATCGTCGGACCGACCGAGCGGCGCAGCAGATCGTCCATCCCGATGAGCAGCCGGTTGATCGAGATCGGCCGCGGATCAAGCGTTTGGCGACGCGAGAAGGCGAGCAGCCGGTGAGTCAGCGAGGCGGCACGGCGCGCGGCCTGCTGCGCGGCATCGACATAACGCGGAATCTCCGCCGAACGCCCTTGCGCGACGCGCACCTGCATCAGTTCGAGGCTGCCCGAAATGGCGGTAAGCAGATTGTTGAAGTCGTGCGCGATGCCACCGGTAAGCTGGCCGACCGCCTCCATCTTCTGCGCCTGGCGGAGCTGTTCCTGCGCGCCCTCGAGTTGCAGCTGTGCCTCCTTCTCGGCGGAGATGTGCCGGCCGCTGGCATAGACCCGGCCCTCCCCGAACGATGCGACCCAGGAAACCCAGCGATAAGACCCGTCCTTGTGGCGCACGCGGTTCTCATACTGGCGCAAATCACCGTTTTGCACGCGGTGATAAGCGTCGTCGCTCAAGGCCTGGTCATCAGGATGGCTGAAGGCGAGATGATCGCGCCCAACGACTTCGTTCGGCTGCCAGCCGAGGATCGTCGTCCAGGCGGGGTTGGCCGCGATGAACCGGCCGTCTTCCGCGACCACCGCAAGCAGGTCCTGCGAATTTTGCCAGGTGCGGTCGCGTTCGCGGGTGCGCTCCTCGACCTGGCGTTCGAGCGTCGCGGCGAGATCGGCGAGCGATTGTTCGGCATGGTGGCGCTCGATCGCCGCCTGGGTGCGGTAGGCTACGTCACGGACAAAGGCGAGGTCGTCGGCCGGCCAGTCATGCACCTGGCCATGGTTCAGGAAGAGCAGCGCAACAAAGTCGCCATTGTCGACGATCGGCATGTTGAGCACGGCGCGAGCGCTGATCGCTTCAAGCGCGGCGGCGCGTTTGCGGGTGCGCGGATCCTGTCGCGCGTCGGCGATCGTCACCGTGTCGCCGCGCTTCAGGTCCTCGATATAGGAGCCATAGTCGCGGAACGAGAGAATGCCCGCGAGGCTCTTGACGCCGGGCCGGTTCCAGTCGCGATCGATCGTGATCGTCTCACGCAGCGGATCGATCACGCCATAGCCGGCGCGATCGACGCCGAGCGTTTCGCCGAGGATGCGCGCGGCGAGGATCGACATGTCCGCCGCGTCGGTCATCTGGCGCAGCCCGTCGCCAAGTGCGAGCAAGGCCGCCTGGCGAGCCTCGACCCGGCGGCGTTCGGTAATCTCATGCGAGACGCCGACGACGCGAGTGACGGCGCCGACGGGATCATGTTCGACGCGGCCGTTGATCTGCACCCAATGGATCGACCCGTCCGGCCAGCAGCAGCGATATTCGACATCGTAATCCGCGCCGGTATCGAGCGAGTGCCGCACCGCGCGCTGCATGTCCTCCCGGTCGTCGTCATGGATGCAAGTGAGCAGTTCGTCATAGCTGAACGCGTCATCGGCGCCGCGCCCGAAATGCGCCTTGCACTGATTGTCAGCGGTCAGCGTGACGGTCGCCACATCGAGCGTCCAGGCGCCGAGGCCACCGGCGGCGAGCGCCAGTTCGAGCCCCTCACGCCCGGCGCGGATGTCGTCGAGCCGCGCACGCGCCTCATATTGGCGCAGCCGTGCGCGCCGTGCAGAGCGCGCCAGGCTGATCAATGTCGTCGGATGGAAGGGCCGTTCGAGGAACGTGACGTTACCGAGCGTGTCGAGGAAGCGCACCGCGCCGGGATTGCGCTCGGGCCCGCCGCCGCGCTCGGTGAGCAGGATGAAGGGGAAATCGGACCATTCCGCCTGATCTTTCAGAAAATCCACCAGGCCGCGCAGATCAGCGCCACGCAGCGCTTCTTCGGTAAGGATCGCGAACCCCGCACCGCCGCGCAATCCCGTCACCAGCGCGGGCAGATCGGGCACCGCCCGTGCACCCAACCCGGCCTCGCGCAGCATCGCACAGGCGACTGCGCCGTCGCGGCCCCGAGGCGCAAAAATGATCGCCTCTTCTGTTGACGTACGATTCAACGCGCGCTCAAGCCCCTGTTGCGTTCAACAATCCTGCGCCGTTTCCCACCAGTTCGGGCACGCCCCGCAATACGCCCTGGAACTGCGTCAAGGGATCACCGAGCGTGATGCCGTTGGCGCCGATCATGAACTCGCGGATCGTATCCTCATGAGGACCGGTCCGCTTCTTAACGACCGAAATCGCTCTTCGGACGCGTCCCGTTGCTTCGAAATATCTCAACAGCACGACGGTGTCGGCGAGATAGGTGACATCCACCGGCGACTTCATGTCGCCGACCAGGCCGTGCTGCGCGACGGTCAGGAACGTCATCGCCCCCTGGCGATTCAGATATTGCAGCAATTCGTGCATGTGCAGGATCAGCGCCTGCTCCTCGGGCATGGCTGCCTGATAGCCGTTGAGACTGTCGATCACGACGGTGCGCGCCTGTTTGGCCTCGACACAGGCGCGCACGCGTTCGGAGAATTCGCCCGGGGTCAGTTCGGCCGCATCGATCTGCTCGATCAGCAGCCGGCCGGTGTCGAGCAGCGCCTGCAGATCGATGCCAAGCCCCTTGGCGCGCTGGAACAACAAGCCCAGTTCCTCGTCGAAGATGAACATCGCCGCACATTCGCCGCGAGCGATTGCCGATTTGACGAAACTCAGCGTGAGCAGCGACTTGCCGGTGCCGGCCGGGCCGAGGATCAGCGTGCTGGCGCCGCGTTCGAAACCGCCGCCGAGCAAAGTGTTGAGCGGGCCATTGTCGATCGCCACCGTCTCGCGATCGAACTTGCCCTTATACTCGGCCGAGACGAGCCGCGGAAAGACCCGCACGCCGCCGGTATCGATGACGAAGTCGTGAAAGCCGCCGCGATAGCGCCGGCCGCGATATTTGAGCACGCGCAGGCGGCGGCGTTCCGCGCCATAAGTGGGCGACAATTCCTCCAGCCGGATCACCGCATGGGCGACGCTGTGCACGGTCTTGTCCATCATATCGGCGGTGAGATCGTCGAGCATCAGCACGGTCGCCTGATGCCGCGAGAAATAATGCTTCAGGGCGAGGATCTGACGCCGGTAGCGCAGTGAGCTTTGCGCGAGCAGGCGGATTTCCGACAGGCTGTCGAGCACGACGCGCGCCGGCTTTATCCGTTCGAACGCGTCGAAGATCCGCCTGGTGGTTTCGCCCAGTTCGAGATCGGAGGAATAAAGCAGGCTCTGTTGCTGCTCCTCGTCGAGCAGGCTTTCCGGCGGGGCCAGTTCGAACACGTCGAAATTGTCGCCGAATTCCCAGCCATGCGACGCAGCACCGTCGCGCAGCTCCTCGTCGGTTTCGGACAGAGTGATATAAAGCCCTCGCTCGCCCGCCGCCGCGCCGGCCATCAGAAACTGGCTGGCGATGGTGGTTTTGCCGGTGCCGGGGTTCCCTTCGAGCAGGAACAACCGGCCGGGCGCGAAGCCCCCGGCGAGGATTTCGTCGAGGCCAGATACCCCTGTGGCGCAGTTGGTCATGCTTTCTCGCTTGTGCGGTTCACCAAGAAACAAGACTAGCGGGACGGCCGGCGGTTCCCATTGATGCGCATCAACCGGCGCGCGCGCCGTGTAGTGACACCCGCGATCCGTCGTCTTCGAGATCGGAGCATTGGGGGTTGAAAGAGGCGGACGATGTCCGAACCCGAGCGACGGTCGACAAGGGTGGCGGCGTCGGCAAGCAGGGCGCGCTTCTATTCGGTATTACGGCGAGTTTACTTAACCCCTAATCTTTTTTGGCACAGACCCGCGCCTGGCCGGCGCCAGAATGAATGCGATGATGGGGAGTCGTGCGTCAGACGTCCGGTTCGAACAGCCAGGTCATCGCCTCGGCCCGGTCGTCGAACACGCCATAGCCGGGGGCAATGCGGCGCGTCTGAAGCTTCGAAAGCGTGCTCGACACGAGCACTGCGATGCGGCGCGAGCCGATCGACCGGTCCGCGGCCATGCCCGCGAGGTGCGTGGTCACGTCCTGCGCCTGGACGGCATAGCCGGTCGAATCGAACAGCGTGTTCTGCTCGCCGATCGGGCATCCACCCTTGGTCAGCGCCGGCAACAAGCGGCGCAGTTCGTGGTCGAACCGTTTGGCGGTCACCTCGTCCCACAGGCCGAGCAGGCAGATTTCGACATATTTTCGCAGCGCGTCGATCCGAATCGTGAAGGACGGGTCTGTGATCTGTGGCATCAAAATTCCGTAACACGGGTCGCCCTAAGCCTTGCTTACGTAATGATACGGAGGCCCTGGCGGGCGCGGCCCAAAAATTCGCCGCCTGCAATTGGGCGCTTAGTGGGCCGCTTGTGGCGATAATTACGGTGATGTTGTAGATGGCACTCTGTATTCTATTTAGATCAGTGTTTGAAGCAATGGTCGCGATGCCATTGCAGGAAGTGCGGATGCGGACGATCCATCGCGCGAAGCGGCAGGAATGCGCGGCCGGTGCGGTTGATCATCGCGCGCACACTTTCAGCATCGTTGGCCTGACGCGAGACGAGGATGTCGAGATCGTCGGACAAGCTGATCAGGCCGCGATCGAACATCCAGTGCACGGTGCCCGATAGCGCGAGGCCGTTGCTGACAATGTCGGGTCCGTTGGCCCCGACCGGGCGGATATGCGCCGCTTCCGCCTCGGCGCGGCCACCACCGTTGATGAGGCGCAGGCCGGTGATGGCGCAACGCTCGCCATAGGCGCGCAGCACGATTTTGCGGAATACGCGGTCGCGGACGATCCGGCTACTGTAGAAGGCAATTCTTTCCCGCTCCTGATCATAGCTGAACGATGCGCGCTCCTCACGCAGCGATGACGCGTCAGGCAGATCGATACGGGGCAGCAGGTCATCCCGGTCGGCGAAACCGAGATCGATAATGCGGTTGAAATCCTGTGGCGAAATCGGCCTCACCGCTGCCTGAGCCCGACCTGAAAGCCGCTGTTCGTCGTTCAGCAGACCTTGTTCATGATGGCCGTCCGGGCCTTTAAACGCCACCGGGTTGGCGAATTCCAGATAGCTGCCGGGCTCGATCACCGCGATGTACATTTTTGCTATCGTCGGATCGGGGAGGATTCGCTGTACGCGCGCCATGGCGAAATAACCGCGCGAGTTCTTCACCTTCACTGGCTCGTAATAGAGAATCCATTGACCGACACATGGTTCTGCGCGCCCGAGATAGGGGGCGGGAAATTGATATTGCTCCGCCGGACTGTCGGCATAGATCGAGTCCTCGCGGTGGACAAAGACGCCTAGCGACATGGGGATCGACCTCCTGACCGACGTGATATCGGAGGTGACACGAAAAGGGGCATCGATAAAAGGGGCATCGGTAAAAATGGCCGCATCGGCACAACCACCTGTCTTCGCGCGTTCGGTTCGGGCAATGATGGGGAGATGAGCGGACGCCCCGCTCGTTCGAACCTGTCCGACCAAGGATTGAGTGACGACATGTCAGGCGGAGAAGCGCCATCCGATCCGGGCGCCGGACCGGCACCACCGGAACGTGCGCCGCGCCGCAACCTGTTGCTGGCCGCGACGATCGACGCTCCGGGCCTGCACGCGCCGGTGCGCATCCGTAACCTGTCGGAAAGCGGCGCGATGCTGGAAGGCGCGGTGTTTCCGGATATCGGCGAGCCCTTCACGCTGCGCCGCGCCGAGTTGAGCATTACGGCGACGGTGGTGTGGCGCGCCGGGTCGCGCTGCGGCGTCAGGCTCGACGGGGTGGCGACGGTCGCCGACTGGGTCGCGGGCAAGCGCGTGGATCCGGGGCCGGGCGCGGGCCGCAATCAGCAATATGTCGACCGGGTCCAGGCCGCGGTGCGCGCCGGCACGGTCTATCCCGACACGCAGCAACCCCCCGCCCCGGCGGGCAAGATGAGCGAGGCGGACCTCACCGCGCGGCTGGCGCAGGAGCTCGCCTATGTCAAACGCTTGCTGGAGGCGGTCGGCGACGAGCTGACCGATGACGGCCTGATCGTGCAGAAACATTCCAGATCGCTGCAGGATTTCGACCTGGCCTGCCAGATCCTCGGGCATCTCGCGGCGATCCTGGCGGCGCCCGACCGGGGCGCGGCAGTCGATGCGGTCGCGCTGCAGGATCTGCGCGCGCGGTTGCAGCGCGGGGCTATTTTCTAGAACGGCGCCGCGGGTCAGTGCTGTTCGGGGACAGTATCCGATCGAAAAAACATACTTCTACTGAACAGAATTTTTCTGATAGTGGAAAAGAAATCAGGGGGATTTTGACAATGATTCGTCGCGCTATCGCGGCTGCCACTCTTCTGGCCATCATGCCTTCATCGGCGATGGCGAAAGAAGAGAAGAGCAGCCTTACACACGGCATGGTCCAGCTTAACGTAAAGGTCGGCACGACTACGCAGGCCGAAATAATCGAGTCATTCGGTGCGCCGAATATCACGACAATCGACGGATCGGGCCAGGAAATGTGGGTCTATGACCGCCATGCCACCGTCAGCTATGACAAGTCGTCGGGCTTTTCGATCGGCTTGCTGCTCGGCGGCGGCGGCGGTGATGTCGGCGGTGGCGGCGGACTTGGTTTCAGTTCGAAAAAATCGACGTCAAGTGAGTCGAGCCGCTCCATGACGCTGATCATCAAGTTCGATGCGAACAAGGTGGTCAGCGATTTCAGAAGCCGTAGCAGTTCGTTTTAATCCGGGGGGTCGGTCGTGAATAAATTTATATTGTCAGCGCTTTTAGGTTCCGTCGTTGTTGCGAGTTCGCCAGCGGATGCGAAGAAGAAGCCGGTTGCTCCAAGTGCTTTGGAACTGCAGCAGCTCCAGTCGCGTGATATCGAGGGCACCAAGGATCAGATTTTCGGCGCAGTAATGTCCGTTCTTCAGGACTCGGGCTATCGCATCCAGGCGGCCGATAAAGACACGGGTCTGATCACCGGCATTGCGTCGACCACTGGCAAAATGACCTACAGCCTGTGGACCGGTTTCGGAAAATCGAAAAAGTCGCCGATCGTCTCGGCCTTTATCGAGCAACGCGGCCCCGGCATGACACGGGTTCGATTGAGCTTCGTCATGGGCAAGGTCAAATCGACGATCTACGGATCGGGCGCGCAAGACGAAGAGCCGATTTACGATCCGGCGGTTTATCAAAAAGCGTTCGAACAGATCAACCAGACGCTGTTCATTCGCGCTGGCATGGATGCTCCTGCGGCGACCGCCGCATCAACGGCGGCACCAGTGGTCGATCCGACCGGAGCGGTCAAACCCTGAACGAGCGGGGCTTCACCATTCGATCCTAACCGGGCGGCCGAGTCCGCCGGCCTTCGCCGGCGGCTCGGCCCGGCCGGTCGCGCCCTGCGCTCGGACCGCCGCAGCGCGGTTTCGGCCGATCCCGTTGCGCGGGCCGGTCGGCGCATGACGTCGGTATCGCCGGCATTCGCGCCTATATGCGCTCACGCAATCTTCCCGATGCCATCGGAGGTTTCGTATGCGTACTGAGTTGGGCTATTTGATCTTGATCCTCGTGCTGGTGGCGCTGGCGCTGGCCTCGTTCGGTGCGCGCGCATGGGTGTCGCGGGGGCGGGAGCGGTCGTTCCGGTATGAATTTGGCGGGCGCGACGAACGCAAGCGCTGAACGCTGGGGGGCCGGGTACCAATAAGACGCCCTGGTCAAAAGATCCCCCACAGCTTCGGCCGCGCCTTCTTCACCGCCGCCGCATCGCGCGCTTCGCAGCGCGACACGATCGCGATGGTATCCGCGGTGCGGCCATTGGCCTTGTCGAGCTGACCCGTTTGCGCATCGCCGAACGCCACCCAATCACCGACGCTCTTCCCCTGCGGGAGCGGCGCGCCGGCGACCGGCACGCGCCAGTTATCGGGGATCAGGCTGCTGCACGCATTGGGGGTCGCCACGATAAGCGGCGCGGCGGCACAGGCCGGCAAGGCCAGCATCGCGCACGCCGGCAGCAACGGGCGCAGCAGCGCCATCGGCGGAACGGATCGCATCGTCATTCTCCCTGGTGAGATGGTCGCCGGCGGCATCGGCCGCCATACGGTTACCGAGCGTTTCGACCGCGTCGGCGCCGCTGTGCAGCGCGGCACCGGCCTGGCCGGTGGCAAGCCGGGTTTCGGTCTGCGCGGCCCGGGCGCGCTGCCATTGCTGCCAGCCGAACAGCGCAAGCACGACGGCCAGCGCGGTCATGATCAATGTTGGAATCGGGGCGGGAATCAAATGGGTTCTTATCCAGGCGCCGATCGGCAATGGGATCATGGCCGATCCTCCTTCTGTGCCGTCTCGCCGGGCCTGAGCATCACGTCAGGCGTGGGGGCGGGTGTATTGCCCGCCTGCGCCGTGGCGGTGATCGCGGCGAAGGCGGCGGCGGTGTTGCGGGTCTTGTCCTCGTCACCCTTGTTGGCGGCGAAGTGGAACGCGAAGATCATGTTGAGCAGGCCAGTCAGGGTGACCGCCTGAATGATCACCTTGAACACCTCGACCTCCCATAGCGCGGGTTCGTGCATCGCCATGCCGAGCAGCAGCGCGGCGAGCGCGAAGGCGCCGATCGTCACCCATTGCCGCTCGCTCGGCCAGCCGGGCAGGCGATCGAGACAGCGGTCGAGAAAGGCCCAGAAGGTCATGCCCCCGCGCCTTCCGCATCGGCCACCCCTTTGGCATCCGCAGCGCCGAGATACATTGCGCGTTCCACCGCGCGCCGGCGGGTGAGGCCGTTCAGCACCTTGCCGGCCTGCTTGTTCCAGCGCGGGAACTGATCGGCGGCCTCGGCATAACGGCCCGCGAGATGGAGGCGCAGCAGCGTCGAATTGCCCAGCGCCGCCGTGCCGATATTATAGGCGAGGCTGACCATCGCGTCATATTGGCCCTGCGTGGTCCACGGGCTTTGCGCGTCGGGGTTTTGCGCAGCGGGACGTTGCGCGGGGACGCCGAGCAATGCCGCGACCGTGCCGCCGAACCGGTCGAGATCCGCCGCAAACGCGGTGTCGGCCTGTGCCTGAGTCCATACCAGCCCGAGCCGGATGCCGGGACCGGTCGTGCCCCAGCCGATCGTCGGCACATCGTCGGGCGTCGGCAGATAGGCGGTCAGCCGGCATTGCTCGAAGCCCTTGATCAGGCGGGCGCAAGCGGCGGAGGGGGCGAGCGCGGGCTGGCCAGCGGGTGGCGGTAGCGGAACACTGGCCAGCACGGTATTCACCGCGGTCACGTCCGCCGCGGTCAGGGCCTTGCCCTTGATCTGGCGGATCGCGTCGAACAGCAGCTTTGCGGCGGTCATGGCGTCACCTTTCCGGAGAGCAGCGCCCAGGCGGTGACGGCGGCGCCGACCAGCCAGCCGAGCGCGGGCGATTTGAGCAGCATCCGGCCGATCGTCCTGGCCCCTTCGCTGCGGTTATTGGCCGCCTCGAGCGTCGCGAGGCGGATCTTGAGATCGGCGATGTCGGAGGCGAGCGGCCCGAGCCCGACCACCTCGCGCGTCAGCCCATCGAGTTTGGCGGAGAGATTATTGACCGAATGCACGACCTCCCGCAGCTGCCCGCGCATTTCGCCCAGGATCATGCTGTTTTCATTGAGGGTCGGCATGGGGTGTTCGGTGGTGGCGCGCGGCGGACTCAAAGCGGATACTCCCGTTGCTGGAGTTTCGCGATAACGCCACCGCAACACGGGTTGAATCGACGGTGGCCAGAGCATCGAGCGCTATTTCAAACGCATGGCAGCGGCTCTGGTCAGGCGCGAGGCCCGGATGCTCTCAGCCGAGCGGCAATCCCGTTTGGGTCGGAGATATGGGACACCGGTCGGTGCATATCTTCGCCCGGGATCGGGAGCGATCGAGTCACGCCGGGCCGAATGGGCGGTCGAGAGAGATATGGGACACCCCTGGTTGTATATCTCCGGAGGTGAGATGGCCGTATTATTCCTTATTAATCAACGACTTATATAGATTTCAACATTGCCACATCGTGGCGGGATCAGAGGAATCCACAGCCAGCATCACGCTGATGCGATCGGGCCGAAACGTGATTGCATTGATAGCATTGATTGCATTTGGTCACGGCCATCGTCACCGGTCAGCCGAAATCAACACCGCCGTTTGTTCGAGATGAAGTTCGGGCCGGCTACGAACCAGCGAACCGCCAGAGCAGCTATGATTTGGGTGGCTTCACTACCACTTCCAGCGGTCTCCCTGCGGGACCTCTTCCGTCATGGTACCGTAGGCCATAAACCCAACAAACAACGCCAGGGTACGCCGAGCATGATCGCCGCACCGTAGCGCACCCATCAATGCGATGCTCCCGTTGCTGGAGCAGCGTGATGGCGCTACGGCGGCGCAGGTTGAGTCGATTGGTAAGGCGAAAGATGAAACGCAGCTTCTGGGATCGCTTTGGTGCGGCCATCATTCTGGGCGGCATTCTGGCGCTGTTCGCGGGCCTGATGATCTATGGCAACGCAACACAGGAAATCGAGCGAGGGAACGATCGGCCTATGGGCGGCGCACATCAGTAGTTGCGCCACATTCCCGGTCTCGATGCGATTCGATTCGCATGTGCAGCGATCGTCGCCCTCGGTCATTATTATGTCGACTGGGCAGCTCAACTTGCCTTTTTAGGCGCGACGCCCGCAAGGCTGATAGGTGACAGGGATCAAAACGCAATCGGCTGATCAAGAAGGCGATCAATGCTGTTGGCCTGTGGCAATTGTTCGATCTCGCGATGACGCGCGGCAAGGGATACCATTTCTCCCCCGGCGACGGCATCTTCTACAGCTATTCGGTCTTCAATGACGTGCCGGTCGTGCGCGCGAAGTTCCCGGCACTGCGCTTCATGAGCACGATGACGACCGAAGGCCCAAGCCTTTACCGGCAAGCACCTCACGTCGCGGTATTCGGGCAGCGCTGATCCGCACACGTCCCGACATTCCGGAAACCAGCGCTAGGCCGTAACGGCCGCGCCGACCAGCCAGCCGAGCGCGGGCGATCTGAGCGGCATCCAGCCGATCGTCCTGGCCCCTTCTCTGCGGTTATTGGCTGCCCCGAGCGTCGCGAGTCGGCCCTTAAGATCGGCGATGTCAGAGGCGAGTGGCCCAAGCCCGACCACCTCCCGCGTCAGCCCGTCGAGTTTGGCGGAGAGATTGTTGACCGAGCGACTGCCGCGACGCCAATAGCACCTTGTCTAAATGCACTCGAAGCGCGAGAAGGCCCACAGGGATGGAGCGACTTATGAAAGCATGGCAATTTGCGAGCAAGGTGGGAGCTCGCATTTCAACGAAAATGCCTAGGCTTGGAGCCCCACTTCAACTGATGGCCCACCGTCGCATTGGTGAGCTTGAACTCAACCACATGCGCGAGCTGGCTGATCGGGAAAAGATCGCGCTCGATATTGGCGCAAACTGGGGGCCTTATACGGGCGCTCTTCGCGGACATTGCAAGGCGGTGATCGCCTTCGAGCCCAATCCCAACTTGGCTAAAATGCTCGCGCGCGCATGGCCTGGCATTCGGGTGGAGCGATGCGCCTTGAGTGATCGTGACGGTGTCGCCATTCTACGCATGCCAGTTACTGCAACAGGCCAGATGCTGCCCGGTTTCGCGTCCATCGTCGATGACCCAGCGTTCACTAACTTCGTGGAACAGCAGGTTCCGATGCACAAGCTCGACGATTTCAAGCTGGAGAATGTCGGTTTCATCAAAATTGATATCGAAGGGCACGAGATCGCTGCAGTTCGAGGCGGCTGGGATACGATCTCCCGTGATCGGCCGGTCATGCTGATCGAGAGCCAGTCCGAACACGCAGTTGGCTGCCCCGACGCGCTTGTCGATCTACTGGCGACGCTCGGTTACGAGGCGTCGTTCCTACACGAAGGCAAGTTCAAACCGTTCTCGGATTGGTCGCCCAACCTTCGTGCAACAAACTATGATGGCCCAATCAACAATTTTATTTTTCGAGCTAACCGATAAGTTAGCAGAGAAAAAGGTCTGCGGCAAAGATCATCCAATATTTAACTTGTAGCGGAGAAAGAACTTGGAAGCACATCGACCAATGCCGATGAAGATACTCCCACAGGTCCTTCGCAGCTCTGTCTATAGCCGTTACTACGCAAAGCGACACCGCCAATAGCCGCAATTGTTCGACCGAGCAACGTTGCGTCATGCGCCTTCCGTTGCGATGGTAAACCTAGTTCCCGGCGATATTATTTCCGGCTACATTGCTTTCACGGGTGAATATGAACCCGATCTTTCCGGCCGCATTTCCACTCTTGCCCGGGATGGCGGGCTGTTCGTGGATGTTGGCGCCAACATGGGATATTTCTCGCTGCTTTGGGCGGGCGCCCGACGCGATAATCATGTCATTGCGTTTGAAGCCTCGCCAGGAGTCTATACCAAGCTAATCGGTAACGTCGCAGCCAACGGCTTGGGCGATCAAATCGAGACGTTGGCAAAGGCCGCGCTCGACAGCACGGGAGAAATCACCTTTGCAGTCGGACCGCCAGACCAGACCGGGTGGGGCGGCCTCGCGCCCGAAGGCGGCGAGGGTGTGACCGTCCCTGCCGTGCGCCTCGACGACGTTGTCGGCGACCGAACCGTCGCTGTTATGAAGGTTGATGTGGAAGGCGCGGATTTACTCGTATTGCGCGGCTGCGAACGCCTGCTCAAAGAGAAGCGCGTTAATCGGATATTTTACGAGTGTAACCCTACCCGTATGGCTGAACTCGGCCTTGCAGTTGACGATGCCGAGCGATACCTTTCCGAGGTCGGTTACAGGACATCGCCGATCAACAGTCTGAGAACCGAATGGATGGCCGTGCCGCGCGAGTAAGGCCCTAAGAATACGTCGCGTAAGCCGCATTCCTTCGTTTCGTCTTGGCAACAGCATTTCCAACGTTATGAGACGTTCCCGAAGAAAGTTCAGGCGGGGGCAGGTGGAATTTAATGATCGTTCTTGGCATCAATCATAGCTCTTATCACGATTCCTCCGCGGCAATTGTCAAAGACGGTCTCCCAATTTTTGCCATAGCCGAAGAGCGGCTGAGCAAGGTCAAGCATGACGCCGCCTTTCCCGACCTGGCGATCAGGGCTTGCTTAGACCATGCCGGCATCACCCTCGGGGAAGTCGATGAAATCGTCATCGGCTGGCAGGAATATGCGCAAAGTCTCAAGCGGACCGTCGGCAACGTCCTGTCACGCAAAGATCCTATGCCGTTCAAGGCGCTCCCCGGGTTCATCGTTCGCGATTCTTTGGCCCAATATCAACGAAAAACCGAGCGAATGATGAAACGTCATTTCACGGGTAAGTTCGTCGCCCCGCGCCGCATCGATCACCATTATGCGCATGCGCTGAGCGCCTATGTGCCGTCGGGAATGGATGAAGCAACGGTCGTGGTAATCGATGGTCGTGGCGCATGGGAAGCGTCGAGCATCTGGCACGGAAAAGGCACCCGGCTGGAGCATGTCGAAACGATCAATTTTCCAAATTCACTTGGGCTATTCTACGCGACGTTCACCGGATTCCTCGGCTTCGAGAAATATGCCGATGAGTGGAAGGTCATGGGGCTGGCGCCTTATGGCACGCCAGGCGCGGTCGATCTTTCGCCGTTCGTGTCCTATGGCGACGGCCGATACGAGGTGCGTTCCGACCTGCTGCTGTTGCGCGAGGGGGACCGCGAATATGCCGGCGTGGAACGCTATCTCGGCGCGGCACGCGACCCTGATGCCGAACTGACCCAGGCGGACCGCGATCTGGCCTGGGCGGTGCAGGACATGTGCGAACGCGTCGAGTGCGACTTCATCGCCAAGGCGATCGAACGCGCCGGCAGCCGCAACCTGTGCATTGCCGGCGGCGTCGGCCTCAATTCCAAGGCGAACGGCCTGTTCCTGCAAAAGGAACTGTGCGACGAGATTTTCGTCCAGCCCGCGGCCGGCGATGATGGCGTTGCACTGGGCGCGGCGCTGGCCCCCTCGTTCGAGGCGGGCGTGCGCGAGATGACGCAGATGTCGGCTTATCTCGGGCCGAGCTTTACGCGCGAACAGGTCAGGGCGGACCTGATCAAGTTCAAGCTGCCTTTCCGCGAAGTCGAATCGCCGGCCAAGGCCGCGGCCGAACTGCTCGCCAAGGGCGCGCTGGTCGGCTGGTTTCAGGGGCGTGAGGAATTCGGTCCGCGCGCGCTCGGCCACCGGTCGATCATCGCCGATCCGAAGCCGATCGAAAATCGCGACCGGGTCAACAATGCGGTGAAATTCCGCGAGGAGTGGCGGCCGTTCGCGCCGTCGGTCCTGGAGGCGCATTGCGACGAGCTGTTCGAAAGCTATCAGGACAGCCCGTTCATGATCCTGACCTTCCCGGCCAAGCCGCTCGCCAAGGAGAAGCTGGCAGCGGCGATCCATGTCGATGGCAGCGCGCGCGTGCAGACGGTGCGCGAAGGCCGCAACGATGTGTATTTCGACATGATCAGCGAGTTCCACAAGCTGACCGGAACACCGGGCGTGATGAACACCAGTTTCAACCTGAAGGGTGAAGTGATCGTCAACACCCCGTTCGACGCGGTTCGCACCTTCTATACCTCCGGGCTGGACGCGCTGGTGATCGAGAACTTCGTGGTTGAAAAAGGCGTTTGATCAATCGCGCCAAATCGCGATTGGTGCGCCTGTTTCCGTCCCCGCGCCTGCTCCTTCAGATCGTCGAACAGTCATTCGCGACGATCGCGGTGCAGGCGTTGGGCGCGATCACCACGCTGTCGTTCGTCCATCTTTTGCCGCAGTCCGAATATGCGTTGTTCGGGCTGTGCATCGTCAGCCTCAATTTCATCGTCGTCAGCAGCGATCTCGGCCTGGGCGCGTCGATGCAGTTCTTCTGGCGCGAGGCGGTGCGCGGCGGAGTGGCATTTCCGATCCGCTATCGGGCGATCCTGCGGCTGCGGATCTGGTTCTTTGGCCTGTCGTCGCTGATCGGCCTGTCGATCCTTGGCGTGATGATCGCGCGCCATGGCGGCACGACCGCGACGATCGCGACGTTGCTCGCGCTTGTCGCGGTGACCGGCTGGCTGCAGGTCAAGAGCGGCATGACGGTGTCGCTCGCGCGGCTCGGGATGCAGTTGCGGCATGCCTATTCCGCCGAGCTGATGGGATCGCTGGCGCGCGCCGCGTTGGCCGGGCTGGGGTTTTTCCTCCTGATCCGCGGCGCCTGGTTTCCGCTTGCCACGATGGGCGCGACCACACTCATCACGATCATGATCGCGCGGCGCAGCGTCGATCCGGCGGTGTACCGCGCGACGAATGCCCAGGCCGAGATGAAACCGGTGCTTGGTTATGTGCTGAGCACGATGCTGGGCACGATCATCTTCACGACGCAGGACATATTGGTCTATTCCCTGGCGTCGCTGCACGGCAGTTCGCAAGTGATCGCGCAGACCTTTGCACTGGGCCGTCTGGCCGCGATCTTCGTCGTGATCAGCGGCGTGATGGCGAACGTGATCATCCCGCGCATCGCCAATTTGAGCAGTGACGGCCATGCGATCCGCAACGGATTGCTACCGCCCGCGATCGTGGCGCTTGGCTGCGCAATGCTGACCGCATTGGCAGCGGGTTTTTCGGACCAGACGCTGCTCCTGCTGGGCAGTGCCTATGGCGGCCTCCGTCTCGAGCTCATCCTTGCGCTGTCGGCTGCGTCGCTCTCGCTCGTGGCGCAGATGCTGGGCCGCTTCAACCGCGCCATGGGTTGGGTGAAGATCGAAACCATGGTCTATCTGGTGCACATCGTCGCCATTGTCGGCGTCGGTTATTTTTCCAGCTTTACCAACACGAGAGCGGTCCTGACCTTCAACCTGATTCTTTCGACCTTTTCATTCGTCGAGATGCTGTTCATCACCTGCGTCGGTTTGCGCACGCTCAGGCAACGGGCGAAGGGTGAAGGGTGAAGGGGGAAGGCTGGGCAGCGCCGGGCTGGGCTGATCGCCCCTCCCCGCGGGTGCCGCCTTTAGTCGGTGGTGATCGACCAGCCCTTGGCGATCAGGCTCGCCTTTGCGGTCGCGCCGGCGCCGGATGGTGCCGCCTGCGGATACACACCGACCAGATATTGCGAAAGGCTGGCCGATCCGCCGCTCTTGCCATTCGCATCGAGCGCGACAAGGCGCGCGTTCACCTGCGCGACGGTCAGGCCCGACACGCTGTGTGCGTAGGTGACGAGATTCGGGGTGAGCGTGAGGTCAAGGTTCGCGGCGATCGCGGGACAGCGGGAGAGGCTCAATCCGGTGAGGCCATTCAGCTTCGCCAACAGCGGATTGCCTAGTGTTGCCGCGGTGAAGCCGGCGGTCGGCCCGATGCCGAGCGCCCGCATCCTGGCGCCGGAAAGGCGATACAGGTCGGCGTCGGTGATGATGATGCCGCTGACCGTCTCGTTCGTGCCGTTGATGTTCAGGCCGTTCAGCGGAAAACCTTCGTCGATCACCGAAACCGCGGAAATCCGGGCGTTGCCGGTAAATGCATTGATCAACAGCGACGCGCCGGTCGACGCGTGAGCATAGAAAACGACCTCTTTCGGATTGGCGTTGGGGAAGGTCCAGGCGAGCGATTGGGTCGCATCGACCCGGTTGACGCCGCTCGTGTCGTACGCGGTGGTTGCATAGGGCGTTGTCGGGTCGTTGAAGACGCTGACATTGAAAGCGCCGTTCGCCACCGTCGTCAGCGCGAGACGATACCAGTTGTTGACCGGTGGCAGATGCGACAGGAGATCGGCATATTTGGTGCCGTCGGGAACGGCAAACAGGCCGTTCGACCGCGTAAAGGCCAGGCCGGCGGTCGCCATGTCGACGCCGAGCAGATTATATCCGGTCTGATCGTAATGCAGCGTGTCGCTGAAATAACCCAGGCCCGAAAAAGTCTGCGCCAGATTGGAGCCGACCTTCATCCAGCTCGAAAAGGCCGGATCGGCGGCGACCGCCGCCTGCGACGCCCTGATCTTCGCCGAAGCGACCGCATTGCCGCCCGACTGATTGGTGCCGAGATTTTCGGTCAGCCACCAAATGTCGGGGAAGTCGGACTTCACGCGCGCGGCGAATGGCCGAAGCGACGCCTCATGGGCCGCCTGTGATGCACCGCCAAGGGCATCCTGCTCGCCCTGCGAATGATAGATGATCTTCTTTTTGACGGCGAATCCGAAGCGCTCGATCTCGCGAAGCGCGCGCTGCATATGGTCGCGCATATAATTGTCGTAGAGATTGGCGGGATCGGACAAATCCCAAGTGCCGCCCGACAGCGATGCGATGTCGGTCGTGCCGGCCAGAGCGGCTTTATAGGCGGCGACCATCGAAGACCCGCCGACCGCGCAATCGACGAAGATGACCGCGCCACCTCCGCCCGCCGCCCAGGTCTGTGCGAAAGCCGATTGCGGCCCGCCAAAGGTGCGGCCGAGGCGGCACGGCCCGAGCGGCAGCACAGCGCCAAAGCCGCCGTTATTATAATGATATTCATAACCGTAACCGGCGCTGAGGGCAGTCGTGGTGGCATAGTTGGTCGAAAAGCCATCGGCGTTCGACTGGCCGACCATGAACACCACCGTCACCGGCTCATAGCCGGAGCCAGGGATTCCGAGCAGCACAAATCGCGTCGGCCATACGCCGCCCGCCCTCGGTCCGTACTGACGGCCGGAGCTGGTATCGATGTAAGTCGCACCGTCGGGACCCCCCGTCAGGGCGTTTGGTGCGCCGCGCCCGTACATGATCGGGGTAATCGACGCATTGACGGTAGCCGCAGCGGCGGTTGCGATCGCGGCCTGCGCCGTGGCTTGCGTTGCGGCCGCCGGCGCCGCGATGATCGCAGCGATATTGGCTGCGGCCACGTCGATTGTTGCGACATGGGGCGCCACCGTCGAGACCGCCGCCGCGTGAGGCGCGACCTGCGCGACCTGAAGGGCGATGCCGGCGACGTCGCCGATGGTATCCGGGCCGGTGAGATCCGCGGCGACCGCAGCGATTGACGGCAAGCCGGGCACGATTGCGGCGATCTCGCTTACATGCGGCGCGACGGCGGCGATAGATGTGACGGCGCCCGCGACCGTTGAAATATCGCTGCCCGCCAGCAAATTCTCGCCCACTGCGACGATCGATGCCACATCGGACAGGGGAATCTCGAGCCCCTCCTCCCCGAGCGGTACTTTCAGCGCGCGGCTCGCCTTGTCCTCGGTGACGAGAGCCTTGACCGCGGTGACCGTGCCGCCGGTGGCGGTGAATTCCACGGTGTAGGACAGGGCCGGGACGGCCGTGCCGTCGACCTCGACCAGGATATCGGCCGCGCCGACGATCGAGAAATCGAAGCTGAACGCGGTTTGCGTTCCGTTCGCGGTATAGGGTCCGGTGAATATTGTTGGGCTGATTGCTGCCACATGCGCCTCCTGATGAGAGGCGCGGGGTAATGGGGTTGGCGAGGGGTTTGAATCGGGCGCGGGGACATCGCGCCGGGCAGGAGCATTTAAATGTTCAGCGTTGTGGTCCCATTAGTTATATTTCGGGTCGTTCATGAGACACCAATCCTTATTATATCCGCATAAATTGCAGGGCCGCAAAACATCCAGCGTATCCAAGTGTTTGTTATTAGATGCTTTAGTTATCGTAAGCACGGCACGCTCCCCTGCGACCAGCATGTCCTTTTGTATCATGACGGCAATTCCCCGAACACGAATAAACTCAGGGCAATCGGCCAGCTTCCCCCGATTAACCCGATCAATCGCCGCCGAAAGCCACGGCGCGGCCTCCGGCCAGTTGGGAACGAAATATTCGACAAAGCGGATGATACCGGCTGTGCGCACGGGGCTAACCTTACCCTCGTTCTCATCGCTGGTTAAGGCGGCAATTCCATCACCGGCACCGACCGGGACATCGCCGCATTGAGCCTCAGCGCCATCGCGCTTTGCTGCACCCCCTCCCAGACACGTTGCCGCATGATCACGTCATTGGCGGGCGGATCACTGCGCCAACCCCGCTGCGCGGCGTTCAGTGCATCATAATCCTCCGGCGTCATTCGGTCACGATCAAGCCGCAGGTCGCGTTCGACAAAGGCTTGGCGATCGGTCGAGGCGAGCATGGTGAGGTCATACGCCGCCTTGCTGTGCAGCTTGACCGGTTCAGGCCTGGCATTGTGCCGCGCCTGACGCGTGAGCGCCTCAAGCGCCTCGGGATCGAGGTTGCGGCGCATGGCAGGCGGCAGTTGCGCGACCGAAGTGAATCCCTCGCCGAGCCGGTCGGTCAGTTCGAACGCGGTATCGCGCGCGGCGCGCTGGTCCTGCGCGATCCGGCGTTCATTCTGTGCCGCGCGCGCGGCGGCGTCGTTCAGCGCCGCTTCCTCCACCTCAGGAGGCAGGTCTTGCTCAGCCAGATACGAATAGATCGCAGGCAGGTCGGCATTTCGCGGCGCATAGGGTTCGGCCGGGCCGGCGCGGTCGCCGGCGGCCGATGCGCCATAGGTATCGATCACCGCCGCCGCGCGACGCTCGAGCAATGGCTGGCGCAGGCTTTCCTCGATCTCCGCCCGGTCCCGTGCCGTCATCTCGTTTTGATGCGCGCGATAATATGCATCCGCCGCGATCGCATCTCCAACGGTCAGCCCGTCGACCGCCTGTTTGTGGATGTTCGAGACATAGTCGTGCTCGGCGGCAATCTTACGCGCCGGGTCCCAGCCCTCGACCAGCGCCCGGTTGTCCAACGCCCTGAGACCCGTTGCAACATGATCGACGAACTGCGGCATGCCGACATGGTCAAGTGCGTTGGCGGCACTTGCCTCCATCACATGTCCCGACTGCTCACCCTGCCACACCCGCTTCTGTTCATTGGCATAGGTTTGGATGCCCGCGATATCCTGATCGATGCGCGGTACGATCATGCGATCGAACATCGCCGCCACATGCGGATCCAATCGCTGACGCGCCTCGTCGCGGTACCGCCCCAGTTCCACCGCCATGCTCCCGGCGGCATCGACTGCCGCCTGGCCCGTGCGGTTGAAATAGGCCTGGTCGCCGCTGCGCAGGATTTCGCGCGCGCGTGTGTCATACAGCGTATAGCTCTGCTTCAGCGCGGCATCGGCCGCTGCCGCATCATCGCTTTCGCGCTGCGCCGCAATCAGCTGCTGCTTTTTCTGCAGGTCCTTTGAAACGCCGCCCAGCGCCTCGCCAAGCGTCGCAAGGCCGGATCCCACCGCCTGCAAGCCCGTGCCCGTATAATCGCCGGGGCGAAATTTGGCATCCGTCACGGCGGCGAGGCCAACGCGGTTCTCTTCGATTGGGACAGTCGGCATCAGTGCGCTCCGTTCCGGCGTGAACTGTCACGCATGTTCAATATCCCTGCTTCTTCATCACCGAGACATTCGACGCGCCGCCCAGTGCGGTGGACACCGCGCTGAACCCCGCATTGATCAGCGCGCCGCTCGCCTTGGCGCGATTGGCGGCGGCCTCGGAGCGATAGTTGAACGCGCTGATCTCGAACCCACGGGTACGCTGGTTGCCGCCCTTGTAGATCTGCGCGAGATCCTCCGCGCCGATCATCGCGGTGTCTTTCTGCACATCGACCGCACTGCCGAAATTCAGGTCGACGCCGTTCGCCGCCATCGCGGCCTGTTGCGCGCCCTTGATCTGCGCCAGTGCGCGACCGCGGCGCTGTGCCTCCAGATTGGTGTTCTCGATCGAATCCTTCGCCTGTTCATTGGCCAGGCGGTTGTTCTGGTCGGCGATCGACGCCTGATAGCGATATTGCTGCGCCTGGCCGATGCCGGACATGATCGCCCCACCGGTGGCCATCACGGTCGAAGCGATGGCCAGCGGGATGGCGAGTGCGGGCGGGCACATCAGCGGCGCTCCAGCGTGAAAGCGATGAATTCGACCTGGTTGTGCACGACCGTTTCCTTTCCAAAGGCAAAGCCCATGCGCGCCAGAAAGCGGATCGCGCGAGCGTTCCGGCATGCGACTAGGTTGGATAGGCGCGGGGTTGAATCGAGCATCGCCCCGATCGCGCGGGGCCCGTGATGCAGCAGCGCGCGCGGCTGGCGATAAACAATATCGGTGCCGAGCAGCCAGGGCCGCCCCTCGCCATATAATGCATTGGTGACGACCAGGCCGAACATCGCCTCCGGCCGACCATCGACCAGCGCGGTCAGGCACAGGGACGAGGCCGTGAGACCAGCGCGCAGGGCCTGTTTGGGGGTATGGCCCAGCGCGGCGCATTCGATCCGGTCATGCTCGCGCAGGCGATGGGCGATCGGGCCGATATGCGTTGCGCGCGCGGGGACGAGGGTCACTTCAGACATGCGGTCGAGCATTCTTTAATCCTCCCCTCTGGGGGGGGGACCATGAGCCAAAGGCGAATGGTGGAGGGGCGCGAGCAAAGCGAGCGTCCCGGACCCGGCCAAGCCCCCTCCACCATTTTGCTGAAGGAGCAAAACGGTCCCCTCCCCGGTTCCGGGGGAGGAATAAGGCTATTCCGAAACACTGGGATCGAGATAGATCGCGCTGATCGTCATCGGCAGCGGGTCGTCCGACCGCACCACAACCCGCGCGCCACCGTTCAGATCGGGGCGCAAATAGGTTTCGAGTAGTCCGGTCTGCAGCGCGTTCGGCTGACCCGGCACCTCGTGCGTGCGCCCGCGCAGCGGCTCGAGCGTCGCATCGGTCGGCCCGGCCTTTAGCGCGCGGCTATCGACCACGCGGATCACTGCCTTGGCCTGGCTCTGCACCTTGGCGACGGTCCAGCCGCTCTGTCCCTGCACCGCGAGCGGCAATGTCTCGACCGTCGCCGAATAAGGCAGTCCCGCCGTCACCTTGTTTGCGGCGAAGGGCAGTGTGACCATGCCGTCCGCCACCACCAGCCCCGCCACGACATTGCCATCGGCCAGCGCGGAGATCGTCATCCCTTCGAGATGCCCGAGGTTGCGCAGCACCGCCGCCGGTTCCTCGAAGATATAAGTCACCGCGCTGTCGAGGAAGCAGCAGTCCGCCACCTCGGCCCAGCGCGTCGCGGCCATGCGTTCGATCAACAATTTGCCGCCCCGCCTGACCGTCAGATAGAGCCGGTCCTCATTCCCTTCGGACACGACGCACACGCTTTCGACCAGGCCGTTCGTCTCGCACAAGGTCCAGCCCCAGACTTGCTGTTCCTGTTCCCAGGTGAAGCACAACAGCTTGCCGTCATCGCGCACCGCCCAGACGATCGATCGCGGTTCCTGCGCATAGGCCCAGGCCTTGATGGTGAAGCCACGGAACAGGTGGGCTGAGAAGATCGTCACGTCGTTGGAATCGATCGAGTCGGTCTGGAACTGATAACCCAGGGTTCGCACGCCATTGCCGACGCTGGTCTGGTAAAAACACACGCTGTCGATGACGAGTGGTGACAAGCGCGACGATCCGCGCCCGTTCTGACGCCGCACGGCAAAGTCGGTCGCGCTGAGCACGCCGCCCTGCCCGCCCTCGATCTTGAAGATGCTGTCCGACGTCAGCGCGAGCAGCGTGTTCATTGACACAAGCTGGTTGACCGCATTCACCCGTCCCGCGACGAGCGCGAAGCTCAGCGCATCCGACGCCTTGAGCGGCCGGGAGATATCCATGATTTCGAAGCTGCCCGATCGCGACCCGTACAGCGCATTGGGATGGTTCGCCGTCCGCGCCCAGAGCAGCCTTTGTTCGAAGAATGTGACGGTCGATGGCCAGTTGCCGAGCACATCGAACGGGTTGGCGCCGACCGGCGGGCCGTCGGAATAATCCGGCCCGATATTGTCGTCGATGAAGGATGTCGTGGTAGTCGTGCCGATATAGCCGAATTCCTGCGTATTGTCGGCCTTGAACACGCGGAAACGCAGGTCCGTGCCCGGCGGCGCGGTCCAGCTGATCGCGTTGTAATTGCGCTTCAGCGTCAGGTCATTGCTCGCGCTCTGGGGCAGCGATGCGCGGCTCTCCATGCCCGACACATCGTCGACCGCGGTCACGATATAAGTGGCGGTCTGGGGGAAATAGGCATCACCGCTATTGGCCGCATCGGTGTTCGGCGAATGCGCCGACGCGCTCAGGATGACCGGCTCGCCAAGCGTCGGCGTGAAGGCGATGGTGGAAAAGGTCCAGTCGGTGTGGTCCGTGCGCACGAGCTTGGTCGGCGCATGGTTGAGGTGCGCGAGATACATGGTGTCGGCCGACTGTTCGAAGTCGACCTCGGGCAATTCGGCACCATTATAGGGCGAGCCGACGCGGTAGATGCGTGCGACGCTCATGCATAACCTCCATCGAGTTGCTGGTCGGCCCGCTTATTGTGGCTCAGGATGCCGTTCGAGACGTAAGTATGAGCATCGGTAACGGTGATCCTGGCGACCCATGCCGAACCGGCCGAAGTGCCGATGTCGCGCATCCTGACCCACGCGCCATCGATCCACACCGGGTGCTCGCCCGTCGCGCGTAACGCGTTCCCATCGATTGTCGCGGCATAGACCGGCTTCCACGCCATCTCGATCGCTTCGACTGGATAGTCGCCCTCCTCCATCGTGTCGGCATGGCGGGTCCGCAGCAGCATCCCGATCTTGAGGAAACGTGCTTCGATCGTCTTGCCCGACGACAACAGGATCGGCGTGTCGTCAACGACGCAGAAGCCGCCTGAGCCGCCGCCGCCACCGACATCGGGCGGCGGCGGAGGCGGTGGTGGGGAGGAACCGGCGGCGGAGGGGGGGGGGGGGCGCCGCGACCCGCGTCGTGCCGTCATTGTCCGCCGTGAAAGCACCGAACCCGGTCGAATCGACATCGATCGTGAAATGCGCACTATCGCCGACGCTCAGCACACGGGCGACGCGGCCATTCAACTCGGTCGTGCCCTCGATCCCATCGAAATAGACCTGATCGCCGACCACATATTCGTGATAGGCCGCCTGGATCATGGTCGTGGCGCCCAGGGTGATCGCCTCGATCGTCAGCTTTTCCTCGATCACCAGACCACCACCAGCGGCCGGGCGCATATAGCCCTGCCCCATTTCGAGCGCGTAGGTCTGTGTCAGCGAGAATTGGAACGGCGTTAGCCGCACGCCCTGATCGGCATAGACTTCCGCCACCAGCCGGGTACCCGGCCGTTTGGTGACGCCACCATATTTCAGGATCGTCACGTTGTGCGCGCGGCGCAAGCCAACCTGATAGGCGCCGACATCGACGCGCGCGAGCAGGTCTTCGCTGATCTCGCCTTTGCTGAAATTGGGCTGACCGGTGCGCAATGCCATCAGATATCCCCGCCGGTGATGGTCCGCGCGATCAGCACCTGGTCGGTGAAGGTCCCGTCATATTGTGCATCACGCTGTGGCTGGCGATTGCGGTCATCGGCGATCGCGCGCTGTGCGGCGACTTCGGCCTGTTGCAGCAATTGCGCCTTCATCTCACGGCTGTCGCGCACCGGCACGGCAAGCCGCGCGGCCAGCGCGAAGGCAAGCGCATCGACGAACATTGCGGGCATCGCCGCCTCGGCAACCTGATTGGGCGAATATTCGAGTACCGCATTCGCGGTCTGAGCATACAGCACTCCCGCCTCGACGATGAAGCATTGTCCTGCGGCCGGCACCCATTCACCAACCGCAGGTACCAGCCGCTTGGCGGTGCCGAGATCGGCCGGCAGGCCGTAAGCATGCGCCCATTCGCTTGCCCGTGGATTGAGAGTCAGCGCGGGCAGCGCCGCGATCTTCGTCGCAAAGCTCCATTCGTGCCGCTCAAGCAGCAGCGTCAGGCATTGCGGATAATATCGCGCGCACTCGCGTGCCTCGATACTATTCTCATCGATATCGGCGATCGGCGGCGCGCGAAGCTCCCCCAGTGCCAGGTTACAAACGGTGATGCTGATGGTCATAACCCGGCGCTAGGGCAAGTGGCACCATGGTTGAATCGGGCGCGAATGCTGCGCCAGCGCGCCCTACAGCAGGGCGACCAGCCAGTAGAAGATCGCGCCGACGATCGCCGAGGCCGGAATGGTGATCAGCCAGGCGACCACCACCCGGCCAGCGACGCTCCAGCGCACCGCCGAGGCGCGCCGCGCCGCGCCGACACCGACCACGCAGCCGGTAATGGTGTGAGTGGTCGACACCGGAATGCCGAAGGCGGAGGCCGCGAACAACATCACCGATCCGCCGGCCGACGCGCAAAAACCCTGCTGGTGCGACAATTTGGTGATCCGCGTGCCCATCGTCTCGATGATCTTCCACCCGCCCGACAAGGTGCCGAGCCCGATCGCGATATAACAACTCAACACGACCCAGCCGGGAACATGGAATTCGCCGCCCAGCATGCCCTGCGAATAGAGCAGCACGGTGATCAGCCCCATCGTCTTCTGCGCGTCATTGGCGCCGTGGCCGAGCGAATAGGCAGCGGCGGAAAACAGATGCAGCTTCTTGAACACACCCTCGGCCCGGCCCGCCGTCGCGCGCATGAAGATCCATGCGGTGGCGAGCATCAGCAGCATCGACAGGATCAGGCCGGTGACCGGCGACACGACGATCGCCGAAGCGGTCTTGGCGACCCCCGACCAGACGATGCCGTCAAGTCCCGCACGCGCGGTGCCGGCGCCGATCAGCCCACCGACCAGCGCATGGCTGGACGAGGATGGAATGCCTTTCCACCAGGTCACGACATTCCAGAACATCGCGCCGACCAGTGCGCCGAAGATCACTTGCGGATTGACGATATCCTTGTCGATGATGCCCTTGCCGATCGTCTCCGCGACCTTGAGCCCGAACACGAAATAGGCCGCGAAGTTGAAAAAGGCGGCGAACAGCACCGCCTGGACCGGCGATAAGAGCCGCGTCGAGACCACCGTGGCGATCGAGTTGGCCGCGTCGTGCAGGCCGTTGAGGAAATCGAACGCCAGCGCCAGCGCGATCAGCGCGAACAGCAGCGGCAGGGCGATGATGGTCGTGGTCATGGTTAGATCTGGCCCCGCCCTTACGCGTGATCGATCACGAGGCCGTCTATCTCGTTGGCGACATCCTCGAACCGATCGACGACCTTTTCGAGATGGCTGTAGATTTCGCGCGCGACGATGAATTGCAGCGTGTTGGTCTTGCCATGCGCCTTGAACGCGGCCTTCAGACCGGCAGCATGGATCTCGTCGGCCTGGCCCTCCATGCGCACCAGCCGCTCGGTCAGTTCGTGCAGGCGCGTCGCATTGGCGTGGATGTTGCGGAGCAAGGGCAGCGCTTCGGCGATCAGGCGCGCGGCGTCGACGATGATCGCCGCCATGTCCTTCATCTCCTGCTCGAACTCGGTCACCTCATACAGGCTGATCGCACCGGCGGTCTGCTGCATCTGATCGATCGAATCGTCCATCGCGCCGATCAGGCTGGTGATCGCGCTGCGGTCGAACGGCGTCAGGAAAGTACGGCGCACGGTGACCAATACTTCGCGGGTGATGTCGTCGGCCTGATGCTCGCGCTCAATGATCTCCATGATATGGTCGGCCATGCCCGACCCGCCCTGCAGCAGCCGCGCCAGCGCGTCGCTGCCCGCGATCAGCGTGACCGCATGTGCCTCGAACAGGCCGAAGAAATTGCCTTGCTTGGGCAACAGCGCCTGAAACCAGTGAAACATTCTGAACCCCTGTGTGATTTCCCTGGCATTGGCCAGCCGCATGCCGCTGCGTACGATATCGCTCGACCGGAAGCTGCGCAGCAGGTCGCCCAGATCGGGCTCGTTGACCGCATTGGCGGCATCGGCGAGCGAGAACCAGCGCCGCTCACGCTCGTCCTGCTCTTCCCATTCGTCGAGTTCTTTCGTCACCGCGATCGGGAAGACATCGACCTCGACCATCAGCGACGCGCCGTTACGCAGTTTCTTGCGATAGGCATAGCTGCCGATCTTGGTCGGGCAGGCCGCGCCGATCACGCCCGCCTCTTCTTCCGCCTCATGCGCCGCCGAAGCGTGCGGCGACAGGCCGGTGACGAGATTGCCCTTGGGCAGCACCCAGCGCTTGGTCTCACGCGAAGTGACCATCAGCACGCTGATCGGCGCGTCGAGCGCATCGCCACTGGTGCGATAGGGTAGAGCGGCGATCTGGCGAATGGCCCGGGCCTTGATTTATGACGATTGTGTGACACGCTTTGCCCCGCCGCGCGGCAAGCGTCAAACATTCAAAGCCCCATCCGAAGGCGTCCCCCTGCACCGTTCCTGCACGACAATTCCTCCACCCGTAGATGGTGCGCGGATCGCCCGCGCATGCCGATCTGCCAGTCAGGTGTCACTCACTCGCCGTCTGGAGCCGTCGCCATGTCCTATCGCGAAAAATCATCATTCCCCGGCATGCTGGCGCTGATCGCCGGCACGATCTTTCCCGCATTGGTCATCCTGATCGAATTGCTCAGCGGATTTTGCGCCGGTGCGTTCTTCGACCCGATCCCGACGCCGGCGCATGTCCTGCTGGTGGCGAGCGTCCCGGCGATCAATTTCCTGCTGTGGCGCGCTGCTCGACGCGAGGACGCGCCCCAGCCAGCGCTGATCATCTTCGGCGGCGCGGCGATGGGCATCGCGGCGGGTTATGTCCTGGTCTTCCTGCCGATGCTGCCCGTCGCCCTGATCGCGATCATCTTCTTCGGCTTCGGCTTGCTCCCTTATGCGCCGGTCGCCGCGCTGCTGATGGCGATCAGATTGACCAATAATTTGGCTGGCTGGGTCGAGCATAGCGGGCGCCGCATCGCGATTGGCGTGATGATCGGCCTGACTGCGCTATTCGCGGTCGATGTGCCCGCCACCGCGACCTATATCGCGGTCGGCCGGTGGCAGGGCGATGCGGCCAGCCAGCGCAGCGCCGTGACGACGATGCGCTGGATCGGCGATCGGGGCATCCTCTTGCGGCTGGGCAATGGCGATGCCGGGCGGGCGCCGGGCGTGTTGAGTTTTCTTGCGACAAGCTGGCAAGCGGGCGGCCTTGGTTCGCCACAGGTATCGAGCACGGCGGCGCGCGAACTCTATTATCGCGTCACCGGAATCGCGTTCAATGCGGTCGATCCCGCCACCCTGTCGGGCGCGGCGCGGCGTGAGGGCCTTTTCAATTGGGATGAGGACCAGGGCGGCACGTCGGTCGGCGGCCGGGTCAAGGGTCTTGCGCTGACCGGATCGCGGATCGATGGGTCGATCAGCGGCGCCGACAGTCTGGCTTATGTCGAATGGACCGGTACGGTCAGCAATACCGGCCGGAGGCAGGCCGAGGCACGCCTGACCCTCGCGCTGCCGGAGGGCTCGGTCGCATCGCGCGCCACCCTATGGGTCAATGGCGAGCCGCGCGAGGCGAGCATCGGCGGACGGGCGGAAACGCGCGCGGCCTATACCGCGATCGTGCAACGCCAGCGCGACCCATTACTGGTCACCACCGATGGCGCCGGACGGCTGCTGATCCAGGCTTTCCCGATCGATCCGAACAAATCGATGCAGTTCCGCATCGGTATTTCCGCCCCGCTGGTCACCGCGCGCGACGGAGCACGCAGCCTGACCCTGCCGGCGATCGTCGAGCGTAATTTCGATATCGCCGCCGATCAGCCGCACAGCATCTGGATCGAAGCCGATACCCCGATCACCGCGCCGCCCGCGCTGACGCGATCGACGATTAAGGGCAAAACCGGCGTGACCGGGAAGATACGCGACGCCGATTACGCCCGCTTGCGCCCGCACCTCGACATCGCGCCGGTCACAAGTCCGAACGTGCGCAGCGCGACGATCGCCGCCGAGGGCAAGCAACCCGCGATCACCATCGTCCAGCATATCGCACGGACGCCGGTTGCTCGCCCAGGCGCGCTGGCGATCGTCGTCGATGGTTCGGTCGGCAACAAGGCCGCCGCCGATGCTTTGCTCGGCGCGCTCGACGCACTGCCGCGCGGTTTGCCGGTATCATTGCGTATTGCCGCGGAAACACCAGTGACAATTGCGCTCGCGCCATGGGGATCGGCGCAGCGCGAGCTGGTGCGCAAGGCGCTGACCGATACCGACTTTATCGGTGGACAGGATAATGTGCCGGCGGTCGCCGATGCGATTGCCGAAACGCACGCTGCCGATGCGGTATTGCTGTGGGTGCATGGCGCCCAGCCGGTCGCATTCGAACGCGCCAATGCCGGACTGGAGCAGGTGCTGGAGCGTTCGGGCACACTTCCGCGGCTGGTGCGCTATCAGGCGGATGCGGGTGCGGCCTTTGCGATCGATGGCCAGCCCTGGTTCGAAAATGCACGCTTCGTGTCGCCCTCCGCCGATCCGGCGCGCGACGTCAGCGAGTTGCTCGGCGATATCGCACAAAGCGGCGCTGCATGGCGGACCATCCGGATCGCGGAAGCCCCTGATACGGCCACGCCGGGATCGATCCATATCGCGCGGCTCTGGGCGGCGGATGAGGCGATCCGCGCGCTCAGCGGCAAGAAGGACCAGCGCGCGGCGGCGGTCCAGCTCGCACGACGCGCCAATGTCGTCACACCGGTCAGTGGCGCGGTGGTGCTGGCGACCGACGCCGAATATAAGGCGAATGGCCTGGCGATCCCCGATGCCGACGCAGTGCCGACCATTCCCGAGCCGCATGAATGGGCGTTGCTGGCGATCGTCGCAGCCCTGCTGGTATGGCTGTGGCGCCGACGCCGCGCGCTGTCCGCCATGCCGACACCGGCATTCACCTGATGCATCCGGCTTTCGCGCTGGCACTTGCCGCACTCGCTTTTTGGGATGCGGTGCGGCTGCTTGCCGGGCGGCTCGGGGATGGGCTGACCTGGCTGCCGCTTAGCGCGGTCGCGGTCGCGCTGGCCTGGCCGGTCGTGCGCAAGCTTGCCGTCGGCCAGGCGCGCCCGGTCTCACCCGCTCTGCCGTGCGTGATCTTCGCGAGCTATGGCCTTGCCGCATTGACCGCCCCGCCGCTGGTGCGGATGGGGATTACGGTGGTGGGTCTGGTGCTGATCCTGCGCGACGCGGCGGGTGATGATCTGCCCGCCGCACCCGCGATCGGGCTTGGCCTGCTCGCGCTGCCGGTGTTGCCAAGCCTCGAATTCTTCCTCGCTTATCCGCTGCGGCTGGTGTCGGCGACGCTCACCGCCGGGCTGCTTGCCATGAACGGCATCAATGTCGGGGTCGACGGGGTCGCGCTCGACTGGAACGGCGATCGGCTGTTGTTCGATGCCGCGTGCGCGGGCGTGAAGATGCTATGGGCCGCGCTGCTGCTGGTCAGTGCGATCGCGCTGGTCGCGCGCTTCGGCCCGCTGAAATATGCCCGCGCCATGGCGCTGGCGGTCATCCTGACCATCGCCGCCAACGCGCTGCGCGCCGCCAGCCTTTTCTATCTCGAGAATGGCTTCGTGCCCCGGTTGAGCGGACCGGTCGCGCACGAGGCGGTCGGGATTGCAGCCTTCATGATGGTCGCCGGATTGCTCGCCGCGATGGTCGCGCCACGGAGGATGACGGTATGAATAGCCTGTCTTTCTCAGCCATCCTGCTCGCATTTGCTGCTGCAGCGATACCTTTTTTCTCCCCCGCAACCATCGCCGCGCCCACGCAATCAACGCCTTGGCCCACAAGCTTCGAAGGTCGTCCGATCAAGCGCATCGCCCCCGCCCCCGCCGACCGTTTCCTCGCGCGGCAATTTCCCGGGCAAGTCGCGCGCTTCAGCGACGGCCGCCGCCAGATCGTGCTGCGCCGCGTCGCCGTCGCCACCCGCGCGCTGCATCCGGCGAGCGATTGCTTCCGCGCGATCGGCTATACGATCGAACCGGTCGCGATGCGCATCGCGACCGACGGCAAGCCCGCCTCCTGCTTCACCGCGACACGCGATGGCCGCATCTTGATCGCCTGCGAACAGGTGCGCGGCGCCAATGCCGATGAAGCATGGCCCGACGTCTCGTCCTGGTATTGGGCCGCGCTGCTCGGCCGGTCGGCGGGACCGTGGACCGCCTCGCTAACGGTCGAGCAAGCGCCGTTGACGCAACCTACCCCGGAGTGACAGACATGCGCGCAATGGCCCATCATATCCTCGTCGTCGATGACGACCCCCATATCCGCGACCTGCTGAGCTTCGCGCTGGCCAAGGCGGGCATGCGGGTGACCGAAGCGGCGGATGGCGAGGACGCGTTTACCGCGCTGCAGGCCAATCCGGGCGACGCGCCGATCGACCTGATGGTACTCGACATCAATATGCCGCGCCTGAACGGGCTCGACCTGTGCCGCCGTTTGCGTGGGTCGGGCTTGCCCCAGGCCGAATTGCCGATCCTGTTCCTGTCCTCGCGCGATGACGAGATCGACCGCATCGTCGGGATCGAGGTCGGCGGTGATGATTATGTCGTTAAACCCTTCTCGCCGCGCGAAGTGGTCGCGCGGGTCGGCGCGATCCTCAAGCGTCAGGGCGGGTCGAACGGTGCGGCCGGCGCAAGCAAGGCGATCGCCCATCGTCGCCTCGCGCTCGACCCCGAAGCATGGGAAGCGCGCTGGGACGGGCAGCCGGTGCCAACCACCGCGACCGAATTCCAGCTCCTGCTGCTGCTCGCCTCGCTGCCCTCGCGCGTCTTCTCGCGCGACGCGATCATCGACCGATTGCACGGGCCGGGCTTCGCAGTCACCGACCGGACGATCGACAGCCATGTCCGTAATCTGCGCGCGAAATTCGTGACGGCCGGGTGCGGCGACCTGATCGAGACCCGCGCCGGGATCGGTTATCGTATCGGCGCGTGCGGCTGATCCGGTCGCTCAAGGAATCGGTCAAGCGACATTGGCCGGCGCTGCCGCTGCGCACGATCCTGTTCGGCACGTTGCTGTTCACCGCCGCGCTGCCCGGCTTCGGCGCGGTATTCCTGCGCGTCTATGAAAACACGATTGTACAACAAACCGAGGCTGAGCTGATCGCGCAGGGCGCGGTGCTCGCCGCAGCGTACAAAGCGGCGTGGAACGAGGGCAAGCGTGAAACCGGCACTCCGCCGCTGGCGCCCGAACCGCCGCAGATCGACTTGCGCACGATGCGGGTTCTGCCACCCGGCACGACCAATCCGGCAGAGCATCGTGCCGATCCCGCCGCTATCGCGGTCGCACGACAGTTGCAGCCGATCGCGAACGATTCAGCCGCGGTAACGCTTGCCGCGGTGCGCTTGCTCGACCGCGACGGCATTGTCGTACTCGGCAAGCACGATATCGGACAAAGCTATGCCGGCGACGCCGAAGTCGGGTTGGCGCTGAAAGGACGCAGCGCGACGGTGCTGCGCCAGCGACAGGAATTTCGCGACGGCATCTTCTGGGAATCGATCAGCCGTGCCGCGACGATCCGCGTCCATCACGCGCGACCGGTGATCGCACAAGGAAAGATCGTCGGCGTGGTCCTGCTGTCACGCAGCCCGCGCGGCCTGTTGCTCGGCATCTATCAGGATCGCGGCAAGATCGCGCTCGGCGTGGCGCTGATCTTCGGCACTTTGCTCGTGCTGGTCGCATTGCTCTCGCGTGGCATCGCCCGGCCGATCATCGCGCTGACCCGCGCGACCGAGCGTGTCGCGCAAGGGTCGGCCGAGATGGGCTCGGCCGATATGCCCGAAACGCCGACCACCGCGGCGATCGAGATCCAGGAACTGTTCGACAATTTCCGTATCATGGCTGACCGCATCGCGGTGCGATCGCGCTATCTGCGCGATTTCGCAACGGCGGTCAGCCACGAATTCAAGACACCGATCGCCGGCATTCGCGGCGCGCTCGAACTACTCGACGATCATTGGGTGACCATGGACGCGGACGAACGCCGCCGCTTCATCGCCAATGCCAACGCCGACGCCGAGCGATTGCAGCGTCTGACCGACCGGCTGCTCGACCTGGCGCGCGCCGATATGGCGAAGGGCGATAGCGATGCACAGGCAGATTTGACCACCATCGCCCGGCGTGTCGCGACACGCTTCGATGCGCTAGAGGTATCGGTTACCGCCGAACCGGACGAGATCGCCGCACGTATCGCGTCTCAGGTGTTCGAGACGGTGCTCGACACGCTGGTCACCAACAGCCTGCAGGCGGGCGCGCGCAAGGTCGGAATCGCGATCCGCCCGGTCGGCGATGGCATTGCGGTCACCGTGCGCGATGACGGCCCCGGCATTCCGGCGGCCGATGCGGAACGCGTATTCGAACCCTTCTTCACGGGTCGTCGCGACACCGGTGGCACTGGCCTCGGCTTGTCGATCGCCCGCTCGCTCCTTGCCGCGACCGGCGGCACAATCGCGATGCTGCCATCCACTCAAGGTGCGGCGGTCGAGATACGATTGGCGCGCGGTGCCGGCTGAGGCCACAGGTGCTTGATCGATACAGGCAAATATTGTCGGTTCATGCCATCCCGCAGTTCATGTCACATGACAAGAATGTCATGCCCACGCCATGATTCGAGAGATCTTCGTGGCCTAGACGTCGGCCACCGGTGACCATGTCAAAACCCATTTTCTTCGATGCCCGCGGAACGCGGAAGCGCTGGTCGTTTCGCGCGGCCTTTTCGATGATCGCGCTGATCGTCGCGGTCGCCGGCATCTTCGCGGTCACGATCATCGATGTGCCGGCGGGCGATCCATTGCCGATCCGCTACGAGCGCGCTCAGGCATTGCCGCTCGGCGCGCAGGTCGCCGCGATCCGGCACAAGCTCAATTCCGAACTCCGCTCGCTCGGCTGGCTACCGCGCCGTGTCACTGCCCCGCGACCCGGCGGCAAACCGCTGACCGTGGGTTTCTACGTGCCATGGGACGAAGCGAGCAAGGTATCGCTGCGTACGCATCTCGACGATCTGGACTGGGTCGTACCGGCCACCTTCGCTGTCGCGGGCAAGGATCACCAACTCGGTCAGGTCACCGATCCCAATTTCGACGCGATCCTCGACAGCGCGGTGCATCGGCCGACCGTGTTGCCGATGGTGCAGAATATCTCCGGCGGCGTGTGGGACGGTACCGGCGCCGCGGCCCTGTTCCATGATCGCAAGGCCCGTGGTGTATTGATCACCAAACTCGCCACGATCCTGGCGCAACGTCACGCCGGCGGCGTGGTATTCGATTTCGAGAATCTACCGGCCTCGTCGCTCGCCGATTATCGCATCTTCCTGAGCGAAGCGCGTGCCGTATTTACGCCGCGCCACCTGATCGTTTCGCTGACCGTACCCGCCGGCGACGCGGCATGGGATTTGCGCGCGTTCGGGCGCGTCGCCGACCGGGTGTTCCTGATGAATTACGATGAACATTGGCAGGGCGGCACCGCCGGGCCGATCGCGTCGCAGCCCTGGTTCGCGCAGCAAGTGCGCGACGCGGTGAAGGCGGTCGGCGCGGACCGGCTGATCGTCGCGTTCGGCAGCTATGCTTATGACTGGCATGCACGCGACGGTCAGGACGGAAAGGTCGACGCGCTGTCGATGGAGGAGGCGTGGCTCGCCGCGCATGACAGCAGCGCCACGATCCGCTTCGATTCCGTCAGCGGCAACAGTTCCTTCGCTTATACCGATGGCGGCGAGACGCATCAGGTGTGGATGCTCGACGCCGCATCCGCCTGGAACCAATTGCGCGTGACCCGTGCGCTGGGCGTCAACTCGGTCGCGTTGTGGCGGCTCGGCAGCGAAGATCCCGGCGTGTGGTCCGATCTGGATAACTGGCAGGGCAAGGGCACGCCCGATTTGTCGCGTATCCGCCCGATCGCCAATGTCGATGTCGAGGGCAATGGCGAGATTCTGCGCGTTGCCGCCTCGCCGACCGATGGCGCGCGCCGCGTCACGCTCGATTCCCGGCGCCTGATCCGCGACGAATTATTCGACGCCTTGCCCACGCCGTTCGTCGTTCAGCGCACCGGCGCGCTGCCGAAACAGGTCGCGCTGACCTTCGACGACGGTCCCGATCCGACCTGGACGCCGCGCATCCTCGATATTCTCGCGCAGCGGCACGTCGCGGGCACCTTCTTCGTGATCGGCGAGAATGCCCTGCCCCACCCACTGCTGCTGCGCCGGATCGTCGCGCAAGGCGGCGAGATCGGCAACCACAGCTACACTCACCCCAATATGGCGCTGGCGAGCAACAATAGCATCGCGGTTGAGCTCAACGCGACCGAGCGGCTGATCGAAGCCTATACCGGCCGCGCGACGCGCCTGTTCCGAGCACCCTATTTCGGCGATGCGGAACCGACGACGGCCGACGAACTCGGCCCGGCGCTGCAGGCGCAGGAGCGTGGCTATACGGTGGTCGGATTGCACGTCGATCCCAATGACTGGCAGCGGCCGGGCGCCGACGCGATCGTCGATCAGGTCATCAAACAGGTGCTGGCGGGAAACGACGACCGGTCGGGTAATATCATCCTGCTGCATGACGGCGGCGGCGACCGCGCGCAGACTGTGGCCGCACTGCCGCGGATCATCGATGGGTTGCGCGCGCGCGGCTATCGCTTCGTGCCCGTCTCGACGCTCGCCGGCCTGTCGCGCGACCAGGTCATGCCGCGCATCACCGGCAGCGATCTGCTTGCGATGCGCGCCGATGTCGGGGTGTTCGCGGTGATCGCGGCGATCGTATGGTCGCTCGACTGGCTGTTCGTGCTGGCGATCTCGCTTGGCATCGGCCGCGCGGTGATCATGGCCGGCCTCGCGCTGCGGAGCAAGCGCGCGTCACGCCACATCGTGCCCCCGCCGTTCGACCCCGATCGGCTGGTCTCGATCGTCATCCCGGCCTGGAACGAGGAACGCGTGATCGTCGCATCGATCGAGCGCGTGCTGGCCAGCACCGGCGCCGCGATCGAGGTGATCGTTGCCGATGACGGATCGACCGACCGCACCAGCGCCGTGGTAACCGAGGCATTCGGCAACGACCCCCGAGTGAAGCTGCTGACTTTGGTCAATGGCGGCAAGGCCGACGCACTCAACCGTGCGCTGCTTCACGCGAAGGGCGAGATCATCGTCGCACTCGATGCCGACACCCAGTTCGAGGCCGAGACCGTCGCGCGGCTGGTGCGCTGGTTCGCCGACCCGACGATCGGCGCGGTCGCGGGCAATGCCAAGGTCGGCAATCGCGTCAACCTCGTCACGCGCTGGCAAGCGGTCGAATATGTCACCGCGCAGAATGTCGAACGCCGCGCGCTGGCGCAGTTCGACGCGATGATGGTCGTGCCCGGCGCGGTTGGCGCATGGCGACGCGCAGCGCTCGACGCGGTCGGTGGTTATCCGGTCGATACGCTGGCCGAAGACCAGGACCTGACCATCGCGATCCAGCGTGCCGGCTGGCGCGTCGGTTACGATATCGACGCGGTCGCCTGGACCGAATCCCCGGAAAAGTTCGGCGCGCTTGCCAAGCAGCGTTTCCGCTGGGCGTTCGGCACGCTGCAATGCCTGTGGAAACACCGTGCGATCTTCCGCAAACGCCGTCCGCTCGGGCTCGCGCTGATCGGCATGCCGCAGGCCTGGCTGTTCCAGATATTCTTCGCCGCGGTCTCGCCGGTGATCGACCTTGCCCTGCTGCTCGCGATCGTGCGCACCTGGGTTCGCGTGTCGCAGCATGGCTGGGCACAGACGCAAAGCGACGTGCTGACGATGGGTGCATACTGGATCGCATTCGTCGGGATCGACATTCTTTGCGGCTGGATCGCCTATCGCCTCGAACCGCGCGAGCGGCGTTACCCCGCGCACCTGCTCGTCGCGCAACGCTTCGTCTATCGCCAGTTGATGTACTGGGTCGTGCTGAAGGCGATCGGATCCGCGATCGCCGGGCTCGGCGTTGGCTGGGGCAAGCTTGAACGCACCGGATCTGTTGCCGGCAACACTGCGCCGGCCTGATCTATCGCCCCCTCAAGCCTGCCGTTCGACCAGCGCCGCAAGCTGCGCGGCGACCGTGCCCCAACCATCGGCAAAGCCCAGATTCTGATGCATGGTGCGATCGGCGCCATTCTTGTGCATCACATGCGCACTATATTCCGTACCCAGCGGATGGTCCGCCAACGTGATGATCGCGGTCATGAACGGTTGTTCGGCGGGGCGCCATCCCGCCAGCAACGAGTTGGTGAAGACAATCCGTTCGCCCATATCGACCGCAAGGAAACAGCCGCTGAGATGCGGGCCGAAATCGCCCCCATCCTCGCTCATCCGCGTCTCCAGCGCGCCGCCGGGGGTCAAGTCCAGCGCCACCACCTGACATCGGGCCGGCGCCGGTATCCACCAACGTTCGAAATTCGCCGGTTCAGCCCATGCCCGCCACACTGCCGACCGCGGCGCCTTGATGATGCGCGAGATAGTCAGGTCGAGTTCGGGATCGATCGGCAAGGTCGGCCGGACGGTCATGATTTATCCTCTTTATGCAATGCGATGGCGAACGCCTCGAGCCGGTCGGTACGGCCTTCCCACACCGCGCGCTGTGTCGCGAGCCAGCCGTCGATCGCGGCGAAGCGCTGCTGATCGATCGTGCAGGTGCGCACCCGGCCTTGTTTGCGCGTGTGGATCAGCCCGCTCCCTTCGAGGAAGCGGATGTGTTTCATGAACGACGGCAACGCCATGTCGAACGGCTGCGCCAGATCGCTGATGCTCGCCGGTCCACGTCCCAGCCGTCCCAGCACCGCGCGGCGAGTGGGGTCGGCAAGCGCCTGGAAAATGCCGTCGAGCTGCGCTTCATACTGTTCCATAAGGCTAAGTATCTCAGCGCAATACTTAGTGCAAGAGATAAGTGTTTAGAAAGCCGCCGGCAGCCCGCCATTGGCTGGCCCGACTTTTCCGCCTTATATGTTGCGATGACGGTGACCCAACGGCTTGGCGCGATGACGCGCGATCTGATCGCCGCCCCAAAAACAACGGGGACACAATAGCCGATCCCTTGTCGGAATCGGATATCATGTCCCCGGAATTTCCTGACCCGCCACGACGACGATTCGTCACCGCGACCGGCAAGATGCGGGAAGCGGCGAACCGCCTCCCGCAGTTTGATCAGAAGCGGAAGCCGACGCCGACCAGGCCCTGATGGCGCTGAAGATCGACATTGGAACCGAGCGTGTCGCCAACGCTGTAGTTGGTGTAGACGTATTCCGCCTTCACATAGGTGTTCGCGCTGACATTGACTTCATAGCCCGCACCGAGGTGGAAGCCGTCGGCATTCGCGCCGAGATCGGTATCTTCGATCTCGAGACGGCCATTGCTGTAACCGCCCTTGACGTACAGCAGGCCCTTGCCGACGACGCCACCAGCGCGAACGCCGACGGTGATGTTACGGCCGGCCTTGACGCAGTCGCTCGAGTCGCACAGCTTCGCGGTCGAACCTTCGATGCCGGCATAGGCGCCGACAACGACGCCCGAGAACGTGCCGTCATAGCCAGCTTCGACGCCATAGCCGAAGCCCGTACGGCTGGCATCGCCGAGGCCGTCGACGCTGAACTTGACGTGATCGAGCACGGCACGTGCTTCGATGCGGGCGCCGCCCTTGAATTCTTCAACGGTATCCTGCGCCATCGCCGGCGTTGCGACTGCGAGCATGGCAACGGATGCCAGCAAAAACTTGATTTTCATTATATTCCTCGTCATCGGATTCGCTGCCTATGCAGACGGGGCGTGCATTTACCGCGTCGAATGGCAAATGCAATTGGGTTGTTGCAATGCAGCAATCAATTCTTTGCAGTGTGTTGCAAGTGTGCAACGGTAGCAATTCGCGCCACTTGAAACCAGCCCCCGCAATCGCCACTGGGCCGCGCTAAAGTTTGAGCAGCCACCCGCGTTGCCGCAGCAACAAGGTGATCGCGATCGACACACCGCCGGCAATCAGAGCAAAAAATAATGAGGCCCAGCCCGGTGACAGGCCGATGCGGCCCAGTGTGTCATATCCCGTTGCCCACAGGGTTTCCCCGCCGATCTGCTGGATCAGCACTGCGGCGAGCAACGCCTGGACGACGTAGAGCGTCAGCGCCGTCTGGCCGAGCACGACGGTGAAGCGCGCGACCCCCGACGCCCCGAACCACGACCAGCCGCCACGCAGCGCGACCCAGAGCACCAGCCCGAGTCCGGCGGTGAGCAGCGCGAAGCTGGGCGTCCACAGCGCCTTGTTGAGCGGCCACCATAAAGTCGCGACGCCCGCCAGCAAGAGACAGACGATCGCCGCGGCACCGATGATCCGCAGCGGTGTCGCACTCCCTTGCACGGCGCGTTGCACCGCCACCCCGATCATCCCGCTGGCGATCGCCGACAGCGTCGAGAGCAGGCCTTCGGGATCATAGTCAGGTCGGAACGGTCGGCCGGGCAGCGCGACGCGGTCGAGCCACGCGGTGATTCCCGCGCCGCGCGCGAAACTCGCGCTCGCCTCGCCCTGTGCCGGCAGCAGCAACAGGATGCCATGGGCGACCAGCAGCAGCAGCGCCACGATCAGCGCCACCCGCCACCCTTTGACCGACAAACACAACCATGCACAGGCGAGATAGACGATCGCGATCCGCTGCAGCACGCCGGCGACGCGCAATTGATGCAGATCGAGATCCGGCCGGTACAACCAGTTGATCGCGGCGCCGATCAGGAACAGCAGCACCGCGCGGCGCAGCACCGCCACGAAAACACCGGCGGGCACACCGTGATGCGCGCGCTGGTCGAGCGCCAATGGCACGGCAAGCCCGGCGGCAAGCAGGAAGAACGGAAAGACCAGGTCGGCAAAGCTCACCCCGTCCCATGCCGCATGCTCGAACATGCCGAACGCGACCGGGCCGGAACCCTGCAGATTGACCAGCACCATGCCCAGCACGGCAAGCCCGCGAAACGCATCGAGCGCAAGGTCGCGTCGGCCGGTCGATGCTGTTGCCACGGCGCTGCCCCCTTATCGTCCCCCAATCGACGCGAAGCCACCCTAACTCGCGGCGTCGGGCGATCAAGCGGCGCCACGAAATACTCGAATTTCCACCCGAGCTCGACTAAGGCGATGATCATCCGAATTCCGTCATGGAACCCGAATTGACCGAAGTCGCCGTCAATATCCTGCTGAAAACCCCGGTCGTCACGGTGCGTGACATCGTGTGTCGTGGCACGTGCCGGCATAGCAGCGCGGAGGAATGCGCGACGGCGACCGAGTTGGTCTTCCCCTATCGCGGCGTTTTTGCGCGGCATCTCGGTCGCAACCAGGCGATCGGCGAGGCCAATCAGATGGTCTTTTTCAACGCCGGCGACGGTTACCGCATCAGCCATCCGATCTCTGGCGGCGACGCCTGCCTGTCGCTGGCGATCGACGAAGCGTTTCTGGCCGAACTGGCGCCGAAATCGCTGTTGCGCGACGGCGGCGGGCTCGCTTTCGACCATCACCGCCTGCGCATCGACCCGCAGGCGCAGACGCTGCTCGCCATGCTCCGCCACGGCCTGAACCGCGGGAACGCCGATCCGCTTGAGGCCGAAAGCCTCGCACTGGCGCTGGTCGAGCATACGCTCGGCGCGCGGAACATCCACACCGCCGGCGGCAGCGCCGGACGACAACGGCTCGCCGACCGCGCGAAAGTCGTGCTGGCAAGCGACCTCGGGCGACGCTGGACGCTGGCCGAGATCGCCGCCGAAGTCGGCGGGTCGCCGGTCTACCTCACTCAGGTCTTCCAGCAGGTCGAAGGGATCCCGCTCTATCGGTATCAGCTGCGGCTGAGACTGGCGCGCGCACTCGATTTGCTGCCGGATTATGAGGACCTGACCGCGCTTGGCCTCGACCTCGGCTTTTCGAGCCACAGCCATTTCAGCGCCGCGTTCCGCGAAACCTATGGACAATCTCCTTCGGCTTTTCGGCGATCGGCTCTTCTCAGCTGATCAGTTGATCCCCGGTTCTTGGCGCGTCGCATTGCGCCTCCGCACAGAGTAGCGACGTATTCCATAGCGCGGCGGCTTCCTCGGCGAGGATGTCGGGATATTCCTCGGGCCAGAATAATTTGCCGACACTCAGCCGCCGCACGCCGCGCGACTGGCCAAAGGCACGGTCGAGATGCTCGGCCCCCTTTGCTTCGAAGATCGTATCCTGCATGCCCCACACGATGCGTGTCGGTATCGTGCTGCGCTTGAGCTTTGGCCCGATCCCGGCCAGCGCATTGCGTTCCTGCGCGACCGCATAGGCATGGACCAGCGCCTTGTTGCGTGGCGCGGAAAGCAACGGCGCGAAATACATCTCGATCGCCGCGTCGCTTGGTTGCGTGGGGACCGAATAACACATTCCGCCAATGCCCTGCGCCGACCGCGCCAAAGCCTTGTCGGCGCGCCATGGCGCGAGCCATTTGTCGACGAACTGACCCTGTTTCGATAGCTCGATCACGGGCAGCAGCGCAGGCGGCGGACTGTCGATCTCGCTATCGCAATTGGTCAGCAGCAAAGTCCGTACCCGCTCCGGATGCCGCGCGACCAGCAATTGCGCGACTGCCCCGCCACTGTCGCTCGCGACCAGGTCGACCGTCTTTATCTTCAGCGTGTCGAGCAGCGATATGAGCATCGCCGCCTGCGCATCGGGATCGACCGATTGGCCCGGCGCGACCCTGGTATATCCCAAGGAGAGAAAGTCCGGCGCGACGCAGCGCCGGTACATCGACAGGCGGTCGATCGCGCCGCGCCACTGGAAGCTGTTGAGTGGAAAGCCGTGCAGGAACAGCGCGACGCTGAGCGGCCGGCCCTCGTCGATATAGGCGATCTCGCCGAATGGTGTTTTGGCGAAGCGGCGCACCTTGTTGAAGTGGCGATAATGCAGGGCATCGACCACGCCGGCATCCGCCCCGACATTCCCGGTGCCGCTCGCGATGCCGCGTCCGGCAAGTGCGGTGGCCGCCAATGCGCCGGCGGTCATCTTGATGAATTCTCTGCGATACATGGCTTTCTTCCGTCTGCGCCCTGGATCGGGCGAGGCGGATCTCAACCATGTTGCCGGCACCGACCGCTATCAGGATCTTTAGCGATCTCGCGCCGCCGCCGGGGCGGCCTGCATTTGACTAAAGAATCCGACAGCGGGGCGGCGTGCATCGCGCCTAACGCCGGGTTCGACATCAACAGCAACCCGAATGGCTTCCCCGAAATGGCTCCCATATCCCGAACCAGCATCCAGCTCCGGTGGATCGTCGCGACCGCGATCGCATCGGCCTCGATCATCGCGATGTCCGGCATCGCCCGGGCGTCCGATCATCTCGACACGCCATCGGTGATCGCCGACCCTCGCGCCGATATCGGCGATCTCTACGCCTGGACCTCGACCGATGGCCACCGTCTCAACCTGGTGATGACAGTGGTCGGGCACAGTTTCTCCGACAAGCTCGCTTATGAATTCCATATCGATAGCGGCAAAGACTTCGGCCAGACCAACGCGACCGCCATGATCAGTTGCCGCTTCAGCGCGATGACGGCGGCCGATTGCCGGGTCGGAACCGAGGACCGGGCGATCGGCGATGCGAGCGGGCCGCAGGGCATCGCAGGCCGCAATCACCGCTTCCGCGTCTTTGCCGGACTGCGCGATGACCCGTTCTTCAATAATGTGCGCGGATCGCGCGCGGCATTCGATGTCGCCAGCGCCGCGCTGCACGCCGGAACCCGTTACGACAGCGCGGGATGCGCGCAATTCGACGCCGCCACCTCACGCAACATCCTCGATCAGTGGCGGCACACCGATGGCGGCCCGGCCAAGAACTTCCTCGCCGGATGGACCCCGGCATCGATCGTCATCTCGGTCGATCTCGATCTCGTTGCGAAGGGCGGTAAGCTGCTCGCGGTGTGGAGCGACACCGTGTCGCCCGAACGGCGCATCGATCGCGCCGGCCGCCCGCTGACCGGCAATGCACTGCTCTCGCCGCTCGACTCCGACCGGGGCGA
The DNA here is from genome assembly GCF_014171475.1 of Sphingomonas sp. So64.6b. NCBI lineage: Bacteria > Pseudomonadati > Pseudomonadota > Alphaproteobacteria > Sphingomonadales > Sphingomonadaceae > Sphingomonas > Sphingomonas sp. So64.6b. Next base: position 3,133,792 of record NZ_CP048817.1, read on the forward strand.
CATACTCAAAGAGGCCTATAATGCGGCAACGCCAGCCAGTTCGGCGGTGTTCGTTGCCGAAATCCAGAAATCGCTCGGCCTTTATGACGGGTATGACGGCATCTGCGGCAACCAGCTGCTGATCGATCGCAAGGCACCGCCGCCGCAGCGCTACCGCGCGCTCGCCGCTTTGCTTGCCGACGATCGGCTTTGGGTGAACAGCGCAGCGACGACCTGCACCCAATTATTCGCGATCGAACGCGCCAGCCTGGCCGGCGAAACCGCCCTGGCCGGCGATTGTGGCGGCCGCACGCCCAATTACAGCGCGGTCAACGCCTATCGCTCATTGCTCGCGAACGGCACGCCGACCGGCATCAACGACGGTGTGGATCGGGACGAGCGCGCGCATTCCGTCACGACATTCCCGTTCCTCGCGGCACCCGAGACGGCACCTCATGTTGCTCCCGGCGCGGAGCCTTACAAGGAATGACCCGGGTTTCGACACGGTCGCGGGCGATCGTCGCGCTGATCGCCATTGTCGGCGGCTCGCTGCTCGCCGGCCCGGCGGCAGCGCATGACGGGACCGGCCTTGCCGGCGGATTCCTGTCCGGTTTCGGCCATCCGCTCAGCGGGTTCGATCATCTGCTGGCAATGGTCGCGGTCGGGCTATGGGGCGCCCATCTCGGCCGGCCGCTGATTTACGCATTACCGGTCGCTTTCCCCGGCGTCATGGTTGCCGGCGCGGTGATCGGCATGATCGGTCTGCCGATACCGCCGGTCGAGATCGGCATCGCCGCCTCCGTGTTGGTACTGGGTGGCTGTATCGCGCTGGCGCTGCGCGCGCCGGTCTGGCTCGCCGTGCCGATCGTTGCCTTGTTCGCGCTGTTCCACGGCTATGCGCATGGCCGCGAATTGCCTTCGGCCGCCGATCCGGTCGGTTATAGTCTCGGCTTCGTGCTCGCCACCGGACTGCTTCACGTCGCCGGCATCGGTATCGGCACGCTCAATCGCTGGCCAATCGGCATCAAGATCACGCGCGGCATGGGCGGCCTCATCGCCGCGACCGGCGTCTGGTTCCTGTATCGGGCGCTTGGCGCATGAGGAGCGCAGCGGCGGCATTGCTGTTCGCTACGCTCGGCCTGACGCTGGCATTCGCGCCACGGTGGATCCGCGTGCCGGGCCTGGCCGCCGCCGTGATCGGGGCAGCCATAGTCTCAGTCTCGGGTTTTCCCGTGGCCATGCAAGGCACCGCCTTTCTCGGTTGCTGGGCAAGCCTCATCGTCACGGCAGCTTGTGTCCACCTGCGCGGAGGCCCCGGACCATGTGCCGTGCTGGCGCTATCGGGCAATGCGGGCCTGTGGGCCGGGGCGGTCATCGCCACGACCGGACCGCCGTCCGATCTGCTGCGCGCGCTGCCCGGTGCGCTGATCATCCTGCCTGCCGCAATCATTCACCGCCACGCGCCGATCGCGCTCAAGATCGCCTCAAGCTGGCTGATCGCGGTCGCGATGCTCGCCGCGTCGCTCAACTTCCTGCCCGTCACACCGGGCTATCAGCCCGATCATCTCGAATAGGAAACAAGCCGGTGCCCGTCGCCACTCCCTCACGGAAAATGCTCGGCCTCGCAGCCGCGCTGACCTGTACCACCTCGGTCGCTGCGCATGATTTCTGGGTTCAGCCCAATGCCTTCTGGCTACGTCCCGGCGCGGCGATGCCGGTCACGCTGCAGGTCGGTCATGGTCCCTTGCGGCAACGCTCGCCGATACCGCTGCGCCGAATCACGCGCTTCGCCGCGATCACCCCGGCGGGCAGCGCCATCGACCTGCGCGCGAGCCTGCATCCCGGCGGCGCGGATGATAGCACGATCGGTTTCCGGAACCCCGGCACCTATATGCTGGTGCTCGAAACCGACACGACCGCACAAAGCCATCTGCCCGCGATCCGCTACAACGACTATCTGAAGGTCGAAGGCCTGACCCCCGCACTCACCCTCCGCGCACGTACCGGCCGGACCGGCACCGATGGATCGGAGAATTACGGCCGGATCGCCAAGGCGATCGTGCAGGTCGGACCGCCCGGCGGTTCGCAGGCGCAGGTCACCAAACCACTCGGCCTGGCACTCGAGATCGTGCCCGAGATCAGCCCCTATGCGATGCCGCGCTCAGCGCTTCTGCCGGTCCGCGTGATCTATCACGGCCGTCCGCTGGCGGGCGCGCTGATCAAGCTCACCGATCTCGACCATGACGAAGCGCCGTTCGAAACGCACCGCACCGACGCCGCCGGACGCGCTCGCTTTGCAATGCCGCGACGCGGATCCTGGCTGATCAATGTGATTTGGACCAGGCCGCTCCCCGCCGCGCGCGAGACGGATTTCGAAACCGTCTTTTCTAGCCTGAGCTTCGGATTCCCGGCGCGCCGCTAGCCATGTCGCCAGCCGCGCCAGTTCGGGCTGTTCGCACTACGCTTTACCGGGCCGCGCCGAACCCGCCCAGCATCGCCCGATCACCGCGCCATCCCGCCAGCGCCGCTCTTCGGTCGAGCCCCGCGCTCCTGGCCGAACCAATCGCCGCCTCCGCCTCGGCGCGCACCGACAGCGTGACCGGATCCCTGGGCCGGCCGGCCAGCGCGGCGTCGGCCATGCGGATCGCCTCGGCCGGCTTGCCCATCGCAAGCAAAGCAGCGGCCATGTCGCGGCGCACCGGATACCACCAAGCCGGTGGGTCGGCGAACCCGGCCATGATCTTCGACTCCTGCAATTTGCTCGCCACGCCGAATGCCTTCAGCGCCGCCTTTGGCTGGTGATCGAGCATCGCCGCGCGCCCGACCAGCACGGCCCTGGCGATGGCCGCCATGCGCGATGCCGCCATGGCTGGGCTATTATTCCCGGGCGCGGCGATCGGCTTGATCGCTGCGGCCTCCGCCAGGACCCTCTTCACATCGCCGAGCCGCGCATAAGCCTCACCGCGCGCATAATGCCAATAAGCCTTCATATAGGGCAGCTTCGGTTCGGGCAGCGCGAGCACGATTTTCGGATCGGCGAAGCGCGCCTGCGCGAAATAACCGGTGCCGGCGACGATCTGCGCATAGGCCGACCCATCGGCACGGCCAGCCGCGATGCGGACCAGCGGATCGCTCAGCGCCAGCGCGGTCTTCGCATCGCCGGAGATCAGCGCGCTGCCGACACCGAACTGCACATTGTGCGGATGATAGGGCAATTGCCACACGCCATCGGGCATCGTCATGCCAAGTCGTTTGGCATTGGCCATGCCGATCTCCACCGCGCGCATATTCGTGTCGGCCGCATCCTGATAGCGCCCGATCCAATAATAAGTATGCGACGGCATATGGACGAGATGGCTCGCCGCCGGCGCCAGCGCGGCGAGCCGGTCGGCATAGGGTTCGGCGCGCTTGGGGAAACCGCTGATCTCGGTCGCATGAATATAGAAATGGATCGCCGGGGTGTAATCCGGATGCCGTTTCAGCACGCGTTCGAGCAACACGACCGATCGCGGCATATAGCGCATCCTGTCGCTGTGCGCGGTCAGGATCATCCATGCATCGGCGGTGAGCGTCGCGATCGCATCGTCATCGGGATAACGCTCGGCCAGCACGTCCATCGCGCGCGCGAACGCCAGGTCGCCCGGCCCCTTCCCGCCGCCCCTGACATAACGCAGCCGAAGCGCGGCGAGCAGCTCGCGCTCCTTTGCCGGCCCGCTTGCCGCCAGCCGCTCCGCGGTCAGCACCTTCGCCTCGAGCTTGACCATCGCCGCCGCATCGATCGGATAGTTGATCGTCGGCCCGGATGCCCATGCTTCACCCCATCGGCACATCGCGCAATTCGGATCGAGCCGCACCGCTTCGGCGAACGCCGCGATCGACGCCTTGTGCGCAAAGGCCTGGCCAAGCTGCATGCCGTTGTCGAAGAACGCCTGCGCTTCGGGGACCATGGTGCGCACCACGAACCCGCCACCGCCGTAGCCGGGCAACAAGGTCGGGATCTTCGGCACGGCGCCATCGCCGCCGCACATTGCCGATCCAGTCACCGGGGCGGCCGGGGCCGATCCAGCCGCCGGTGCGGGCGGGTTCGCCGGCGCAGACGGCACGTCCTGCGCGACGGCGCCGGGAAAGAATAACAGCGCCATACCCGCGATGATTGGCCGCAACATTCGCGCTTTCCCCGATTCCCCGTCGTCAATGCCAGGATGACGGTTTTTGCGTCCTGATGCCATCCGCGATTTCGTCGGCGGTGAGCGGGGAGATCATCGCGTCGGTTCGGGCGTTTCCGTGCTGCCATCGCGACGCGTGACGAACCGCGCCTCGCCGATATTCGCCGCGTTGACCGAGGCGAAACGATAGACGAACCAGGCGACGACAAGGGTAAGCGGCACCACAAGAGCCGGAACGATCAGGTCGGACCAATGCTCAAACCCTCTGGTCAGCGCGATCGCCGCGAAGAGCCCGGTGAAAAGCACGACGGTCACGCCGCTGCGTGCCGGCGAAATGGTCAGCCCCTTTCGGTCCTGTGCAGGGCTTTGGGGCGACAGAATGAGCAAGAGCAAGCCCAACCCAAATAGCAGGTTGGCGAGTCGATCGATCTCCGGCGCAGGCGTATCGAGCGTCAACGTCAGATACCTACACACCGCATATGCGCCCAAGACAATGGGAAACAGACCCTTAGCCGCGCGTCTCACCGCCGCTTTGATCTCTGACCAATTCAATCTCATTTCTTATGCTGGACGCGGCCCGCCACAAAGGCAAGATGATCGATGCCAGCGACAAAGGTCCGCGCGACATGTGTTGGGTCCAGCCCTAGCCCTAGCGCGCTGCCCCCGCCACGTCCCGTTCCGCCCACCCCCCGCCGAACGCCTGATACAGCGCGACGTAAGCTGTCAGCCGGTCCGCGCGTGCCTGGACCAAAGCGAGTTCGGCGGTGAGTAGCCCGCGCTGCGTGTCGAGCTGGTCGAGATAGGAGGAATAACCCGCGCGGTAGCGGTTGCTGGCGTTGCGCAACGCTGCGGCGAGGGCGTTGCGCTGGCCGGCGATCGCCACCGCCTGTTCGCCCGAACGCTGCACCCCGGCGAGGCTGTCGTCGACTTCGCGGAACGCGGTCAGCGCGGCCTTGCGATACGCGAACGCCGCCTGGTCGCGCCGCGCCGCGCTGGCGCCGGCCTGAGCGCGCAACCGGCCGCCGTCGAAGATCGGCGACAGGATGCTGCCGCCGAGCGAGAAGACGCCGACCGGGTTGGACAAGGCGGTCGACAGGATCAGCCCGGCCGATCCGGTCAGGCTGACATTGGGCAGCAGCGCAGCGCGCGAACTGTCGAGCGAGCGATCCGCCGCGACCAATGTCTGTTCCGCCTGGAACAGGTCGGGCCGGCGGCGCAGCAAATCGGCGGGCAAGCCATCGGGCACCGCCGGTGCGACCAAGGCGGTCAGCGGCACGCCACGCTGGATCGCGGCGGGCGTGGCGCCGAGCAAAAGGCTCAGCGCATTCTCCTGCCGGCTGATCGCCAGTTCGGCTTGCGGCACGAGCTGTTCGGTCGCGCGATATTCACCCTCCGCCTGATGCAGTTCGAGGTTGGAGGTATAACCCGTCTCCGCGCGCCGCCGCGCGATGCGCAATGCCTCGCCCCGCGACCCCAGCGTGTCGCGCGCCACCGCGAGCCGCGCGTCGAGCGCGCGCAAGGTTATATAACCGCTCGCCACGCTGCTCGCGATGCCGAGTCGCACCGTGTCGCGCGCGCCTTCACTCGCGAGCAATTGCGCGCGTACCGCCGCACTGGCCTGCCGCAAGCGGCCGAACAGGTCGAGGTCGTAACTCGCCGTCACCGTCGGCTGCGCGCCGAAATTGGTGCTTGGCGTGCCGAATGCGCTGAGCGTGCGCGCATCGGATGCCGCCGCGCCGACATTGACCTGCGGCGCGAGTTGCGCACGCGACAGCCGCTCCTGCGCGCGTGCTTCCTCGACCCGCGCCGCCGCCGCCCCGAGATCGGGATTATTGGCCAGCGCGCGATCGACCAGTCCGGTCAGCACCGGATCGCCGAACGCCGCCCACCAGTCGGCACGGATCGGCTCGCCCGGGCCAAGCGCGGTACGCCAGCCCGGCGGCGCGACCACCGCGCTCGCCGCCGGCGCCTCGGGTCGCGGCCCGGCACAGCCGCCGGCCAGAACCGCCAGCATCAAGATCACACGCGCCTTCATCGGATCTTCGGCGCGCCGGTGGTATCGACGCGCGCCTGCACCGACATGCCGGGCCTGAGTTGCAAGGCGAGCGACTGCCCCGGATCGACCCGGATGCGCACTGCGATACGCTGCGGCACCTTGGTGAAATTGCCCGTCGCATTGTCCGATTTGAGTACCGCGAATTCCGAACCAGCGGCGGGGGAAAGCCGCTCGACCCGGCCGGTCAGCCGCGCATTGGCGAGCCCGTCGACGGTGAAGCTGGCGGGCTGGCCGACCCGGATGCGCGCAGTCTGGGCTTCCTTGAAATTGGCGATCACCCAGGTTTCCGGCGGCACCAGGAACATGAGTTGCGATCCCGAGGTAACATATTGGCCAAGGCGCACCCCGACCTCGCTCAGCCGCCCGGCTTCGGGTGCGCGGATCACCGTATTGTCGAGGTCGATCTGCGCCAGGCGCCGCGCCGCCTCGGCGCCGCTGACGCCGGCCTGTTGCCCGCCCTTGCCGACTTCGACGGTGCGAATGTCTTGCCGCGCGATCTCACGCGCCGCGCGTGCCTGCAACACGCCGGCCTGCGCCTGGCGCAGCGCCGCCAGCGTCTGGTCGCGCTCGCGCAAGCTGACCGACCCGTCGGTAACCAGATCGTTGACACGGTTCATATCGGCCTGTGCACGGAGCAATTGCGCTTGCGCATTGGCGACTGCGGCATCCTGTGCCTGCAGGCTCGCCGCGCGCGACCGCGCTGCCTGTTCGCTGTTGGCGAGCGTCGCTTGCTGCCCGGCGACTTGCGCGCCGGCTTGTTCGACGCGCTGGCGATAGATGCGATCGTCGATCTTCGCCAGCGGCTGCCCCGCCTTCACCATATCGAAATCGCGCACATAGACTTGCGTTACATAACCGCTGACCTGCGGGCTGATCACCGTGGTGCGGCCGCGGACATAGGCATTATCGGTCGACTGGAAGCTGCTCGCGAACGGCGGCAGCCGCCACGCCGCGAGCACCGCGAGGACCCCGGCGACCGCGATCACCGCGATCACGATCAAAACGGTGCGCGAATCACGCGGCGGCTTCCAACCCGATCCAACCGGCGCGGCCGGTGCCTCGGCGGCGCGTTCCTCGGTCACCGGCCCAGTGGCGACCGGAGTGGCGGCGACCGGAGTGGCTGGCGGAGTGGCTGGGGTGTGGCTGGTGGAGTCGGGGGCTCGGGGGCGGAGTCTTGGTGTCGGTCATGTCGCGGCCTCGGTCATCGCCCGCCGTCGTGCGCGCCAGTTGCGGCGTGCAAGCAGGAAGGCGAGGTACAATGTGGTGAGCGCGGCAAGCACCGCGATCAACCGGAATGTGTCGTTATAGGCAAGCACATTGGCCTCGCGCGTCGCGGTTTGCGACAGCAGTGCGCCGCCCTCCGCCGCACGCAATGCGGGGTCGCCGACGACCCGCGCCACCCCCGCGCCGCCTGCCGCGATCCGTGCGGTGACTTGCGGATCGGTCGGGCTGATCGACTGGACGATCGCCGCGCTATGCATCTTTTCCGCGATCGTTTGATACGTGCCGAGCAACGCCGCACCGCCCAGCCCGCCGATCGAATTGACGATGCCGAACAGCGCGATGAAGCTGATGATGTGTCCCGCACCCTGCTGCAACGCGCGGGTCATGCCGAACAGCAAGGCCGGGCCGAGGAAGAAGGTTGCGGCAAACGCGATCACCGCCTGAGTCAGATAGAGTTGCGGCGCGCGCGTCAGGCTGGTCGAGAAGGAATCCGCGAATGCCGCGACCGCGACCAGCCCGATCGCAAGCATGATCGGATGCGTCAGCCGCTCGACATTGAGCGTCACCGCGCTCGCCACCACCCCCGCAACCGAGGCAAGGAAGATGATCGCGAACAGCGGCCCGAGCTGATCGTTATTCTGCCCCAGCGTATTGAGCAGCCCGACCGCCACGAAGGTCTGTTCGGACAGCACGATGCGCGCCATGATCGTGACGACCGCGAAGCGCAGAATATCGGCACTACCCAGCCAGCGCGTGTTGAGCAGCGGATTGGCCCGGCTATGCTCGATCGCCAGCGCGGCGGCGAACATTGGAATCGCACCGATCAGCGCCCAGCCGACCCACGGCGCCTCGGTCCACCACACGATCCGCCCGAGCCCGAGCACCGCCGCGAACAGCGCGACGCTGCCGCCGAACAGGATGAAAGTGACGAAATCGAGCGGTTCGAAGGCTTTTTTTCGTTCGGTCGGCGGGAGTCTCAGCAGCGCCACCGCCGCAAACGAAGTCAGCGCCAGGCCGAGTTCGAACAGGTACAGCGCACGCCACTGCGACATCGCCAGCAAATCGGGCGAGAACAGCCGCGCCAGCGGCACCGCGCATTGCGGAATGCCGATGCCCAGCACCACCGCCTTCAGCCGCCACTTCGCCGGCAATGCCTGCATGATGTAATAGAGCGACAGGGTGGACAGCGCCGCCGCCGCCATGCCGCTCGCGGCGCGCACTGCAATCGCCGACCAGAAATCATGCACGAACAAATGCGCGAAGGTCAGCAGGACATAAAGGCCGAGAAAGATCATCGTGAACGGCCGGAGGCCATATTGCTGACGGAACTTGATCAGCAGCAAATTGATCGACGTGTTGGTCATTACATAGACCGTCGGCAACCAGGCGATCTCCGCCGGATCGAGCCCGAGCGAGCCCTGCAAGGTCGTGGTGTTAACCGAAATCAGCGCATTGCCGAGACCGCCAGTCAGCCCGACCAGCACCGCGATCGCGCCATAAGCGATACGCCGCCCGGTCGGATGCTCCGGCGACGCCGGCGACCCCGGCATCATCGCGCGTTCGTGGGGCGCGAAACTCCATTGCTCCTCAGTGAAGAAATTGCGGAGACGGCGCGCGAACATCATTACGTTATACGCACGATCGCGCGAAAAGGTCAGGGTCGGCAGATAACGCGACGGCTTGCCGCCGGATCGTACAGCGCATTGCGCTTATTGTATGCCATACAATGGTGAAACAGCTTTAAATGACTTTGCGAGACCTTCGGTCGCGCTGCGCTAGCGAGGATGACAGACAGAGGAACGGACGCTGAAGGCGACCTGACTCGACAAACCATCACGCTCTCCTTATGTACGGAATTATGTATGGCTACAATATAGCCCGTCGCCAAGGACAAAACCGTGACTCATCAACTCGAAGGTCGGGAAGCGTTTCGCTGGATCGTCCATGCCGGATGGAAGGGACTGTGCCCGCGCTGCGGCAAGGGGCACATGTTCAGATCCTGGCTGAAGGTCGTCGATAAATGCGACTCATGCGGTCTCGATTACCGCTTCGCTGCGCCGGACGACGGGCCGGCCTTCTTCTCGCTGTGCTTCGTCGCGTTCCCGCTGCTCTTCTTCGTCGTCTGGCTGCAGGTCGCCCTTGACCCGCCGGTCTGGGTCCATGCGGTCACATCATTGCCGCTGATGGCGATCGGCTGCACCATCGTGCTGCGGCCGATCAAGGGCTGGCTGGTCGCGTCGCAATATGTCAACCGCGCTCAGGAGGCCGGGACGCAAGCGCTCTGGGCGCAATTGCACGGCGAAGCGCCGCGCGGGGGGCCGGCCAGGTTGGATGGGCAAGCTGAATGACTGACGACTGGATCCCCGACCTCGGCCTGGCGACGGGCGCCAAATATCGCGCGATCGCCGAAGCGCTCGGCGCGGCGATTCAGTCCGGCATGTTGCGACCCGGCGCGCGACTGCCCGCGCAACGCGATCTTGCCGCGACGCTGCGGGTCGACCTGACGACCATCACCAAGGCCTATGACACCGCGCGCGCGCAGGGCCTGATCGAAGCGCGCGGCCGCGCCGGCAGCTTCGTGATCGACCGCGTGGGCACGCCGTCGGCGGACAGCGCGCCGGTCGATACCGGCATGAACATGCCGCCCGAGATCGCCAATGGCTCGCTCGCCACGGCATGGGAACGCGGCACCGCGGCGTTGCTGCGCGGTCCCGGCGCGGCCGCCCGGCTGCACTATCAGCCCGCCGGCGGCGCCGCGCAGGACCGTGCCACCGGCGTTCGGCTGCTCGCCGGCCGTGGTATCGCCTCGGTCGAGGAACAGGTGATCGTCACCGCCGGCGGCCAGAACGCGCTGCATGCGATCGTCGCCGCCACATTGCAGGCCGGCGATACCGTCGCTTGTGGGCGCTATATCTATCCCGGATTCCTTGGCCTCGCGTTGCGCTACGGCCTGAAGCTCGTGCCTTTGCCGCGCATCGACGCCGCGTCGATCGAAGCGGCATGTGCGCGAACACCGATCCGCGCGCTCTATGTCGTGCCAACCAACGACAATCCCACCGCCGCGACGATCGAACCCGAGGAACGGCGCGCGATCGCCGCGCTCGCCGACCGGCATGGCTTCCACATCATCGAGGACGACGCTTATGGCCCGCTCGCCGATCGTCCGCAGATTTCTTTCGCCGAGTTGGTGCCCGATCGCTGCTGGCATATCGCCAGCCTGTCGAAGATCATCTCGCCGGCACTGCGCATCGCCCATGTCCGCGCGCCCTCGGTGCGCGATGCGCTGCGCCTCGCCGCCGATTGCCATGAGACGAGCGTGATGGCCCCGCCGCTCAACGCCGCACTGGTCAGCCTGTGGGTGCAGGACGGCAGCTTTGCGCGGCTCGTCGCCGAAACACGCGCCGAGGCGGCATGGCGACTATCGCTGGCGCACAATATCCTGGCGAACTTCGATCATGCCGCACACCGCCAGGGCTATCACCTATGGCTCCCGCTCCCGCCGGGCATCGCCGCCGCCGACCTGGTCAATCTGGTACGGCCACAAGGCCTGTCGGTCGTCGCCTCGAGCGCGTTCGCGGTCGAACCTGACGCACCCCAGGCGCTACGCGTCTCGCTCGGCGGGATCATCGACCGTGATCGCCTCGGCCGGACCTTGCGCGTGCTGGAAGCGCATCTCGCATCAGTCGCGGGGCGCGGGTCGCCGCTGGTTTGAACCGCCGTCAGCTGGCGCTTGGCGCCCTATTCCCTGATCGTCCGCGTGTCGGAAATCGGGAAAGCTGCTGCCGCAACCGAGCCGCCGCGTCGGCGAGTTGTGGACCAATCGGCACGACGAAGCCGTGCTTGATCCAGTCGTCACCGCGCTTCGCCCAGGGCGGCGCGGATTCCAGTGCGAAGCTGACCCTGATCTCGCCGTTCGGTTGGCGCCGAAAGTCGAGGTTCGGTTCGGTGAAGTCGCAAAATTGCGGTGAATCCTCGCCTCGGGCGACCGCATCCAGCCAATCGGCGAGCCGCCTCGCTTCTGCCGTCGTCAGGCATGGGTCAACGAACTGCCATTCCCGGCCAAGCAACGACACTTGGCCGCACACCATCAACCAGTCCGAATCCCACTCTTCATCATCATCGCTATCATTGTCGGGGATTTGATAGCTCACTATCGAGAGATGGGCGAACGACGTCTCGTTTTGGAGGGTCATCGCGATGGAATTGACGGTTGCTGTCATATCACCACTTTAATCACCGTTGACGCCAGCACAAAAACAATCACGCCGACATGGCCGATCCGAACCCGGCTTCCTACATCCTCGTTTCGGATGGGACATCCTGTCCCCAACGCGACCGGAGTCCCCCTTCGATGACCGACACCCCCGAATACACCCCGCCGCCCGTCTGGATCTGGAACAAGGAGAATGGCGGGCAATTCGCCAATATCAACCGGCCGATCGCCGGCGCGACGCACGACAAGGAATTGCCGGTCGGCAAACATCCGCTGCAGCTTTATTCGCTCGGCACGCCCAATGGCGTAAAGGTGACGGTGATGCTCGAGGAACTGCTCGAACTCGGTCACACCGGTGCGGAATATGACGCCTGGCTGATCCGCATCAGTGAAGGCGATCAGTTCGGCAGCGGCTTTGTCGCGGTGAACCCCAATTCGAAGATCCCGGCCTTGCTGGACCGCAGCGGCCCCGAGCCGATCCGCGTGTTCGAATCCGGCGCGATCCTGATGCACCTGGCGGAGAAGTTCGGCGAATTCCTGCCGACCGAGCCCGCCGCCCGCGCGGAAACCCTGTCCTGGCTATTCTGGCAGATGGGCAGCGCGCCCTTTGTTGGCGGTGGCTTCGGTCACTTCTACGCCTATGCGCCGTTCAAGATCGAATATGCGATCGACCGCTATGCGATGGAGGCGAAGCGGCAGCTCGACGTGCTCGACCGCCGGCTGGGCGAAAGCGAATATCTCGCCGGCAAGGATTACAGCATCGCCGATATCGCGGCCTGGCCGTGGTACGGCTCGCTGGCGCTGGGCGTGGCTTATAATGCGGGCGAATTCCTGCAAGTGCAGGATTACAGGAACGTCCAGCGCTGGACCGCCGCGATCGCCGAGCGCCCCGCCGTGCAGCGCGGCCGGATGGTCAACCGCGTGATGGGCGATCCGGCGAGCCAGCTGCACGAACGCCACGACGCGGGCGATTTCCTGACCCGGACGCAGGACAAGCTGCAGCCGGCCGGCTAGAATCCGCGCCCGCGCTTTCGGAGAACGCAATGCGACAGGCACAATGCCGCTGCGGCCAGCTCAGCGCGACCGTCGCGGGCGATCCGGTGCGTGTATCAGTATGCCATTGCTTGGCATGCCAGCGGCGCACCGGCAGCGCCTTCGCGGCGCAGGCCCGGTTCGCTGCGGCGAATGTGACCATCACCGGCGATACGCGCAGCTATGTCCGGCGCGCCGATAGCGGGCGCCAGGTGATCTATCGCTTCTGTCCCGAGTGCGGTTCGACCATGGCTTATGAAAATCCGGACATGCCCGGCCTGATCGCCATACCTCTCGGCAATTTTGCCGACCCGGCTTTCCCTGCGCCGACTTTTTCCTTCTACGAATCGCGCAAGCATCACTGGACCGCGATACTTGGCGAAGACGTTTTTCACGAAGATTAATTCCGCTGCTCGCTTCAGCGGAAGATAGTTAATTGTTAACCATATCGACTTAACCCGGCACTGAGCCCGATCCCGCACCAAGGGGTAGCGATGGCGGCTCCGGGGACTAGAGATGACTGTCATTGGAACCAATATCGGCGCACTGCGCGCCTCGAATTCGACCACGGCGGCGAACCTGTCGCTGCAAACCAGCATCGAACGCCTGTCGACCGGCAAGCGCATCAATTCGGCCAAGGACGACGCCGCTGGCCTCGCCATCGCTTCGTCGATGACCTCGCAGATCCGCGGCATGAGCCAGGCGGTGCGCAACGCCAATGACGGCATCTCGATGGCGCAGACCACGGAAGGGGCGCTCGGCGAAATCACCAACATGCTGCAGCGAATCCGCGAACTCGCCGTTCAGGCGTCGAGCGGCACCTATTCGGCCGACGACAAGACCAATATCGGCGTCGAAGTGACCGAGTTGCAGACGCAGATCGGCGAGATCCTGACCAAGAGTGAATTCAACGGCATCAAGATGTTCGACGGCACCGCCGGCGGCGGATCCGGCACGATCGTCATTCAGGCCGGCTCCGAGTCCGGCGAAACGGTGACGATGGACATGTCGGACATCGACCTCAGCGCCGCGACCGCCGGGACGCTGTTCAGCGACCCGTCCGCCGCCCTGACCACCTTGTCCGATGCGCTCAAGACGATCGACACCAAGCGTGCCGGGCTCGGCGCGGCGCAGAATCGCCTGCAGTCGGTGGTCAACAACCTGACCTCGAACGTCACCAACCTGACCGACGCGCGCAGCCGCATCGAGGACGCCGACTTCTCGGCCGAAACGACCGCGCTCGCCAAGGCGCAGATCCTGAGCCAGGCCTCGACCGCGATGCTCGCCCAGGCGAACCAGAGCCAGCAAGGCGTCCTGTCGCTGCTGAAATAAACCCGACGCAAGAGATGGTGCAGCTCGGCCACGACGGATAGATTGCCGCTTCAGACAAGCGGATCGACCATGGCCGAGATCATCAACCTCCGAACGGCACGCAAGGCGAAAGCGCGCGCGGATGCGGCGGCCCATGCCGACCGCAACCGCGCCGTGTTCGGCCGGACCAAGGCGGACAAGGTCGCCGCCGCACGCGAGCAGGACGTGCTCGCCCGCTCGCTCGACGGGGCGAAGCTTTCGGAGGACTGAAGCCGCGTTTCCGGTCATCATCCGGCCATCGCAACATCGGCCATTTGTGCTAGACCCGGACAAGGGCGGGGCCTCCCGCCGTTTTGACCAAAACCGCGGTTGGCATGCAGGTCTCTGTGGACGTTCGTACCGGGCGTCGCAGCATCTTGAGCTACCTTTTGAGCCCGATTGACCAAGCGGCGCGGGAAGCGGGAAGAGAGCGATGATGGAAAAGAGTAATTACGATCCACGCGACACGGCTTCAAGCAAAGTGTTAGCCATGACACCCGAGGAAATGGAAAACATCAAGGAATACGCTGCGGTCTATCTGTCGGGAGACAGTAAAATAGTCGAAGTCATAGTCACCGATCGCATGTTTCAACTCGAGGGAATCCCACCCTTGAGGGTCGACCGGGTCATCGCCCGAACAGATCGTTTGATATTCAATTATTTGGAGCAAAATGCGGGGTGTGCGGTGGCTGTAAAGCATCGGAACGGTCCTCGGGATTTTACCAGCGGCTTCCCAGGTAAAGGGGGTATTGGATATAAAAAACTGCCTCCTGGAACGGTGTATTTGACCTTATTTTCTGGGGAGATGGGTGCATTAATCGAGTCTCCACGCGTCTACACCGAGCCGCGGCTACAATTGGCTGGCAGTCCAGACGATCTGGGCTCGATGTTTTTAGATCTCAACGTGATCGCACCGGGGGATATCGCGGCACGTGAAGATATCCCAGAGCCGGAAGATCTGTTTCTTACAGTGCGTGGTCGATTGAATGCGTTAATAGCTCGTCTCTCACGGGGGAAATAATTGTGTCCGAGTCCGGCATCGATACCGTTCCGGTGATGGATCCCATCGCTCCGCCTGAGCCACCGACCCCCCGATCAGCCGCTCGATAGCGGGACTCTTTCCGACCATCGCAATATCGGCCGTTGATGCTAAACCCCTCGACAAAGGGTGGGGGATCGACAGACATATGACCGGGATCAGCGCGACCATGTCCGATCGGCGCGCGGTGTGGGCGTTCGCGCTCGGCTGTTTGATGGTAACGGGCGGCGTGCTGCTCCATCTGCCGATGTTCCTGATGGCGCGCGGCATGCATTATCATCTGTCGGGCATGACGATGGGCGGCGACATGATCTTTGGCATGGGCCTGATCATCGCCGGTATGGGCGTCGCCGCTTACGGCCTGTTGCCGCGCAATGTCGCGGCGCAGCGCGCAGCAGCGGCGTCGATCACCATCTCGGCACCGGAGGATGCCGAGCTCGGCCCGGCGCACTGGAAACTGATGTCCGTGCTGGTCGTCGCGCTGGTCATCGACGTCATGAAACCCGCCTCGCTAGGCTTTACCGTGCCCGGCATGATCGGCGAATATGGCGTGCCCAAGGCGACCGTTTCGCTGGTCCCGTTCTTCGCGCTGATGGGCACGGTGGTCGGCTCCGTGCTGTGGGGCGTGATCGCCGATATCTATGGTCGCAAGGCGTCGATCCTGTTGTCGGCGGTGATGTTCGTCGGCACCTCGATCTGCGGCGCGATGCCCAGCCTCGCCTGGAATATCGGCATGTGTTTCATGATGGGCGCGGCGGCCGGCGGCATGCTGCCCGTGACCTATGCGCTGCTCGCCGAGATGATGCCCAATCGCCATCGCGGCTGGAGCCTGGTGCTGGTCGGCGGGCTCGGCGCGGTCGGCGGCTATTTCGCGGCGAGCGGGATTTCCGCGCTGCTGCAGCCGGTGTTCGGCTGGCGTATCCTGTGGCTGGCCAATTTACCCACCGGGTTGCTGCTCGTGCTGCTCGGCGCATTCATCCCGGAATCGGCCAAATTCCTGCTCGCCCGCGGCCGGGCGCATGAGGCCGAGGCGGTGATGCGCCGCTTCGGCGCGGTCGTTGCGCGTACGGTGAAGCCCGTATCGAGCGAGCCAAGAGCCCATCTGAGCGGCGCAAAACTGATCGGCAAGACCGCCGCGCTGAGCATCGCCGCGCTCGCCTGGGGCTTCGTCAATTTCGGGCTGTTGCTGTGGCTACCGGCGGATCTGGTCGCCAAGGGGTATTCGGTCGAATTGTCGAGCCGGCTGCTCGCGGAATCGGCGCTGATCGCCTTCCCCACCGTGTTCGTCGCCGCGTTGCTGTACAGCCGATGGAGTACCAAATGGTCGCTCGTCACCATGCTCGGCGTGACCTTGCTAGGCCTGTTCGGCGTGCTCTGGCTGGAGACGATTGGCCAGGGCAGCCCGGTGCTTCCCGTCGCACTGCTGATCATCGGATCGAACGGCGTGCTCGCGGTGCTCCTGCCCTATGTGGCGGAAAGCTTCCCGCTCGGCGTGCGTGGCCGCGCGACCGGCTGGGTCGCGGCCTGCACCAAGGCCGGCGGGCTGCTCGCCCAGACGCTGAGCATCGCCGCTTTGGTCCCGTCGATGGGCGTGGTCGCCGCGCTGATCATGCTGCCAACCGCGCTGGCGATCACCCTCGTCGCCTGGTTCGGGCGCGAAACCCGCAACGCCGACCTGCGCGACCTGGAGCCGGCCGGTACAAACTGATATTCGCCATAACAACGCAGGGGACACATAATGGGCAAGACGCAACACACGATCCCAGGGACAATATTGGCCGGCACGGCGGTTTCGGGGACACTTGACCTGCTCAGCGCCGTTGTATTCGCCGGCATGGCTGGAACGTCGCCGCTTGGCGTGCTGCGCAGCGTCGGGAGCGGCCCTTTTGGCGATTGGGCGGTGAATGCCGGCGCGCTCGGCGCGCTGGCCGGCCTGCTGACCCATTATGCGATCATGACCGTGATGGTCGCGACGTTCGTAATCGCGGCGAAGCGCTTGCCAAAGATCCTCGACGGTGCGGTTTTCGCCGGCCTGCTTTACGGCGTGGCGCTCTATATCATCATGTACTGGATCGTGCTGCCGCTACGCTTCCCGGCCTATGTGCCGAAGACCGACCTGTGGGGCATGGGCAATGCGCTATTCTCGCATTGCATCTGCGTCGGCCTGCCGATGGCATTGATCGCGCGAAAATATCTGCGTGGCTAAAAACATTGATCGGCCAAGCCGCGCTGATGAAAGGCAGCGAGCCGTGGCGCTTGAACCGGCGCGGGCATGCCTGGACGCGAGTGCCGCGGCGCTGACGGCACCGTCGATTGCCACGGCACAACGCGTCTGAGATCAGTTGGTTATTGAGAAGTCACGCTTGCCCCGCTCATCGCCTCCCACATCGCTCCAGCGGGAACGCTCGTCACGAACACCTGGCCTGTCTCATAATAGATCCCGCCGGAATAGACCGGATGCGGCGCGGTGAACGCCCCGGAGTGCCTTGAAGGCGCCTGCTGCTTCACCGGCGCCTTCGCCGCCACCCGTTTCGCCACCGCGCGCGCGTCAGCCATTGGTCTGGTTGCCCATCGTGACGCCGGCGGTGATCTTGCCCAGCGTCGGGGCGGTGCCGGCAACGGTGTATTTCAGCCGCACATAACGCTCGTCGGTGCCGAGCGGGATCGAATCCGGCAGCAGCAGTCGCGCACCCGCCGCCAGATCGGCGAGCGGATAAGCGGGTGACGTCCATACCGTGCGCAGCGAGGCAAAGCCGGCATTGTCATCGGTCTCGACCGAGACGGTGAGCGAGGTGAGGTTGTTGAAGCTCTCCACCACCGACACTTTCAACGGCACGCTGGCGCCCTTGCCGATGTCGCGGGCGATCGCGGTCGCGGCGCCATAGACGGTGCCGGTCGCGCCCAGGTCGACGATATTGGCCGATGCCGCCGTCGCCGTCACGGCCTGGGCATTGGAGAAGAGAGTGGTCGCGTCCATGATCATTTTGGGTCTCCGGAAAGTTTTAGGTACCTTCTCCGTTCGCCCTGAGCTTGTCGAAGGGCGCGTGCCGCGAACTCGCGGCGCGTTGGCGGAGAGAGGGCTTCGACAGGCTCAGCCCGAACGGGGATATGTCGGCACTAATTCAGCGGCCTAATTCGGGGACACAATACTTAACTAAATAAGTATTATGTCCCCGAATTAGGGGGCGCCGGTCAGACCACCCTTGCTTCGGCGTTGATCAGCGCGTCGGTCTCGCGAATGGGGATACCGCGATAGGACAGCACTTCCTGCCCCTGCAGCTCCATCGGTTTCAACATCAGCGCGCCATTGGCGCTGTTGGTGCCGATCGCATCGAGCGCGGCGATCACGTCGCGGTTCATGTACAGCACGGTGCGGCCCTGTGCGGCAACGTCGCCGCTCATCTTCGCCGCGCGCCGCCCCTGCAGCTTGTAATAGGCCAGCCGCATGAACCTGTAGAGATCGACCGTGCCCGCCAGAATGTCGGAATAATCGACATTGGCGATACGCGCGTTGAAGCGCCAGTCGCGCACCGCGACGCCGATATGCTGACGGAACAATTCCTCCTTCACATAATAGACATTGCCATTGGCGTCCGACGTGCGCTGCTCGCCCTTCTCGTCGCGCGTGATGTCGGCCTTGGTTCCCTTGGGGTGGATCAGTGTGGTGTAATTGTCGCCATGCGTGACGAACCAGATCGAGGTGTTATCCGAACCGGTGCCGCCGGCATCGACGATCTGGTTGCCCGCGCCCCCGCCGCCAAGCTTGCCGTAACGCGTGGCCAGCCCCTTGAACTTTTCCGGCGTGGTGGCGGTATCGTGATAGAAGAAACCGCGCTGCACTTCCTGCGCCATCGCTTCCAGATACGCGCGGCCTTCCGAAAGACGGACTGCCGCGGGATTCGGCGAGATGTCGAGCAAGCGGGTATCGACGGTGGACAGCCCTTCGACGAAACCGGTCGTGTCATCGACTTGCTGCGTGGTCGATTTCGACTGCGGAATGCCCTGATAAAGCATGCCCCAGGTTACGGTGGGCAGGCCGGTGCGGATGGTGTGGCGATGCGACGTGCCCATATTGCACTCCGCGGTCACCGCATCCTCCATCAGCGGGTTGAGCTGCCGCAGCACCTCGATCACTTCGCCGGTCTGCGCATCGGTGCCGCCGGCACCCTTGTACAGGTCGATAAGGTTGAGGAATGAATTACCGATCGTGGCCATGTCTTACTGCCCTCCTTTGGGTGCGTCGTCGGGATAAAGCGTTTCCGCCGCACCCTTTCTGGTGATGGGTGCGCGGGATCCGCGCGTGAAATCATTGTCTTCGCCGATCGCCTGGCCGACCTTGGCAAAGGCGCGGATCATCTCCGGGTGATTGCCAAGGCCGCTTTCGTCGAGCAGCACGCGGAACGGCGAGCCGCGCGCCAGACCCAGCGTGTCGAGTGCCGAGGCCGCGGTCGCGATGGTGCGGTTCCAATGCGCGCCACCGATCTCCGGATCGGCCCGCGCGCTGTCGAGCCACGCCTTGCGTTCGGTCTGCACCTGAGTGACGATCTGCTGGTTGAACTTGTCGGTGATGCTTTGCGCAAACTGCGCCGCGACCGGCATCAACTTGTTCGCCGCATCGTTCGACAGGCCAAGCTCTCGGAACACCGGCGTCGCCGCCTCGACCGCTTGCGCATCGAGCGTAAGGCCTTCGGCTGGGGTCAGCTGATAGCTGTCGGGAATGCCCGACGACATATCGTCCGCGTCGCCATCGGACGCGCTGTCGCCATGGTCGAACTCGCCACCGCCAAGCGCGGTCGGATCAAGCTCAATCGCCGGTTCCATGCTCTGGTCCGAGGTCTGAATAAGGGTCGTTTCGTCTGCCAAGTTTTTTCTCCATGGGGGCTGACTGCACCTCTTCGCGCAGGGTTTGAATCAGCGTGTGGACAGGAATGCCGGAGGGCGATGGTTTGCCTTGTCCCTCCTCCAGTTCGCGCAGGACCTCGAGCGCGAGCCCGCGCCGGCCTTCGAGATAAAGCGCGCGGCCATCGCCGGCCGTGGCGCTGGTTTCGAACACGCCGGCGGTGCGGATCAACGCGAACAGGAAGCGGCGAAACGCCGCGTTTTCCATCAGGGTGAGTTTGTCGGAAAGGTCGATCATCTCAATTCCTCCCCCGGGAACCGAGGGAGGGGTTGGGGGTGGGTGAGCGGCGGACGGGGCTCGATGCCCCGTTCGGCGCTTCGAGCTTGACGCAACGAGTCTTTTTTTGAGCGCGCGGACGCGCGCACC
This sequence comes from Sphingomonas sp. So64.6b, assembly GCF_014171475.1. Classification (NCBI taxonomy): domain Bacteria; kingdom Pseudomonadati; phylum Pseudomonadota; class Alphaproteobacteria; order Sphingomonadales; family Sphingomonadaceae; genus Sphingomonas; species Sphingomonas sp. So64.6b. The sequence goes on from NZ_CP048817.1 coordinate 3,154,117, forward strand.
CACCCCAACCCTCCCTTGAAAGGGAGGGGCTCAATGAGGCACCCCCTCACGACCCCATCAACCCGGCCAGGCCATCTGGCCCCGCCATCTCGCCCAGCGACTTGACCGCCGCAGCGCCGTCCTTCGCCGGCCCGGCCATCGCCGCCAGCTTGGCCGCCTGCGCTTCCTGCGCCCGGCCTTCGCGCAATTCCTGCGCATCCTCGACCGATCGGATGATCCGCGGCGGCGCGCCCGCCCGGTCGGCGAAATCGTCCACCGCCGCATCGACATCGAGCCGGTCGCCGGCCTCCGGAAACTGCGCGGCGAGCGAGCCGATGAACGACACCGTCCGCTCGATCTGGCCGATCCCGACCATCCGCTGCATCTGCGCGAGGATCGACACGAAATCGACCTTGATCGGCTGTCCCTGCAGCGCCTCGGGCGCGGGCGGGAACAGTTTCTTGCGGCTCATGATGCCGAACGTGCGATCGATCGCCACCTCCAGCTTCTCATTATTGACGCGTTCGATCACCGGACCAAGCTGAGTCAGCTTCTCCTCGTTGCGGCTGGCGATCTCCTCGATATTGCGCGGCTGGATGCCGGCCATGTTGGTGATCGCCATGAACAGATCGGCATAGGTCAGCCGCCCGACCGCATCGGCGCAGCGCTGCACATCCTCCATGATCGCGCCGATCGCCGCTGGATTCATCTGGTACGGCACGATCACCCCGGCCGCGTCGACCGATGAGGCGGAGACGATATTGCCCGCTTGGCCGGTCAGCTTGACCGACGCGGGAACGATCTTCTCCGGCCTGATCAGGAATTCGGTCGCCTGGGTCTTGCGCCGGGTCTGCAACTGCAGCTCGCGCATATCGGGCAGCGCATCGAAACCCGGCGATGTGCCATAGGTATCGCCGCCGATCGTGTCCCAGCGCGGCGCCCAGAAGGGCTGTTCCTCATAACCCTGCACGCGCAGCACACGCGCTGCGTTGCTGTCATTCTCGTCCCAATAGACCGACCGCCACGGCTTACCGCGCGCGGTCTTCGCGCCATGCGCCTGATCCTCATTGGGCTCGATCGCGTGCAGGACGTTGACCGTCTCGTCATAGCGGCCATTGCCGTACGCGGTGCGCACAAAGTCGCTCGCCCCGTCCAGGCCGAACGACTGGACCAGCTGATGCACGGTCATCGGCACGCGACGGTACAAAGTGTCGGGCACGCTCGCATCGGACAACGCGATCCAATATTCGCCGGCGGTCAGCGAATGGCACACCGCGCCTTCGCGCCAGTGATCGACCATCACGCAGGCCTCGGTGCCGAACATGCCCATTTCGGCGTAGCCGGATTTCACCGCGCCGTAGAAATTGGTGCCCGACAGGAACGCGTACATGCGCCGCTCGACCTCGGCGAGCCAGGTCTTCACCTCGCCATTGGCGGCCAGGTCGGCATCGAACGGCGCAAGCCGGAACCAGGGCCGCGACGGCGAGGAAAGGCCGCTGGTCATGCCACCGGTCAGCGTACGGAAACTGAGGATCGCGTGGCTGTTGTAGATCGCGCGATTGGCACGCTTGAAATTGCGATTCTGTTCCTCGTTGAGGAAACGCGAGCGCGACGGCTGTGCATATTGCGCGATTTCTTTCCACTCCGCCTCATAAGGCTGGCGTGCGGATTTCAGCGCGGACAGGCGGCGGCTGCACCGTTCCTTGATTGTCTGGCTCATGCTCACCCCCCCAGGATCGTGGTGGTCGCGGCGCTGCCCAACCCGAGCGCGCCGCCATAGGCCGATGCCATCAGCGCGCGGCGGCGCCTGATCTCGTCATCGACACGCAGGCCGGTCGCGCCGCCATCGGGCAGCTTCAGTGCCTGGCGTTCGGGAATGGTCTGAACCTTGGGTGGTTTGGGCGAACACATGATCAGCCTCCCAGCACGGTGGTGGTAGTGGCCGACCCGAGTCCGAGCTGCGGGCTCATGGTCGGGGCGGGCGACATCGATTGAGCGCGCCGCGCGGCGGCATTGACCGGCGGCGGCGCGCTACTGCCGCCTGGCCGGTACAATTGCCCGGCGCGGTTACGCATCCCCATGCCGGCAATGATGCCGTTGAAGATTCTGGTTTTTTTGGCGGGATCTGAACTGCACATGCAGGCGCAATAGGGCCGCCAAACTAGATGTTGAATCGGCCGGCTAGATCACATGCGAATGGCTAGGGAGAACCGATATTCAGGGCCGGTATGCCATTGTGAGAGAAGAAGATGGTTCGCGAGACGATCGCTGGATCGTCATGCGTCGACGCGCTAGGCTGAGCCATGCGCGAGGGTGTCGGAGAAGGCCGCAAATGGTTCGCGATCGGCGCGATGCTGGTCTTGCAGATATTCCTGTGCTGGCTGAGTCTCGGCGAAGTCATGGCGATGTCGATATTCTGCACCGTGCCCCGGCTGCCGTCGCTCGCCTGGTTCGGTTATATTCACATCGTGTTCGCAGGCATTTTCCTGCTCGGCCTGGCCTCGCTGCCATGGCCTCGCGCCCGCATCCCCTATGTCGTCCTGCTGCTGCTTACCCTGCCCGCTCTACCGCTGCAGATATGGCTGGTCGGTCAGGGCTATCTGGGTTGTGACGGCCCCTGATTGGTCAACCGAAACCAAGGCTCCATCTGGTAACTCCCATCACCGGCTCGCGCCGTCCACCTTCTGGATTGTCAGTGCGTCGAGGTCGATCGACGGCACGCAACGCAAATTGATCGCGCGCGTCTCGACGCCATCCGGACCGACGCCATAAGCAAAGGCCTGGGTACCACAGGTCGCGCAGAAGCGATGATCGATCTTGTGGGTATTGAATGTGTAGGACACGAGATCGTCTTCGCCCGATTCCAGGGTGAAGCTGCTCGCCGGGAAGAAGGACAACAACATCCCCTTGCGGCGGCAATGCGAACAATTGCAGCTCATCGCGGTGTCCGGCGCATCGGCATCGACCGAAAAATTCACCGCGCCGCACTGACAGCTTCCTTCGAACGCCATTTATTCTCTCCTCTTTGCCGGCACGTTAGGCGCTAACCGATAGCAACCGCAACTCGCTCATTCCCTGCCCGGCAGCAGCGAGAACACAGCGGCCGGCTTGGTTCTCCCGGCCCCTCCATCACCGGTTTCGGCCACATCATAATCGGCGATCCGGTGCAGGCGCGCGCGCGGCAGATGGTCGCGCCATGGATCGCCGATCAATATTGCAATCCCTGCATCCAGACAGCGGTCGAGAAACGCCGTCACGCGCCGCGCCAGCGCCGCATCGTAAAACAGGTCACCGACCAGCACGAGATCGACCGGCGGTGGCGGCCCAGTGGTGAGGTCGCCCGCGACGACCGTCACCGCGACCGAATTGGCCTCGGCATTCAGCCGCGCCGCGACGACCGCATAACGATCCACATCGGCGGCGATGACCGCGCACGCACCGGCTTTCGCGGCGGCGATCGCGACGATGCCGGACCCCGTGCCGAGATCGAGCACGGATCGGCCGGCGACGGTTTCGGGCCGGTCGAGGACATGGCGCGCAAGCGCGAGGCCGCCGCCCCAATAATGCGCCCAATAAGGTGATTCGAAGCCTTGCTCATCGGCCTCGGCGAGCCGCCACAAACCGCTGCTCGGCCCGGCCTTGTGCAGCCGTAGCTCGGGAATCGACGGTACGGGCACGAGGGGCAGATTGGCCTGGATGAACGCCGCCACATTGGCATCGTTCGGTCCGGCCAATGCATCACTTGTATCGGACAATGGCTCTTCCTTACCGCAAAACCGGCGTCCGGTGTCGGGTGCGCATGGCACCTGCCTGCCAAGTGGCTCGCGATCGCCAGTCTGTCCAGCCCGGTTCCCGACAACGAACAGCGTCAAGGCGCGGCGGCCTGTACGGGCCGCCGCGCCCAACAACGATGTGTCAGACCCGCAACATCATCCAGGTGACATTGGTCGAACTTCCGGGAGCCGAACTGAAGTTGATGCGGAATCCGGTCGTGGTCTTGTTGGAAATCCACCACCGTGCATCCCACGACAATTCGACGCTTGGGATGGAGTAATTATTGTCTACTTCGGCCCGCGCTGGAATGGCAGCCAGCGCGGCAGGCGGCGCGCCTTTTGCGGTAAAGGCAACGCCTGTATCGGAGAACGTCGTGGTAGTCGCCGGGAACTCCCAATAGCCTTCGAAATATCCTTTGGAGACGCTGTAGCGATAGACCCGGCGTTTATAGCGCGCCGCATTCGGCAGGCTGTAAAAACCCATATCGACTCGGTTTCCCGCAGTGACCGTCAATCGCTTGATCGCGGTATTATCGGCCGGCGCGACGAATGGCTTGACGCTCACGCCGGTTTCTCCACGTTTGCCGACGAGCGTCGAGCAATAGGCATATTCGTCCGCCGCAAGGGTCGATGTACCATCCGTCACCGGCGCGGGAACCGACGCGTAACCCGCATGCCCGGTGGCGACGGCGACCGGAAAAACGACGTCGATATAGGTCGCGGCCGCGGCTACCGGCTCGACACCGCCCAGGTTACGGGCGAATACGGGCGCATTGAGGAGATCGAGATCGGTCAGGCCGATCATCATCGTCTGGCTGTCTGCTGACAGGCTCGATCGATCGGCCGACAATGATCCTTGCGTCGCGGGATTGCTCTGTACGAACCGCCCGGCGAAGCGCGGCGTAGCGTTGGAGAACAGCGCGTTGCCGCCCTGCATGCCGCCACGCTGTACCTGATCGAGGATCGGCATGTCGTAGTTGAGCAGCTTCGCTCCCTCCGTGGTTGCGGAGATCGCGATGTTGCGCAGCGTAACCGATGAATCGATCGTATCGCTGATCACCACGCCGTGCAGCACGGGACGTAACAGTGGCACAGCGGCCGCACCGGCGCCGGTGACCGTCACATTGCTGATCGTGGCGCTGGTCGCGCGCGAAACGTAAACGCCGATGCGATTGCTTTCCGTCGTCACCGCATCGACCGTGCCGCTGAACGCCTGATCGCCGCCAAAATCCGTACCGTTCCAGGTGTCGACATGGAACGCTGGCGCACCCAGTCGCAATGCGCATTCTGCCACCTCAAGCCGTGCGCCGAGCAGCTCGACGCCCGCCCCTGCCAGTGCGACGCTTTGCCCCCAGCCGGTACCCGTCGCATTGACCACTACGGCGTGGCCGGAGGCATACAGGCCATAGGATTTCTGCCAGTCGGTGGCATATTGTTCGGGACTACGGCCGGACACGAAATACAGGCCGGGAAAATGGCAGGTGTCGATCGTGGTGTTGAACGCGGTGACCATCAGGCCGCGATAGGCGCCGCCGATCTTGCAACGCGTGATCGCCGAATTGACGATATAGATGAACTGCACCGCCGTTGCATATTTGCCGAAGCCGGCATTGATCGTGAAATCGCTCCAATCGACACCACGCCCAGCCGAGATCAGTACCGCGCCGGGCGCGCCATATGCCGGCGAGATGGAACCGTCCGGCTTGCGCAGGATATTGTCCGCGTCGATATAACCTTCGGGCGCGCGAATGCACGGCGTGTTGTGGCTATCGTTGGTGTTGAAACGAATCAGCGAATTGAGATCGCCCTGGCCGACGATCTTGCTGGTGTTGGTGACGCCGGCCTTCCACGGAAAAAGCGGAATTGCCGGATCGCAGAAGATCGTCCCCTTGGGCAGCGAAAGAGGTCCGAAATAAAATGCGGCCTGCAATCGGGCGCTGTTCTGCGTCGGGATCGGGGCCGTCGAGTCGTCCAGCACGATCCCGAACGCGGTGGCGCAGGGCATGATCTCCGGGTCGAGGCGGAAACCCCGACCATTGGACGACAGCGCCGCAGTGTAGGGGTTGGCTGCGACATAGGTCGCGTCAACCACCGCATCATAGATATACTGAGCAGCACCGGCCTTTCCGCCAAGCTTGTAGCTCGTCGTTTCGATTCGTTCGACGTCAGTCGCGATGCTGGTCGACGCGATGTCGAGGAAAGATCCGTAAATCGGGGTGGCAGTCATACAAGTCTCCTATTGGGAGACGTCGTATTGAACACACCAGGATCGGTTTGAATCGATCGGCGACCAAATCCGCCGGGAAGCGGTTACGCCGGATCAGTGATCGCGATCGTGATCGCCGCGATGATGATCGCCGCGGTGGTGATGCCGGTCGCTATTATGGCCCGGCCGGCCCTCGCGGCAGGCGGACACGCCGAGCCCGGCCAGAACCAGCACGGCGGCAAGAGTAAAGGTCTTGGTACGCATCGACACTCTCCTGTGAAGGAGGGGTCAACGGCCGGTGACAGATCTCGTTCCGGACTATGGCGCAGGCCCAGCGATCAATCGCAAACGAAAAAGGGACGCGCGACTGCCCGCCGCGCGCCCCTTCCTTCATCGCCTGGATCTACCAGCCAATCATCTTACCAGCCAAAGGTCACGCCGACGCGGCCGCCGGTCGAACCCTTGACGGTCGATCCGGCGATACCGCCCGAGACATAGACCCGCTCGGTGACCTTCGCGACGGCGGCGGCGGAGAAGCCCTGTTCGCCGCGATAGGTCGCCAGGTTGAACGACATCGCCACCTTCATGTCCGCCGGCATCATCGTACCGCCCAGCGCCAGCGCCGCCGCGATCCCGCCTTCGGTCTGCCGTGCCTGCCGCGTCAGTGTCGCGGTGCGCGATTCCAGCGAGGCCGTGCGATTTTCGAGCATGCCAGTGCGGCCCTCGAGCGAGGTTGCGCGGTTCTCCAGGCTGGTGGTGCGGCCGTCGAGCCCGGCCAAGGTGCCGACGTCGAGCGTCGAGGTGGCGAGATTGCCGAGCCCGTCGCTGGTGATCAGGCTCAGTGCACCGCTTTGCGCGGCACGGCTCGCCGAGGACACGATGCCCGACAGGGTGACCGTGGAGGCGGCGTTGCCGACCGACACCTGGCCGACACGCGTCGTCGTCACCCCATCACCGATCGCCACGCTGCCCGCCATGTCGGCGACATTGTTGTTGCCCAGCGCAATCGAACCCTGTCCGCCGGCGCTATTCTGGTTGCCGATCGCGACCGCACCCTGGCCGATCGCGCTGTTGTTGTTGCCCATCGCGACCGCGCCCTGCCCGGTTGCGATGTTCGGATCGCCGATCGCCACCGCGCCGTTGCCGGTCGCGATATTGCCCGCGCCGATCGACACCGCCCGGCCGCCGGCGGCCTGCGCACCATCGCCGATCGCCACCGATGACGGGCCGCTCGACACGCTCGACTGGCCCACCGCGATCGAATTGGTCCCGGTCGCCTGCGGGCCGGGGCCAGTGAAGTTGGTCCGGAAATAGGCCGTGTCGTCGGCCACCTGATCCGCCGTCGCCTGTGCCGTCGCGGCATTGGCGAGCGCGGTGTTGGCGGTGCCCTGTGCGGTCGCCGCATTGACCAGCGCCGTATCGGCGGTGCCCTGCGCGGCTGCGGCGCCGGCGAGTGCCGTGTCGGCAGTGCCCTGCGCGGCTGCGGCGCCGGCCAGCGCGGCATCGGCGGTGGCTTGCGCCGCCGCCCCGCTCGATCCCGCGGCCATCGCTGCGGCAAGGGCGGCGTCGGCAGTCGATTGTGCCGTTACCACGCGCGTGTCGAGCGCGTTGAGCTGGTTCATGTTGACCGCATCATAGCCCTCGATGCCCCCCGCCACATTGGTGATGCGCCGCTCCGCCCCGATGCTGCCGACCGACACCGTGTTCGCCTGGTCGGCGACCGACCCGGCGCCCAGCGCGACCGAATTGGCCGCGGTCGCGGTCGCGCCGTTGCCCAGCGCGACCGACCCGGTGGCGCCCACCGCGACCGTCGCATTCGCGCCCAGCGCGGTCCCGCCGGTTGCCGCCGAATTGCTCGCCCGGCCGATCGCGATGCTCTCGTCTCCCGTCGCGGTCGATGCCGATCCGACCGCGAAGCTGTAATTGCCATCGGCCAGCGCGCCGGCGTCCCCCGCCGTGCCGTTGCCGCCCAGCGCGACCGCCGCGACGCCGCTCGCCTGGCTGTTCGAGCCGGCCGCCACCGCCCCGCTGCCCTGCGAGCGGGCATTATACCCGAGCGACGTGGCCAGCGCGCCATCGGCCGATGCCTGCATGCCGATCGCGGTCGAATTCGCCCCGTTGGTGAAGGCGAACATGCCGACCGCCGTGGTCCCGGCGCCGCTGCCGCCCGCGCCCTCGCCAAGCGCGACCGCGCCGCGCCCGGCGCCGGTCGCGTTGACGCCGATCGCGATCGCGCCATCGAAATAGGTATTCGCGTTGGCGCCGATCGCGATCGCGGAGATCCCGTCCGCGCCCGCCGAATTGCCCATCGCGATGCTGTCGATGCCGGTGGCGACCGTTGCATTGCCGACCGCGATCGACTCCGCGCCCACCGCCTGCGGCACCGGGCCACTGCTGTTGGCAACGAAATAGGCGTTGCCTGCGCCGAGCAGCGCGGCGTTGAGCTGCGCCAGATTGACCGCATCGGTGCCAAGCACGCCAGCGCCGACATTCATGATGCGGCGTTCGCTGCCCACCCGACCGACCGACACCGTATAGGCGACATCGGCGATCGCATCGGCGCCGATCGCGACGCTGTATTCGGCGAGCGCCTGCGACTGGGTGCCGAGGGCGGTGCCGAGGAATCCGCTCGCGGTCGAAAGCGCGCCGAGTGCGACACCCTGACGCCCGGTCGCGGTGACCTGGGCGCCGCTGCCCAGCGCGATCGACGACAGGCCGAGCGCGTTCGATCCATCGCCGATCGCGACATCGCCGGATTGCGCGGTCAGGCTCGAACGGCCAAGCGCGATGGCGCCGGTCCCGGTTGCGTTCGCCTGCGCGCCGATCGCGACGGCGAAGTTCCCCGTCGCGATGGTGATCCCCGGGGAGCTGCCCGAAGCCGCGCTGCCCAGTGCGATCGACGAGGTGCCGACCGCCGCCGCGCCACCACCGATTGCAACCCCGAAGTCATTGGCGACTGTGTTGAGCTGTACCGGGAAAAGCGTGAACGGGTCGAAATAGACTGCGGGTCCGCCGATCGCGATCGCGGTGTCGCCGCTGGCCTGGGCCGTGTTGCCGACCGCAACGCCGCGCGGTCCGCCGGCATTGGCGAACGGGCCGCAAGCGATCGAGGCAGTCGTCGGGGTCAACGGGAAGACCCCCGGACTGCCGCCCGCGACCGCGCCCGTCGGCACGCCGTCTTCGGAGGCGCAGGTCACCTGCGCGCTGGCGGGCATCGCAAAGGCAATGGCGAGAGCGAATGGCGCGGCGGTGGCGAGAAGTTTGTTGGTGATACGCATGGACAGTCCCCTTTTCGGCGGCATCGGCCGCGGTTGATCAGATGCTTCGACCCATGGGCTGGCGCATGGTTGGTCCTGCGCGATGCCCCACGCGTGCCCCGACGCCGCTGCGGCATCAGGTTGCGCTTGCCATCCGCCCGGCCACGCCGGTAAATCGGCGCGGCCAGTCTCGTGGCGCTGCATAAGACGTGAAAAGGCGACCGGACCGGCCATGCCCGATCAAGAAAATTTTACCGGCGGCTCTGATGTGCTGGTCGAATCGCTGTATCGCGAGCTGAAGGAGATCGCGCGACGCGAACATTTCCGCGCCGGGGCACCACAGACGCTACAGCCGACCGCGCTGATCAACGAAGCTTATGTCAAGCTGAGCAAGCATGACGGCTTTGTCAGCCAGCGCCATTTCCTTGCCTGCGCGGCGACCGCGATCCGCCATATCCTGATCGATGCGGCGCGCGCGCGCGCGGCGGGCAAGCGCGGCGGGACCAATGTGTCTTTCACCGAAAACCTGAATTCGATGGCGGCGATGGTGCCCGACGACGCCGATGTCATGCGCCTCGGCGATGCGCTGAAAGCCTTGTCGACCGTCGACCCCAATCTCGCGCTGTTGGTCGATTGCCGTTTCTTCGCCGGGCTGGACGAGCAGGAAACCGCCGATGTGCTTGATGTCAGCGTGCGCACCGTGCGCCGCTGGTGGGTTCAGGCCCGTGCCTGGATCTATCGCGAGATGGCGACTTAGCGGGACGTCGGCTTGGGTGGAATCACCTCCCCCCGTTCGGGCTGAGCCTGTCGAAGCCCTGTCCTTCGTTCGACGAAAGAACCGCCCTTCGACAAGCTCAGGGTGAACGGAAGGGGCGGATCAACTCAGCTCGAAACGAACGGAGGATGGTCACATCCGCTTCGGGGCGCCGCTTCGCCCCTACCCCGCCCCCTTACCCCGCCGCATCAATCCGCGCCATCAACGCGGGAAAGCTCTTCAGGTACGACACACCCGGCGCGCCGAGATCGCGGAAGATTACCGCCGCCTTGTTCGCCGCCACCCGCGCTTCGGGCACGCGCCGCTGGTCGAGCAGGGTGATCGCCCGCGCGCGCTCGACAATGCCATGGGTCAGCCCGACCTTCTTCATCGCCGCGACCCTTGGGTCGATCTCACCCAGCAGCGCCGTCGCGCTGGCCGTGTCGCCGGTTTCCGCCATCGATTCGACCAGGCCTGCGCCGATGATCAGCGTCGGCACGGCGACCGGACCGAGCTTGGCGATCGCGATCGGCCTCGCCTGGGCAAACACGTCGCGCGCTTCAGCGAATTTGCCGCGGATCAACAGCGCCCGCCCCAGTTGCAGCAGGTCGACCGCGAGGCCCGCCGAATCGCCGAACACCGCCCGGCGCCGTTTCACCACCGCGCGAAAGATCGCCTCGGCCTGCGCGACCTGGTCGAGCTTGAGCAGCCGCACGCCCTTAAGCTGTGTGATCGCCAGCCCCTGCGTACTACCTTCCTGCCCGGTGCGCTTCAGCGCGGCATCGGCGCGCGCGAACACCGCCGGCATCGCGTCGAGCCGGTTGGCCTCGACCATATAGACCAGCAGATTATTGTAGAGCGTCAGCAAGTCGCGATGGTTTTCGGTATAGAAACGGTCGGCCAGCGGCAGGTTGCTCGACAACAGGCCGATCGCCTCGTCATAATTGCCCTGCCGCCGCGCCAGTTGCGCGCGCGCGCTGGCCATGTCCAGCAACTCACCCTGGAACCGCGCCGGATCGGTGCGAAACACCGTGTCGGCCGAGGCGAGCAACGCCGCCGCGTCGCCATCGCGATTAAGCGCCATCGCCGACGCTGCCAAACGCAGCTTGAGTTCCGCGGTGGACACCGGGTCATCCTTGCCGATGCCCTTTTTCAAGGCGCGCTGGAGCAGCGCATCCATGCCCGCCGGATCCTCCAGATTGAGGTACAGATCGGCCAGGGTCGTGATCAGCGTCGCTGACTTCGCACTGGTATCGAGCGAATCGATCAGCCGCGCCGATGTGCCGTCGAGCATCTGCTTGACGGTCGCGTCGCTGCCGCTGTCCGTATCGGCGGTTTCGCGAAACATCACGGTCAGCATGCGCACGATCGCTTCGGACCGGCGCACCTCGGTCAACGCCATGTCGCGCTGGATCGCGGTCTTGCGCGCTTGCCAGGCGACTGCCGTGGTGCCGATCAGGATCGCGATCAGCGCCGCCGCCGCGCCGCCCACCGCCCAGCGATAGCGCCGCACGAAACGGCCGACCATGTAGCGCGTCGATCCACTCCGCGCATGGACCGGCTTCATCGTCTGGTGGCGCAGGATGTCGTCCGACAGCTCGGCCACGCTGCGATAGCGATCGGCCGGCGCGCGGCGCATCGCCTTCAGGATGATCGCGTCGAGATCGCCGGCGATGCGGCTCGCCGGCACCGGCGCCTCGGGTCGCGCGGCGGCCTGGCTCGGCACTGGCGGTTCGCTGTGCAGCACGCGGCGGATGATCGACGGGATCGATGTGTTGCCGGTGCGCCAGGGCCCGGTGCCGGTGACCAGTTCGAACAGGATCACCCCCAGCGCATAGACATCGGTGGCGATCGTCGCGGTATCGCCGTCAAGCTGTTCCGGTGCGGCGTTTTCCGGCGTCAGCATCGCTTGCGTCGTCGCCGGCACCACCGCCGTGTCGTCGAGCAGCTTGGCGATGCCGAAATCGAGCAACCGCACATTGCCGTTGCTGTCGATCAGGATGTTCGACGGCTTCAGGTCGCGGTGCACGATCAGGTTGGCATGCGCGTAGCTGACCGCGTCGCACACCTCACGCACCAGATCGAGCCGGCGATCGAGCGTCGCCTCATTGATCCGGCACCATTCGTCGATCGAGACGCCGTCGACATAATCCATCGCCATATACGGACGCCCGTCCGCCGCGATACCGCCATCGATCAACCGCGCAATGCCATGATGTTCGAGCCGCGCGAGCAGCTTTCGTTCGCGCGCGAACATCGCGCCGCGATCCGCCGCTTCGGCACGCAGCAGCTTGAGCGCGACCCGCTGATCGAAATCCGCCCCATGGCGATGCGCCAGATAGACTTCGCCCATGCCACCCCGGCCGATCAGCCGGTCGACCACGAACTGCCCGACCTGCTGCCCCTGCGCCAGCGAGCTATAGCCGCTGCCCGCCTCCGGTTCGTCAAGACCCGGCGGCGACAAATCGAGGATGCCATAGCTGCCCGATGCGGCGAGCAACTCGCGCACCTGCCGCGCGACCGTGTCGCTGGCGCGAGCGCGTGTGAGCGCCGCCACCTGTTCGGCCGGGGCCAGATCGACCAGTTCGTCGAACAAGTGCTGGATCGCGGCCCATTCCTGCTCGGTCGTCTTCACCACGCCGCGCGCACCCGCGCCGCCCCGCCGCCACCGACGAAAGTCCGCCCCCATCCCCACGATCACGGTCATCATTCGTCTCCCCGAAGAGCGCCACGATAGCGCGCGCCGGGCAGGAGTAAATTGCTGCCGGTGCGCAACGGCATCGATCTGTTACGGGGTCATGTTCCGGCGAGCAGACGGGACATCAAATCGCCTCGCAGTCAGCATATCGCCTCGACACCAATTCCTTATATGCCCGGCAACTCACCTCAGCACAGGCCAGCCATGAAAATCCGTCGCCCATATGTCCTGGCCGCGATCGCGCTGTTCGCAACGGAGATCGCTATCGCGCTATTCGTGCATGACCGGCTGATCCGCCCGCATATCGGCGACAGCCTGGCCGTCATCCTGCTCTATCTGGCGTTGCGCGCGGTCACGCCGCTGCGCGTGCTGCCTGCTACGGCCCTTGCATTGGGCATCGCCTTCGTCATCGAATTCGGCCAGCTCTTCGGGCTGATCGGCGCGCTGGGCTTAAGCGACAATATCGCGGCGCGCTTCCTGCTCGGTGCCGGTTTCGACCCGATAGATTTCATCGCTTATGCCGCCGGCGCGCTGGTCGTGCTGGCGGTCGAGCGGTGGCGTTGGCCGGAGGGTTTGCCCGATCGCGGGCAAACTCAGCCCTGACCGACCGGCTGCCGCGAAGTCCGAAGCAACGGGTTCACGCGGTGCCGCGGACGCGGAGCAGGTCGTCGCTATGTCAACGCGCTCCAGGTGGGTGGAAATCGCACCCCCACGTGAACCCACGTCTTCGCCTAAGAGGCGATCCACCCGCGCCTATCGCTTTAGCACCCAGTTCAGCCCATTTTCGATCTGTTTGACGAACCAGGGGTCGCGATAGGATTCATCGGTATGGCCCATCGCGGTGTAGAATATGCGCCCGCCCTCGAATTCCTGACACCACGCCACGGGATTGGGGTTCACGTCCGCCTCGCCGATCGACGCCGGATCAATCGTCGCCAGCAAATGCAGCCGGGGATTATAATCCTCGAAATAATACCATTCATCGACATGGCGGGTGACCGGCGCCAGCCCCTTCATTGCAGGATGCCTGGGATCGACCACCGTGATCGTGCCTTCGGGCGTCCCCTGAGGGTGGCGCTGGAAGCGCGCACCGATCATCCGGCCGTACCAGGGCCAGTTGTAATGCGAATCTGCCGCGGCATGGATGCCGACCACCCCGCCGCCGCGATGGACGAACGCCTCGAACGCTTCGCGCCGCGTGTCGGTGAACCATTCGCTGGCCGCGTCCCTGGCGCTGGTATCGCTCAGCAGGATGATAGCCTTGACGTCCTTCAGCCCGTCAGTGCTGAATATGTCCGGATCCTCGCTCGCGATCATCGTCATGCCGGCGCGCGCGCCCAATGCCTTCAATGCCGCCACGCCGGGCGTGATCGACATATGCCGCCAGCCGGTCGATTTCGAGAAGATCAACACGCGCGGTGCCTCCTTCGCCCCCGCCTCCTTCGCCCCCACCTCCTTCGCCCACGCCGCGCTGCCCGTCAGGGCAACGCCGCCGACAAGGATCAGCAGCAGGCAGCGCAGATATCGCATCACTGGATGTCTTTCCTTTTAGTGATCAGAACGGGTCGATCTGCGTACAATCGTCGCGCTTCAGGTCGAATTCCACCGATGTCAGGAATCTGATGACTTCCCCGCCATTCAAATAGGTGGCGGCGTATCGTCGCAGCAACGCCTGCCGATCTTGGGTCGGATGCCCGAACGCGCCGATCAGGGTTTCCCGGCTCAGCGGGCAGTAATAGGACCGGGCCTCGCCGTCCTTGATTCTGACGGCGGTATAACCTTCCTCTTCTTCGTACTCCGCGGCAAAATACAATATGATGCCGCTTGCCGATTTTCGCGCGCCGAATTGCTCGGGATATCCGCCGGACCGGTAGAGGAGCGTGCCCTTGTCGTCCCTGACATGAGTTCCTTCCATTTCGTCGCCATAACTGAGTTCGACGTGATAATAGCGCGATCCGCTATCGCCGCCGATCCGGTAGCGCTCGAACGTCACGGGGCCATCCTTTTCGGTCGAAGGCGACACCCATTTCTTCCACTGCCCGTCGGGATAGCGCAGCACCGCATCCGCTGGCCCCCGCGCCGCGCCGATCAATCCGATCCAGATCGCCAGCAAGCAGAAAGAAGCCGTCGTCCTCGTCATTCTTCCGCTCCCCGATCTGCACCCCTCTGGCGCAGCGCAGGCTATCGATACGTTCCCGTTATGTCCATGCCCGTTATGCCCGTGGCAATCTGCGGCGCTATCGCAATGCCGATCCCATGGCGGTGAAAGATATCGGCGGCACTATTGTCCCGGCAGCTGACCGTTCATCCACTTCACCGGATCGACTTCCTTTCGTTTGGTCTTCGCGGCCGATTCGGCCGAGTTCCAGACCTCGAAATGAACATGACTGCCCTGTCCTTTGGCGTTGCCCGTCACGCCCAGACGACCGATCTCCTCACCGCGACCGACCCGCGTGCCGACCTTGATCGCCGGCCGCGTTTCGAGATGGGCATAGACCGTCCGATAACCATCGGGATGCTGCACGACGACATAATTGCCCCACCCGGCCAGCCGGGGTCCGGCGATCTGGATTTTCTTGTTGGTCTTCGGGTCCCGCACGATGATCTTTTCACGCTGCGCGGTTACGGCCACGACCACGCCGTCCGCAGCGGCGCGCACCGGATCCCCGATCGCGCCGGGCAGGTCGATGCCCTTATGCGGATGACGAGCACCTTTCCTTGTCGTCCGATAGGCGCCTTCGAGAGAGAAACGGCCATCGGAATAGGCGAGTTTGTTCGGCCCTATCCCGCCTTTCACGGCTGGCCGCCCATCGCCAGGAACGGGCCATGCCCTGACTGGTTGCGCGTCGCGCGGCGGCGCCGGTTCCGGTGGCGCCAGCCCCGATGTCGCCAAACCCGGTGTCGTCGCCATGCCGGATCCCGGCTCCGCCCCGGCACGCAATTCGGCCGTCGGACCCGGTGGAGCGGAGAGTTCGAACCGGCGCCGATTGGTTGCCGGGAAGAAAGCCGGATTGCCGGCATCGATCGATCGCGCAAGAGACTCGGTGTCGCCAGGGCGGATGAACGGCGATGGCATGGTCGCGGCCGCAAGGGTGATGTCTGCGGCGACGGGGGCCCGAACGTCGCGAGGCGCTGAGCTGCCCAACCCCAGCGCCCGCGTCGCGCGAACCAACGCCTCGTCGATCTCCGCATCGGTCGGCAGGCGCTTATCGCCGGTCAGAACCTTCAGGTCGGTGACCATGCGCGAATAGAGCTGCATCGTGATGCGGCGCTGCGCCGCAGCCGTATCGGCGTTGGGGATGACGGGCTGCGTGGCCTCTTCGTCCGGCATAACCGGCGCTGGCGGATCGACCGGCCCGGCGTTCAGTGCCTCGACTGGCGCGATGTCGGCCTCTGCCGCCGCCTGATCCGCCACAGGCGGCTCGTCCGAAGCGATTGGATCGGCCGGCGGATCGGCCGGCGGATCGGTCGGTATATCTTGTTCGAATGGTATCTGCACCGGTGTCTCCCGTCGCACCAAGCGTGAGTGACGATGGTCAGCTCGCCCGAATGACGCGAGCGAGGCTGTAGCGATTTGGCCAATCTGTTGAATCGGCCCCGGGTTGGGTTCATCGAGGCGTTATTGCGGCCACGAAGTGGCGGTTTACTTCGCGCCCGGACTCGTCTGCATTGTGTGAAGGAAACGGGGAGCGGGCGGGATGAAGATTGCGATGCGGAACAGGGTATGGGCCGGCGCGCGGCTGTCGGCGGCGCTCATCCTGACCAGCGCCACCGCATGGCCGGTCGCCGCCGCCGATCCACCGCCCTTTGCGATGAACGAGGAAGTGCGCACCGGAGTGCGCGCGATGCGCGGGATTGCGCTGGCGCCGGACGGTCGCAGCGTGCTCGCCGCGATCACCGAGACCACCGCGAACGGCGGCTTGCCGCATCTCTGGCTGCTCGCGCCAGGCGCCGCGCCGCGCCAGCTGACCTTCCGCACCGGCGAACGCGGCGAAAGCGAGGGGCGCTTCCTGCCCGACGGATCGATCCTGTTCTTGGCGACGCGCGACAATGCCCGCGCGCTTTATCGCTTGCCCGCCGGCGGCGGCGAGCCCGACCAGTATAAGCTCGGCAGGGCCGGCACGGTCCTGACCGCGCGCTGGAACGGCGCGGCGATGAAGGACGCGCTGCCCGTCTCCGGTTATGCCGCATCGCCCGATGGCCGCACCATCGCGCTATGGGCCGAGGATCCCGAAACGGCGGAAGTGAAGGCGCGGCGCGAGCGCAAGGATGATGGTTATGCGCATGACATTCCCGACCACCGCACGCATCTCTATCTGGTCGACACCGCGACCGGCGCGGCGCGCGCGGTGCCGGTCGATGGCGTGTTCAGCTCGGTCGATTGGTCGTTCGACGGCGCCGACCTGATCGTCGCGACCGACCCCGATTCCGACGAGACCGGCCCCGATGCGCGCTTCCGTCGGATCAACCCGGTCACGCTGGCCGCCACGCCGATCGATGTGCCGCGCACCGCGAAAGGCGTCGCCTTCCTCCCCGGCCGCGCCCGGCTGGTCTATACCGACCAATGCGCCGACGATGCCCCGCCGCGCTGCAACGACCTGATCGTCAAGGATGTGGCGAGCGGAGAGGCGCGGAACCTGACCCGCGGGTTCGATGGTGAAATCCCCGGAGATTTCGAGATACTGCCCGATGGCGATCTGGTCATGGCGATTGGGGTGCACACGCGCACGCGCCTCGCGCGCCTGTCGACCCGCACCGGCGCGGTCCGCTGGCTCGACACCGGTCAACCGGTCGCCGTGTCACCCGTCACCAATGCGCGCCAGACCGCCTGGGCGTTTCTCGCCGCCGGACCGACTCAGCCGACCACTGCGATGCTGCTGCCCGGGCTCGACGCGAAGCCGGTCGCATTGACCGCGCCCGCCTTGGTCCCGGCGCGCTGGCCCAAAGTTCAGTCGCACCTGGTCAGCTGGCAGAATGAAGGGCTGACGATCGAGGGCCTGCTTTATCTGCCGGCAATTGCGCCGGGCAAGAAAGCGCCGCTGGTGCTCAGCATCCATGGCGGCCCGGCCGGGCGGTTCCAGGACGGTTACGACAATCTCATCCAGATGCTCGTCGCCGAGGGCTGGGCAGTCTTGCAGCCCAATATCCGCGGCAGCACCGGCTATGGCGCGAAGTTCACCGCCGCCAACAAGAACGATATGGGCGGTGCCGATTACCGCGACGTGATGACCGGCATCGACGCAGTGCTGAAAAATCATCCGCTCGATGCCAATCGCATGGCGCTGATCGGCTATAGCTATGGCGGGGAAATGGCCGGCTTCGTCGTCGGCAGGACCGACCGGTTCAAGGCGATCGTCTCCGGCGCGCCGGTGATCGACCAGTTCAGCGAATATGGCACCGAGGACGGCAGCTTCTACGACCGCTGGTATTACGGCAAACCCTGGCTCAATTTCGCCGATGCGTGGCGCCAGAGCCCGTTATCGACCGCCGGCAACGCAAAGACGCCGTTCCTGCTGCTGCAGGGCGACAAGGACGTCACCGACCCGCTCGGCCAGTCGCTCGAAATGTACCGCGCGTTGAAACAGACCGGCGCGCCGGTCGCGCTGGTCGTCTATCCACGCGAAGGGCATAGCGAAACCGGCGGCAATTTCCGCGCGACGGTCAGCCAGGAGCCCTGGCACGGCATCGACCTGCGCCGCCGCATGTTCGGCTTCCTGCGCGCGGCGTTCGCGGGGGAACCCGACCCGCTCGCTGTGGCGCGCAAGGATGTGCCGTAAGGGGGTGTTGATCGCCCGCGAGGATGAGGAGTTCGTTTCCACCTCCTCCGTGCGAACTTTTTCGCTGACCACCACGCGTGAAACAGATACAGATCTTAACCCGCCGCACCTGTTTTCCGGAGCCTGTATTAGGTGGTGCCCATTGGCGGACGACCGCTAACGCCCAGAAATGCGTCGTTGATTTCCTCTGCGATGAACGTATGGTCCGGATAGAAGTAGTCAATCGTGCCTGTCTAAGCCGACAGTGAGCAGCGCGCCCCATTTCCGATCATTCAGAGGTGACTTCTGCGGGGTTAGAGCCGCGAAAAGAACAAGCTCTAGGACCGTCGTGAACACGCGTTTGCCTCGAAAACCCCCATGTGAGCAGCCGGATTTCTCGAGGGCGTCAGGACATGGCCGCGATCAATCCCGAGCAGAAAGGGATCAATCCGCTGGCCCCGTGCCTCGCGCCGGGTAAACAAAAATTGGTTGGTCATAATAGAGGTAAGAGTGCGTAATATTACCGTGTTCTGCTGTGAACGACATGAGCGCCAATGGATAATTATTGCCGCGATCATGGCATACAAAAGAGGCCCCGAAAGGATCCGAGTCCCCTAGATAACGCGCTTTCGAAAGCCCTATTACGTCTTTCAATTTGCAGCGGTAAAGCAGTCGTGCAAAATCATGATAGCTAGAATCAAACTTATTGGTAGATCCATCTAACCAGTCAGCTTTTACATTAGTAAATATAGTGTACTTTATCGAATTTATATAATCGTTAGGCTTGCGAACTCCTATGAGTTGTTTTGCAAAATTCATTGCGGCTGATCGATTTTCATCAGTAGGAGATGACACATCGCGAACTGGATTAGGCCAGGCGACTAAATGTCGAGGATCTTCGTCTACTCTCAGTCCGAACGCAGCCCATGGGCGCCATTTCGCACACGGCGCCGGCGCCATAATCTCTTGAGCTATGATAAAGAAATCGATCTTGTCGTCTCGTGTCAGACCATTCATCAAACGATAGCTAAGCGGGCCGCAATCGCTCACTTCCGTGGGGCGTTCGCCGCAAGTCCAGTCTATGTGGCCGAAACCGTCTGCATTATGAGAATTTTTGGCCGTGCATTTCGCAACCATTGTAGGAATTTCTTTTACAACGATCTTGCGATTGTATGATTTACCTAGCGCTCTCGGGGTATAGAGCTCTATGTCCGGGCCAAGGATAGCTTGAAGCGTCGCAATATCGGAGTCTGCAGCAGCCTGGACGATACGATCCAGTTGCTCCGGACCAGGTATCGCCTCCGAAGCCCCAATCGAAAATGGCACGGTCAGCGTCAACGCGATTACTCGCATTCGCGAAGAGTAGTTTCTGTACCGCTTCATATCGAAGACGATAGCGCCATTCATGTGAATCCAAAAGGGTTGATCATGGCACAATTGAATATAGAGATGCCGGACTTTACGGCTCTGCCCCGCGGCAGATAAACGATGAGATTATGGGCGTGAGCAGCCACCGGTCAGGGTGACCGGCGGATGGAAATATCACGAAATCCCAGCCGGAAGCGGGCGGCCGGGGGGTTGCGGCCCAACTTCTGTCATGCATCGATGGCATTCATTGAAAGCTGAGCGTCTGCTCTCGCCAAGAGCCGTCGTTCCAGCGAGGCATCGGAACCGACGGCTTCCCACCCACGTCGCGACATTGGACCGGCCATTCGGCTATCGCCCAGTTGCGAACATCGCGGAACGACGTAGAAATTGGACGGACTGCATTCAGGGAGGGCTGCTTGGACAAGCAAAGGAAAGTTCGAACAGCGGAACGCATTCTATTCGCTTTGCTGGTGACCGCTCTCGGTGTGGCAGGGTTTATCTTTGAGCGATTCCGGGCCGAAGTGCCGGAGTGGCAACTGGTCGGTCTCATTTGCGGAGGCATGTTGGTAGCTTACGGCGCGTATCGGCTTGCACGGAACTACGTGCTCCGAGGGCCCGAACCGTAGGGGTCCGCTTTCCACCAGGTCCCGACATTCGTCGATCGGTTATCGGAATACTCTCGAAAAAAATCGAGGCTTTTCCGTATCGGTCACCGTGTTCGAGCACTGTCCGCCAGCAATATCAATCACCGCAATCAATGCGGCGATCAACCCGGCCAATCGCCGCAAGCGGGGACCAGGACAATTCGATCCCCAACTCGCGATCGTGCTTCAATCAAAGCCATCCCGCGCCGGGCCACAGGCCACGGGACGTGACAACTCTATTCCGTGCCCGGTTTCCAGCTATTGTCGATCATCTTCCAGCCCGTCTCGCTGTCCTTCTTGTCGGCCATCGCGGCCGCGGCGGCCGCCGCGCTGGGGCTCGCCCAGCAGATCACCGATCCGCTGATGCCCGGCACGCTCTTGGTCAGATATTTGAAATAGGCGTCCTCGGCCGCCTTGTCGCTCGGCCCCTGATAGACCGAGGAGAAGTGGATCTGCTCCTTGTCGTAATCCTTCAGGGTGCAATAGGCGAAGGCGCCGGTGCCCTTCGCCTGCGCGGGTAACGCTCCGCCAGCGCCCATCGCCATTGCCAAAACGGCTGCGGCCATGATCCTGATCATCACATTCTCTCCCTTCCGTCGATGTTCGACTGCGGGTGAGTTTACGCTCTTGGGGGGCGGGCTCAAGGGGTACTACGGTTGCTCCCTTGAGGTCGCGGTGCCAGTTTACTTAATCCCCTTCAGACCACTAGAGTGATCGCCGCCTTGCAAGGGCGTTTCGGCCGGGCGCTGGCACAGCCAAATCACCGGCGCGATGGTGGAGCCGTCGTAATACTTTTGCAGTATCAGGCCGTTCGTAACGAAAAGTCAGAAAGATACCCAATGCGATTGATCCACTTGGTTGCCATGGCGATCTTCATGATGCCGACGGCGGCCACCGCAAAAACCGTCGAGGTGCTGGTCAGCGCATTTGCCAGCGAGGGCGCACCATCGGACTATGCCTTGGTAGCCGAGAAAGGCTTTGACGCGGAGAGTCTGGAATTTCGCTCCTACGCGGCAAAGCTCGACAAGATGATGGCGGCGCGCGGATGGACGCGGGCGGCCGACGCTGGCACGGCGAAGGTAACGATCATGGTCAGCTATGGCATCGGTGACCCAAAGGATCATCAATATTCCTATTCAATAGCGCAATATAATGGCGCTGGCCAACCGAACACATGGCTTCCGATCAATGGAGAGTATGTGAGCTATCGGCGCTGGCTGAAGATGAGCACTATGAGGAGCACGCCAGATGGCGGCAAGCCGCAGGAAATCTGGCGCGTGGATGTCGAGAGTTCAGGAAGCTCGGGCGATATACGGGCAATATTTCCCTATCTGGTTTATGCGGCAGCGCCCTATATCGGGGCCGACACCGGTCAAGCGGTCCGGGTGAAGGTGAAAGACAACAATAAGGACTTCAGAGCCTTTAACGAAACCGCACGGGTTGATCCGCGACGCTGACATCACCGCCCCCCCCCGGGGCACCGGTTCACTGCGGTCTGATTTTCTCACTCCGACAAATCCGCATATAAATCCCGCTCCTCACCCCCGCGCCGGTAGCGCCCCGGATCGAGCCACCCCGGCAACATCCTCGGCTGCACCGGCTCCGCGAACGTACACGCCAGCGCATCACCATCATCGGGCGAGGCAAGCCCGCGCGATTTCATATGTTCCTTCTTCTCCAGCATCACTGCCTGATCCGCGTCGAAACCATATTCCGGGCCGATCAGATCATCCTCCAGCCCCTGATGATCGGGGATGCAGCCCTCGCTCAACCAATGACGCATATTGGTCCACATCTCGGCGCGCTTGTTGGCGACGCGGATGCGGGCGCTCCCCATCCAGCTCGCCTCACGCACGCGCGTGCTGCCGAACCACACTTCGCTGACCAGGATATCGGGCAGCAATTGCCGCAGCCGGTCGATCACCGCCGCGCCGATATTGCCGGCATCGACGAAGATCGCGTCGGGGCGCCACCGCCCCGCCTCCATCGCGATGTCGCCGGCCAGGCTCATACTGTCCATATGATGCCAGCGCTTCCACGGCCGGCTGCGCGCATCGCGGCCGCAACGGATCGCCAGCGTCGAATGATCGTCGCCGAAGCGCGCGCAATCGACGCCGAAGATCACCGGATCGGTGCCGAGCCCGGGTGCCCCCTCTCGCGTGCGCGCCGCCGCGACGGTATCGCGCGCGATGAATTGCATCGACGACGCGGAGGGGAATTGCCCAAGCACCCGCACCCGCACCAGATCGCTGTCCAGGCCATAGGTCGCGACCAGTTCGTCGAGATAGGCCTTGTTGGTGCCCTCCACCTCACGGCTGTCGATCTGCGCGGTGTTCCACAGGTTACGCAGCTTGCCGAACACATCGCGGAACGGCCCCGTCCCTTGCGTCGGGTTGCCGAAGGCGAGGAAGATGATCTCGGTCTCCGCATCGGTCAGCGCGCCAAGTGCTACTTCCCACACTTTCGCATCGATGCCGCTCGCCTCGTCGAAGATCAGCACGATGCGCCGACCCTTGTTATGCAGCCCGGCGAACGCTTCGGTATTGGCGAGCGACCAGGTGACCAGGTCGGCGCGCCACGACCGGCCATGGCCCTTCGCGGTGCTGGCCAGCGCGGTCGCGGTCTGCGTAAACCAGTCCGCGGTCGAGGCAAGCTGCGCCCATTTGCCGATCTCCGGCGCGGTCTTGGTGAGCAGCTGGCTTTCGGTGTTGGCGGTGACGATCACGCGAGTGTCCTCGCACGTGTCGAGCGCCCATTTGACCACCATCGCGATCAGCGCCGACTTGCCGATGCCATGCCCGCTGGCGCGCGCGATGCGGCACGGCGTGTGGCGCGTCGCATCGTTTGTCAGATGCTCTCCGATCGCGTTCAGCACGTCGCGCTGCCAGTCGCGTGGGCCAGTGATGTCCGTGAGCACGCCGTCGCCCCAGGGATAGACGTGCTGCGCATGGCCAAGCGGATCGTGTCTGAACGCGGCGATCGCGTCGCGGATCGGGTCGCTATCGGGCTTGCCTGGCGGCTCGGCTTTCGGCTTAGCTGGCGGCAATGGAGTCATGGTCGATCTCTTTCCCCTCCTGCAAGGGAGGGGCCAGGGTGGGTCAGCGGCGGGGCAGGCTCGATGCCCGTTCCGGCGCTTCGAGCGAGGGGCGGAGAGTCGTTTGAGCGCGCAGAACGCGCGCCCACCCGCCAGCCCCTCCCTTGCAGGGAGGGGAGTAACTCACCCCACCCCAGCGCCACGTGCGCGCCAGCCGGCCCACACCAGTTCGGCGATGAAATCGTCGATCCGCATCCCTTCCTTGTGCGCGGCACGGATGATCTCCGCCGCGAGGTCCGGGCTGCGCTGGCGCAGATGCGGCAATGCCGGCACGGGCAGCGAGCGGGGGCGCGGCAAGGTGCGCCAGTGCGGCGTCTTGTTGTTGACCGGCGCGGTCGCCTTGCCGGTCGACACCACGAAGATGCGGCGCGAACGCTGATAGCGCTCGACCCGGATCAGCCCACGTTTCTCCAGCCGCTGGACGATGTTGACCGTGGTGCTGACCGAATCGCACCCGACCGTCGCCTGAAGTTCATCGGCGGTCGGCGCCAGCCGTCCCGCCTCGGCCGCGTCGACGATGGCCGCCAAAGCGCGCGATTCCCATGGCGTGAGGCCGATCAGTTCCTCCCCGTGCAGGGGAGGAGCAACGATTGCCTGAATTGCCGTCATATCGATCTCCATCATGCTGTTTCCATCGCGCCCGCCGTGCGGAGCGGCGCACCGGCCCAGGGTTTGTCCTCCAGCCCGCGCAGATAGGCCGCGCGCGCCGCCTCGCTCATCACCGGGGTACGGCGGGTTTCGTGCGGCCGTTCGAGGATCCGCAGGAACGCGTCGCCGCTTTTCAGCAGCCAGCCGAGATCCGCTTTCCACGTGCCCCGCCCGCTTTTCCCGCGATCGCCGCGCCCCTCACTTCTCCCGCAATGCCAGTCGCTCGCGCCGAGCCGCTCGATCGCTTCGAAGATCGCCGCTTCGCCATGCTCCCGGACCCGTGCCGCGAGATGCGTGCGCCGCTCCACCGACAGCCCGCGCGCCTCGGCCAGCCCGTTCGCCGCCGCCATCAGGTTCCACGCCGCGGTCACCCGCTCGGCCAGTGGTTCGGCTTTCGGGATCACGAGCAGCGGGGTGGCATCAGCGTCAGCTGATGAGGGTGAAGGGGGGTTAGAGTTTATATCATTGGGGGGAAGGTCGGCATGACCGTCACCATCGTCACCATCGTCACAAGTGACGGATGTGACGCTTGGTGACGCCCCTTGCTCCTTTTGGCCCTGTTCCTTCTGGCCCTGACGCGCGCGATACCGCGCCATGCGCCGCGCGCCGGGCGACCGCGTATCGGTCGCCGCCTCCAGTTCGGCGATGGCGCGATACAGCGCATCGCCGGAAACCCCGGCGTCGATCAAATGCCTCATGGCGGTGGCGATGACGCTCATGCCAGCGCCTCCCGCTCCCGCCGCGCGGCCATGCGGATCAGCTCGGCATGGCTGTACAGGGCCGCAAGTCGCGCGCCCTCGACCGAGATGCCGTGTTGTTCCGCCATGCGTTCGAACAGGCGCTGCGTCGCATCGCGCAACTGGTCGCCGGCGATCGCCGCGGCGCTGCGCAGCAACTGCTCATGCTCGATTTCGGATCGCTCCTCGCCGGTCGGGATCGGTCGATCACTGGCGCCGCCAAAACTGTCCGGTTCGGATTCGGCGGGCGGTCGATTCAACTCGAAACTGCCCTGATCTACTGCCTCAGCCATCTCGACTCGACTCCAATATTCTCCTTTTGTTCTCCTATTCGCTTTCCTACATTGCAAGAACAATATAGGAAATTTCCTATGATGATCGAATCAATCGCATCAACCCAGGAGGTGATCACGACCAACCTCGCCCGTCTTCCCGCTATGGCTTTTGCGCCTGCACCCGCCACCTGCGAGAGTCTCCATCCGGCCTGGACCGCCCCACCTTGGACCACGACACCGGCGATCGCCGCTATGTTCGCCCTGCTGCGCGACCTGAACGCGCTCCACGATCGCGCTGCTTCGCTATGCCATGCGAATCCCGCGACCGGCCTGGACAGCGTGCGCGGAGAGATCGGCGCGGTTACCGGGCTTTACGAAAACGATTTTTCCGGCCCGATGCGCCTGGTGTGGACGGTCCGCGCCAATGGCGGCGCGGCGGCGTCGTTATGGGAATTGCTTGGCCAGCACCGCGACGCCTGGATCGACGCGCAGCTCGCCGCCGAGGGGTTCGCCCCCTGGACCTGGAACGACGCGAAGCACGACCGCCGCGAGGCATTGGCCGAGGAAGCCGGCACGGTCGCGGCGGCATGGGCGGCGTTTTGCGGGGAAGACAAGTGCGCCGGCTCCTGAGCCTCGCCGTCAGGCTTCGATCAGCACTGCCTCCCCCGCTTCCCCGATAATGCCGGCCCCAATCACACCCGACTGCCGGTCGAACAGCCGCCGGTAGATTCCGTGCGGATTGGCCAGCAGCGCCTCATGGTCGCCATCTTCGACGATCCGCCCCTGGTCGAACACCAGGATGCGGTCGAGCGTCCGCACCGTCGACAAGCGATGCGCAATGACGATCGCGGTGCGCCCGCGCATCAGCCGTTCCATCGCTTGCTGGATCAAGCCTTCCGATTCCGAATCCAGGCTCGATGTCGCCTCGTCGAGGATCAGGATCGGTGCATCGGCCAGAAAGGCGCGGGCAAGCGCGACGCGCTGCCGCTCGCCGCCCGACAGCTTCACACCGCGCTCGCCGACCAAAGTCGCATAACCACGCGGCAGCCGCGCGATGAACGCATCGGCATTGGCGAGTTGCGCGGCGCGCTCGATCTCGGCCTGCGTTGCGCCGGGCCGGGCATAGGCGATATTCTCCGCCAGGCTGCGGTGGAACAGGATCGGTTCCTGCTGCACGATCGCGATCTGCGCGCGCAACGAACGCTGCGTCACGTCGCGCACATCCTGCCCGTCGACCAGCACGCGGCCGCCGGTCACATCGTGCAACCGCTGGATCAGCTTGACGAAGCTGGTCTTGCCCGATCCCGAATGACCGACCAGCCCGACCCGTTCGCCGGTGCGGATCGTCACCGACAGATCGTTGTAGAGCGGCGTTTCATGCCCGCCATAACGGAAGGTGACATGGTCGAACCGGACCTCGCCCGCGGCGATTTCGATCGGCCGCGCGTCCGCCCCATCCTCAATGCCGAGCGGTTCGCCATGCAGGTCGACCAGTTCCTCCAGCTCATTCACCGCGCGCTGCAACTGATGCACATAATGGCCGATATCGACCAGATAGCCGTGCAGGATGAAATAACTGGTCAGCACATAGGTGATGTCGCCCGGCGTCGCCTGCCCCCGCGACCACAGCCACAGCGCGCTGCCGACCAGCGCGGTACGCACGATCCACAACAGGCCGATCTGCGCCGTGCCCGACCAGGTGCTGCGCACCCAGGTCCGGGTCGTGCGGCGCTGCCATTTGGTCACGACGCGCGCGAGCCGCGCTTCCTCGCGCGCCTCCGCGCCGAACGACTTGACCACTGCGTTGCCGCCGACCGCGTCGGACAATAGCCCGCCGATCCGCGTGTCCCAGCCATTGGACAACGACGCGGCCGGCGCGACCCAGCGCGTCGCCAGGGCCAGCGTCAGCACGACATAGATCACCGCGCCCACGCCCATCACCAGCCCAAGCAACGGCCAGTGCCAGCCGAGCAGCAGCATGGTGCCGGTCAGCACCACGAAACAGGGCAGCAGCGCGAGCAACAACACATCGTCGAGCGTGTCGAGCGCCCACATGCCGCGCGAAATCTTGCGCACGGTGGACCCTGCGAAACCATTGGCGTGCCAGTCGGAGGAGAAACGCTGCACCCGGGCGAACGCGTCCTCGGCGACATCGCCCATCAGCCGCAGCGTGAACGGCACGACGTTCATCCAGGCGAGATGGCGCAGCCCAAGCATCGCCAGGCCAAGCGCGGCCATCGCCGCGAACAGCCACAGCGCCTCGCCGCGCGCACCGGTCGCGAGCGCGTCGACCAGCTTGCCGGCGGACATCGGCACGAAGATCTCGGTCGCCGTGGCTGCCGAGATGGCAAGGCCGATCAACAGCGCCCGGCCACGCTGCCGCGCCCAGTGCGCGAACGTGAAGGAAAGCACGGCACCGATCACGCCGGCGCGGCTCTTGTTGCGAACATGAGTCATGGATTCGTGACACGGCGCAGGGGACGCGCCGGCTCCTATAGCAATGTCGAGAAAAGTGTCGCGGAAAGACGCCCGATCGGGGCGGCCTCAGGACCTAATGGCGGTGTTTGCCAAGGCCCGTTGCGGCGGGGAGGGGGCGGTACGCGGTCGATGTCATCATCACTGGCCCTCCTTCTTCTCGGTGCCGGAACGTCGCCGCATGTATCAGCAAAGCGGGAACTCGACAATATCCGGCTTGTGATCATTGGCCCTCGAATCGGGTCGCGCGCGGTCAGACCCCGGTCGCATCACCGTCACGGCCTTCGCGAACCCCGGCGACCAGAACGTCGAGCGACGCGGCCGCACTGCGCAAGCCGATGGTCGTATAAGGGTTGAGGAATTGCCGACCCCACAAAAACGCGCGATCGACCGCGCCCATCCCGGCCTCATCACAAACAGCGTGCCATTTGTCGCCGATCACGCGGACTTGTGCCGCGATCAGCGCGGTCGCCGCCGCTTCATCGAGGTGGAAATGCGGCGCCGCGGCCAGCGCCGTTTCGATCCGGCTGGACCGGTCGTCGCCGACGATCAGCATCGCCTGCGTCGCTTCCTGGCCCGCGCGGCCCTGTGGACAAATGTCATAGGCCGGCGTCAGCGTCAGCGCCGCGCCGTCCCAGAAAGCGGCATGGTTGCGCGCATGGTCGTCGGTGTTGCCGGCCAATATGTTGAAAGTGATTCGCCCGAACAATTCGCGCAATGTCTTGCCGGGATCGGCGAAGCGGTGGCGCACAATCTCCGCCAGATCCTCATAGCTGGCATAGCGTGCCATCATCTCGTCAAGACCAAGCATGGTCAGCGCGGAGACCATCGCGCGACGGGTCCATTGGTCATCGCCGGCTGCGATCCGGTCGAAACGGTCGATCAGCAACACATCGCGCCCCGACACATGCTCAAGCGTGACGCCCGCGACATTCAGCCCCGCCAGCGCCGCCAGCCGCATGGCGACATATTCCGCCCGAACGACGCTATAGACGTCGCCGGTCGAGGAGAATTTGGCGACGAATTTCCGCTGACCGGCGGTGACCAGCGCCTTTGGCCGGGCCCCGCCGATCGAGCTGCCATGGTGCAATGCCTGGTCCAGTTCGGCCGAGAGCGGCAGATTCTGTTCGACCCGCGCCGCCGATGCCATCAATTGATCAAGTGTCGCGGTGGTCGCACGCGGCGCATAGATTTCGGCTGAGCGCTGGAAATCGATCGCGCCGATCCGATCTGACCCGGATTCGAGCAGAAAAACCAGCTCGTCGAGCCGCACATCGTTCAACGCATCGCCCTTCACGCCAAAGGCGCGGTTGAGAATGACCCGGCGTCCCCAGGCATCGGGCGCGGCATCGCGGATCGCACTCGGGATGGTCATCCCTGCGGGCAGCGGCAGCAACCCGGATCGCAGCGGCAGTTCAGGTTCGTAAAGCGGCTGGGCATCGGCGCGCGCCAGATAGCTGCGACCATAGGCAAACCGCACCATATCGTCGCGCGCGATCAGCCGACCCGCGACCACCGGCGCCGTCGCACCGGCAAGCCAGGTCCATACGAACGCCTCGGTCGGATGGGGCAAGTCAGAAGTCATCATCTACCGTATCGGCAGGCTCGCGAACATATTTCGGCAGCAGAGCCAACCGATCGGCGGTGCGATCGGACAGGGTCGTGAGCTGCTTCAGATCGGATTCGAACAACGCGACGCCGACGATCGCGGCAGCCTCGAACACGACGCCGATCTCGACCTTGGGATCACCCCGTTCAAGCCGTTGCAGCGTCCCGCGCGAGATGCCGACCCGTTCGGCCAACACTTGCGCGGTCATGCGACGGCGCTTGCGGCCCAGCGCAATAAGCTTGCCCAGCACGATAACCGCCTCGCGGGTGTAACGGCCATAAACATGTTTCGAGGTCGCGGGCATCTTTGTCCAATCCATCGATCATATGATGGCGATATGGTCTATGGATAGACCATATACTTTTAGCGATACAAAACAACCCTGATGAATAAATGTTCGGTCTATCGATCACATTGCCATTATATGATCCATGGAGAGATCATTGTCGGGCGAGCTGAGCGATGCCTGCGTGTTCGCGTTACCGGCGACCCGACCCACGCATCTCGGCGGGGGTGGGAAAGTCCGCCCATATTGATTGGATTGACCGATCTGATAGCCATTCTTGAAGGCTGACTCGGCAGGCCAAATCGCCAAGTTTCGCGCGAAATCGGACTTCCGCTAAGAGCGAGCCGTGCGAATAGCGGCGATTCCACTGGCGCCGTTTTCATAGTGGATCAAACCTGCCTCTTTGGTCTCGACCATCACACCCGCTGATAACGTGCCGCCGCCAAGCATCTCGACCGTCGGAACATCCCAGTCTTCATAGCCTTTGGCGAACCGGCGATTGTCGAAGTCGCAGACGATGACGCCGCTCATGCCGTCGGCAAGGACCTCGTCGCCAACCGCCATTTCTGCCCCGGTTGCGTATCTCATCGGCTGCCCCGTCTCTTCCCATCATCGCTTGGCATCGTCCGCTTTGGGCTACGCCAGGTGATGGAGCTACGTCTGCAACGGGGCCGATTGCCGACCGGCGCTTTCGGCATCGACCCCGGCCGCCGGACGACCGAGATCGATGGCCAGCTGCCGTTTAGATAATGGGTTCCTTACAAGGCTTCGATAGCGGCCATGCCATTAGCGGGAGTGGATTCCTGGGTGGGAGCAAAGTTTCCGCCCGGCTGGAGCAGCCTATGCACCACAACACTTGCCAAAGGACCATTTGCGAGCTGATCGGAAAGCGATGCAACTTGACGTGATGTTACAGCTATATATTCGCCCGCATGCCTACCGCTGATTAGCAGTAGCAGATACGCTTCTTCGCCCAGCAGAATACCGCCAAACCACGGCTCAGACACTCGGCGGGCAAGCATTGAAAGACCAAAGAAATCCTGATCTCCGTCGCCGCCATCGATCCTAAAAATCGCATTGATTTGCCCGCGCATTGCCTTTCATACACGGTCGGTCGAACGACTGCCACCGGGTCGGCTGCCGACCGCCGCAACCATTTGTCAGCGCAAGTCTTCCGGCAGCATCATCTGCGGCCGATTCAATAACAAGCTGTCCACAAATCTCCCATAGCCGGGATACAGATAGCTCCAGTATATTCGCCGCCCATCGCGAGATTGAATGAACCAGTAGCTGGTGGTGGTCTTTCCGGTGGAAACAATTTCGTCCCACCGGATGGTCGTGCGGCTGCGTCCAAGACTTGGCCCAAACAACCGAGACGGACCACTAACGTTCGTTGAGTTCCAGCTCACGTCATGCATGCCGGAAAGCGATGACCCCATAAAAATGATCAGCGCGATGCCCGGCAGGAGACAAATAAAGCCTGCCGCCAGCACACCAAAAAAGATCAAAGCGATACCGATCATGACCATCGCAACGCCAAAAAATGTTATGACCGCCGCACTGATTTTGCCCGGAGTGATATTGCCGTCGGTCCCGAGTTCACTTTGCGGAGATCGATCATAATTCATCCGCGACCAGCAGGCAGTCACCAATCCAACCATGTCGGCGATCAACACTCCGCGCACGACGCTACTCCCCATCTTCAGGCGATGACCGCTTCAAATCGACAAGTCCGCTTCGGTCCTGGTTTAGACGTCCGAGGAATAGCCGCAACTGGTCTAAAGCAGATATTCCTATTGCACTCGACTATTGCGACGGACTTGACCGTTCACCAATTGCGACCATCAACTCCCCCGTATTCTCGCCAACGCAGCCACCAGCAACCCCGCTAGAATCAACCCCATCCCGACCAGATGATAGCCATGCAGCGGCTCGCCCAGCAGCAGCGCCGCGAGCAATGCGCCGAACAGCGGCATCAGGCTGATCGACTGCCCCGCCCGGCCCGCGCCGATCATCGCAACCGCGCGATTGTACAGGAAATAGGCGATCACCGAGGGCAGCACCGCGACATAGGCGAAGGCGGCAAAGATCTCCGGCCGCCAGCGGATCGCGGCGATCTCGCGCCACTCGGTCGCGGCGAGCGGCAGCATGACCAGCGCGCCGATCAGGAAGGTGACCGCAAGGAAGCTCAGCGCATGCACGTCCGGGCGCAGCCGGAGCAGGCTGGTGTAAAACGCCCAGGCGAGCACCGCGCCCAGGATCAGCAAGTCGCCCGCACCGAAATGCAGGCCAAGGATCGTCACCGGATCGCCCCGGCACACCACCACCGCAACGCCGAGCGTCGACAGCGCGATACCGCCCAGTTGTCGCACCGACGCGCGCTCGCGAAAGAAAGCGAAGTTGCAGGCCAGCACCAGCGCGGGGATCGCCGCCTGGATCAGCAGCCCGTTGGTTGCGGTGGTCAGGCGCAGTCCCGAATAAAGCAATGCGTTGAACGCCGCGACGCCGACCAGGCCAAGCACCAGCACCGCCTGCCAGTGCCGCGCCAGCGCCGCCCGGTCCGCGCCGAGATGCCGCCAGGCGAGCGGCGCGACGATGCACAGAGCGCCGGTCCAGCGCACCAGCGCCAGCATGAAGGGCGGGATATCGAACCGCACCGCGCGCCCGACGATCGCGTTGCCGGCCCAGAACAGCATGACCAGCACGAGCATCAGATAGGCGCGCAGCACGGGCGATGGACGATCGTCGACAGGCATTGACCACCGCTGACTCGAGGGCTTCGAGCAGCCGCGTTAGATCAAAGCGCCGATCGGATCAAAGTGCGGGTCAGGTCAGGGGCGGGTCAGGTCGGGGGCGGGCAGGACCACATTCCGCTCGCGTCATCCGTTTGAACGACGCCCGGCGCACAGCCATCAAATTGCCGCGAAGCCAGCGCTTGTGACGCGCGGGGGCGACTCGACGGAGTGCCGACGCGATGCGCAAGAGCCTGCTGAACTGCCTGACTTTCCTGACCCTCACCACGATAGCAGGCGCCGCCTGGGCGCAGCCGCAGGACACCCCGCCGCCGGGCGCGCCCGCCGCAGCCCCACCCGGCATGGCCGGCGAGCGCCCGCATGGCCGGCTGTTCATCAGCCCGATGGGTGAGCCGTTCCGCGGCGACAAGCCGGTCGATCGCTGGTTCGACGGCGCCGATACCAACCATGACGGTGCACTCGACCGACAGGAATTTTCGCGCGATGCAGCGCGCTTCTTTGCAGTGCTCGATCGCCAGCATGACGGTGAGATCGACCCCGACGATATCGACTATTACGAAACCACGATGGCCCCCGAAATCCGCGTGCGTGGCATGGCCGGCGGCGGCCGTCCGGGCGGCGGTGGCGGTGGCAAGCGGCGCGGCGGCGGTGGTGGTGGCCATGGCGGTGGCGGCGGCGGCCATCGCGGCGGCGGCATGGGCGGTAGTGGTGGTGGCGACTCTGCGGGCGGCGGCGACTCATCCAGCGGCGGCGGCGCGGCACGTATGACCGAAGGCAAACAGGGCGCCGCGGGCTTTAGCTATTTCGACTATCCCGAACCGGTCACCGTCGCCGATGCCAATTTCAACCGCGGCGTCGATCCCGGCGAATTCGAAAGCGCCGCGCAACACCGCTTCACGCTGCTCGACAAGAATGGCGACGGCAAAATCGAGAAGGACGAACTGCCCCGCATCGCGCCCGGCCCGGGCGGCGGACGGCGACACGGTGAGTCCGGCAGCGACGGACCGCCGGCGCAATAGGCGCGAACTTCGTACGGGCGAACCATCCTCCCCACCGTTCGGGCTGAGCCTGTCGAAGCCCCTATCTCCACAAGGTATATCCTTCGTGGAGAGCGGGCCCTTCGACAAGCCCAGGGCGAACGGCGGGCGTGGATCAATGGCGCCCGAAATTGCCCTAACGCACCCCCTCCTTCGCAATCCGCGCGTTGAGCAGCGTTTCGAATTTCGTCGCGACCGTTCGGCATGCGCCACGGTCGATGAACGGGTTGGGCACCGGCCGTTTGCGCAACGCGGTGAATTTCTCGTCGCCGCCGGACTGGCTAGGGTGTGCGCTGAACAGGATGTCGCAGGGCAGCTTCCGCATCACGGCAAAGCTCCGGCGGAATCCCGCAATGACGAAAGCATGCGCCGGATCGGTGTAACGATAATCATCCGCCGATGCCGGATTCAGGCTCGATCCGAACACCATGTTCAGGCATTTGCGACGCTCGCACGACCGCCAGGTCCAGCTCATGCTGCCCGCGGTATGACCGGGCGTGGCAATGGCGGTGATCACCGTGTTGCCCAGCGTCAGCTTCTCGCCATCGGCCACCGCGCGGACTCGCGTCACGCCGGGGAAATCCACCACCAGCCCGAATTGCGGATCGTCCGGGCCGATCGTGCCGCGGCGCAACGCCGCCGCCGCGGCGACGCTCGCCACCACCGTTGCGCCACTGTCGCGCGCCAGTGCGGCGAGACCACCGGCATGGTCGAAATGCGGTTCGGTGCTGAGGATATATTTGACGTCCTTCACCCGGAAACCGAGCCGGCGGATATTCGCCTCGACCGCTGCGACCCCCTGCGGCACCCCCGCGTCGATCAGCACAAGCCCGGCGCTGGTGCGGATCAGCGCCACGTTAAGGTCGGCAAAGCCCACAAGATAACTATTGCCGTATATGCGCGTCGGGACCTGCGGGCCGAGCCAGCGCTTGGCAGATTCAGGCGCGATTGGCCGGGTCAGCGGATCGTCGCCATGCGCGCTTCCTACACCTGCCAGCAGCATTATCGCACCAGCCACACTGGCCGCACTCGCCATCACCCTCAACTTCATCATCCATCCTCCAATCAGGTCGCGATGGAGAATGACCGCCCAGCCCGCGCTTCACAAAGCATCTTCTCTGGACTTGGCCATGAATTGAATTCATGGATCAGGCATGGATCGCGCCCATCTCCCGCTCAACGCACTGCGTGCCTTCGAGGCATCGGCACGCCATCTCAACTTCACTCGCGCCGGGCTTGAACTCTGTGTCAGCCAGGGCGCGGTGAGCCATCAGGTCGCTTTGCTCGAGCGCCGGCTGGGCAGCGCACTGTTCCGCCGTCTGCCACGCGGATTGGCGCTGACCGATGAAGGCCTCGCCTTGATCCCCGTCATCGAGGATGCGTTCGACCGCATCGGCATCGCGCTTGAGCGCCACGGCCCCGGCGGCGTGCGTGAAGTGCTGACGCTGGGCGTGGTCGGCACGTTCGCGGCGGGTTGGCTGCTTGACCGGCTGCCCGATTTCACCCGCAACCATCCGCAGGTCGATCTGCGCGTGCTGACCAATAACAATCGGGTCGATCTTGCCGGCGAAGGGCTC
The DNA here is from genome assembly GCF_014171475.1 of Sphingomonas sp. So64.6b. Lineage (NCBI taxonomy): Bacteria > Pseudomonadati > Pseudomonadota > Alphaproteobacteria > Sphingomonadales > Sphingomonadaceae > Sphingomonas > Sphingomonas sp. So64.6b. The sequence goes on from NZ_CP048817.1 coordinate 3,189,043, forward strand.
GATTGTGCGATCCGCTTCGGCGACGGCGCGTGGCACGGGACGCAGGCCGAGCCGATCATGGATGCGCCGCTCACCGCATTGTGTGCGCCGTCGATCGCCGCACGCATCGCAACCGTCGAGGATCTGCAGCGCGAAACCCTGCTGCGCTCCTACCGCGCCGACGAATGGCCGCGCTGGTTCGATCAGGCGGGGATATCCTGCCCGCCCCAATCCTATCCAGCCCGGTCTTATCCAGCCCGGTCTTATCCAGAAGCGCGCGGACCGGTCTTCGACAGCTCGGTGGTGATGGTCAGCATGGCGATCGCCGGGCGCGGCGTCGCGCTCGCCCCGGCGCGCATGTTCACACGCGACCTGACCGCAGGGCGGCTGGTCCAGCCCTTCGCAACCGAACTCGCCGCCGGGCGCTATTGGCTGACCCGGCTGATGTCGCGGCCGGAAAATGCCGCGATGCGCGCGTTTCGCGAATGGATCGTGGCGCAGGCGGCATAGGCATGGATTGCTGGCAGCCTCCGGTGGTCGCCCCAAAGACTGCCAGCCCCACACGGTTCAGGCGATGGTGAAGTCGCCGCCCCGATGTCATGCTGACGGTGAGCGCGGCCGAGAGCCGCCCGCCGGGCCCGTTATGGCCGCACGCCGGTCACCGATGTTGTTCCGCTGCACCGGCTATTGTTCGGACCTGAATAGCTGAACGATCCGCTCGCGGTGATGTGCGAGCTGTCTGGAATACGCGCGTTGACGGTTTCGGTCGTCTGGCCGGGGTCGTCGTCATAGGTAACGGTCGTCGATCCCGCCAATCCGGCTGGGTCGTCCTTGCTCGACATGGTCAGCGTGATTGGGAAGCCCTGATAGGATGTGGTGTATTGCGTGTCCGAGATCTTCGACACGGTGATCGAGAAACTATTGGTCTCGTTCGGGCAAAGGCCGGGTTGCGACTGGCTGGTGGTGGTCGTCCGGCTGGTCATATTCCACTGCCCATCGAACTTGCGGACGACGGTGATCGCCACTGTCGCCGTGCGCGACACGCCCTCCGCATTACGCGCGCGATAGGTAAAGCTGTCGCTGCCGAAATATCTGTCCGCCGGCGTATAAGCGAACGCCCCGCTGTCGCGCAGCGTCACCGTGCCGTGTGCGGGCTGCGTCACCACTTCCAGCGTATCGGCGCCACGCACCTGCACGGTCGAACTGACCAGCTCATCCTGCGTCGTGGAGATCGCCGCGTCGTCCGCACCGGGCAGCGCGATGATCAACTGCGCGGGCACATTGATCGGCTGGCCACCGGAATTGTTGAGCACGAAATCGAAATTGACGTTCTGCTCCGCGGGTTGGGTCTCGGTTGTCTTGAACGTCAATGTAACAATATCACCCGACCCGCCCTTCGATCCGGCGATCGTCCCCACTGAAATGGCACCGAGCGAGATCTGCGCCGATGGCACCGTTTCGCTATATTCGGGCACGAACGGCTTCACTGTGCGCTTCAGCGCTTCCGGCGCGAAGGTAAGCGATCCGATCGCCTGGGCGAACAATGAATATGTTGTCGCGAGCAGCCCGACCGACGCCGGATCGACCGCCTTCTTGACCTCCACGGTGAAGTTGGACGCCACCTTGTTTCTGAAACCGGTCCGGTTCGCGACGGCGATCGCGGCAACATAGTTCTTCGCCCGCCGTCCCGATTGGCCCTGGTCGGCCGGCTTGATCGCTGCGGAAACTTCGTCGACACAATGGCCATAAGCGGCTTCCATCGCGAGGCCGGCGGCATAACCCGCCGCGATCGCCCCAGGCAGCGACAGCACCACGCCGACCAGAACGCCGGGAACGGTGCCGGTTCGGATGGTCAATTTTCCACCGATGGTCAGCGCCACCACACCAGTCACGGCCACCCCCGCAGCAACGGCGGCAAGATCGCAACTCGTAATGGAGATTGCCGATGCCCTCTGTCGGGCGCCGCCGTTGGTACGCAAGCTGGCGGCGGTGACCGAATTGGCTTGCAGCACGATCGCCATATCGGCGAGCTCCGCCGCGGTGAAACCGTCGATCTGGCTCAGGCCGGTGCCCAGCTTGGCGCTATAATCGGTCAGTATCGCGCGTACGGCCGATGTCATCGTCGCGCCATCGGCGGCGAGCAAGGCGTCGATCGACGCCTTGCTCGCCGTAAGCGCATCGCGCACCACGGTCTTCGCGTCGCCGACTGCCGGGGCGGCCGTGGTGTTGATCGTGAAGCTGTAGCTGCGCGTGCCGATCGTGACGTTCAGCCGGTGCGCGCCCGCCGCCAGATTGCCTGGTACCGCGAACCCCAGCGCATCGGCGCCGCCGCGCAACAGGGTAACCGGATTGCCGTCGAGCGTGCCGGTATAGCTTTCCTCAGTCAGCGGCAGATTTGCCGCCACCAGCAGGCCGAACTGCCCGGCCCGCAAAGTGTCCAGCCCGCTTGCCGGAGCCAGTGTCGCCGTCGTCGGCTGCACGCTGATCGACACGCTCGCGCTGCCGCGATTGCCTGCTGCGTCGGTCGCGGTCGCGGTGCAGGTGATCGTCGTCGCCGCCGTCACCACCGGCGTCGCCAGCATCGTACCCGTCAGCGTGCCGCCGGTGCAGGTGATCGCCGGGGTCAACCCGGTCGAGACATTGTCGGTGACCGTCGCGTTCAACGCAACGGTCTGCCCGCCCTCGATCGTCGCCGGCGCGGCCAGCGTCAGCACCGGCGCTTGCGTATCGCCCGCTGGCGCGGTCGTTCCGGACGTGTCGTTGCCGCCACCACATCCCGACATCATGCCCAGGACCATCAGACTCGAAATTGTACGGCGCATGATGAAGCTCCCCCAGAGCGTTTGGATAGGCGTTTGGATGTGCGAATGGATGGCGGCGGCGATTGCCGTCAGAAGGTGAAGCGCACGCCCGCGCTCACGCTGTTGGTGTGGATCTTGCCGACCGTAAACCCGGATGACGCGTCGTAAGGCAGGTTGCCACCCTTTGCTTCGCGGTGGCGGAAATCGGCGGTCAGCGCGACATGGTCCGACAGTTTGAAGGCGACGCCGGCCCCGACCTGCCAGGCGAAGCGCGCCTTGCCTTCGCCGTCGATCTCGAACCCGGCCACGCCGACGCCGCCGCCGACATAAGGCGTGACGACCTTGCCGACCGGCACATCGACCCACAGATTGGCCATCGCGGTCAGCTGCCGCACCCGACTGCCGCCGCCGAACGCGATCGTGTTGCCCGACACCGAGCAGCCCGTCGCTTCGAGATAATCGCAGACATCCGCCGCATCACCCGCGTCCAGTGTCACCGCCGAGCCATTGACCTTGTCGATGGTCAGCGCGCTGGCTTTGTTGCGCTGATATGCGACTTCCAGATCACCGCGGATCATGCCGAAATCATATCCCAGCACGCCCTTGAACTCGGCCGCGCTCTTGGTGTCGATATGCCCATCGACACTGTCCATCGCGCCCGTTCCCCCGAACGTGCCGCCGGCGTCGTAATACCGGATGTCGGTATCCTGGACCGACGCAAGCCCGACCGACAAGCCGGCATAAAAACCGGTATCGTCGCCCGAATCGTCCTGAGCATATGCCGCGGTTGATAAGAAGATGGCGGCCATTGCGGTGGCCAACGTCAAATAGGTACGCATTGTATTTCCCCGTTCTCGCTATTTTTATCGTGACCAGCGCTGTTCCGGCCCAAGGCGGAGCGATTTCTCCGGCTTCGACGAAAAAAGTCGTTGAAGTCGCTCGTGAGTTATTGATTAAGCTGGAAACGTGGTTTGACGTATCGGCCAGATGGCCGAACCGGATGGCCGATTGAATTGGGGGTCAGGTCGCATCGCACCAGCGCGACCAGGGGGACACACGGACGCATGGTTTTGCGCGGACTTCCCGATCCTGGCTCGATGCTCCGTCCCGACGAGACGGCGGAGATGTGGGGACGCGCGCGCACGGCGATGGTCGGGATCGTCGTGATGACCAGCGTGCTGATCTTCATCCGGGCGGAATTCGCCGGACTGGTGGCACCTTTGCTGCTGAATGGGTGGCTTGCCTTCATGACAACCAGCGTCCTGTTGTTGTCGGGATCGCTCGCGGCGTTCGCCGTCCCGCGCTGGCGGGCCGCGCGCTCGGCTCGCTTCTGGGTTCGCATGACGCAGCTCGTCACGATCCTGTTCTGCGGCGGCATCGCCGCTAGCGTCTGGATCCTGCTGCCGGCGGCGGGTGAACCGCTGCGGATGTTGATGATCTATCTCTATTTCTGGTTCATCGCGATGGTCATGATGGCCAACGGCAATTCGATGTCGATGGTCGGCTGCTTCGCTTTGCTCGTGTCGCTGTCCGCCTTCGTAATCAGTTACGATATGCCCTATGCGATGCCGCTCGCCGGCTTCCTGACCATGGCCGGCATCGCGCTGATCGCGATCCGCCGGTTGATCTGGCGTACCGCCGACGAAGCATCGGCGGCACGCCAGATGAGCGAGCGCGCTGCCGAGGCGCTGGAACGCGCCCTCGCCATCTTGCGCGCAGAGCGCGATGCAAAGACGCGCTTCATCGCCTCGGCCAGCCACGATCTGCAACAGCCTATTCAGGCTGCCAGCCTGTTCTTCGACACTGCGCTCAACACCCCCGACCCGGTGGCGCGCGACAGCGCGGCCGCCGGTGCGCGCAGCGCCTTCACTTCGATTCAGGCGCTGATCGAATCGATGCTCGACCATCTTCGGCTCGACGCTGGCGCGATCCGCGCGAAACCGGTCGAGATCGCGCTCGATGACGTCGTCGCGGCGACCGCGCTCGACCATGACGCTGCGGCGCAGGCGGCCGGTACACGCATCGTCACGGTGACAAGCCGTATCGCCGCAACCGCCGATCCGCACCTGTTGCGGCGCGCCTTGGGCAACCTCGTCGCCAACGCCGTGCGTCATGCCCATGGCACGCGCGTCCTGATCGGCGCGCGGCTCACCGCCGGCGGCGCTATGCTCTGGGTGATCGACGACGGGCGTGGCATCTCGGGCGTCGATATCGGCACTCTGTTCGACGACTTCGCACAAGGGTCGGATCACGGCGCGGAGAATCGCGGCGGCTTCGGTCTCGGCCTCTCCTCGGCGCGACGGCTCGCCGAGTTGCAGGGCGGCGCGCTCGATCTTGATCGGCGTTGGACCGGGGGCAGCGCCTTCTTCATCGGCCTGCCGGCAGCGCGGCGCACGGCGAAAGTCGAGACGATCCATGCCACACCACCCGCCGACCAGAGGCACTCATGCGAAGCTGCCTGATCTGCGACGACCATGCGCTGGTGCGCGACGCGCTGGCCGGCGCGATCGGCCGGCGCTGGCCGGACGCAACGATCATTCTGGCAGCAACTTTTCCCGAAGCCTGGGACAAGGCGGCGGCAGCACCCGATCTGTGTCTTGCCGATCTGACCATGCCCGGCGCGGACGAACGGGGCGGCATCGCCGGTCTGCGCCGCGCCGCGCCCGGTATGCCGTTGCTGGTGATCACAGGATCACATGACGACCGCCTGCTGCTCGACCTGATCGGCGGCGGGGTGGCCGGCTTCGTGCCCAAAACGTCGGGCACGGAGATCATCATGGCGGCGATCGACCTGATCCTTGCTGGCGGCCGTTACATACCCCAGCGCGTCGCCGACCTTGCCGCGGGCACACAATCCGAACCCGTACGCGACATCCAGTCAGACACGCGCTCTACGAAGCCGATCGTGACACCGCGTCAGGCCGAGGTACTGCGCCTCGTGGCGGAGGGGTATTCGAACAAGGAGGTCGCGCGCCACCTCGATCTGTCCCCCGCCACGATCAAGACCCATGTTGCCCAGGCGATCGCCGCAATCGGCGCGACCAACCGCACCGACGCCGCAATCAGGGCGCGGGCGCTTGGGCTGATCTAAGCAACACGGCGTCGCTTCGGGAGATGACATCATGATCGCGTCGCACATCGTTATTCTCGGCGGGACGTCGGGCATCGGCCTGGCCACCGCCGAACTGGCCATCGCAAACCAGGCGAGGGTCACGGTAATCGGTCGCGATCCTGCGAAACTCGACGCGGCGATCGGCGCGCTGGGTCCGCGCGCGCAGGGCGAGGCGGTCGACGCCACCGACCATGATGCGATTACGGCGCTCTTCGCCCGTATCGCCCCGTTCGACCATCTCGTCATCGCCGCCTCGGGCGGCGCCGGAGCCGGGTCCTTCCCGGCAATTGATCCGGAAGGGCTGAGACGCGGATTCGAAGCGAAATTCTGGGTCCAGTGGCACGCCGCCCGGGCTGCGTTGCCACATCTCGCGACGGATGGATCGATTACCTTCATCACCGCGGCCTCGTCGCGCCTGGCCAATCCCGGCACGTCCGGCCTGGCGGCGATCAACGGCGCGATCGAACGCATGGTCCCGACACTCGCCCGCGAACTCGCACCGCTCCGCGTCAATGCTGTCTCGCCCGGAGTGATCGAAACCGGATGGTGGGCGGACAAACCGGCGGCGATGTTCGATACCCAGGCAGGCAAGGCGCCGCTCGGCCGCGCCGGCCAGCCCGCGGAAGTGGCAAGCGCGATCCATTTCCTGATTTCTAACCGCTTCGTCACCGGTGTGGTGCTCGACGTCGATGGCGGCCTGCATTTGACCTGAGCGGAACGCATGCTCCCGGCACCCGTTGACGTCGAGAGGAGAGAGCCGATGACCGCATCCCGAACCCCCGACATCCCGCCCGAAAACGGCAAGCGCGCCTCGATCGACAGCCGCACCGGCGAAGTCCATGGCAGCGGCATGGGCGCCGGCGGCGGCAGCCCCGGCGAAGATTATGACAGCGACACCGCCACCGGTGATGGGCAATTGCCCCAGCCTGATCCCAAAACGCCTGATCCCAACACGCGATCCGGCGACGAAAAGGAGGACCGTAATGTCACAGGACAATAAGCAAACCGGACGCGACCGGTCAGATGACGTGAGCAAGAGCGATGGCGGCGGTCGTACCGGCGGCGGCGAAAGCGGCGGTGGCGCTTACAAGGATCCGTCGCAGGCCAAGGGAAACCCCGATGAAGCTGGTCCCGATGGACGAAGCAGCATTGGTTATCATGGCCCGGGCGACGCCGTCGACGATGACGACAATCCCAATGCGGCGACGCGGGCCGAATGAATGGCCCCGGGTAGCCGGTCGCAGAAAATGATCGAAGGCCGATGAGCCCCGGGCCGGACAAGCGTACGCTGACGCCTTCCCGGCCCGGATTTTCGCGATCAGGCCTTGGCTGCGCTCACCCGGCGCACGGCGGGCTTACGTACCGTCTTGGCCGGCGTCTTTCCCGCCGCTTTGGCCGCCGTCTTTCGCGCGGGTTTGGCGGTTGTCGCCTTGCTAGTGGCAACACGGGGTTTGCGCGTGGGCTTCGGCTTGGCCGCGTCTGTTCCGCTTCGCGCATAGAGCAAGCCGGCAACGATCGCCGCGGAGCCGATGCCGACCACCGCGCCGATGCCAAGCGCTCTAGTGCTGATCGCGGGAGTTTCCTCGGCCGCCGCCGCCTCGGGCAGGGGCTCATGATGCTCGTGCGGCGGTTCCTGCAGCGGATAAGGCGACTGGTTATGCGGCGGAATGGGCGGACTATGGGTCATGAAACACCTTTGTTTACAGGGACACTATCTACCGAACGTGTCGCGGACGTTCCGGTTTCCCGCACAAGCGCGAGTCTCCTGTTCCGGTACGCCCGCGCATGATCGGCGCGCCCTTCGCGCCGATGGAAGCAAAGCTCGTCGCCCAGCTGCCAGGCGGTCCGGGCTGGCAGTACGAACCCAAATGGGACGGCTTTCGCGCGATCGTGGTGCGCGACGGTGAAGAGGTCGCGCTCTGGTCGAAGTCGGGCAAGCCGTTGCAGCGCTATTTTCCGGAACTGGTCGCGGCATTTGCCGCTTGCCGGACATCCCGCTTCATCATCGATGGGGAGATCATCCTGTCGATCGGCAATGTCCTCTCGTTCGACGCCCTGCAGGCGCGGCTGCATCCCGCGCCGAGCCGTATCGCACGATTGTCGCGCGAGACGCCGGCGCAATTCATGGCTTTCGACTTGCTCGGCCAGGGCCAGCGCGATTTGCTCGCCCTGCCCCTCGACCGACGCCGCGCCGCCCTGGAGACATTCCACCGCGCGATCGACACCGACATGCTGCGCCTTTCTCCCGCCAGCTGCGACATCGTTCGGGCACGCGCCTGGCTCGCCACCGCCGGCGGTGCACTGGACGGGGTCATCGCCAAGCCGCTCGACCAGCCTTACCGCCCCGGCGAGCGCGCAATGTTCAAGGTCAAGCAGTTGCGCACGGCGGACTGCGTGGTCGGCGGGTTCCGCCGCACAGCCGACGGCACCGGCATCGCCTCGCTGCTGCTCGGGCTCTACGATACGGCGGGCGAGCTCAACCATGTCGGCTTCGTGTCCGGTCTGGCCGCTGCCGATCGCCCCCGCTTGCTCGACAAGCTCGAACCTTTGGTCGAGCAGCCGGGCTTCACCGGCAAGGCGCCGGGCGGCCCAAGCCGGTGGAACCAGGGCAAATCGGCCGAATGGTGTCCGCTCAGGGCGGAATGCGTGGTCGAGGTGATTTACGATCAGGTCACCGGCGACCGTTTCCGCCATGCCACCCGCCTCCATCGCTGGCGGCCCGACAAACGACCGGACCAATGCACCAGGGATCAGCTCGAACGGGAATTGTGCCCGTCGGAACTCGACGCGATCCTGCCATGACGCCGCTGTCGGCCGCGCGGAACGATATCCGGGGGGAACACCAGCCTCGCATCCCGGTTATCCCATCATGAACCGCTGGCCCGAAACACTATGGGTAATTCGCCATGGGCAGAGTGCCGGCAATGTCGCGCGCGATGCCGCACATGAAGCGAAGCTCGATCGCATCGCGCTCACTGGCCGCGACGTCGATGTACCGCTCAGTCAACTCGGCGAAGAACAATCGCGCGCGCTGGGCCGCTGGTTTGCAGCGATGCCATCCGGTGAACGGCCCAATGTCGTGCTCGTGTCACCCTATGTCCGCGCGATACGCACCGCCGAACTGATCCGCGAAGCCGGCGGGACGGAGGAAACCGACGACCCCCTGTGCAGCGATGAGCGTCTGCGTGAAAAAGAGTTCGGCGTGCTCGACGGCCTGACCACGCCCGGTGTCGCGAAGATCATGCCCGACCAGGCCGAATTCCGCCGGATCCTGGGCAAATTCTACCATCGCCCGCCAGGCGGGGAGAGCTGGTGCGACGTGATCCTGCGCCTGCGCTCGCTGCTCGACACGATTTCATTGCATCATTCCGGACACCGCGTGGCGATCGTCGCGCATCAGGTCGTCGTGCTGTGCTTGCGCTACATCATCGAAAATCTCGACGAGGCGACGATCCTGGCCATCGACCGCGACGGCGATGTGGCGAATTGCGCGGTCACCGAATATCACCTCGATCCATCGGCCGGAAAGCGTGGCGCGCTCGCCCTTGCCCGCTATAATTATACCGTACCGGTCGAACAGGAGGCAGTGCCGGTGACGTGCGCGGACGACCCGCCGGTGGCGGCGCGCGGATGACGCCGATCGACGCTTCCTGGCGCGCCGCCCACCCGCTGCCGGCAATCGGCGATGGCCTCGACAAGAATGCGCGCGGCAAGGTGTTGCTGGTCGGCGGCTCCGCCTTCGTGCCCGGCGCGTTGCGGCTCACCGGCGAAGCGGCCCTGCGCGCCGGCGCCGGCAAGGTGCAGCTCGCGACGATCGACACCGCGGCGATCGCGCTCGGCATCGCCTTTCCGGAAGCGGCCGTGATCGCGCTACCCGCCGACAAGCATGGTGAGATCGCGGCGGAGGCGCACAAGCGCATCGAACCGAGGCTCGACTCTTGCGATACCCTGGTCATCGGCCCGGGCATGATGCCGCGGCCCCATACCGCCATGCTGGTGAAAGCGTTGCTGGCAAGGCACGGGCCCGACGCATCGACCTTGCTCGACGCAGGCGCGCTGACCGCGATGCACGGCGAGGAGGATGCGATCCGCTCGCTCGCCGGGCAGATCGTGATGACTCCTCACCCGGGCGAGCTTGCCGCACTTACCGGCTTCGACAAGAGTCGGATCGAGCGCGACCCTGAAGCGGCCGTGTGCGTCGCCGCCGCCCGGTTCGGCGCGGTCATCGCGCTCAAATCGACCGAGACGCTAATCGCCGACGGTGCCGGCGGCCTGCTCCGCTATGCCGGCGGCTCACCAGGTCTCGGCACCGCCGGATCGGGCGATGTGCTTGCCGGCATCATCGCCGGCCTGCTTGCACGCGGCGCTACGCCGCTCGTCGCGACGGCCTGGGGCGTCTGGCTGCATGGCGAAGCCGGTGCGCTGCTCAGCAGAAAGATGGGATCGCTGGGATTCCTCGCGCGCGATCTCGCCGCTTTTGTTCCGGCGCTGATGGATCAAGGCTGATCGCCGCGTCGGCCTTCCGCCACATGAGGCGGCGGCTATTTCGCCCTGCTCAGCGTCTTTAACCCCTTTGCCGACAGGCTGCGGAACGTCACCGACCAGCGCCGCACGTCCATCTCGACGATGCTATGCTCCCAGTTATGTCGCGCCTCTCCGCTCAGATGATAGATCGAGCGCGGCGCCAGCGGCAGCGCGGCGCGCTCGAACCCGCCCGCCACGCGGCGGCGCAGGCGCAGGGTGGCGGGCGTCTCGAGTGAGATACCGACGACATGCTCGAACACCGGCCGGTCGCGGTGCCAGCCGATCCCCGCGCCGGGATCGTAACGCACGATCAAAGCCTGGACGAGATCCTCCGCCGCTAGTCCTGCAAAGCGCGCCGCACGGTCGCGCAACGGTAAAAGGAAATCCGGGATCGGCTCGGTCGGGCCGAAACTCGCATCGTCGAAATCATACCGCCAGCCGAATGACGTAGTGAGCCGTTTGCCGAGCCAGCCCTGGAAACGGAACGGCGTCACCGCGATCCCCTCCAGCCGCGCGATCAACGCCCGCTCTTCCGCCGCGTCGATGATATCATCGGCATGGCGCAGCCCCGGCGGCAACGCGACCGGCGGGGCTTTACCGAACAGGTCGGTCTGGACCCCGCGCATCGCCTATGCGGGAACCGCCGCGCCGAAATCACCACGCGACACCGGTGCCTGTTCGCCGCGCGAATAGGTTCCGGTGAGCAGGCCGGTGCCCAGGACATTACCCTTGATCGCGTCAAGGATCGCAGCCCGCCCGGGGCTCGGCACCATCACCGGCGTTTCCGACAATGCGAACAGCTGGAACACATAATCATGCGCGCCGTGCCCGGTCGGCGGATCGGGCGGCAACCAACCTTCACTGAAATAACTGTTGCGCCCAACATCGTGCCCGTCGGCGTCACCTTCCCCATCGGGGATGATCGCGCCCTCGGCCAAGCGCCGCTCTTGCGGTGCGATGCCCCACATGATCGCATGGACCAGTGGATTGGGCGTCGGCGCATCGGGATCCTCGACCACCAAAGCAAGGCACACCGTGCCCGCAGGCACGTCGCCCCACACCAACGGCGGCGAGACGCCCTCACCATCGGCGGTGAAACGTTCGGGCAGGCGCGCGCCATTGGCAAAGGCCGGGCTCGACAAGTCGATCTCGGCGCCCGGATTACCCAGTTCGGGTTCGACGCAAAGCAATTTGGCGTGGCCGGCGCGGACGTTGCGCATCAGGCTTCCCAGCCATCCCGGTACATGTTCGAGCATCGCTCTGGTCCTTTATGCGTTGTCTTGCCTGAACAACCCGCGAGCGGCGCGAGGTTTCCACGCCGGGCCATCCAGATGAAGATAGCGACCTATAATGTGAACGGCGTCAATGGCCGCCTCGCCGTATTGTTGCGCTGGCTGGCCGAGGCCAGGCCGGACGTCGTCTGCTTGCAGGAATTGAAGGCGCCGGATGAGAAATTCCCCGAAGCCGCGATCGCCGATGCCGGATACGAAGCGATCTGGCATGGCCAGAAAAGCTGGAACGGCGTCGCGATCCTCAGCCGTATCGGCATGCCGGTCGAAACACGGCGCGGCCTGCCCGGCGGCGAGGACGATACGCACAGCCGTTATATCGAGGCGGCGGTCAACGGCGTGCTGATCGCCGGCCTTTACTTGCCCAATGGCAACCCCCGGCCCGGTCCCAAATTCGACTACAAGATCGGCTGGTTCGAACGGCTCATAGCCCATGCCGCAGACCTGATCGCGACCAAGATGCCGGTGATCATCGCCGGCGACTTCAACGTCATGCCGACCGAGCGCGATATCTACAAACCCGAGCGCTGGATCGACGATGCACTGTTCGCGCCCGAGGTCCGCGAGGCCTTCTTCCGCCTGACCGATCAGGGCTGGACCGACGCGTTGCGCACCATGCATCCGGACGAGACGATCTATACCTTCTGGGATTATTTCCGGAACGCGTACGGGCGCAATGCGGGTCTCCGCCTTGATCATCTCCTGCTCAGCCCGGCCATCGCCGATCGCCTCGTCACTGCCCAGGTCGACCGCCATGTCCGGGGCTGGGAAAAGACCAGCGACCATGCCCCGGTGTGGATCGAACTGGCGGATTGAACGCGGCATCACCGCCGGAAATCGAGACGCCCGCCGGGCCACATCCCGTCGATCCGGCGATCGTCGATATGTCGCCCGACCCATGGCTGAACAATCTCCGGCGATGACAGGTTGATATATTTGCCCGTCATTCGGCCATCGTTTTCGTATCGCGCGTCGATCAGGCCGCGGCGCGCGCCATCGTGCCAGTCGAACGACAGGAAGATGCGATCACCGACCCGGCGTGCTTCGCCGCTGCCCGGTTTCCATTGGTCGGCGCTGTCTCCCGGGATCGCCGGATCGGCTCCGCCATTCCAGCGACTTGACCATCGCCCCTCGATCGAGGCGGGCGCCTCGTCATCCGTCGCCCAGGGCGCGGCATTCGCATCGGACGCGCCGCCATCAAGCGACGCGGTCGCGGCGAAGGCGATGACATCCTCGCCATCCGGGTCCGGCACGTCCATCACGCCGAACGGGTTTCTCATTTCCATGGTCATCGATCATCTCCTGTCCGCCAGGGTCTAGGCGATGGCGGCGCACCCTCCGCCCCGCTTCTTCCGGTCAAAACGACCCACATCGCCCGGCCAGATCGGCTTGCCGCTGGTTGCAATCGGCAAGCGCCACGATACGCTGCCGCGATGAGCCTCGATCGTCGCGCGGCACTCGCCCGCATCGCAACTGCCCTGTCGGCGCTGATCCTGATCGCGGCGCCAGCTTGCGCTCAGTCACGCCAGGGCCATGCCGCCGGCTTCGATTATGAGGAAGTCGTGCTTGGCGATCCGGCGACCCCGGGCATGCCGCTAATCATCGCGCTGCATTATTCGGGCGGCACGCCGCGTGAATCGCTCGCGAATTACGACGCGCTGGGCGCACCGGTGCGGATCGTTGCGCCGCGCGGCACGCATCGAAAGCGCGACGGCTTTTCCTATTATCCACCGGATTATTACGCGCTCGACCCCGCCGAACAGCTTCGCATCGCGCGTGAGACGGAAGGACGGGTTGCCGCGTTCGTGGCCGGCATGGCCAAACTGCATGGCGTGAAACCGGTCGTCACCGGTATCTCGCAGGGCGGCGACTTGTCGCTCCTGCTCGCGCTCTACCATCCGGACCTGATCGTCGCCGCCCTGCCCTTCGCTGCGGTGCTCCGTCCCGAGGTCGCGCAGGCCGGCATGGCCTATGGCAAAGCCGCCCCACCGATCCACATGTTCCAGGGCGAGGCCGACGAGATCGTCCTTGTCGCCGAGACGCGCCGTCAGGTCGCCGTGCTGGCGAAGCACGCGCCGGTCACGCTCAAGACCTATCCCGGCCTCGGCCATGATATCTCGCCCGCAATGAAAGCCGATTATACAGCGCTGCTCGACAAATTGCTCGCGAACCGACGCTGAATCGCCTGCCCTGACGCACTATCGCCGCCGGCAGGTCAGCCGGTCGCCCAGAGTCGGCGCGGCGCCATCGCGCGCGATCAGCCAGTCGATCTGCAGCGTGCCCGCCACGCGGTTGAGCGTATAGACGAATTGCTCCTCCGGCTTCGTTGAATCGGGTCGGCTCCAGGTCAGTGTGTCGCCGATCCATCCTGCCGACACATACCAGCGCATGCCGCTGTCATTGGCGATCGCCGCGCGAAACGGCGGCGCGCCTTTGGTCGACGTCCATATTTCCAGCGCATGGTAGATATTGGGCGCACTGTCATCGTGTCGCACGATCAGCGCCCGGCTCGCCGCGTCGCGCCTGATGTCGAGCACCGACGCGATCTTCTTGCCGCTCTTCACGAAATATCCGTCGCAGGTCCAGCCGCCGACCAGCGCATCAAATCCGTCGCCGGTCGGGGCTTGCGCGGCTGCCGCCAGGCTCCAGCCTAACGCCAACATAGTCATGCAACGCGCTGCCTTGATCATTTGCTGTAATCCTTCGCTGAAAAATCGCCCCGGTAAATCCGGCTCGCGATCGTCAATCCGCCGCCTGCCGCCCCTCGAACAGATCGCGATCCCGTGCCAGCCCCTCACCGACCAGATCGAAAAACGCCCGTACCCGCGCCGTGCCCTTGAGGTCGGCATGCGTCACGATCCACAATTCCCCCACCAAATCGGCGATCGGCTCAGCCAGCGCGCGAACCACGCCGTCATCACCATCGCCGAGATAACAGGGCAGCAGCGCGACCCCCATGCCGGCGCGCGCCGCGACGAGCTGATTGACCAGGCTGTTGGTACGATAGACGAAGGCGTCGTCCGATATCCGTCGTGCCAGCCAGTCGGCCGCCATGATCCCGCTTGCCGTCTCCTCCCAGCCGATCATTGCCTGCCGATCAAGCGCCGCCGGATCGGCGATCGTACCATGCGTCGCAAGCCAGGCCGGCGCGGCATAAAGACTCCAGGCAATCCCGGCGAGCTTGCGCCCCCACAGCTCGTCTTCCCTGGGCCGGATCGGGCGCAGCGCGATATCCGCCTCGCGCCGCGACAGGCTGAGCACGCGATTGTCGATCGCCAGTTCGACGACGATCCCGGGATGATGTTGCCGGAACGCGGCGAGGTGACCAGTCAGCCGGCTAAAGGCAAGCGTCTCCGACGAGGTGACGCGCAGCCGTCCGGTCAACAGATGATCGCGCCCGGCGATATCGCGGTCGAGCGCCAGCGCTTCGTCCTCCATTCGCTCGGCCGCCACGGCCATACGCTCTCCGGCCAGGGTCGGTTGATAGAGACCACCGGGCAGTCGTTCGAACACCCGCGCACCAAGCCGCGCCTCGATCGCATTGAGCCGGCGAAACGCGGTCGAATGATCGATGCCCAGCGCCTTTGCCGCCGCCGTCAGCCCCCCGGCGCGATGCACCGCAAGGACGAGTTGCAGGTCGTTCCAATCCTTCATGTCCGCTCGATATCACATATGACGTTTGCAATCATGCAAGCGCCATTGGCACAATCCCAATGTGCATTGCAGCGTGGCCAATCTTAAATCCTGCCTCGAGGCGCTGTCGCCGCACCATCGAGGATGAACTCATGAAGCTCTATCATGCCGTTGGGACCTGCTCACTCTCGCCGCACATCGTCGCGCGCGAAGCTGGGATTCCGCTTGATCTCGAACGCGTCGATATCCGCCAGACCCCGCACCGGACCGAGACAGGTGCCGATTTCACCACGCTCCACGCCAATGGTTATGTCCCCGCGCTGCTGCTTGATGACGGGTCGCTGCTCACCGAAGGCACGGCGATCGTGCAATATCTCGCCGACCTGAAACCCGGGTCCGGGCTTGCGCCGCCGGCTGGCACGCCGGCGCGCTATCGCCTGCAATCCTGGCTCAACTTCATCGCGACCGAACTGCACAAGATGTACAGCCCGTGGCTGTTTCACCCCGAATATGGCGCGCAGGCGCAGGAGGTCGCGCGCGGCAAGATCGCCGAGCGGCTCGCCTATATCGACCGCCATCTCGCGGCGTCGGGCCCATTCCTGCTCGGCGAAACCTTCACTGCCGCCGATGCCTATCTCTTCGCCATTGCCAGCTGGTCGCCCTTCGCCAAAGTCGACCTTTCTCCCTTCCCCCATCTGCGCGACTTTCTCGACCGGGTTGGCGCACGACCAGCGGTGCGCGAAGCGATGCGTGCGGAAGGCATGCAGATAGCGGCATGAGTCCGGGAATCGCCTGGATCCTGCTTGGTGTCGCCGGGCTGCTCGATGTCGCCTGGGCGGTGGCGATGAAATATGCCGATGGTTACACTCGCCCCGGCTGGAGCCTGCTTTCCTTCGCGCTGCTTGCCGGCTTCGTTTATCTGCTCGGTCGCACGCTCACGGTACTGCCGGTCGGCACGGCCTATGCCGTGTGGACCGGCATCGGCGCGACCGGCACCGCCTTGCTTGGCATCTGGCTGTTCGGGGAATCGCTCAACCCGTGGCGTATCGCCGGCATCGCGCTGGTGCTGGCCGGCATCGTCCTGCTCAAACTCGCGCCGGCCTGACGGCACGCAATGGCTAACCCCGGAAAGCATCGCCCGCCCGGGTAAAGCGATAGCTCGCCTGTTCGAACCCCAGTTTGCGGAAAAATGCGTGCGCGTTGCGGATCGCGATATCGCTCACCGCCTCGACCAGCGCGCAGCCCTGCTTGGTCAGCGCGGCCTGTGCGGCATCGACCAACAGTCGCCCGACGCCCTGCCGCTGCTCGTTCCGGGAAACGAGGATGAGCGAGAGGCGGCCAATCCTGCCCGATTGGAGCGTCGTGAAGGCGGACCCGACGACCACGCCGATCACCCCGTCACGATCGGCGACCAGGATCACCGCTTTGGCCCGTAGCGCCTCGGTGATCCGCGCGCCGATAACCTCACTGTCGTCCGCGCCACCGATCAGAGCTGCGATCGCATCGGCATCGTTCTTTGTCGCCTTGCGGATCGCCAGCGTGGGTTCGGGCGATGGTGGAGGCGGGGCAGCAGGTGCTGGCTCGGGCTTTTCCCTCGGCTCTGGTGTGGCGGGAGCCGTACGCCTTCCCGCCCGGCGCGGCCGGATGGCGGGCTCGGGCTGGGGTATGGTTTCCGCTTCGGGCTTCGACGCAGGCTTCCGCGCGATCGGCCGGGCCGGTGTGGCATCGACCGACGCCCCCCATGCCGAAAGCTCCCCCTTACGCAGGAACGCGGCAATCTCCTCGCCCGTCGCGGTCAACCCTTTCGCACCAAAGCCGAGGACCTGCTTGCCTGCCGAATCGCTCAGGCCGTAACGCCCATAATCGCCCACACCCGGCTTGCGCCGTCGCGACTTGACCAGCTTGAAGCCGCGATGCCGCGCCATCTCGCGCAGCGTCTCGTCCTCTTCCTTCGCTCGATCCGGATCGGCCATCCCGCAGCAACCGATCAGGGTGGATATAGTTCAGCCGTCGCCCCCCGGTGTACCGGCTCGCCGGCACACCGGCCCCGTGCGAGGTCGAATTATCTGGCGCGAGACGATTTCTCGCGCCCATTCGCCATCGGCCTGCGTTAAGGTGCCTTGCCCCGATCCCGGACGGCGGAGTCCCGACATGCCCGATCCCTTTTCGTCCTGGCTTCGCTTGACCTCGATCTGGGCCGACACGTCGCGCACCGGCCTGCGCGCGATGGAGACGCTCGCCGCTTCCAATAGCGTCGTGGAGCGTCGCACCGGCATGATCGACACGGCGATGCGCAATCCGCTGGCCGGCGACTATGCCGAATTCTCCCGCATGGTTCCGGAAAAGGTCGACGCCTTTTCGAAATCGGGCCTGGCGATGGCCAATGAATTCTGGTCGATGCAGACCGCGTTGCTGACCGAGGTGCAGGCTTTTTGGGGCATGGCGCTGCGCGGCCGCGCGCCGACCCTGGCCGAGATGAGCAGTGCCGGCTGGCGCGCGACCAACTATGCGCTGAGCACCGCGGAACGTGGCGCAAACCTCGGCGCGCTCGGCCTTGCGCCGATCCATCAACAGGCGACCGCCAATGCGCGCCGGCTCAAGCGGAAAAAATCGCCCTGATCGCCAAATTCTGCCTGATCGAAAGCAAGTTGGTTTGAAAATGCGGACCTAAGGATGCGCCTTGGTGGTTGACCGGGCAAATCCAAAGGGAGCTGCACCATGGCCACCAAGAGCAACGTCAAATCCGATACGATCAAGCCAGGCAATGGCGATGAGACCCATCAGCAGGCGGGCGACGAAGCGGCGACGGGCCTGACCACCAATCAGGGCATCCGCGTCTCGGACAATCAGAACCAGCTCAAGGCCGGCGCGCGCGGCCCGGTGCTGCTCGAAGATTTCGTGCTGCGCGAAAAGATCTTCCATTTCGATCATGAGCGCATCCCGGAGCGCATCGTCCATGCCCGTGGCTCGGCCGCGCATGGCTATTTTGAACTGTATGAAAGCCTGACCGACATCACCAAGGCGGATCTGTTCCAGCGCGCCGGTGAAAAGACGCCGCTGTTCACGCGCTTCTCGACCGTCGCGGGCGGTGCCGGGTCGGTCGATACGCCGCGCGACGTGCGTGGCTTCGCGGTCAAATTCTACACCCGGGAAGGCAATTGGGATCTGGTCGGCAACAATATCCCGGTGTTCTTCATCCAGGACGCGATGAAATTCCCCGACCTGGTCCATTCGGTGAAGATGGAGGCGCAGACCGGCTATCCCCAGGCCGCCTCGGCGCACGATACCTTCTGGGATTTCATCGGCCTGATGCCGGAAGCGACGCACATGATCATGTGGGCGATGTCCGATCGCACCATCCCGCGCTCGCTGCGCACGATGGAGGGATTCGGCGTCCACACCTTCCGGCTGGTCAACGCCAAGGGCAAATCGACCTTCGTCAAATTCCACTGGAAACCCAAACAGGGCGTACAATCGACCTGCTGGGATGAAGCGGTGAAGATCGCCGGTGCCGATCCCGATTTCCACCGCCGCGACCTGTTCGAGGCGATCGATCGCGGCGACTTCCCCGAATGGGAATTGGGCATCCAGGCGTTCGACCAGGATTTCGCCGACAGTCTGCCCTTCGACGTGCTCGACCCGACCAAGATCATCCCGGAAGAAGTGCTGCCGGTGCGACTGATCGGGCGCATGGTGCTCGATCGTTATCCCGACAATTTCTTCGCGGAGACCGAACAGGTCGCCTATTGCCCCGGGAATATCGTGCCGGGGGTCGATTTCACCAACGATCCGCTGCTGCAGGGCCGGCTCTTCTCCTATCTCGATACGCAGAAATCGCGGCTCGGCACGGCCAATTTCCATCAGCTGCCGATCAATGCGCCGAAATGTCCGGTGATGAACTTCCAGCGCGACGGGCAGATGCAAATGGCGGTGCCCAAGGGCCGCGCCAATTACGAGCCCAACAGCCTGGCCGAAGCGGGCGAGGAAGGCGGCCCGCGCGAATGCCCGATGACCGGTTTCGCGACCTTCCCCGGACGCGACGCCGATGACGAACAGGGCGACAAGCTGCGCATCCGCCCCGACAGCTTTGCCGACCATTATAGCCAGGCACGGCTGTTTTTCCGGTCGCTCGCTACGCCGGAACAGGCGCATCTCGCCTCGGCGCTGGTCTTTGAACTGTCCAAGGTCGGCCTCGAACACGTCCGCACGCGGATGCTGTCCAACCTGGTCAATGTCGATCCCGACCTCGCGAAACGCGTCGCCACCGGCCTCAACATGCCGCTGCCCAAGGCGTCCAAAGCGGCGAAGCCGGCGCAGGATCTCGAACCTTCCCCCGCGCTGCGCATCGTCGAAGGACCACGTGCGCCGCAGGACATCGCCGGCCGGTCGATCGCCGTGCTCGTCGCCGACGGTTCGGATGCGAAGGTCGTGGCGAGCATGACCAAGGCGATCACGGATGCCGGCGCCCGCGCAGTGATCGTCGCCCCGCGCGTCGGCGGCGCGAAACTGTCCGACGGGTCGTTGCTCAAGGCCGATGCACAGCTTGCCGGTTATCCGTCGGTCCTCGCCGACGCGATCGTCGTCGCGCTCTCGGACGAGGGTACCGCGGCCTTGCTCCAGGAAGCGGCGGCAGTGCAGTTCGTGATGGATGCGTTCGGCCATCTCAAGGCGATTGGCCACACAGGCGAAGCGCAGCCCTTGCTCGACAAGGCCGGCGTCGTGCCGGACGAAGGCGTCGTGCCGCTCGATAAGGGCTTCACCGCCGCCGCGGCCAAGCGTTATTGGGCACGCGAGCCGGGCGTGCGCGCGCTGGCCTGATGGTCGATCCGGCAGAGGAGCTGCGGCAACGAATGGAAGCCGCCGCCGCAGCTCTCGACTTCGAGGAAGCACGCCGCCTGCGCGACAAGCTCAATCTACTGCGCGGCGGCGCTTTGCTGGATGATGTGTCGGACATCGACACATCGGGTATCGCGCGCCAGCAACCCGGCGCGATGGGCCTCGGCACCAGTCAACAGCGCATGACCCCGCCGCCCGGCTGGACGCCGCCGAAAAAGCCCGACCCGATGACGCGAAATACGCGGCGCAAACGGCCCTGACCTCACTTGTTTCAAGTCGACTAAACACAGCAAAAAACACGAAGGTTTTCGTGCATCCAAATCGGCGATTGTGTGTTCTGCGCCTCGGTAATCACACCGGCGGGAGAGGGAACATGTCCGACGACACGACCCAAAGCTCACCGCAATATGCCTCTCGCATCGCGATGAGTGACGATTACGAGGTCCACCGGGGCAACCGACGCGTCTGACGTTTCGGGTTGGGGAGCACAGCCACCGGATCTTATCTTTACCGATTGATCATCGAACAGGGGAGCCGACATGACGAAAATCACCGACCGCGCACCCGTTGATCGCGTCTATCACCGCCGCCGTGCCGGTGAAGCGCAATCGATGGCCGATGCGGCAACAGAACCCAATATCCGCCGCGTGCATCAAATGATGGCGGACATGCACAATGATCGCGCATTGTCGGACGAAGCTCCCGGCCTGAAGCGGGTTCGCGAATGAGCGATGCCGCCATATTGGTTCCGGCCGGCGCATTGCACCTGCTCGCAACCTCTGGACTAATCGTTCGGCAAGTGATCCATATGCGCATGGCCTTGATCCGCGCCGACATGTGACGATGGACCCGCTGTCGGAAAGCGCATCGGGCGCCAGCGAATTCAACCTCATCGCCGATTCCGCGCCAGTGCCGATGTGGGTGACGCGGCTCGATCGGCGGCGCAGCTTCGTCAATCGCGCCTATGTCGATTTCCTCGGCGTTTCCTATGCCGAAGCGGTGGATTTCGACTGGCGCCTGATCCTCCATCCCGACGATCAACAGCGCATCGTCGCCGAATCGATCGCCGGCGAGGCATCGCTCAAGACCTTCACACTCGATGCGCGCTATCGGCGTTGCGACGGCGAATGGCGCTGGCTCCATTCGGTGTCGCAACCGCGCTACGACGCGAACGGCGCACAGATCGGGTTCATCGGCGTCGCGCATGACATCACTCAGGCCAAGCAAGCCGAACAGGCGCTGCGTCAGCGCGAACGGCAATTGTCCGCGCTGATCGACCAGACCAGCGCCGGCTTCGCCCAGGTCGGACTCGACGGCATCTTCACCCTGGTCAACGACAAATTCTGCGCGATCGTCGGCCGCACCCGCGACGAATTGCTTCGCCTGACCATGCAACAGATCACCCACCCCGACGATCTGCCCGCCAATATACCGATGTTCGAAAAGGCCGTGCGCGACGGCACGCCCTATACTCATGAAAAGCGCTATTTCCGGCCTGACGGATCGATCGTGTGGGTCAATAATTCGGTGACGGTGGTGCGCATGCCCGACGGCACCCCGTTCGGCGTGCTGGCGGTGACGATCGACGTGACCGACCGGCGCGACGCTCGTGATGCGCTCACCGCGCTCAACCAGCGGCTCGAACAGGAAGTCGCCGTCCGCACCGCCGAGCGCGACGGCATGTGGCGGCTGAGCCGCGACCTGTTCCTGGTGATCGGACGGCATCGCCGCATCATCGCGGTAAACCCCGCGGTCGATGCGCTGGGCTATCGGCCGGACGAAGTCGAAGGCCTGCGCATCGACGCCTTCATTCACCCCGAAGATCTGGCCGGGATCGGGCGCGCGATCCGTGCCGCCGCCGCCGCGCCGGTTGGCGATTTCCTCGCCCGGCTGCGCGCGAAGGACGGGTCATGGCGGCATTTCGCCTGGAGCGCGGCCCCCGGCGAGGGCGAGGCGTTCGTCATCGGCCGCGACGTGACGGTGGAGACGCAACGCCGCGATGAACTCGAACTGGCGCAGGAGGCGTTGCGTCAGGCGCAAAAGGTCGAGGCGCTCGGCCAGCTCACCGGCGGCGTGGCGCATGATTTCAACAATCTGCTCACCCCGATCATCGGCAGCCTCGACCTGCTGCAGCGGAGGAATGGCCGTGGTGAGGTTGGGGGCGAGCGCGACGAACGCGAACAGCGCCTGTTGCGCGGCGCGCTCGACGCCGCCGAACGCGCCCGCACCCTGGTTCAGCGCCTGCTCGCCTTTGCCCGCCGCCAGCCGCTTCAGCCCGGACCGATCGACGTCGCCGCGCTGATCGGCGGCATGGCCGGGCTGATCGGAAGCACCGCCGGGTCGCATATCCGGGTGGTGACCGACCTGCCGCCGGACCTGCCGCCGGCGCTGGCCGATGCCAACCAGCTGGAAATGGCGATTCTCAACCTGAGCGTGAATTCACGCGACGCGATGCCCGATGGCGGCACGCTGACTCTGTCCGCCCGCGCACGCACCGTCACCGAGGACGACCGTACGGGCCTGCCGCCCGGCGACTATATCTCGATCTCCGTCTCGGACACCGGGACGGGCATGGACGAAGCGGTCATGGCCCGCGCGATCGAGCCGTTCTTTTCGACCAAAGGCATCGGCAAGGGCACCGGGCTCGGCCTGTCGATGGTCCACGGCCTGGCCTCGCAGCTTGGCGGCACCATGTTGCTGACCAGTGAGCCTGGCCAGGGCACGACCGTCGAACTCGTGCTGCGCACCGCCGAACCGCGCGTCGAACGTCGCGCCGCGGCCCGGCTCGGCCAGGACATGCCGCATGCCGCCGGTCAGGTGCTGTTGGTTGACGACGAAGCCGGTGTACGTCACGCGACCGCCGAGATGCTCAACACATTGGGACTGTCCGTGGTGGAAGCCGAGTCCGCCTGCGAGGCGTTGACCCTGCTCGCGACATCGCGCCCCGACTATATCGTCACCGACCACCTTATGCCCGACATGACCGGCGCCGAACTCGCCGGTGCAGCGCGCACCTTATATCCCGGCATCCGGATCCTGCTGATCTCTGGCTATGCCGATCTCGAAGGCATCCCGCCCGACCTCCACCGCCTGTCCAAGCCGTTCCGGCTCGACGAGCTGGCAGCCAGCATGGCGGCGCTGCACTAAAACTTTCTCACTCCCCTTCCTGCAAGGGAGGGGAGTAGAAGGCTTCATGCGATCGAATTGCGGCAGCCGCAAACCCCCTCTCCCATTTGGGAGAGGGGCTAGCGAGATCAGATCAATACGGTCTCGACATTGATATTGCCATGAACGGCCTTCGAATAGGGGCAAATATTGTGCGCCAGAGCGATCAGTTCCTCGGCGACATCGGTGTCGATGCCGGGGATGCTGACGTTGAGGCGGGCACCGAGGAAATAGCCGCCCTGACCGAGATTCAGGTCGATCTCGGCATCGACCGACGGGTGGACGGGGAGCTTCACCTTTTGCTGCGAGGCGGCGACTTCGATCGCACCGATATAACAGGCCGACCAGGCGGCGCCGAACAGGTTTTCGGCGGCTGGGTGCGGTGCCTTGAACTGGATGTCGAGGAAGCCGTCCTGGCTTTGAGTGCCGCCGTCGCTGTCCGACGCGACCGGGCTCGATGCGGAATCGTTTACCGTACTGCAGCAGGCGGTCGCGACGCTGCGCGACAATCTGCTGCGCGCGCCGAACGAGGGCGGAGAGAAATGAAAGCCACCAGCAGTCGGGAGCTGTGAGAGCGCAGCCCGGCGTGTGCGCCGACCATTATGGTTGGTCTAACCCGCTATCGCGCCATCACGCGGGCGTTATCGGGGCCGTGCCCTTCGACCATCAGGCTGAGACTGCGATCACTGATCGGCCGGTCGAACATCACGCCGAAGCGCTGACCGGCCACCCACATCACGCGCGCCGCGCCCAGATCAATCGTGGCATCCAGTCGACAGGCGGTGCCGGCAGCGGGCGGATTATCCGAATGGACCAGCGCGCCGGAGGTCGACAGGTTGAGCAAGTGAACGCGGCGCACCCCACCCGCGACGTGCAGCGACGCCGTCTGGAAGGTCTTGAGCCGCCGGGCCTTGCGATCCACTGCCCCGGTCTTGATCAATCCGGTCTTGATCACCCCGCATTTTTCCTCGGTCTGGTCCACCGCACCGTAACGCCGATCACCCATTCTGGCTCCCGCAATTGAACGTAAACGCGGCGGTAAGCTTCAAATAATCAGCCAAGGCTATCCGGGCCGCTCAACACTCCACGACATTGACCGCCAGCCCGCCCAGGCTGGTTTCCTTATACTTGGTGCGCATATCCTCGCCGGTCTGGCGCATCGTTTCGATCACCGCGTCGAGCGATACGACATGCGTGCCGTCGCCCTGCAGCGCGAGATGCGCGGCGTTGATCGCCTTGATCGCGCCCATCGCATTGCGTTCGATGCACGGGATCTGCACCAGCCCGCCGATCGGGTCGCAGGTCAGGCCAAGATTATGCTCCATGCCGATCTCGGCGGCATTCTCGACTTGCTCGTTGCTCCCGCCGAGCGCCGCCGCCAGCCCCGCCGCCGCCATCGAACAGGCCACGCCGACTTCGCCCTGGCAGCCCATCTCGGCCGCCGAGATCGAGGCGCGCTTCTTGTACAGCATGCCGATCGCCGCCGCGGTGATCAGCAGCACGCGCTCGCCCTGCTCGGTCGGCGCGTCGGTGAAGCGCTGATAATAACGCAGCACCGCCGGGATCACCCCCGCCGCGCCATTGGTCGGCGCGGTGACGACGCGCCCGCCGGCCGCATTCTCCTCATTCACCGCAAGCGCCCACAGGCTCACCCAGTCGAACACCATCGACGGGTGGACGCGCGGCAATTGTGCGGTCAGCCGGCGGTGAAGCCCGGCCGCGCGGCGCTTCACCTTGAGCCCGCCGGGCAAAATCCCCTCTTGCGCGCTGCCACGCTCGATCGACGCCGCCATCGCCGCGCGAACCGAATCGAGAAACCCGTCCAGTTCGGCCGGCGATCGCCACGACGCCTCGTTGGCGATCAGGATATCGGCGATCGACATGCTCCGCGCCTGGCCGATCTCAAGCAGTTCGGCGGCCGATCCGAAGCCGTAAGGGATGGCGATGTTGAGCAAGGCCGGCGCGGCATCCTCAAGTACGATCACACCGCCGCCGACTGAATACCAGGTCTGGCAGAACTCGACCCCGTCCGCACAACGCGCGCGGAAACGCAGCGCGTTGGGATGACGCGGCAGGAATTCGCCCATCTTGAACAACAAATCGCCAGCCTCGTCGAACGCGATGTCGCGTGTCCCCCCTAGCGCGATCCGCCCGCTCGCCCGGATCCGCGCCACTTCGCTGGTCACCGCATCCGGATCGATCGTGCCCGGATCATGCCCCGCGAGCCCCAGGATCAACGCATGGTCGGTCGCATGCCCCTTGCCGGTCAGCGCGAGCGAGCCATAGATCTCGACCAGCACGCGCTGCACGTCATGGCCGGTCGCCTCGCGCGCAAAGGCGAGCGCCGCGCGCATCGGCCCGACGGTGTGCGAGCTCGACGGCCCGATCCCGATCGTGAACATGTCCGTCACGCTGATCGGCCGGTCGGGTCCGCGCGCGGTCGTATCTGGGCCAGAAAATTCCGGAGACGCCAAAGTCATTCTTCCTGCAAGACGCCGGTCGAACGCCGGCTGTCGAGCCGCTTTAGCCGTGCCTCACCAATATCGCCACCGGTGCCGACAACACTTTACACGACCTGATCAGGCTCGAGCGCGCAGTCACCCTGCGGGTCGGTTTCGATCTGCACCGTCGCATGGTCGATCCCGAACCGCTCCTTCAACGCCGCCGCCAGGTTGGTCGTGAAGACATCGCCGGGATAGCCGCCGGGCACCAGCAGATGGACGGTCAGCGCGGTCTCGGTCGTGCTGATCGGCCAGATATGCAGGTCGTGCAACGACACCACGCCGCCTTGCGCCAACAAAAACGCCTCGACCTCGTCCGCATCAAGCCCCGGCGGGATCGCCTGCAAGCTCATATTGACCGAGTCGCGCAACAACCCCCAAGTGCTCACCCCGATCACCGCGACGATGATCAGGCTCATCACCGGGTCGATCCAGCTCTTGCCGGTCAGGACGATCAACAGCCCGGCAATCACCACGCCGGCCGACACGCCGGCATCGGCCGCCATGTGCAGGAATGCGCCGCGAATGTTGAGGTCGCCCTTGCGCCCGCGCATAAACATCAGCGCGGTGATCGTGTTGATCACGATACCTACACCGGCGACGATCATCACCGTCATGCCGGCGACTGGCGCGGGATCGGCGAAGCGCCGCACCGCCTCCGCTGCGATCACTCCGATCGCGACCAGCAACAGCACCGCATTGGCCAGCGCCGCCAGAATCGACGATCCACGCAGGCCATAGGTATAGCGTCCACGCGGCCGCTTCCGGCTTAGCGCGGCAGCGCCCCAGGCGAGCAGCAGCCCGGCGACATCGCTGAGATTATGTCCGGCATCGGCGATCAGCGCCATCGACTGGGCGACGACGCCATATCCCGCTTCGACTATAACGAAGCCGAGGTTAAGCGCGGTGCCGATCGCGAAGGCGCGTCCGAAACTGGCCGGCGCATGGGCATGACCGGCATGTCCTGCTCCGGGGCCATGGTCGTGGGAAGCATGATCCTCAGCCATCATTCACCTCCCAGCGCTGGCCCGACCGTGCCGACAACGAAGCTGCCTGCGGATCGTTGCCCGATCCCGAGCACGACCCGCGCAATGGCGGGCAAGACCAGCAAGGTCAGCAACGTCGCCGCGACCAGCCCGCCGATCACCACCGTGGCGAGCGGCCGCTGCACCTCCGCGCCGGTGCCCGTGGCGATCGCCATCGGCACGAAACCGATCGCCGGCACCAGCCCGGTCATCAGCACCGGCCTGACCTTGTCGAATATGCCTTCGACGATCGCGCGCGACACTTCGACCCCCGCATCGATCCGCGCGCCGATCGCGCTCATCACCACCAGCCCGTTGAGCACCGCCACCCCGGCAAGGCAGATGAACCCGACCGCCGCCGAGACCGAGAAGGGAATGCCGGTCAGCGCCAGTGTATAAACACCCCCGGCCAGCCCGAGCGGCACGGCGAGGAACACCGCCGCCGCTCGCGCCACGCTGCCCAGCGCCAGATAAAGCAAGCCGAAGATCACCGCGAAACACAGCGGCACGACGATCGCCAGCCGCGCCGACGCCGCTTGCAGATTCTGGAACTGCCCACCCCATTCGAGCCAGGATCCGGTCGGCAGCGCGACACGATCGACTTGCGCCCTGGCCTCGGCAACGAACGACCCGATATCGCGCCCGCGCACATTGGCCTGGATAACCACGCGGCGCTTGCCATTTTCGCGGCTGATCTGGTTCAGCCCCTCGGCAAAGCCGAACCGCGCCACCTCGGCCAGCGGCACAGAGGCGCGTCTTTGCCCGGCCTGTTCGGGCAGCATCACCGGCAAGGCGGCCAGCGCGTCGAGGCTCGCCCGCGTCGCATCGGGCACGCGCACCGTCACCGCGAAACGCCGGTCGCCTTCGAACAACGTGCCCGCCTCGCGCCCGCCCATCGCCGCCGCCACCGTATCGGCGACCTCGGCCACGGTCAGCCCGTAGCGCGCGATCGCCGCGCGATCGAAGCGGATGTCGAGCGTGGGCGATCCGGCAGTCTGTTCCGCCTTCACATCCGCCGCGCCCGGCACCGCTTGCAGCGTGCGCACGATCCTCGCCGCCGCCACACCGAGCTTGTCGAGGTCGTCGCCGTAAAGCTTGATCGCGACATCGCCACGCACCCCGGCGATCAGCTCGTTGAAACGTAGCTGGATCGGCTGGCTGACCTCATAGGCCTGGCCGATCCGCCTTCCCGCCGCGCGCTCGATCCGCTCCAGCACTTGCGCCTTGCTCGTCACCCCGGCCGGCCATTGATCCTGCGGTTTCAGGATGACATAACCGTCGCTGATATTGTGCGGCATCGGGTCGGTCGCGACTTCAGCGGTACCGGTCTTGGAGAACATCTCCGCCACCTCGGGCAGCTGCGTCACCGCGCGCTCGACCCCGCGCTGCATCGCCAGCGACTGGTCGAGCGAGACTGACGGCACGCGCATCGACGCCATCGCGACATTCTTCTCGTCGAGCTGTGGAATGAATTCCTGCCCAAGCAAGGTGAACACGAACAGCGACGAAACGAAAAAGACGAAACCCGCCGCGATGAATGGCCAGGGCCGCGCCACCGCCCGGTCGAGCCACGGCGCATAACCGCGTTTGGTCCGTGCGACGATCCACACTTCCTTCTCCGCCACCCGGCCGCGAATGAGCAAGGCGACCATCGCTGGCACGAACGTCAGCGACAGGATGAACGCCGCGACCAGAGCGAGCATGATGGTGATCGCCATCGGCGCGAAGGTCTTGCCCTCGACCCCGGTGAACATCAGCAGGGGCGCAAAGGCGAGCAGGATGATCGCCTGGCCGAACAAGGTCGGCCGGATCATCTCCTTCGATGCGCGCATCGTTTCCTCGATCCGCTCGCTCAGCGACAATATCCGCCCCTCATGTTCCTGACGCAGCGCGAGCCGGGCGAGGCAATTCTCGATCACGATCACCGCGCCATCAACGATCAGGCCGAAGTCGAGCGCACCAAGGCTCATCAGATTGCCCGGCACATCGAACGCGTTCATGCCGCTCGCCATCATCAGGAACGACAGCGGGATGACCAGCACCGCGATCCCAGCCGCGCGAAAATTGCCGAGCAGCAGGAACAGCGCGACCGCGACAAGCAACGCACCCTCGATCAAGTTGCGCTGCACCGTCGACACCGTCGCATTAACCAGCTTCGATCGGTCGAGCACCGGTTCGACCACCACGCCCGGCGGCAGCGATCTCGCCACCACCGCCAGCCTTTTACCCGCATCGCGCGCGACCACCCGGCTATTCTCGCCGATCAGCATCAGCACCGTGCCGATCACCGCTTCATGCCCGTTGCGGCTCGCCGCGCCGGTCCGCAGTTCGCCGCCGATCGCCACGGTCGCCACGTCCTTGACCGCGACCGGCACCCCACCATGCGTCGCGACGATCGCATCGCCAATCTCGCCGATCGACCGGATTCGCGCATCGGCACGCACCAGAAAGGCCTCGCCACCGCGATTGAAGTAATTCGCCCCGACCGCGAGGTTCGCCGCCTCCAGCGCGCGCGCCAGTTCGGCAAAGGAGATGCCATGCGCCGCCAGCTTCACCGCATCGGGTTCGACCACATATTGCTTTTCATAACCGCCGATCGAATCGATCCCTGCGACACCGGGCACGCTGCGCAGTTGCGGGCGGATGATCCAGTCCTGCACGGTGCGCAGATACGCCGCCTGCGACACCGCATCGGTCAGCCGGTCGCCTTCGGGCGTCAGGTAACTGCCATCGCTCTGCCGCCCCGGCTTGCCATCGGCGGCTTTCGTCCCGCGCCCCCCGCGATCGGCATAATCGACCGTGTACATCAACACTTCGCCAAGCCCGGTGGTGACCGGCCCGATCTGCGGCTGCACGCCCTCGGGCAAGGTGTCGCGCACTTGGGTCAGCCGCTCGCCGACCTGCGCGCGGGCGAAATACAAATCGGTCGAATCGCTGAAGATTGCGGTCACCTGGGCAAAGCCGTTGCGCGACAGTGAGCGGGTCGATTCCAGCCCCGGAATACCGGCCAGCGCGGTTTCGATCGGGAAGGTCACGCGCTTCTCGATCTCGACCGGCGACAGGCCGCGATCGAGGACATTGATCTGCACCTGATTGTTGGTGATGTCGGGTACCGCGTCGATCGGCAGCCGGCCAAGCTGCCACAGCCCCACCCCCGCCACTGCGATGAAGAACAACAGCACCGCCCAACGAGCCCGGATCGACAGCGCCATAAGGGTCGCGATCATGACTATTCCTCCTCGCCCGCGCCCTTGGCCAGTTCGGCCTTGAGCAGGAATGCATTGCCAGTCGCGATCACCTCGCCGGGGCGCAGGCCAGTGGCGATCTCGATCCGTCCCGCGCTGCGCTGTCCGATGGTCACCGGCCGCGCGCGAAAACCGCTGCCTGTGCGCACGAACACCATGTCGCGCCCGCCGAGCGATTGAACCGCCTCCTCCGCCACGACGATGCGCGTCGATGTCGCACCCCGCGCCGGCTTCAGCCGGACCCGCACCGATTGGCCCGGCTGCAGCGCGCTGCCCACGACGTCGATCACGGCGGTCGCCGCGCGCGTTTCGCCGTTCAGGGTCGGCGTCACCGCGCGCACCTGCGCGGCGATGGTGCGTCCGCCGGGCAGCTCGATCACCACCGCGTCGCCCGCCGCGACACGCGGCGCATCGGCCGCGCCAAGCGCCGCTTCGACCTGGATCAGGCGCGGGTCGGCGACGCGAAACAGCTCGGTCTCGGCCTGCACGAACGCGCCGAGGCTGATGCCGGTCGCGGTCACCCGCCCGGCGATCGGGCTGGTCACGATCACGCCGCGTCCGTCACGCGTCACATTGGCCGCACGGCCCGAGACAAAAGCGCGTCGCGCCTCGGCCCGCGCCGCCGCCGCATCGGCCTCGGCACGTTCGAGATCGACCCGCGCCGACACTTTCTGATCGTGCAGATAGCGTTCGCGCGCCAGATTGCGCTCGGCCAGCGTCGCCCGTGCCGCAGCGGTCGATCGGTCGGCGGCGATCTGCGCCGCCTCACGGCTTTCGACAATCGCGAGTGCCTCACCCGCCCGCACCGGATCGCCGAGCCGTTTGAACAGCCGCGTCACCGCGCCACTGGCACGCGCGGTAACCAAAGCCTCGCCATTGGGCGCGGCGGTGACCATCGCCTGCGCGACGATTTCCGCCCCCAGTCCGCCACCCGCCAACTTTTCGGTGACGATCCCCGCCTCGGTCATCGCCGCCGCCGTCATCGCGACGCTATCCGCCGGCGCTGCCTCGACCGCTTTGTCGATCGCGGGCGCTCCGACTGGTGCGGTGCAACGCGCAACGCCGAAACCGCCCGCCGCGGCAACAAGAAGTGCGGCAGCCACGCCGCCGGCCAGGCGCTTGTCCTGTGTGATCATCGATCGTCTCCGGTGAATTGGGGCGCGGGGGCGGTCAGCCGCCTCAGCCGCGCCTCGGCATCATGATAGGCGGCAAGCGCATGGATCGCCGCGCCGCGTGTTTCGATCAGCGTCCGTTCGGCC
Source organism: Sphingomonas sp. So64.6b (assembly GCF_014171475.1). Taxonomy (NCBI): domain Bacteria; kingdom Pseudomonadati; phylum Pseudomonadota; class Alphaproteobacteria; order Sphingomonadales; family Sphingomonadaceae; genus Sphingomonas; species Sphingomonas sp. So64.6b. The sequence continues at coordinate 3,220,412 of NZ_CP048817.1, forward strand.
TCGAGCAGATCGAGCTGGCCGAACTTGCCCTGGCCGTATCCGATCCGCGCGATCCGCGCCGCCTCGGTCGCGGCGGCGAGCGCAGGTCCGCCCGCCGCTCGCGCATCGAGCGCGGCATTGTCGCGCTCCGCCTCGGCCGACGCGATCGTCCGCTCCGCCTCACCCAGCGTCAAGCGACGCTCGGCATCGGCGCGGTCGCGCTCGGCCCGCGCCTGGTCGACCGCCGCCGTGCCATTGTTGAACAACGGGATCGGGATCGACACGCCGAACACCGCCGCCATGTCGTTGCTCGCCGCCAGCCGTCGCGCGCCGGCGCTGAGCGTGATGTCGGGCACCCGCTGCGACCGGGCGAGCCGGACTTGCGCGTCGGCGGCATCGAACTCCGCGACCGCCGACGCTCGTGCCAATGTCGCATTGAGGCGCGCCGGCCGGGTTGGACCATCGTCACCGACCCGGTCGAACCAGTCGAGGTCGAGCGGCTCGGCGATCGTCCGGCCGACCAGCCGTGCCAGCGTCTCGCGCGTCACCGCCGCCGATCGCCGCGCGCGCGCCAATGCGGTCGCGGCATTGATGCGCAGCACATCGGCGCGCTGCTCGTCGATCGGCGAGGTCGCGCCGACCTGCACCCGGTCATGTGCCACGCGCAGCCCTTCCGCCGCGATCTCCGCCTGCGCATCCGCCACGCCGAGCCGCCGCTCGGCCGCGACCGCCTCGATATAGGCCTGAGTCACGCGCAACCGCAGATTGCCCAAAGCGACCGCCGCGGCGATCCGCGCGCGCACCGACCGCGCATCGGCCACCGCGATCCGCGCCGACCTCTTGCCGCCAAGTTCGACCGGCAGGTCCACACCCACCGTCGTCTCCGCGCTCGACAGCCCGCGATAGGCGCCGCTGCCGACGAGATTCTCCGCCTCGACCCGCAGTGAGGGATTGGGGCGCAGCCCGGCAACCACGCGACCTGCCTCGGCCGCCCTGATCCCCGCCTCACCCATTTCGGCCACCGGCGAAGCGGCCCCCGCCTCAATCAGCGCCTGGTCGAGCGTGAAAGGATCGCCGGCGCCAACCGACATGGGGACCGGCATGTGTTGCGCCTGCACGGAACCCGCACAGCACGCGACGGCCAGCACGGCCGCGATGAAACGATACATTTGGAAAAGACTCCCGACGAATAGGACACCGGCGGCGCGACGATCATCGTCGCGGCCGGGGGCGTATCGTCAGGCTTGCGGTGGTCTCAGCGCCGGATCGCTGGCGTGCGTCACGCCGTTGCGGACATCCGCGCGCGTGATGATCGATGCGAGCCGGGCATGGGCGATCGTTTCGCCATCGCCGATCGGCGCCGCGACATGATGGCCGTGGCAGCCGCCATGATGATGCGGATAATCCTTGTCGCTATCGGCCGGCACCTGATCGCTATCGCCATCGACATGCCCGGCGGTCGTGCCGGCCTCGACGCATGACCCGACCGGTTCGACGGCATGCGCGACCGACCCCAGCCCGAGCGACAGCGCAAGGACCAGACCGATAAAAAGGGAGAACAGCGCCCGCATCGTCAATCGCTTTATCCGCCGTCCGCGCGAAACGCCAGCGGCGCGCAATCAGGAATGCTGATCCCCGCCCGAAGCAAACCCGCTGATCGCCAGCCGCTGCCCCGATAGCCGCAGCGACAGCCACAGCACCGCGCCATAAGTCCCGAGCGCCGCCGCCAGCGCGACAAAGGTCGCGGGCGCAAATCCCGCTCCCGTGCCACCGGGCACCATGATCGCGACACCAAGCCCGGCCGCGCCCGCCAGCAGCGGTGGCCATAACGGTGCCAGCGGCGGCCTGACGCGCAGCTGCACGCGCAGTACCAGGCGCCGCAACCCCGCCTGCACCATCGTCGCGAGCAGCACCGCGCCCGCCGCCCCGGCGATGCCCCAACGCGGCGTGAAGTCGATCGCCGCCGCGACGCAAGCGACGAAGCTCGCAAGCATGATCAGCAACCCGGTCTTGGGCCGCAGATAGACGAACAGGAAATCGCCCAGCCCGAACGTGCCCTGCGCGGCTTCCGCCAGCGTGAGCAGGATCAGCGCCGTGTACCCCGCGCTGAAGCCATGTCCGAACAGTTCGAGCATCGGCCCGCCGGCGGCGACGATCGCCACCAGAAAGGCGAGCTGCACCGCCAGGATGACTCGCGCGGCGGTTGCCAGCGCATCGACCGTCGCCTTGTTGCCGCTGATCGACAGGGTCCGCGCGACCATCGGCACCAGCATCGAATCAAAGGCCTGCCGCGCATGGCGCAGCGGCGTGCGCAATTGCTGCGCCATGCCGTAAATGCCCGCCCAGCGCTCACCGAGGAAGATGCCGACCAGATAGAGGTCGAGCCGGGTGAACACCCCGTTGATCACATCGGTGCCGGTGTTGGGCAGCAGCTCGCGCAACGCCGGGATCAACCGCCCGCCGCGATACCGCGCCAGCTCGAAGCGAGGGAAACAGCGCCGCACCGCGATCAGCGCATAGCCGTTGAGCACGATATTGCCCACCCAGTACCCGATGATCAGCCCGGTCCCGGTAAAGCCCGCGGCATAAGCGATGACCGCGCCGATCAGCAGCGAATAGGGCTCGACGATGCTGCGACCGATCACTTCGTGGCGCACGACATGAGTCCAGCGCGTCGCGGCGAACAGGATATCGGCCAGCGCCTGTCCCGCGATCATCGGCGCGATCCAGAACAAGGCAGTCGCGGTATCCGGCGCCAGCACGGACCGCGGCAGCACCGCGACGACGCCCATGATCGCCGCCGCCACCGCCACACTTGCCGCGAGCACCAGGATCGCCGCGTCGATCACGATATGCGCCGCTGGAACGCGATGGTCCGGCCCAGACCCGGTATTGCGATCGAGCTGCTGGAACAGCGTTTTCTTCAGCGACAGCCCGGTCAGCGCGACGCTCGCCTCGAGCACCGCGACGGCCAGGCTATACGCACCGAACAACGCCGCACCGAACAGCCGCCCGGCGACCAGCAGGAACAGGAAGCGCGCACCCAGGCGAATGACGAAACCGAACGCAGTGGAAAACGCACCGCGCAGGATCAGTCGATCCGCCCCCTGATCAGTGGCTGGCGACTCGGGGGGCAAATGATCAGGCCAGGCGTGTCGCGTCGTCGACTGCGAGGCCGGAGCCTATCGTCCCCATCGAAGTGGAATCGCGCAGGATCGGCCGCACCGCGCACAGCACCAGGAACAGCCACAACACCGCAAAGCCGGCCAGCGCGAACAGGATGATCTGTCCCCAGCCGAGCAGAATCACCACCGCAAAGGCAAGCGCGAAGAAGTCGCGGCTGGTGACAACCACCAGCGTTTCGGTGATCTTCGCCGCCAGCCCGGTCGGGAAGCGCTCCTGATAGAAACGCTTGAGGAAATTGAAATCGCCCGGCTTGCCCAGCCGTCGCGCGAGCAATGCCATGATCGACAATCCGGTGGCGACCAGCACGATCGCGGTGCCGCCCGCCAGCGCCTGGTTATGACCGTATAAATTGGTCAGGCTCACCGTCACGGCGGCGAAGAAGCCGATATTGATCGCCATGTCGACCGTCGTATCCAGCAATGCGCCGCGCGGGCTGCTGCGATAGGTCGCGCGGGCGATCTCGCCATCGACCCCGTCGAGCAGCGAAGCCGTCTGGAACAACAATCCGCCCGCGACCAGCCCGCCATAGCCGCCGAACAACAGGCTCAACACCATCGCCGCGCCGACCAGCCCGACCAGAATTGTGGCATGCCAGGGACGCACCCCGGGAAACCGCAACAGCGCGGCCGAGATGCGCCGCGACACCGGACGGTTGAACAGGCGCGAGGCCAGTCCGTCGCTCGCCTTGCCGGTCGCCTCGAGCACTGCGGCCGCGGTGATCGGCCCATTGTCCGCCGCCCGTTTCAAGCGCGCCTCATGATCGACCACGAAATGGAGCGCCGCATCGGCGCCGGCGCGGCGCACGTCATCGACCGCTTGCGGCGACAACCGTCCGCCATCCACGATATCGACCCAGATCTGCCGCGCACCGGCACGATAGGCCTGCGCCACGGCATGCGCGGCGGTGGCCACGCCCGCCACCAGGCGTTCGGCATGTCCTGGGTTGGGAAAGGTCAGTCGTACGTCGCGGTCGGTCAGGGTGATTTTGTCGTTACTCATCAATGCCCCCTCGACCGCACAGATGGGAATGTTTGCGCCACAGGCAAGTCCCATCTCACCTGATTTGACCAGGCGACACTACACCGACCAAGTCGGGCCGATCTGAGGCAAAGAAAAGGCAAGGCTCGCACAGCAGCAAGACTCCCTCACGCCGGGGTTGTTCCGGCCCCGATACATTTACCCGGAATCGGCGGCAGGATTTTTGGTGACGTGTCGGGCGAGTACCCGCGCGCATCGGTCGCTAGCGACCCTCGTTGTGAGCCCGAACTAACAACCTGGCGATTGAATGGATCAGTGCCGTTACGGCAGGACGATCTCGCCATCCTCCTTGACGAACCGGTCGGGCCGGTCGGGCCGGTCGGGCTGACGGTCGAGCAAGGGCAGAACCGTTTCGGACGGGCGGCACAGCTTCGTGCCCCGCGGCGTTGCGACGATCGGGCGATTGACCAGGATCGGGTGCGCGACCATCGCATCGATCAGCGCGGCATCGGACAAGGCCGGATCGCCCAGCCTGAGTTCAGCTGCGGGCGTGCCCTTGTCACGCAACATGGCGCGCGCGGGCAGGCCGATCGCGGCGAATAGGCGTTCGAGCTGCTCGCGAGTCCAGCCGGTCTGACGATAGTCGATCACGGTTGGCGCGTAACCGGCGGCCTCAATCATCGCGAGCACGTTGCGCGACGTGCCGCAATCGGGATTGTGATAGATGGTGACGGGGAAGTCGGTCATGGTTTGGCCCCCGTCTTTGAATGGATGACGGCTGCCTGAGAACGGATGACGGCGGCACCGCTTTCGTACCAGGTCCTGGAACGGTTCACGATCGCGACCACCGAAAGCATGACCGGTACTTCGATCAGCACGCCGACCACCGTCGCCAGCGCGGCGCCGGAGCGCAAGCCGAACAGCCCGATCGCCGCCGCGACCGCCAGTTCGAAGAAATTGCTCGCGCCGATCAGCGCCGATGGCCCGGCCACGCAATGCGCTTCGCCGGTGGCGCGATTGAGCCAGTAAGCGAGACCGGCGTTGAGATAGACCTGGATCAGGATCGGCACGGCGAGCAGCGCGATGACCAAAGGCTGGGCGACGATCCTTTCCCCCTGGAAACCGAACAACAGCACCAGCGTGGCGAGCAGGGCAATGAGCGAAACCGGGCCGAGCCGCGCGAGCAGGCGGTCGAGCGCGAGCTGCCCGCCTGTTGCGAGAACAGCACGACGGAGCAGTTGGGCGACGACCACCGGCACGACGATATAGAGCGCGACCGACAGCAGCAGCGTGTTCCACGGCACGGTGATCGCCGCGACGCCAAGCAGCAGCGCGACCAGGGGTGCGAACAGGAACAGCATCAGCACGTCGTTCAGCGCGACCTGCGCCAGCGTATAGGTCGGGTCGCCGTCGCACAGATTGGACCAGACAAAGACCATTGCGGTGCATGGCGCGGCGGCAAGCAGGATCAGCCCGGCGATATAGGATGAGGCCTGGCCCGGCGGCAGCAACGGCGCGAACAACCAGCCGATGAACAAGGCGGCGAGCAGCGCCATCGAAAAAGGTTTGATCGCCCAGTTCACGAACAGCGTGACACCGACACCCTTCCAGTGTTGCCGCACGCCGCCGAGCGCGGCGAAATTGATTTTCAGCAGCATCGGAATGATCATCAGCCACACCAGCAGCGCGACCGGCAGGTTGACGCTCGCGAGTTCGGCTGAGCCGATCGCCGCGAACAGCGCCGGCAACAAATGTCCGGCCGCGATCCCGGCCAGGATGCACAGCGCGACCCATAAGCTCAGATAGCGTTCGGACAGGGCCATTGGCGGCCGGGCCGAGGCTGTCATGCCGGCGTGTCTTCCGCACAGCAGGCGGACCGTTCCGCGATCTCGCCGAGCGAACCGCAAATCTCCGGCCGGCCGCCGCAGCAATCCGCGACCAGGAAACCGAGCAGGTCGCGCATACCGTCATAATTCGCGGCATAGATCACAGAACGCCCGTCGCGCCGCGACGAGATCAATCCGGCATGGCCGAGGATATTGAGGTGCGTCGACAGCGTGTTGGGCAGCACGCCGACCTCGCGCGCAATCTCGCCCGCCGCCACGCCTTCACCCCCGGCGCGCACCAGCAGGCGAAAAACGGCCAGGCGGTGGCCATGGGCAAGCGCGGACAAGGCCTCGACCGCGGTCGGCAGTTGCATCACTGGCACGCCGCCCCCTCTCCCGTGGTACCGCAACCACTGGCCGGGATCACTTCGTCCTCACCGTAGGAGGTCGCTTCACCCATGGTGTAGAAGGTTTCCCAGCGCACCCCGGCGGTGTCGGTCACCCAGCTCTTGTCGGACTTCGCATAGCAGCAGGTGGTTGCTTCCTGGTCGAAGGTCGTGTTGCCCGCCGCTTTCAGCCGCGATGCCAGTACGGCAAGCTCCTCCGCGCTATCGACCTGGATGCCGACATGATTGACGCCGGCGTCGCGATCGCGCGCCGAGATGGCGAGGTTCACGCGCGGATCCTCGAGCATCCATTTGGCATAATCATGCTTCACCACCGAGGGCGGCGCGTCGAACAGGGTGGTGTAGAACAGCACGGCCTGATCGATGTCGGGAACACTGACATGCATATGCAAACGCTTCATCTCGATCTCCTTCGCTTCGATAATTCGATTATCGTCGAAATATCGATTCGTCAAACGCTATCGAGTGATCGTCGTTGCGGTTATTCTATCCCGGAGTGTCTTGCGGTCACGACGGAACCTGCGGGACCCGTCGTGCATTCGCCGGACGGGTGCGGCATTCGTCGGCGCCCTTGGTACAGGAGCCGCGATGTTTATTCCCATCCCCATCCTGATTTTCAGCGGCGCGATCTTCTTGCTGCTGCTCGCCCTGGTGCTGCGTTCGCAGCGTGGACGCGATCCGCTGCTCGGCGGTCAGCCCTCGGCCTATCGGCCAGTGCCGACGCGGCATGGCGGCCCGGCCGACGCGCCTGTTTCGGTGTTACCGCCCGAGGTCGAGGCCGAAGTGCGCGCGTTGCTCGCGGCGGGGCGCAAGATCGAAGCGATCAAGCGTGCCCGCGACGCCACCCATATGGGCTTGAAGGAAACCAAGGATATGGTCGAGGCGCTGAAATAACGCCGGGGAAGTGATTGTCTTCTCACTTCGCGAAGCGCCGCTCCGCCAGCACCGTCTCAGTGACAAGCCCCGCATCCGCCACATCCTTCGCCACCTTCACGCGATAAGACCCGCCGGCGATGTGCCATTGGTGGCCGGTCACATCCCAATCGGCGAGGATACGCGGTTCGGCGGTCAGGGTGACATGCCGGCTCTCGCCCGGTTTCAGCATCACGCGCTTGAAGGCGGCGAGGCGCGGCGCACCACTGGCATGCGCGACATAGACCTGCGGCACGTCGGCGCCAGCGCGAGCGCCCTTGTTAGTCACGTCGAAGCTGACCGTCAGCGTCGTGCCCCCGCCAACCTTCAAATTCGCATAGGCGAAACTGGAATAGGACAGGCCGTGGCCGAATGGGAAAAGCGGAGTCAGCTTCTTCGCCGCGTACCAGCGATACCCGACATCGCTTCCCTCCTGATAATCGATCGGGAAATGGGTCGGCGCGGCGTCTGCGGCACCGTTCGAATTGGCCGCGGCGGTGCGGTCGGCGGCGGTCTTCAGCGTTTCCAGCCCGACCGGGGCGGGGCGCGGCGCCTGATCGGCCGAGCGCGGGAACGTGATCGGCAGGCGGCCCGAGGGATTGACCATGCCGAACACGATACCGGCGATCGCTTCGCCGCCGCGCTGGCCGGGATACCAGGCCTGGATCACGCCAGCGACGCGGTCGATCCACGGCATCAGCACCGGGCCGCCGGTTTCGAGTATAACGACCGTCTTGCGATTGGCGGCGACGACCGCATCGATCAGTGCGTCCTGATTGTCGGGCAGGACGAGTGTCTCGGCATCCTGCGCCTCGGTCTGCCACTGCGTCGCGAAGACGATCGCGACATCGGCGTGCTTGGCTGCGGCCGCCGCGGCGGCGGGGTCGCGGCCATCGACGAAACTGATCTCGGCCCCCGGCGCGAGCTTGCGGATCGCGGCGAGCGGCGAGGATGCGTGCCAGGTGACGCGCGCGAACGAAGCCGCTGCGCCGCTGGTCAATGGAATCTCGACCGGCGCGCCGCCGACCGAGCGGACCTGTGACGATCCGCCGCCCGACAGGACGCCGACATCGGCATGGCCGCCGATCAGCACGATGCGTTTCGCCGTTCTGGCCAGCGGCAGGATCGCGTTGTCGTTCTTGAGCAGGACGATGCCGGCCTCTGCAGTACGCTGCGCGATCACCGCGTTGGTGGCATAATCGATCGGCTGCGCGGTGGCCGGCATCGGATGATCGAGCAGGCCGTTTTCGATCACCCCGGTCAGGATGCGCGTGATCATCTCGTCGAGCCGCGCTTCGGGGACACTGCCATCGGCGACGGCGGCGGCGAGCGGGGCGGCGAAATAAGGTTGCTTGTCGAGTTCCTTGCCCGATTGCTGGTCGAGTCCGGCGAGCGCGGCTTTCGCGGTCGAATGAACCCCGCCCCAATCGGACATGACCCAACCCTTATAACCCCAGTCCTTGCGCAGGATGTCGGTCAGCAGGACACGGTTCTCGCACGCATATTCGCCGTTGAGCTGATTATAGGCGCACATCACGGATCCGGGCCGGCCGCGCTCGATCGCGATCTCGAACGCGAGCAGATCGCTTTCGCGCAGTGCCGCCTCGCCGATCCGCGCGTTGAGCACCATGCGCCCGGTCTCCTGCGAATTGAGCGCGTAATGCTTGACCGTGGAGACGATGTGATTGCTCTGCACGCCGCGGATCGCCTCGCCCGCCATCACGCCGGCGAGTAGCGGATCCTCGCCGAGATATTCGAAATTGCGCCCGTTCCACGGATCGCGCGTCAGATTGACGCCGCCCGCAAGCAGGATGTTGAAGCGCTTGGCGCGCGCTTCCGACCCGATCATCGCGCCGCCGCGATACGCGAACTCGGGATCGAAGGTCGCGGCGGTGGCGAGCCCGGCGGGAAGCGCGGTCGCGACATCGCCTTTGCGCTGTTCGACCTGGTTGGCGACGCCAAGGCTCGCATCGCTTTCGCGCAGAGCCGGAATGCCGAGGCGGGGGATCGGCGGGACATGGCCGGCCGAGGGGATCATGTCAGTCGGCGAACCGGATTTGCCGGTCGCCTGAGGCGGGAAGAAGCTGAAAGCGAGCTGGAGTTTTTCGGCGCGGGTCATCTGCTTGACCAGCTTCGCCGCGCGCGCTTCGGCACTGATTTTTACCGGTGCACTGGCGGGTGTCGCGGCGGGGCGCTTCTGGGTGCGCGCATCGACCATCGCCGGCAGCGTGGTCGATACCAGCATCACGCCGATCGCTGCCCGTGTCCTGAAACTCACCATATCATGTCGCTTTCCACACGCTGACAGCCGGACGCTGCCCGCATGAGCGGCGCCGGTGTTTCTTCACGGACAAAAGGGCGGGCAAGACCAGCAAGGGGGTGGGGTGGTCTTGCCCGCCGGGTCTATCAGAACGCCGCCCTGACACGGGCGCCAAAAGTACGCGGCGATTGATAGACCGAGAGGAACACGGGGTCGTAGCGCGTCGGGCCGAACGTGCTGGCGCCGGTGCGGATCTTGTTGTCCTCGATATTCTGGACAAAGGCTTCGATGCTGAAATTGTCGCCAGGAGCCGTGTAGCGGAGCGCGAAGTCGCTACGCGTATAGGACTTCTGGCTGTCGAAGCCGTCGCCATAGACCACCACCTGTCCAGTGGTCAGCGTGCGCGGTTTGAAGTCGCCGTTGAAGTAGGTCAGATAGCTCTTGGTCTCGTAATGGATCGTGCCGCGCGGTGTGATCCGCCCGCCATTGGCCAACACGAAATCATGTTCGTAACTGGCGGTTGCCGAAAAGCGCGGCGCGTGCGGCAATTCATTGCCTTCCAGGTCGCGTGCGGCGGCGGTGTTGCCGCCATCGTCGAAGCGGCCGTCGATCGCGACCAGCGTGTCGAGCCGCGTCTTTTGCAGCGTGCCGGAGAATTGCAGCCGGTCATGATCGGTCAGATTGGCGTTGAGCTCGGCCTCGAAGCCATAGGCCTTGGCGCCCTTGGCGTTTTGCGTGCCGACCTGGCTGCTGATCGTGTTGCCATTGGCATCGCGGATCGTGACCACCTGATTGACCTGATAACCGCGGAAGTCGGAATAATAGGCCGCGAGGTTAAGCGTCACGCGGCGATCGAAAAAGCGGCTTTTCAGGCCCACTTCATAATTGGTGATGGTTTCCGGGTCGGTGGTCTGGCCACCATCCTGGATATTGCCCGATTTGAAGCCGCTGCTGATGCTCGCATAACCAAGCGTGCCCGGCGCGAGATCGGCATCGACACGCGCGAGATAGGTAAGCTTACCCCAACTGCCCTTCACATCATTGTTGGAGATCGAGAAATTGCCCTGCGGGAACAGCGCGATCAGTTCCGCGGCGGTAGCATCGGGATAGGCACCGAAGAAATTGGCGGTGCACGAAGGATCGCCGATCGCGGGGCAACCAAAGGCGGTGACGTTGCGCCCGCCGATATCGGCCTTCTTGTCATGAGTGTAGCGCAAGCCGCCGGTCAGCCGGATCGCATCGGTTGCGTGCCAGGTGACTTGACCGAAGCCGGCGAGCGAATCGATCGTGCGCTTGGCCTGGATGAAGCTGCCGACAAAGGCACGCGTCGCGCCATCGCGATAACCGTCGCGCTGGTCGACGTCGAAGCGGATGCTGTTGTTCTCGTGCGAATAATAGGCGCCGAGGATATAGTCGAAACGGTTCTCGCCGGTCGATTTCAACTGCACTTCGTGGCTGGTGAAATCATAGCGAGAGCGCACCGTACGATTCTCGCCGAACGCACCGAGATAAAGCTGCAGCCCGCTTACCGGATCGAACCCGCCGGTCGGCGGCAAGGCGCCGGCATCGGCGTCTGCCTGAGTGCTGCCGCCAAGCCGCGAGAAGCCGGCGATATAGCTGATCTGTGCATGGTCGCTGATGTCGAGGTTCATCGTGCTGCGCACCGCAACCGAATAACGGTCGGTGTCGGGCGCGGTGTCGCTGAGTGTCGAGAACAGCTTGGTTCCCGCGCGCGGCGTCTGCAGCAGCGAGATCACCGGCGCGCCCTTGTCGAGGAATCCTTCCGCGCTGAGGTTCCAGGAGAAATTGTCGCTCGGCTGCCACAACAGGCTGAGCCGGCCCGACATCTGATCCTGCGCGTAATATTTCTTGCCCGTGGTGATGAAGGCCGACCGGTCGACATTGGGCACATTCGGCGCTGCCTGGAAATCGGCATAACCGTCATGGCGCTCGGTGACGAAGGCGAAGCGTGCCGCCAGCGTGTCGCTGATCGGTATGTTGATCGCGCCGCGCGTGCCGACGCGATTGTAATCGCCGACGATCGCCTCGGCATAGCCGCTCATCTTGTCGAAGGTCGGCTTGGCCGAGATCAGGCCGACCGCGCCGGCGGTGGCGTTACGGCCGAATAGGGTACCCTGCGGTCCGCGCGACACTTCGACGCGCTCCATATCGTACATCAGCACCGATGCGCCCTGCGCGCGCGGCGAATAGATGCCGTCGATATAGATCGCGACTTCGGGATCGGCGACTTCGGTGAAGGCGGTATCGTTACCGATGCCGCGGAGTGTCAGTAGCACGGCCGACTGATCGCCCTGCTGGTTGAACTGCAGGCTGGGCACGAAGCGCGCCAGATCGGTGATGTTGTTGACCTGTTGCCGGTTGAGGCTGTCCTGACTGAACGCGGAGACGGCAAGCGGCGTTTTTTGCAGGCTGGTCTCGCGCCGCGTGGCGGTGACCAGGATGTCGCCGTCATCGACCGGGGCGGCATTGGTGACCGGATCGGCCGCCTGTGCGACGCTACCGGTAGAAGCTGGGCCCGTGGGAGCCGCTGGCGCGTCTTGCGCGAACGCGGGCGTCATCGCGACAAACGAAGTGGCGAGCATGGTGCTCGCGGCAAGCAGATACCGTTTCATGCATTCCTCCCGGAGGTTCACCTTTTTGATCAGGCTTGCCTCGCTCAAAAGGCTCGCTTGACATCGATGTCAAGAAATATTTGACATCGATGTCAACGGAAGGCCGACATCGATGTCAAATTTGCCCCGACCTGTTGCACAGATGCATCGCCACGCTAGAACGGCGTGTGCAACCGCCCCGATCCAGTTCCGAACCGAACCCCGAAGCGCGAATCAGCAAGACGCTGTTCGAACTGTCGATCGGGGTGTTTTTCCTCGGCGGATTCCTCACCTCGATCGTCGGTCTGCTGGTGCCGCGGCTGACGCTGACGCTCGGGCTCGATTATACCCGCGCGCTGCTCGTGCAGTTCGCTTTCCACCTGAGTTACCTGCTGTTCGCCTTTCCGATCGCGGTGGCGATCCTGCGTGTCGGCTATATGCGCTCGATCGTCGCCGGGCTGAGCGTGATGGTCGCGGGCTGCCTGGCGCTGATCGGATCGGCGGAATGGCGATCGTTCGCGCTCGTACTGCTCGCCTTGCTGACGCTGTCGACCGGGATCACTTTCCTGCAGATCGCAGCCAACACCGTGGTCACCGTGGTCGGCCCGTCGCGTCACGCCGCGGCGCGGCTAACTCTGTTGCAGGGGTTCAACTCGCTCGGCACGGTGCTCGGGCCGCTGATCGGCGCGGTGTTCCTGCTTGGGTCGATCGGGCTCGACGGCACGGGCACGACGGGTTTGGGCGCGGATGCGGTACCGTTCATCGTCGGAGCGATCCTGCTCGGGCTGATTGCGATCGCCTTTTACCGGCAGCGCGATCTGCTTGGCCGGGCCGAGCTGAGTTCGGTCGCGACGCGCGCGGTGTTCGGGACGCTGCCGGCGGTGCTGCGCAACCGGCGGCTACTCGGCGGCACGGTGGCGATGTTCGCCTATGTCGGGGCGGAGGTCGCGATCGGCACGCTGATCCCCAATTTCCTGATGCTGCCCGATATCCTGCACGCGGCGCCGCTGGCGGCGGGACAGCTGGTCAGTCTTTATTGGGGCGGCGCGATGATCGGGCGCTTCGCCGGCGCATGGCTGCTCAAACGGATCGATGCCGGGCTGCTGCTCGCCTCGGTCGCGATCGGCGCGATGGCGCTGACCACAGTGGCGAGCCTCAGCGGTGGCGTGACCGGCGCGGTCGCGCTGATCGCGGTCGGACTGTGCAATTCGATCATGTATCCGACAATCTATGCGCTGGCGTTGCCCGGCGACGCGGCCAAGGCGCCGCTGGGGTCGATGTTCCTGTGCATGGCGGTGGTCGGCGGGGCGGTCGTGCCGCTGATGACTGGCGTACTGGCCGACCGCATCGGGCTGGCATTGTCGCTGTTGCTGCCGGCCGCCTGCTATATCGTCATCGCAGCATTCGCCGCGCAGTGCCGCGCGCCGCGACCGGCCGGGGCGCCGGAAGCTATTGGGCCGGAAGCTCTTGGGTCAGAGGGTAGCGCGCGATGAAGCCGATCACGATCAAGGAAGTCGCGGCGCGCGCCGGGGTCTCGCCCAAGACGGTGTCGCGGGTGATCAACGACGAGGAACATGTCCGTCCGCCGGTGCGCGAGGCGGTGATGCGCGTGGTGCGCGAGATGGGCTATCGCCCGAACAGTTTCGCGCGCAGCCTGTCGAGTTCCAAATCCTATCTGCTTGGCCTGCTGGTCGATGATCCCGCCTCCGGTTACGCCACTGACGTGCAGGTCGGCGCACTGCTGCGCAGCCGCGACCTCGGCTATCATCTGGTGATCGAGCCGCTCGACACGGGCAAGGCCGAATGGCTCGATATGATTGACACCGGCTTGCATGCGCTCAATCTGGGCGGTGCGATCCTTACCCCGCCTTTGTGCGATCGCACCGACCTGATCGACCTGCTGGTGCGTCACGGCCTGCCCTTCGTGCGCATCTCGCCAAGCGGCGATGACGAACGATCGGCTTCGGTGCGGATGGACGACCGCGCCGCGGCGCGCGACATGACGCGGCACCTGATCGGGCTCGGCCATCGCGACATCGCCTTTATCAAGGGCGACCCGGTGCATGGCGTGTCGGCGTTCCGCTATCACGGCTTTTGCGATGCGATGGCGGAGGCCGGGCTGGCGATCGTCGCCCGGCGCGTATTGGAGGGCGATTTCTCGTTCCGCTCGGGGCTGCGTCTGGGCGAGACGATCCTCGCCGGCGGCGACCGCCCGAGCGCGATCTTCGCGAGCAATGACGATATGGCGCTGGGCGTGCTGGTCACCGCGATCCGGCTTGGCATCATGGTGCCGGACACGCTGTCGGTGGCGGGGTTCGACGATGCCCCGGTCGCGCGCGTTGCCTGGCCACAACTGACCACCGTGCGTCAGCCCAATGCCGAGATGGCGGCGGCGGCGGTCGATATCGTGACCAGTCCGGGCTATTCGACCGAGGCGGACAAGTCGCAGCTCAACCGCAGCCTCCCTTATGAGATCATACTGCGATCAAGCACCGCCGCGCCGCGGCCATGATGCGACGCACGCCGATCGCGCTCGCCGCATTGCTTGTCTTGTCGGCATGCTGGAACGGCGCGGCCTGGTTCACCGCCGAACAGGCGGTGCAGGCGATCCCGGACGGTCGCTACCGCCTTGTCGAACCCGGCGCACAGTCACCGGAAAGCGGCGATACCATCTCGATCGCGCAGCAGCCCGACCATAGCCTGTCGATCACCGGCCCGGACAATCCGTGGCGCGCGATCGTCGTGCCGGTCGATCCGGCGCTCCCGGGCCGTTTCATCGTCCAGCTCCAGCAAATATCGGCTGGGCGTCCCGATTCGAGCGCTGGTTTCGTCCTGCTCGACACCAGGGCGGGCGGCTATCGCATCTCGATCCTCGCTTGTGCCGGCGCCGCGCGTGACGCGGTCGAGCGCAGCGGCGGCCATGTCAGCCGCGACCCGCAATCCGCCGCCTCCTGCATCTTCGCCGACCGCGCGACCTTCCTCACCCAGTTCCGCGCGGCCGCACAGGCGGAACTGGCAGCGGATCTGGAATTGCGGCCGGTCGATCGCTGAGCGGTCAGCGCCGCAATTTTGGCGTCAGCATCCCCACTTCGCCGCGATAGCTCTCGTATTTGTCGCCGAACAGATCGACCAGGTCGCGTTCCTCATGGTGGATCGCGATCAGGATATAGACGAACATGCCGAGCGCGAGCACGAGATGGCCGACGGTCATATGCGGCGTCGCCCAGAAGGCGAGGATGAAGCCGCTATATAAAGGATGGCGCACCAGCCGGTAGAAGAAGGGCGTGCGGAATGTCGGCGCGACCGCGCCTTGCCCGCGCAGATTCCCCCAGACCTGTTTCAGGCCGAACAGTTCGAAATGACTGATCAGGAAGGTGCTGAGCAAGACGATCAGCCAGCCCAGCCCGAACAGCGCCCACAAGATTCCCGCCAGCGCCGGCGCCTGCACAAGCCACAGCGTCGCCGGGATCGGGCGCCATTGCCAGAACAGCAGGATCAGCATCAGGCTGGCGGCCAGCACATAGACGCTACGCTCGATCGGTTCGGGCACGATGCGGGTCCAGGCGCGCTTGAAGGCGGGCCGCGCCATCACGCTATGCTGCACGCCGAACAGCACGATCAGCACCAGGTCGATCGCCGCGGCGGGCATGGCCGCGATCACCGCGCCACCGCGATCGACCGTCACCGGCACCCAGGGCAGGTCGCCGACAAATGCGATAAGGTAAAGAAAAGTCGCGAAAAACACGACATAGGCGATAACGCCGAACAGCAGGTAGAATGCGCGACTCATCTCGCTCCTCCCCCAATATGGGGTGAGCATATGTCATGGGCCATATTTTGCAACCGCAAGTATCCGGTGGTCGGGAATAGTATCGCGCCGATATCTCCTACATGCTTTCGAACGCCCCGCCATTGCCGCGAGCCAGCGGAGCTCGGTCGCTTCTCTCCGACGTATCGTTGATCAATGGCGCTCATCGCAGCGCTCGCGTTGGATCGTTTACGCAAGGACGGCGTTGGGGCAGAATGCTCGCCCGTACCGGGCGCCCGGGGTTCATAAGCATCGCAGACGAAAGGCCGACATGTCCGATCCGCAGGATTTCGAATTGACCCGGCGCGGCGTCATCACCACCGGCGTCGCCACGGTCGCGGTCGCCTCGGTGCCCGCCCCGGCGCTGGCCCAGGGTAAACCCACACCGGCCCCGCCCGCCCCGACCATGAAGGTCACGCTCAAGGTCAACGGCAAGGCCGGCGCGCTCGATCTTGGTACGCGCACCACCTTGCTCGACGCGCTGCGCGAGCATTGGAAGCTGACCGGCACCAAGAAGGGCTGTGACCATGGCCAGTGCGGCGCGTGCACGGTGATCGTCGAGGGGCGGCGGATCAATAGCTGCCTCACGCTCGCGGTGATGCATGACGGCGACGCGATCACCACGATCGAAGGGCTTGGTCGCCCTGACGACCTGCACCCGATGCAGGCCGCCTTCGTCAAGCATGACGGCTATCAATGCGGTTACTGCACCCCGGGGCAGATCTGTTCGGCAGTGTCGGTGCTGAAGGAAATCCGTGACGGCATCCCGAGCCATGTCAGCGGCGATATCACTGCCGCGCCGCAAATGACCGCGCAGGAGATGCGCGAGCGGATGAGCGGTAATATCTGCCGCTGCGGCGCCTATTCCAACATCATCGAGGCGATGCAGGAAGTTGCGCAAGGAGGTCGGGCATGAAGGCCTTCACCTATGAACGCGCGACCACGCCCGCGGAAGCCGCGGCGATGGTCGCGCGCAATCCGGGCGCGCGCTTCATCGCCGGCGGCACCAATTTGCTCGACCTGATGAAGCTGCAGATCGAAACGCCGCAGCATCTGGTCGACGTCAATCATTTGAAACTCGATACGATCGAGGCGACGCCGGAGGGCGGCCTCCGGATCGGCGCGCTGGTGCGCAACACCGACCTCGCCGCCGACAAGCGTGTGCGCAAGGATTATGGCGTGCTGTCCCGCGCGCTGCTCGCCGGTGCTTCGGGCCAGTTGCGCAACAAGGCGACCACCGCCGGCAATCTGCTCCAGCGCACCCGCTGCCCCTATTTCTACGACACCACCAAGCCATGCAACAAACGCCAGCCCGGCGCGGGCTGCGCCGCGATCGGCGGGTTCAGCCGCAACCATGCCGTGCTCGGCGCGAGCGACCAGTGCATCGCCACGCACCCGAGTGATATGGCAGTGGCGATGCGGCTGCTCGATGCGAAGGTCGAGACGGTCGATTCCAGCGGCACCACGCGCATCATCCCGATCGCCGATTTCCACCGCTTGCCCGGCGCCACGCCCGAAGTCGAGACCGCACTGGTTCCCGGCGAGCTGATCACCGGCGTCACCCTGCCCGCGCCGATCGGCGGCGTGCATTCCTATCACAAGGTCCGCGATCGCGCGTCCTATGCCTTTGCGCTGGTCTCGGTCGCCGCGGTGATCGAGCCAGGCGGGCGTGGCGGGAGACTCGCCTTTGGCGGCCTCGCGCACAAGCCGTGGCGGGTCGAGGCTGCCGAAGCGAGCATCCCAAACGGCGCGAAAGCGACCGCCGCCGGGGTGTTGGCCGGCGCACGCACCACGCCGCAGAACGCCTTCAAGCTGCCGCTGGTCGAGCGCACGCTCGCCGCGGTGTTCGCCGATGCGAAGGGCTGAGTCATGAAATTCGATACCCCCGCCACGACCAACCCGATCGACCAGTTGAAAGTCGTCGGCCGGCCGCACGACCGCATCGACGGGCCGCTCAAGACCAGCGGCCGCGCGCCCTATGCCTATGAACGCCACGACGTCGTGCCCAACCAGGCCTATGGCTTCATCGTCGGCGCGGCGATCGCGACCGGGCGCATCACGCGCATCGACACGGCGGAGGCGCTCGCCGCGCCCGGAGTGCTCGCGGTGGTCACGCATGAAAATGCCGGCAAGCTCGGCAAGGCCGAAGCGATTACCGCGCGCCTGCTCGGCGGGCCGTTGGTCGAGCATTTCGACCAGGCGATCGCGGTCGTCGTCGCGGAAAGCTTCGAACAGGCGCGCGCGGCGGCGAAGCTGGTGCGGGTCGATTATGCGCGCGGCACCGGCGCGTATGATCTCGCCGAGGCCAAGGCATCGGCGACCAAACCCAAGGCTGGTTTCGGAGGCGAGTCCGACACCGCGGTGGGCGACTTTTCCGGCGCATTCGCCAAGGCCGGCGTGAAGCTCGACGCGACCTATACCACGCCCGACCAGAGCCATAGCTCGATGGAACCGCATGCGAGCATCGCCGCCTGGGACGGCGACAAGCTGACCTTGTGGACGTCGAACCAGATGATCGCCTGGGCGGTGCGCGACCTGAGCGAGACGCTGCTGATTCCCAAGGAGGACATCCACGTCATGTCGCCGTTCATCGGCGGCGGCTTCGGTTCGAAGCTGTGGATCAGGAGTGACGCGATACTCGCCGCGCTTGGCGCACGCGCGGCCGGCCGGCCGGCCGGTCAAGCTCACGCTGGCGCGGCCGCAGATGTTCAACAACACCACGCATCGTCCGGCGACGATCCAGCGCATCCGTATCGGCGCGACCCGCAAGGGCAAAATCACCGCGATCGGCCATGAAAGCTGGTCGGGCGACTTGCCCGGCGGCGGACCGGAGACGGCGGTCAACCAGACGCGGCTGCTTTATGCCGGCGCCAACCGCATGACCGCGACGCGGCTCGCGGTGCTCAATTTGCCCGAGGGCAATGCGATGCGCGCGCCGGGCGAAGCGCCGGGGCTGATGGCGCTCGAGATCGCGATGGACGAGATGGCGGAGAAGCTCCGCATGGACCCGATCGAATTCCGCATCCTCAACGACACGCAAGTCGATCCGGAGAACCCCAAAACTCCCTTCTCGCATCGCGATCTGATCGGTTGCCTGCGTACCGGCGCCGAGCGCTTCGGCTGGGACAAGCGCAACGCGAAGCCGGCGCAGGTCACCGATGGCCGCTGGCTGGTCGGGATGGGCATGGCGGCGGCGTTTCGTGGCAACATCACCACCAAATCGGGCGCGCGCGTCGGCATCGACAGGAAGGGCGTGGTCACCGTCGCGACCGACATGACCGATATCGGCACCGGCAGCTACACGATCATCGCGCAGACCGCCGCCGAAATGATGGGCGTGCCGATCGACAAGGTGGTGGTGCTGCTCGGCGATTCCAGCTTCCCGGTTTCGGCGGGTTCCGGCGGGCAATGGGGCGGCAACAGCTCGACCGCCGGCGTTTATGCCGCCTGCACCGCGCTCCGCGCAACGATCGCGCGGAAACTCGGCATGGATCCCGACGCCGCCGAATTCACCGGCGGCAAGATCCGTTCGGGCAAGCGCAGCGTGTCGCTTGCCGAGGCGGCCGGCGATGCCGGTCTGTCGGCGGAGGATTCGATCGAGTTCGGCGACCTCGCCAAGACCTATGCCCAGGCGACCTTCGGCGCGCATTTCGCCGAGGTCGGGGTCGACCGCGCGACCGGCGAGATCCGCATCCGCCGGATGAGCGGCGCGTTCGGCGCGGGCCGCATCCTCAACCCCAAATCGGCGCGCAGCCAGGTGATCGGCGCGATGACCATGGGTGCGGGCGCGGCATTGATGGAGGAAGCGGTGGTCGACCCGCGCTTCGGTTATTTCGTCAACCACGACCTCGCCGGCTATGAAGTGCCGGTCCATGCCGACATCCCGCACCAGGACGTATTCTTCATGGATGAGGTCGACGACAAATCCTCGCCGATGAAGGCCAAGGGCGTTGGGGAACTCGGCATCTGCGGCGTCGCCGCGGCGATCGCCAATGCGGTGTACAATGCCTGTGGCGTCCGGGTGCGCGATTATCCGATCACGCTCGACAAGCTGATCGGGCAATTGCCGCCCTTTGCGTGACGAGGAACCCAGTCACCGTCATTTCCCCGGATCTGGTGGTTGCTTACCCATTTGGTACGGGGCAAAAACTTTTCCCGGCGAAGGCCTGGGCCTAGGTGTTTGATCCCACGGTTTGATGGTGCGTGACCATGGAATGTCGGACATTGGTGGAAAGCGGTCGTTTTTAGGAAGTCTTACTGGCGAGGCGGACAATCAGCATAATTCCATTGCCGATCCCCTTGGGCTTGTGAAAACGATGGGGTTCTCCATTCTACAACGGCTTGGGGATCACGATCTCGTCGGTAAACAAAGAAATATGCGCGCTCAGGCGCGCCGTTCATCCTTTGGTCGCCTTCGAAATATACGACGCCACAAGCAGAGTTCTTTATCGTATCGGGACGCACTTCACCAAAGCGTGTCAGGTAAAACTCTGGGTGAGATGTTACCTGCACAGCCCGTTTCGCCTCTCCGATCAGCTGCTGACCCTGGCATGCTGACAAACAGAGCGCCATCGAACCGATGAGGAGGGGCGGCAAACGCATACCAGCGATATGCATGTCATCCGCGATGTCCGCAATGGGGGCGTTAGCGGACGTTAAAAAGCCGCTCCATGAGCTTGCCGACCGCTGCGTGCCAGAGGCGGACGGTAGTTGTGATCAGCACCACCAGTGGGGCGATCCATAGGCCTTGCCTATCCCAGCCCCACCCGAGGCCGAACGCAAAGTCTAAGAGCGTCAAAACCCACATAAGGCTACCGACTGCGACGATCGACCAATAGGTCCGCCTGACATCTTTTCGGAACCAAGCTGCAAAGCGTTTGTAGCGCATGGCGGCACTTTGGCTTCGCCGACGAATGACCGCAAGTGGGGCGTTTGCCGACCGGCAGCTTTTCCGCCCGTTAGGCCAGTCGGCTTCCGGGGAGGCCGAGCCGATCGCCAGCACAGGAACGGCGATAGCTGGTGGTTAGCTGCCGATCACAGTCACTTGCTTCGAACGAACCGATATATCCCGTAGGTAAGCAGCACCGACACAGCGATCGCCATCGGCAAAACGATCCATTGACGGGTGGTCACGTCAAGTTCTGGGGCGAAACGCCTTGAAAGATCGGAACAAAGCACACCAAGCACTGGCCCTACGAAGATCGGCCACTTAACGGTCGGCTTCGGCGACGCTTCAGGATCGGACGAACTCATCGGCGTAGCTTAATGGCCAGCACGAATGTCCGCAACTGGGGCGGAAGCGGTCTGGCCGCTTTTATGAGTCTACGAGCTAGTCGGAAAACAGGCGGTAATCGCCGCTGCGCTTCTGTTACTTCTGCCTTCCCGACCGGGCCCCAGCCTTCGCTTGGGAAGCAATTTCGGCCGAGCGGGACAGCGCTGACTTGTGCCCCGTTCATGTGTCACGAACGTGGTTGTCTTCGTCATGTCAAAGAGCGTGTCGGCATTGGGTGAGGTGCCGCCTGGACCTTTGTGCTCGGAGTTCCAGGAAGTTTGAATCGAACCACGTGATGGCGCGGAGATATGGGACACCGGAAATGTTCCTTTTCTCCAGCTCCGTAAATTGAATAAATCTATTGATATCAATACTATATGATGAAGTCGTACAGGAACCACGCGGTTGAATCAATCGAGTCAGTTGTCTTTGCGGCATCGTCGCGACGATACGCTTTTCACATCGCCACAACGATGTGCCAGTAATACTCGATGACCGACAGCCGCGCTCGCGCCACCTCGCTCGACTTCACCGACGAAACCCTCGCCACGCTCGCCCTCCCCGGCGGCGCGCTGACCATCACGCGTGGCCTCGGTTCGGGTCTCGCGCGCCGCGCGGGCGATCCGCCGGGCACGATCTGGGCGATCGGCGACCGTGGCCCGAACCTCAAGGTCAAGCTCGCGCTCGAACGCTATCGCCTGACGCAGATGGCGCCCTATGCGAAGATCGAAGGCGCCAAGATCATGCCGCGTCCCGATATCGGACCGGCAATCTCCGAACTGCGCATCGAAGGCGACCGCGTCACCATCGTTCGCACGATCCCATTACGCGGTCACGGCGGCGCCACGCTGTCCGGCCTGCCCACCCCCGGCGGCGCGAACAGCGTCAGCGAACCGGCGATCGCGCTCGACGGCACGATCCTCGCACCCGACCCGTCGGGCGCGGACACCGAGGGTATCGCCGCGGCGGCGGACGGCAGCTTCTGGATCGCAGAGGAATATGGCCCGTCGCTGTTCCACGTCGCGGCCGATGGCGGGGTCATCGCCCGCTGGGTGCCGAGCGGCAGCGAAAGCCTGTTCGCCGGCGCCGACTATCCGGTGCTCGGTGCGCTCCCCGCCATCGCCGCGCGCCGTCAGATCAACCGTGGCTTCGAGGCGCTCGCATTATCGGAAGACGGTGTCTGGCTCTACCTCGCCTTTCAGAGCCCGCTCGCCCATCCGGACGAGAAAGCGCACCGCAAGGCACGCCATGTGCGCATCTGGAAACTGGACACGAAAACCGGCGCGGTCGCCGCGCAATATCTCTACCCGCTCGACGCGCCCAAAACCTTTCGCCGCGATGTGGCGCTGGGCAAGGTCGACAAGTCCGACATCAAGGTCAGCGAACTCGTCCTGCTTGGCCCGGACCGCCTGCTGACCCTCGAACGCGCCTCGGCCACGACCAAGCTTTACGCCGTGCGGCTCGACGCGGCCCATGCGACCGCCCGCGAACAGCTCGACGACGCGACCCGGCCGACGATCGAACAGCTCAGTGCAGACGACCGGATCGGCGATCTCGCGCTGAAAAAGACGCTGATCCTCGACACCGACGATCTCCCCGAAGTTGATCCGGACCTTGAAGGACTGGTCGTGCTGTCGGCAAACACGCTGCTGCTGGTCAACGACAACGACTTCGGCACGGAGGGCGTGCGGACACGCTTCTGGCGAGTGGAACTGGCGAGCGATCTACCGATCGGCGTCCCTCTCCCATCGGAAGAGGGAGGGAGGAGCGAAGCGACGGAAGGGTGAGGGTGACTCCATTCTTCGCCCTCGCCCTCACCCTCCCACTGCTTCGCAGCGGGCCCCTCCCTCTTCCATCGGGAGAGGGTTTTGAGCGCTCAACCGTTTGCATGACGCCTCTCAAACCGACCAGGCCGCCAGGTCATCCTCTTGCCCGATCAGCGCAAGGCCATGCGCGATCGAGGTGAGTTCGCCGCCCGACGCGATCGCCGCGTCGCCGAAGCGTTGTTCGAAGATCGCCCGGACGCGTGGTGTCAGCGATGTGCCGCCAGTCAGGAACACACGATCGATCTGCGCCGCCGTCACCCCGGCCACGGTCAGCGCGCGATCGACGGTCTGGTCGATCCGCGCGATATCCTCGGCGATCCAGGTCTCGAATTCGGTGCGGGTGACATCGGCCTCGATCGTCAGGCCCGCGCCGGCGAAGTGGAAATGCGCCCGATCGTCGTTCGACAGCGCACGCTTCAGCCGGCCGACCGCGTCGTACAGCGGATACCCCAGCTCCTGCTCGATCACCGCGATCATCCGGCCGATCGCCGCCGGGTCGGTCGCGTTGCGGCGCAACTGTTCGAGCTCGGCCATGGTCTTGCGGTTGCGCATCAGCGCCAGTCTCGACCAGTCGGCGAAATCGGCGAAGTAACCGCGCGGGATTTCCAGCAGTTTGTCGAACGACTTGTACGTGCTGCCCTTACCCAGCATCGGCAGCACCAGCCGGTCGATGATGCGGTAATCGAAGCGGTCGCCGGCGATGCCGATACCGGCATGGCCAAGCGGTTCGCAGCGTCGCGCGGCGCCCGGTGCGGCGATGCGCACGACCGAGAAGTCGCTCGTGCCGCCGCCGAAATCGGCAACCAGAACGGTTGCCGGCTCGGTCAGCCGCGCCGCGAAGCTGTACGCCGCGCCGACCGGTTCATAGACATAATGGATTTCCGCGCCGATCCCTGCGAACATCAGATCGTAGCGCGTCCGCGCCAGTGCCGCGTCGGGCCGGCGGCCGGCATATTCGACCGGACGCCCGACCACCACGCGTGCCGGCGCGGCGTTCAGCCGCCCGCCGCTGCGCGCGCGCATCTTGTCGAGGAACAGCCGGCCGAGATCCTCGAAGCGCAAGCGCCGTTCGAAAATCGAGGCATGTTCGAAACTGGCGCTCGCCGCGACCGATTTGAACGACTGCACGAAGCGGCTGTCCTGCGGATATTCGAGATATTCGGCGATCGCCCATGGCCCCGCCTCCGACGCGATCCCGCCGCGCACCGCATCGTCGTGCCAGAAGCACAAGGCCGAGCGGAACACCGCGTCCCGGCCATCGGGCGCGTCGAACTCGATCAGCTCGGGCGGCACGCCGTCACGCCCAAGCGCGGCGACGCTGTTGGTCGTGCCGAAATCGAGCCCGAGCACGGGGCCTTTGGTCTGCATGACGATCTCTCTGGGTTTTTGCGCCGGACTTGGTGGGCCAGCGGGCCGGTGCCTTTGCGCCGGGTCGGCGCGAAGGGCAAGCCCCCGTTTGCTCCCCTCCCCGAAAGGGAGGGGCTGGGGGTGGGTCGGACCTTGGGATGACCGCTGTGCCCAAAACCGACCCACCCCCAACCCCTCCCTTGCAGGGAGGGGAGCAGGTTAGCCCGCTATCCCGCCGCCCGATTGATATCCGCATTATCCAGCACGTGCTTGTCAAACCCGTCCCGTGCGACCGCGATCATTGCCCGCCCGACATTCTCGGTCGTGGTCACCGCGCCCGGCCAGCGGCGGCGCACCGGCCCGGCGACCCAGCCGGTCAAGGCATAGGCCGCCCGGTACCAGCCGGTCTTCGACACGATGCCGTGCAAGGGCTGGATAAACCCCGGCCGGAACATGAAACTCGCCTTGAACGGCAGCCGCGCCAGCGCCGCTTCGGTCCGGCCCTTGACCCGCGCCCACATCATCCGGCTTTGCTCGCTGGTGCCCGCGCCAGTGACATAGACGAAGGTCGCATCCGGATTGAGCGCCGCGACGCGCTCGGCGATGACCAAAGTGAGGTCATGGGTGATGTGGGTATAGTCCGCCTCGTTCATCCCCGCGACGGACACGCCGAGGCAGAAGAAGCAGGCGTCGCACTTGAGCAGGCTCTCGCGCACCGCGCCGATCGCGAACAGATCCTCGACCACCAGTTCGCGCAGCTTGTCGCCGCCGGCATCGCTGACCGCGCCAGTGATCGCGCGGCCGACCGTCATCACATCGGTGACGCCATCGTCGAGCAGACATTCGCGCAGCACGCCGCGCCCGACCATACCGGTCGCACCGAAGATCAGGACTTTCATGGGTCTGCGACTAGCAGCCCCGCGCGGCCCGTGAAAGCGCCGAGCGCCCATGGCGGCGGAGGCCCCCGCTTCCTATCTCCAGCATCAAGGAGATCATCCATGTCCGACCAGACCAGTGCCGACAGACCGATCAGGATTCCGGGGCCCGACCACCCGATCACGATCACGGCCGATCCGTCGCATGTGCGCGTGATCGTCGCCGGCAAGACCATCGCCGACACCCGTAATGCGCTGACCCTGCAAGAGGCGTCCTATCCGCCGGTCCATTACATCCCGCGCGCCGATCTCGACATGGCGCTGGTCGAACGCACCAGCCATTCGAGCCATTGCCCGTACAAGGGCGAGGCGAGCTATTTCAGCATTCCGGCGGGCGGCGAGCGGTCGGTCAATGCGATCTGGAGCTATGAAACGCCCAATGACGCGGTGGCGCAGATCAGGGATCATGTCGCTTTCTATCCCGACCGGGTCGACGAAATCGTCATCGAGCCCTGACTCGGTATTACAGGCAAATTGAACGCAATCATATCTTTGCAAACCCACCGGATCTTTGACCGCATTCGCCCCACTTGCCGCCGTTCCCCACGCAGTTACAAAGGCAGACTCAGATCTTTACCCGGAGCATCGTATTTCAATGGCTGGAAGCGACGAAGAAATAGCCCGGCGCGCATTGCAATTGCAGAATGACGGACGAGAATACTCAATTTTCGAGCTTCATGGTTACGCTGAATGGTCGTCGCGGAAAATTCATCAAGGTGAAAGTCCCGCGACTATGGCGCATCTGGAATCGATAGGCTTGTTTATGCGTCTAGAGGAAGCAACTGCTGCGGACGAAAGCCTGTTCGAAGAGATGCTCGATGAATTGAAATTTTCTTTAGGGTCATGATCGAAGCCACAGATGAAAGGTCACCCATGCTCGAATGACCGGCGTTAGCGGTCATTCGCGGGCGGTGTTTGTGAACTACGTAATCGGTAAATTGAAAGGGGCCGTATCTCGCGATACGGCCCCAATCGTGTCAGCAGCTGCAGGTCTTGCAAGTGCAGGGCTGGCAACGGCAGCCTTCCGACTTTTGCGGAACGGCGGCCGGCTTGTTTTCGACTTTCTGCGACATGTTCGACTCCTTCTTCTGGTTCGCCCCAAGCATCTTGTCCTTGGGTGACAGAGCTTCTAGCATCCGTACCATAGTACGGAGTCAACAGGTAAAATGCTGACCATTTCAGGCCTGGCCAAAAGCGCCGATGTCGGTGTGGAAACGATACGCTTCTATCAACGCAAGGGGTTGCTCGGCGTGCCCGACGCGGGGCGTGCCGATGCGGGGGGCAAGGTGCGGCGCTATGACGCGGACGATGTCCGCCGGCTGCACTTCATCCGCCGTGCGCAGACCGCCGGTTTCACGCTGGAGGAAATCGCCCGGTTGCTCGCGCTCGACAGCACCGAAGATCGCGCCGAGGCGCATGCGCTGGCGACGGCACGGCTCGAGGCGCTCGATGAGCAGATCGCGAAGCTGACCCGTGCGCGCGTTGCGCTCGTCTCGCTGACCGGCGCCTGCGAGGCGGGCAAGACTGGCCCCTGCCCGATCATCGAGGCGTTCGAGGCCGCATGACCCTGCCCATCCTCTACAGTTTCCGCCGCTGCCCCTATGCGATGCGCGCACGCATGGCGGTGCTGGTCAGCGGCATGGCGTTCGACCTGCACGAGGTGAGCTTGCGCGACAAACCGGCGGCGATGCTCGCCGCGTCACCCAAGGGCACGGTGCCGGTGCTGGTCCTGCCCGACGGCCGGGTGATCGACGAGAGCCTCGACATCATGCGCCATGCGCTGGGCGAGCATGATCCGGAGCAATGGCTGGACGGCGACGACACCGCGCTGATCGCGGCCAATGACGGTCCGTTCAAACATCATCTCGATCGTTACAAATATGCCGACCGTCATGGCGCCGACGCGATCGAGCATCGCGCGGCGGGGCTGGCGTTGCTCGGCGTGCTGGAGGAGCGGCTGGCGATCACCGTCAATCTGTGCGGCGAGAACCGCGCGCTGACCGACATCGCGCTGATGCCGTTCGTGCGCCAGTTCGCGGCGGTCGATCGCGACTGGTTCGATGCGCAAGCCTTGCCCGGCGTGCAGGCATGGCTGGCGCGGCATATCGCATCGGACCTGTTCGTCAGGGCGATGGCGCGGCACTGACTCCTTTTCTCCCGGGTCTGCCTCCGTCCTAAAATATTCACCTCACCGTCACAGTTCGAACAGCCCAAGCGCGGCATGCAGCTCCGCTTTGGTCGCCTCGGTCAACACTTGAGCCCTGGCGGTGCCGGAACGCAGGACGTCGCGCACGAAATCGGGATCGCGCGCCAAGGCGGCGCGCCGTTCGCGGATCGGCCCGACCAGAGACTTCAACACGGTTTCAAGGCGGCGCTTGACCGTCTGATCGCCGAGCCCGCCGCGCCGGTAATGCGCCTTCAGGTCCGCCACCGCAGCGCGCTCATCGTCGAACGCGTCGAGATAGGTGAACACGACATTACCCTCGACCCGGCCCGGATCGGACACACGCAGATGATCGGGGTCGGTGTACATGCGCCGCACCGCGTCCTCGATCGCCGCGTCGCTCGACGACAGGGCGATCGCATTGCCCTGCGATTTGCTCATCTTGGCCTTGCCGTCGACGCCGGGAAGCCGCCCGACATCGGGGATGAGCGCGCGCGCCTCGGGCAACAGGTCGTGCCCGATCTGGCGGTTGATGCGCCGGACGATCTCGTTGGTCTGTTCGATCATCGGCGCCTGATCATCGCCGACCGGCACCAGGGTCGCCTTGAACGCGGTGATGTCGGCCGCCTGAGCGGCGGGATAGCAGAGGAAACCCGCCGGAATATCGCGGTCGAAGCCGCGCGACCGGATCTCGTCCCTGACCGTCGGGTTGCGTTCGAGCCGGGCCAGAGTGACGAAGTTCAGATAGATCATGGTCAGTTCGGCCAACGCCGGCAAAGCGGACTGCACGCAGATGGTGGACAGATCCGGATCGATCCCGGCCGCGAGATAGTCCAGCGCGACTTCCATCACGTTGCGCGCCACCTTGCCCGGGTCACCGGCATTGTCGGTCAGCGCCTGGGTGTCGGCGAGCAGCAGATATTGCTGGTGCCGGTGCTGCAGGGCGACGCGGTTGCGCAACGACCCGGCATAATGGCCGAGATGCAGCGGACCGGTCGTGCGGTCGCCGGTCAGGATGACGGCGGGAGGGTTGACTTGGGAGGACATTGGCTTTGCTCTTTCGGATAAGAGCCACCGCCACGGTCGGATGAAGTTCGTTCAAATGTCCCGGCCGCTGTGCGGCGGCTCGAGTCATGGGGGATGACGGGCCGCGCTTAGAAGGCGGGCCACCAGCAGGTTGCGACAATGATGTGCCGGTTCGTCATGCTCGGCCTCCTATGCCCACGCGCCGCACAAGACAAGCATGGCGGCGCGGACTTTTCAGGCATTCACCTCGTCATACAGCGCGACCAGCCGGTCGACCTCAGCCACTACCGCCTGCTGCTCGCTCAGCCAGCGATCGGTCGCATCGGTGGTCGGCTCGCCCTTGCGCCCGTCATGGAAGGTCGCGCCATTTTCGATCAGCCAGATCATGTCGCGCGCACGGGTACGCTGCAGCCGCAAATGGGTCATCCATTGTTCGATGATGCCGGATGGTATCGTCCTGTCCATTTTGCTCTCCCTGTTCTTCAACTCATATAGGAAGCTTAGGGTCCGGTTACGCGGCCAGTGGACAAAGGGCAGGATCGCGGCGACATTCGGGCCGTGCCCGCAACCGTCCGGGCCATATCGGAGGCCGTGCCATGCTCCTGAACCGCCGCTCGCTGTTGAAGGGCGCAGGCGCGCTGATGCTGCCCTGGCCGGCGGTCGCCGCCGCTCCCCGCCCCGCCCCGCTCCGCTTTACCGTGCCGACAATCGACCGGCTCGAACTGACCGTGCTGGTCGACGGTACCGCCGCGCTGTTCGGGCTACCGATCGACAAGCCGGACCTGAAGACCATCCCGACCCCACGGCTGGCCGATTATCACGCCGCGTTCCTCGCGCAATGGGGCTATTCGATCCTCGCCAGCACCCGCGCGGGCGCGGTCGAGCGGCGCACCCTGGTCGATTTCGGCTACACGCCCGAAGCCCTGCTCAACAATATGAGGCTGCTCGGCATCGATCCGGCGACGATCGACGCGATGGTGCTGAGCCATGGCCATTACGATCATTTCGGCGGGCTCGACGGGCTGCTCGCGACCGGCAAGGTGCGGCGTGGCACGCCCTTGTTCGTCGGCGGCGAGGAAGCGTTTTGCGACCGCATACGCGGCATGACGCCCGACGGCCCGCCGTTCGGCGCGATCGATCGCCCGGCACTGGCCAAAGCGGGGATCAAGCTGGTCGTCGGTCCGGAGCCGGCGATCGCCGGGCAGGGCTTCACCACCGGCATGATCCCGCTGGTTTCGCCCGAACATCCAGTCGTGCCGACGGCGATGCTTCCCGGCAAGGGCTGCGACCGCGCGGCTATCGATCCGGCCAAGCGCGACAAGGATTTCGTGGTCGATGACGCGGTCCATGAACTGGGCACCGCGTTCAACGTCGCCGGGCATGGCCTGGTGGTGATCGGATCGTGCAGCCATCGCGGCATCATCAACACGGTGCGCCGCGCGCAAGCGGTGTCGGGGATCGACAAGGTGCATGCGATCGTCGGCGGGTTCCACCTCGTGCCGCCGCAAACTCCGGCTCAGGCGCTGCAGACGCTCGACCTGATGCGTGCGATGAACCCCGATTATATCATCCCCGGCCATTGCAGCGGTGAGACGTTCATCGCCGCGGCGCTGGCGGCGATGCCCGACCGCGTCGTGCGATCGGTGGTCGGCCAACGCTATCAGTTCGGCGTCCGCGACTGATCGTCAGACACGCACCCCGAAGCGGCTTTCCAGCCCGACCACGCCCGCCGGGGTGACGATAACCGCGCGGCTGCCCTCGACCCGGCGCAGCCAGTGGCGCGCAAGCAGTGCCCGATAAAGCGCCGACCCGACCGCACCGGCGATGTGCGGGCGGCGTTCGCTCCAGTCGAGGCAGGGCCGACAGAATACCGGGCCACTCGCGGTGCCATCCAGTTCGATGCCGAGATCGGCGAGAAAGACCAGACCCTCCCCGGTCACCGCCGCGCCCTCGCGGTCGAGATCGATCCGCCCGCTCGCGCGGAGCGCATCGGCGATCGCGACCGCGACTTCCCCGGCAAGATGGTCGTAACAAGTACGCGCGCGGCGCAGCGCCTTGTCGCGCGGGCCGGTGACCACCGGCTTGCGCTTCACGCCCGCATCGATCGTCGCGGCGACCCCCATCATCCCCTCCAGCATCGCACCGATCGCCGGCGAGGACAGGCGGTAATAACGGTGCCGCCCCTGCGCCTCGACGCCAAGCAGTCCGGCCTCGAGCAAGCGCGCGAGATGGCCGCTGGCGGTCGGCGGGGTCACCCCGGCCGCGCGCGCCAGCTCACCCGCGGTGAGCGCGCGGCCATCCATCAGCGTCACCAGCATCGCGGTGCGCGTCGGTTCGCCGATCAGCGCGGCGATCTCCGCCAGCGAGGAAATGCTCGTCATCATCGCATCCTTAAGCGCGGAAACGCCGATGCGATGCTTCGGTCCCGGCCGAACCATCGCGAGGTGCGCGGCTCTATCAGGTCGGCACCACGATATGAAAGGCGGACCATGATCACCTGCTTCATCAAATACGAACTCGACCCTTACAAGCTGGCCCAGTTCGAAGACTATGCGCGCAACTGGGGTCAGGCGATCCCGCGCTGCGGCGCCGATTTGATC
This sequence comes from Sphingomonas sp. So64.6b, assembly GCF_014171475.1. Lineage (NCBI taxonomy): Bacteria > Pseudomonadati > Pseudomonadota > Alphaproteobacteria > Sphingomonadales > Sphingomonadaceae > Sphingomonas > Sphingomonas sp. So64.6b. Next base: position 3,251,550 of record NZ_CP048817.1, read on the forward strand.
GGTTATTTCGCGCCGCACGAAGGATCGGCGACCACAGCGTACGGCGTCTATTCGATCGCGGATCTCGCCGCCTATGAGGCGTACCGCGCGCGGCTGCGCGACGACCCGCTTGGTCGCGAGAATTACGCATTCAGCCAGCGCGAGCAGTTCATCAGGCGCGAGGACCGGCTGTTCCTGCGCCTCGCCTCCGGCCCGCACGCGCCACTGGTGCGCCCGTGATCGCGGTGATCTTCGAAGTATCGCCGGCACCGGGCGAGCGCGACCATTATCTCGACCTCGCGGCACAGCTGCGGCCCGCGCTGGAGAAGATCGACGGCTTCGTCTCGATCGAGCGTTTCCAGAGCCTGAGCGAACCCGGCAAGCTGTTGTCGCTGTCCTTCTGGCGCGACGAGACGGCGGTCACCGCCTGGCGCAACCAGCCGGCGCACCGTGCGACTCAGGCCAAGGGGCGCGAAACCGTGTTCACCGACTATCGCCTGCGCATTGCCGGGGTCGCGCGCGATTACGGCTTGAATGACCGCGCTCAGGCACCGGAGGACAGCCGGGACGCCCTGAATACCAGGAGATTATAAGGTCGTGGCGACCGAATCCTATCGAACCAGAACGGATGGAACCCGGCTTTGCCAAATATGACCGCGATCGTATCATCCATACAGCGCGAAGCCGGTGCCCAACCAACCTGTGTCGTCCGCGCCAGGATGTAGATCCACACAAGCGCTTTTCGATCAACCCGCTCGACAAGGATGAAGTCGATGGCAGAACCGATCAGACAGCTGATACGACTTCTCATCAGGGTCGGCCCGGAGCGGCCGGAAATCATCGATGTCGATGCGGTCAGCGGGATCGCGCCGCAACCCGATCCGCCACCCCAGCCGGGCTCGCGCGCCTTCTGGATCGGCATCACCGAACCTGGTGCCGAACCCGTTTTCCAGAGGCTGGCGGCACTTCGCCGGCATGAGGAGACCTTTGAAAAGGGTTCCTGGTCGAACGCGACATCGACGCGTGACAATCTGGTCGAAATCGAACTGCCGTGGAGCGGCGATCCCGAAGCGACGCTGCTCGTCGTTATCGGCACCGGGGAAGGACAGCCGGAAAGCACAGCCGTCTCGATCGCCAGTCTTGGCCTGCTCGACCCCTTGCGCATCCCCTATCTGAGCCAGTTCACGCTGCTCGCGGAAAGGGAGATACAATATCCGCGCACCGACCTGAATCTCACCGACAATGGCAAGGCGGTCATGCTGGCCTTTCTGCCCGACGGATTCGTCGAAGCGGAATTCGCCGCCTTTCACCGTATCGTTGCCGACTTTATCGACCAGTTGCGCCGGACCGCGCCGTTCGACCGCTATCGGGATGCGATCGACGCGGTGATGATCGACGTTCCATCGGCCAAATCGGGTATCCACGACCCTTTGAAGCTGGACGCCGATGTCGATCCCTGGTTTGGATCGGGCATGGGCACGGGCAATATGCGCCGTCTCATCGTCGCCGAGCATGCGGACAGGGCGATCAGTGTCGCGCGCGCCGCGATCGGCAAGGCGCGCCGGATCCAGTGCCTGATCGTCGCGAACACGTCCGACTATGGCGGCTCGGGCGGGACGGTCGCGGTGTTTTCGGGCCATAGCGATTCGGGCCAGATCGCGATCCACGAACTCGGCCATTCGATGTTCAAGCTGGCCGACGAATATAGCGATGACGGCAACCCCTTCGACGCCAATCCGGCTGAACCCAATGTCAGCGCCGAACCGGTGCCGGGCGGCGGCTGGACAGCGGAGGATCGCGGCAGGCTGAAATGGAATCGCCTGCTCACGCCGGACATTCAGCTACCGACGCCGCCGTCGGCGGGGCCTGCGGTGATCGGCGCGTTCGAAGGGGCAAAATCGCGACCGGAGGGACTGTTCCGCCCCACGCTTGATTGCAAGATGCGCGCCCTGACCAAGCCCTTCTGCCCGGTGTGCAGCGCCGCGATTGCCGCAGCGCTCGATCCGTATCTGCCCTGATCCTCTTTTCTGGGTCCTGATCCTCTTTTCTGGGCCCGATCCTCTTTTCTGGGCAGAGCGTCGCCGGCATTCGGTGACGCGACAGACCGAGGCAGCGACCCGATTGTCTCGACAGGCAACCACGTGCAGAAGCCAGGGATGCGAAACCGCTATTACCAGGGCCCGACGTCCGACCATTTCGATGGCGAACGGTTCTTCAATCCTCAACACCCGACGACCGACCGCAGCCTGGCCGCGCTGCTGCGCTGGCGGTTTGGCGGGACGCGCGCGACCTGGCCCGAGACGGCACCGGGCAAGCAAGTCGTGCCCGATGCGCGGGTTTCGGGCTTGCGTATCACGATGGTCGGCCATGCCAGCGTCCTGATCCAGACGGCGGGGCTGAACCTGCTGGTCGATCCGGTCTGGTCGGATCGCGCCAGTCCCCTGTCATGGGCGGGGCCGCGCCGCGCCAACCCGCCCGGCATCGTCTTCGAGGACCTGCCACCGATCGATGCGGTGCTGCTGACCCATAATCACTATGATCATCTCGACCTGGCGACGCTGAAGCGTCTCTATGCCGATCACCGCCCGCGCCTGATCGCGCCACTCGGCAATGCGCGGATCGTCGAACGGTCGCTGCCCCAAACCAGCGTCGAGGAATTCGACTGGTGGCAATCGACCGGCCTGAACGACGATGTGACGGTCTCGCTATGCCCGGCCAACCATTGGTCGGCACGCGGCATCGGGGATCGACGGATGGCATTGTGGTGCGGTTTCTTCATCCGGTCATCGTCGGGCAGCGTCTATGTCGCGGGCGATACCGGTTATGGCGACGGCCATATCTTCCGCGACATCCGGCAGCACTTCGGCGCGCCCGACATCGCGCTGCTGCCGATCGGAGCTTACGACCCGCGATGGTTCATGAAGGACCAGCATGTCGATCCCGCCGAAGCGGTGCAGATCATGCTCGACTGCGGCGCGCCGGAGGCGCTGGGCCTGCATTGGGGCACATTCGCCCTGACCGACGAACCCTGGTCGGAGCCGAAGGAAGACCTGGCCGCGGCGTTGCAGCAACACGGCCTGCCCGTCTCCGCCTTCACGGCACTGGAGCCCGGCGATGTCTGGACCAGGTCGGTGGGAGTGATCCGCTAGCCCCGATACCGTAACGTCTCGACCAGCAATGCGAACGCCGCGGAGGGCTGGCGGCGGCTCGGATAATAGAGATGGTAGCCGGCAAAGGGCGGGCACCAATCCTCCAGCACGCGGACCAATGATCCATCGGCGATCTGCGCCGCGGCCTGGCCTTCGAGCACGCAAGCCAGGCCGAACCCGGCGGTCGCGGCGCGCACGATCATCGGCATATTGTTGAACACCAATTGCCCGTCGACGCGCACGCGTTGCTCGCGCCCGCTGCGCTCCAGTTCCCAGGCATAAAGCCCGCCGGCGGTGGGCAGGCGCAAATTGATGCATTGGTGATCGGCCAGATCCTGCGGCACCAACGGCACGGCATGCCGCGCGAAATAGGCCGGCGCGCCGACCACCGCCATGCTCAGATCGGGGCCGATGCGCACCGCGACCATGTCGCGCGCGATCGTGTCGCCGAGCCGTACGCCGGCATCGAATCGGTCGGCGACGATGTCGGCCAGCCCGGAATCGATTGCCAGTTCGACATGAATGTCGGGATAATCGGGCAGGAGTTTGGCCAGCGCCGGCCACAACACGCTCTGCGCGGCATGTTCCGAAACGGTGATGCGGATCGTACCCGAGGGCCGGTCGCGCAAATCACCCAAAGCGGCGAGGCCGGTGGCGATATCGTCGAGCGCAGGCGCGAGCGCGCGCAACAGCCGCTCGCCCGCTTCGGTCGGCGCGACGCGGCGCGTGGTGCGAGTAAGCAACCGCACGCCGAGCCGCGTCTCCAGCCGCCGGATCGTGTAGCTCAGCGCGGATTGCGACGTGCCGAGCAACGCCGCCGCTCGCGTAAAGCTGCGCGCCTCGGCCACGGTCATGAAAGCGTTGAGATCGACCAGTTCGTCGCGCTGCATATATGAATCCTGGATATGACTACATGCGCTTTTAGCCGTCTAATCGATCAACGTCATCACGCCTACCTCATCGCCAGGCGCCGATGTCCGGCGCGATGGAGTCGATCATGCAACAGCGTATTCTTGGAAACAGCGGCCTTGCCGTCTCGGCGATCGGCCTTGGCTGCATGGGCATGAGCTTTTCCTATGGCCCGCCCCGCGACAAGGACGAGATGATCGCGCTGCTGCGCGCGGCGGTCGAGCGCGGCGTGACATTTTTCGACACCGCCGAAGTCTATGGCCCGTTCATCAATGAAGAACTGGTCGGCGAGGCGCTGGCGCCGCTGCGCGACCGCGTCGTCATCGCGACCAAATTCGGCTTCGATATCGGCACCGATCCGCTCACCGCGCCGGGGCTCGACAGCCGGCCCGACAATATCCGTCGCGTGGCCGACGCTTCGCTCAAACGGCTCAAGACCGATGTGATCGACCTTTTCTATCAGCATCGTGTCGATCCCGATGTGCCGATCGAGGATGTCGCCGGCACGGTGAGCGATCTGATCCAGGCCGGCAAAGTGCGGCATTTCGGCCTGTCGGAGGCGGGTGCGCAAACCATTCGTCGCGCCCATGCGGTGCAACCGGTCGCGGTGCTGCAGAGCGAATATTCGCTCTGGTCGCGCCAACTCGAGACCGAGATCATCCCCACATTGGAGGAGCTGGGTATCGGCCTGGTGCCGTACAGCCCGCTCGGCAGGGGCTTCCTGACCGGCGCGATCGACACGACGACACGGTTCGGCAGCGACGATTTCCGCAGCACGCTGCCGCGTTTCACGCCCGCCGCGATCGCCGCCAATCAGGCACTGATCGACTTGCTCGGCCGGATCGCAACCGCCAGGCAAGGTACGCCGGCACAGGTCGCATTGGCCTGGCTGCTCGCGCAAAAACCCTGGATCGTGCCGATCCCCGGCACCACCAAGCTTGCCCGGCTGGAGGAGAATATCGCCGCCGCATCGCTGGTGCTGACAAAAGACGATTTAGCCGAGATCGAGCGGACGGCGGCATCGATCGCAATCGAGGGCGACCGCTATCCCGAAAGCCTGGAGCGAATGACCGGCCGCTGAGTTAGAGTCACCTGACAAGGAGATCGACGATGGAGATCAAGCGCAGCGGCTCGCAGCCCTCGGCCATGGGGCCGGCCGACTATTTCACCGGAACGGTGCGCATCGACGCGCCGTTCCAGCGGCCCGATCCGGCGCGGGTCGGCGGTGCGACGGTGACTTTCGAACCCGGCGCGCGCACCGCCTGGCACACGCATCCGCTGGGCCAGACTCTGATCGTCACCGCCGGGCTCGGCCGGGTCCAGCGCGAGGGCGGGCCGATCGAGGAAATCCGACCCGGCGACATCATCTGGTTCGCGCCGGGCGAGAAGCATTGGCATGGCGCATCGCCCGAAACCGCGATGACGCACATCGCCATCGCCGAGGCGCAGGACGGCAAAGTGGTCGACTGGCTGGAGCAGGTCAGCGACGATCAATATAGCGCTTTTTAAGTTCTAATATTCTTGACCTGACCACCCGGGCGACTACGACTACGTTTGTAGTCAAAAGCCATTGTCTGGCGTAACAATTTCCCGGGGGACCGCATGCGACGCCTTTTCACACTGATCGCATTGTGCCTGTTCGCCTCACCGTCGCTGGCGCAACCGGCGCCCGGAAACCGGGCTGAGACATGGGTCCTGATGCAGGATATGTGGGGCAATCCCGCATATTCGACTCTCACCCTGATCAGGACCGGCGACCAGCTGAGCGGCGATCTCGATGGCGATCCACTGACCGGGCACGTGTCGGACAGGCGATCATATTTTCGGCAAAGGACGCACAGGGAATGGTCTACGCCTTTTCCGGCACGCGGACCGGCGACACGATGGCCGGCGATGCCGACTTACCCGACAATAACTTCCCCGATCGCCGGGCGCGGCACGGTTTCACCGCACGGCGCATCGCCGACCGGCCCGCCGGACCACCGCGCACCTATCGCTTCGTGCCGAGCGATTACAGCAACAGCTTCGACCCGCATCGCCCGCCCGTGCTGACCATCTGGCCGGGCGACAGCGTGGCGACCAGCACGATCGATTCCGGCGGCGTGGATGCGGCGGGCAAGACCGTCGCCTTGTTCGGCAACCCGCAAACCGGACCGTTCTTCATCGCCGGCGCAGCGCCCGGCGACACGCTGGCCATTCATATCAAGCGGCTACGGCTCGACCGTGACTATGCCGACAGTCTCGACACGATCGTCGGCCGCGCACTCGGATCGAGCCTTGCGGCAAAGGCGGGCGATCTGGGCAAACCGGTACGATGGACGCTCGACCGCGCCGCCGGGCGCGCGCGGCCCGCCTCGGCGACCGGCGCCTTGAAGGACTTCTCGATCGCCGTTCGCCCGATGCTCGGCGGACTGGCGCTTGCGCCGGGCTTCGGTTGGCAGCCGCTATCGACCGGCGACACCGGATCCTCAGGCGGCAATATGGACTTCAACGAAGTGGTCGAGGGCAACACCGTCTATCTGCCGGTGCAGCAACCCGGCGCGCTGCTTTATCTCGGTGATGCCCATGCCCTGCAGGGCGATGGCGAGACGTCGCAATATGCGCTGGAGACGTCGATGCAGGTCGAATTCTCCGTCGAACTGATCAAGGCCAGGCGCATCGGCGGCCCGCGCGTCGAATCTCCGACCGAGATCATGACGCTCGGCCAGGCCGGCTCGCTCGATGAAGCATTGAAGGCGGCGAGCACGGGCATGATCGCGTGGCTGCAACAGGATTACGGCATGACGCTGTCCCAGGCGGCACAGCTGCTTGGGGTCGCGATGCATTATTCCGTGCCCAACCTTGCCGGGCGCAGCGTCGGGGTGGCGGCGCGGATCGACAAGGCGCTGCTACCGGCAAAACTCGACGCGCGCCGGAACTAAGTCGAGCCGAAAAAGCGGCAATTCACGATCCGCACCGGATCAAAGCGGGCCGATCCGGTCGCGCGGGTTGCTGAAGCGTATGAAGCGGCTGATCCGGCCGGCGGCATCGCGTTCGAACACGACTTCGTCGGATTCGCTGCCATCGTCGCGGATGACGCGGAAGCGGTCGCCGCCCTTGGGCTTGAGCAAGACCAGTTCGCCGGCCGGATTCTTCGACGGCAAGGTCAATGCGGCGAGGCCCCCGGCCCAGGGCAGGACGACGATCTCCGATCCCCAGGGCTCGGCGGAATAACGGCCGGCAAAGGCATCGAGTTCGTCGCGAATATCGCTGACCGGCGTTTTGAAGGCGAAACCCTTGCGCTTGTCGAGCAACGCGAAGATCGCCTCATCATAGGCGCCGGGCGTCTCCGCGCCGGTCATCATCGACGCGACTGCGGTTTCGCTCTCCGGCCGCATCAGAAGGTCCGAATGATAACCGGGGCAATCGCCGCCATGCCCGACATAAGTGCGATCGCCGCGCCGGCCAATCGCGAAGCCAAGCCCGCGCGTCGCCTTCCAGTCCGGGCTGGTAAACTGCACGCGCTGCATTTCGGACAGGGTCGATGGTTTGAGGATCTCGGTCGTTTCGCTGCGCAACAGGCGAAACTGCCAGGCGGCGAAGCGACCGAGATCCTCAACGGTCGAGGTAAAGCCGGCGGCCGGCGCCAGGCCGCGCGCATCGAACGGTTGCAGCAGCGCGCGTTCGCCCTTGCGATTGAGCGCGCCCCAACCCACCGCCAGCCGCGTGCCATAAAGCGTCATCGGCATGAACGGGCGCGTATCGCGCAGCGCGAGCGGGTCGAGGATATGGCTCTGCACGTAATCGGCATAGGGCTGGTGCGCGATCGCCTCGACGGTTTCGCCGACCAGCGTCAGGCCGAGATTGCTGTACTGATACCAGCGCGACGCGGGATAGAGCGGCGCTTGCCCGACGATTGTCGCACGCAATTGCGCCTGGGTCGGGAAGGGATGATCGGCCTGCGTCCAATAGGGAAAATCGGATTCGCGCGGCAAGCCGGCCGAATGGGTCAGCACGCCGCGCAGAGTCACCGGCATGCTGTCGCGCGCATCCGGCTTGAGCTTCGCCCAGGGGAGATAGTCGGTCAGCGGCGCGTCGAGCCGCACCTTGCCCGCCTCCCATTGCTGCATCAGCGCGATCGAGGTGAACAGTTTGGAGATCGAGCAGATCGAATAGATCGTCGTCGCCGTGGCCGGCACGGTGCGCGCGGCATCGATCGTCCCATAGCCCTTAGACCACACGACCGAGTCACCCTGGACGACCGCCACCGACAAGGCCGGAATCCGTTCATAGGCCTGCACCCCATCGAGCCAGACATCGATCAAACGCAACGCCTCGGCCTGCGCCGGATCGCGCACCGGGTCGCGCGCCGACGCGGCAGTTGAGATAGCTGTCTGAGCGACAAGCGGCTGCACCGCCACAGCCACGGAAAGCAAGACGGACGTCGCTCTGATCCAACGCATATGAGTCATTGCCCCCGCCACCACGATCCGACGCGATCATTGAAGCTTTTGCCGCCCGATGTCACTCAGCCGCCGGTCGCCGCCATGAAGATCAGCATATCCTCGCGCAGCCGCGTCGCATGGGTCAGCGGCAGGCCATGTGGCGCACCTTCATAGACGAGGAATTGCGCATCCGGGATCAGCACGGCGGTGCGCGCACCGGTCAAGGCGAGCGGCGCGGACATGTCGAGATCGCCGTGCACGACCAGCGTCGGCACATCGACCCGGCGCAGATCGTCGCGGAAATCGGTGATGAAATTGGCCTGGGCGAGTTGCACCGCGGCAAGCATCGAGGTGCCGAGCATCAGCCGTTGGGCCCACTCCCTGGTCTCGGGGATCGTATCGGCGACGAAGAAAGGATCGGTGTTGGCCGCGATCCAGGCCGGGAAATCCGATGCGAGCAGTTCGCCCGACGGTGCGGCCGCAACCGGGTCAATGCCATCGGGGTTGTCGTCGGCACGCATCAGGAACGGTGTGATCGCGCCGATCATGACGACGCGGTCGATTCCCCTGCCGCCATGCCGGGCGAAGTAGCGCGCAATCTCCCCGCACGCCATCGAATGGCCGACAACCGTCAGGCGGCGCAGGCCAAGCGCGCCGATCACGGCGGCGATATCATCGGCCAGCGTGTCGTGATCATAACCGAAACCGGGATCGGATGAGCGGCCATGGCCGCGCCGGTCGAACGCGATGCAGCGATATCCCCGCCCGACAAAAGCGACCATCTGCGGCCCCCAGAAATCCGACGGCAATGCCCAGCCGGACAGGAACAGGATCGGCTCCCCCGCGCCCCAGTCGCGCACCGCGAGCCGCGCGCCATCGTGCGTCTCGACGGTGTCGATCGGCGCGGAATGGAACACGCCGGGTGCCCGGTCGGCCAATGCAATTGCGGTGTTCATCTGTGTTCTCCTCGCTTGACCGGGACCTTTGACCACCGCGCCGATCCGGGGTCGATTACGTCCCAGGTAATGGGGAGCATTATCTTTCACGGGCGGCCTGCGATGCTGTCGGGTGACGGAGTTGATCGCTGTTTCCCGCCAGCACCCCTTGCCCCTGCCCAGCCCGCCTGCGATCCTGCGCCTCAAGCAGGAGAATGCGGCATGAAGATCCAGGCCAACGGAATCGAGATCGAATATGAGAGCTATGGCGCGGAGGATGCGCCGCCGGTGCTGCTGATCATGGGGCTTGGCGGGCAGCTCACCTTGTGGCCGATGCCGTTGATCGAGGGGCTGGTCGAGCGTGGTTATCGCGCGATCCGCTACGACAATCGCGATATCGGCCTGTCGCAGAAATTCGATGCGGCGGGCATGCCCGACCTGATGAAGGTCGCGGCCACGATGTTCGCCGGGCTCAAGCCGAACATTCCCTATACGCTCGACGATATGGCGGCGGACGCGGCCGGGCTGCTCGATGCACTGGATATTCCCGCCGCGCACATCATCGGCGCGTCGATGGGCGGCATGATCGCGCAGCTTTTCGCCGCCGCCTATCCCGATCGCACTTTGTCGCTCACCTCGATCATGTCGACCACCGGCAACCCGGCGGTGCCGCGATCGTCCGACGCGGCGACCGCGGTGCTGATGACGCGACCGGCGGGGACCGATCTGGAATCGATCCTCGACCATGGCGTCAAAAGTGCGAAGGTGATCGGCAGCCCCGGCTACCCGGCCGACGAGAAGCTGCTGCGCGCGCGGATCAAGCGCGATTACGAGCGCAGCCACCAACCCGCCGGCATCGCACGGCAGATGGCGGCGATCTATGCCGGCGGCGACCGGCGCTCGGCGATCGCCACCGTCTCCGCGCCGACCATGGTGATCCACGGCGTCGACGATCCACTGGTCCCGGTCGAGGGCGGCCGCGACACCGCCGCGTCGATCCCCGGCGCAAAGCTGCGCGAGATCCCGGGCATGGGCCATGACCTGCCGCTACCGCTGGTGCCGGTGATCCTCGACGCGTTCGAGGAAGTCGCGCGGGTGCCGGCGGCGGTTTAATCGCCTGCCCGGCTCAGCCGCGATCCCTGCCCGGCTCAGAGTCTGTTTGGAAATGCACCTGTGGGCGCATTTGGCGGTGCCAGCCCGCTCCCCACCCTGCCACCCATTCAGGATACGCTGTGGGTGGCCGGGTGGGGGAGCGGGCTGACACCGCCTTGAAATTCGCTCTTTCGCGAATTTCCAAACAGACTCTCAGCCGCAATCAAACTATCCAGGTCCACCGCACCGGCCATCGCCGCATTGCCCGCATCACCCGGATGGAGCCGGTCGCCGCTATCATAATCACGGCGCATCGTGCCCGGCGCGGCCGGGTCGTCGAGCAGCCGGTCGAAATCGACCACCGCATCGAAAGTCCCGCCGGTCCGGATCCAGTCATTGACCCGCCGGCGCAGCGCATCCTTCTCCGCACTATAATAGCGCGCGGAAAGCGGCGTGCCGGGTAACGCCCCGGCGAACGGCGTCAGGGTCGCGCCGATCACGCGCACGCCATTGGCATGCGCTCGCGCGACCAGCTGGCGATAGCCGGCGGACAGTCGCTCAAAGCTCATCGCCGGCTCGTTCGGGGCAAAGGGCGTGCCCGGCCAGGCGATATCGTTGATGCCGATAAGCACGATCAGGGTGCGCACCCCGGGCTGGGCGAATACGTCACGGTCGAGCCGCGCCAGCGCATTGACGCCCATCCCATCGCTCAGCAATCGTGCGCCGGAAATGCCGGCGTTGACCACCGCGATACCGCGCGGCGCGGCGCGCGCAGCGAGATAATCGGGCCAGCGCGTCTCCGCCTCCATCGTCGCGCCGGCGCCGTCGGTGATCGAATCGCCAAGGACGACCACCGTGCCGCGCACATTGTCTGCCTCGACCAGCACATCCGACACGAACAGGCGCAACCGGGTGATCTCCGGCGCGGCAAACGCTGTGGCCGCGAGATGCTCGCCGCTTTGGATATAGCCGCTGCGCCGCCCCTCCCAATGGAAGGACTCGACCGGCGTCGTATCCGGCAGATAGGCGGTGATCGCGAGATCCTCCGCCGCCGCGACGCTCATCGCGACGGGATCGCTGAGCAACGACGCGCCGGGCAGCAGCACCGCTTCGCGCGCGCCGCCAAAGCGCAGCGCCTGGCCGCTGTCGGGTCGGATCGCTGAGCCGCCGGCCGAGCGCGCGAGATGCACCGCGCCGATCCTCACCGGCGAACGGCCAAAGGCGTTGGAGAAGCGGACGCGAACAGCGGTGCCGCCGATGCCGATCCGTACGACCTGACGCACGCTACGCTTCTCCAATGATTTGGGAAGATCGGCAGGGAGCAGGAAATCGCCGCCCCAGACGGGCTGCGGACTCGCCGTCCAGGCGGGTACCCAGTCGGCGGCCCAGTCGGCGGCAGCGGCCGGGCCGGCGAGCGCCATGAACAGCATGGCGATAGCGGCAGCGAGGGATCGGATCATCGGATGACTCCACATATCTTGAGCAACCCAAGATGGACCCTGCCCGACCGATGAAGTAGGCGTCCAATAGGCATATCATTAGTGAACCGAAGGAACAAATGGCTCGCCCCAATATCAACCGCGCCGGCGAGATGGAGATGTTCGTGCGCGTGGTCGAGCTTGGCGGCTTTTCCGCCGCCGCGTCTGCGATGGGCGTGACGCCATCCGCGGTAAGCAAGCTCGTTTCGCGGCTCGAGGCGCGGCTTGGCGTGCGCCTTGCGCATCGCTCGACGCGGCGGCTGGTGCTGACGCCCGAGGGCCAGGACTATCACCAACGAGCGCTGCGCATCCTCACCGATCTCGACGAGGCGGAGCGCAATGCGGGCGCGGGCGAGCAACTCGCCGGCCGGCTGCGCGTGAGCAGCAGCGCCTCCTATGTCGCGCATGTCCTGGCGCCGATCCTGCCCGATTTTCTCCATGCCTATCCCGACATCATGATCGAGATCGTGCAGACCGACACGGTGATCGACCTGCTCGCCGAGCGCACCGATATCGCGGTCCGCGCCGGGCCGATGCCGAGTTCGCGCCTGATGGCGCGCAAACTCGGCCAGACGCGGATGATGATCGTCGCCACGCCCGCATGGATCGCGCGCCACGGTATGCCGGCGACGCCAGCCGAATTGCTCGGCCATGACCGGATCGGCTTCGCTTATGCGCGCGCAACCAATGGCTGGCCGGTGGTCGAGCACGGGCGCGAAACGCTGCTGTCGGTCACGGATCGTGTGCAGGTCAGCGACGGGGAAGGCATCAGGCGACTCGCGCTGGCGGGTGTCGGCGTCGCGCGGCTGGCGACATTCACGATCGGCGAGGATCTCGCGGCGGGCCGTCTGGTGCCGCTGCTCGAAAACCATAATCCCGGCGATATCGAGACATTCCATGCCGTGTTTCTCGGTCAGTCGGGGCAGTTACCGGCCCGCGCGCGCGTTTTCCTCGACTTTCTCGCCGAACGCGGCCGCGTCGCCTGACGGCATTGCTCAGAGCTTGTTTGGAAATTCGCGAAAGAGCGAATTTCGAGGCGGTGCCGGCCCGCTCCCCCACCCGGCCACCCACAGCCTATCCTGAATGGGTGGCCGGGTGGGGGAGCGGGCCGGCACCGCCAAATGCGCCCATTGGCGCATTTCCAAACAGACTCTCAGACCGCCGCCGCGATAAGTTTGCCGAGTTCGGCATGGATCGCATTGGTCTGCGCCATCGGCAGCGGGCTACCGGCGATATAGATCGACACCAGCAAAGGCCGGCGCCGCGGCGGCCAGAGCAATGCGACGTCATTGTCGCTGCCATTGCCCGCGCCGGTCTTCTCCGCGACCGCCCAACTCGCCGGCAGCCCGGCCTTCATCCGCGCGGCGCCGGTCGTGCTGGCCAACAGCCAGGCGACCAGTTGCTCGCGTGAGGCCGGGGCGAGCGCGCGGCCGAGCGTCAACCGGTCGAGCAAACCGAGCATCGCCAGCGGCGTGGTCGTATCGCGCGGATCGCCGGGCCTGGCTTCGTTGAGAGCAGGTTCGTTGCGGTCGAGCCGTGACGCGGCGTCGCCCAGACCGCGCATGAAACGCGTCAGGCCGGCCGGGCCGCCGACCACCGGCAGCAGCAAATTGGCGGCTGTATTGTCGCCCAGCCCGACCGTCGCGGCACAGAGTTCGGTGATCGAGGCGTCGGACCCGATGCGCGCGCTGCACAGGGGCGAGGGCTGGACGATATCGGCGGCGGTCACCGCAATGCGGCGATCGAGCCGCTCGCGGCCTTGCTCGACCCGTTTTAGGATCGCAGCCGCCAGCACGAACTTGAACGTGCTGCACATCGCGAAACGCTCATCACCGCGCCAGGCAAAGCGCGCGCCGGTGCCGGTGTTGAGGATCGCTACGCCGAGCCGGCCACGCGTCGCGGCATCAAGTGCGGTGACGCTCGCCTTGAATCGCTCGCCGCCGAAATTCCGGTCCGTCGCCAGTGCGGGTGCACCGATCAGCGCGCACCCCGTGCCGACCAGAAATGCCCGCCGTTGCAATCGACCTCTCCCGTCAGCCAGTGGCGAGAGATAGCCCCGAGGCGGCATCATCGCAAAGCCGCGATCGGTCCAACGTCACCGCACCGGGGGCGAGCGTTGCTCTATCGACCAGTCCGTGACGGGCGGAGCGGTGCCTTGGCGGCGAACCGTCACCGCTCCGGTCGTCACTGCGGCTGCGGTGTAGCCGGCGCCGGGTCCGCCGCCTGTTCGCCGCGCGCCGAGCGCGAGGTCATGCCGGTCGCCGACGCATCGTCCATCATCTGCTCGTCCGGCGGGGTGGCCGGCTCCGTTGCCGGTGCCTCGGCCGTCGCGTTGCGATCGATCGTCGACGTCGCTTCGTTCAGCGGCGGCACGTCGCTCGGGATCGGGGCCGGCTCGTTCAGTGCCGGCGTATCGATATTCACGGCCGGCGGCGCTTCAGGCGCCGATTTCGAACAGGCCGCCAGCCCCATCACCAGCAGCGCGGCGGTGGCGGCGAAAAGCAGGCGGTTAGCTTTGGTCGTCATTCTCTTGTCCTTCAGCGTGAAGCGAGTGCCTGCTTCGCCGATCGTGCTTCGATCTTGCTCGCGAGCGTCCCGTCCCACCGATACGGATCGTCGCGGAAACTGACCAGCCCGTTCGTGTTGGCGAATGCGGTCCAGTAAAGCAGATAGACCGCCACCGGCGCGGCGATCTTGGCGCGCACCGTCTTGCCAGCGTCGACCGTCGAATCGATCGTCGCGGCCGGCCATTCCGGCGTCGAGCGCATCAGCAGCTTGGCCAGGTCGGCGGGCTTTTCGAGCCGGACGCAGCCATGGCTCGCCAGCCGGTCGAACCGCGCAAAGCCGGCCTGGGCCGGCGTGTCGTGCAGATAGACCGCAAACGCATTGTTGAAATCGAACTTGAACTTGCCCAGCGCGCTGTGCTCGGACGATTGCTGCAGCCTTTTGCCGCCATCGCCAGTGTCGATGATGCGGAAACCATTGCGCTTGAGGTAACCCGGCTTGGCCTTTTCCTTGGGCCAGAGCTCGCGATTGGCGATCGTCGAGGGCACGTTCCAGGGCGGGTTGAACACGATGCTGTGGATTTGCGATACCAGCATCGGCGTCTCGTCGCCGGGCCGGCCGGTCACCGCCTTCATCGACATGACCGGCGCGTCACCATCGAACACGGTGAGCACCGCGGCGGCGATATTGACTTGCACGCGGTCCTTTTCGAGCTGCTCGGGCAGCCAGCGCCAGCGCTCCATATTGGCCATGATCTGACGCACGCGCGCCTCGACCGGCACATTCAGCGCGGCGATCGTCTGCGCGCCCGCCAGCCCGGCGGGGTTGAGTCCATAGCGGCGCTGCGCGCGCTTGACCGCATCCTCCAGCCCGGCATCGAACTTGATCCCGGCAGCGTCGAGCGACGGATCCTCCAGTGCGAGCCTCTTGCGCAGCGCCAGCACCCGGTCGCCGGACGACCCGAGCTTCAGCTCCGCGCCGGTGGTGAGCGCGGTCCAGCCCCCGGTCGCGGCAATCGCACGATAACGGGCAAGACCGGTGACCAGCGCGTCATACCCGGCATAGGGCGGCGGCAGCGAGGCGATCCACGCGGCCAGCCGGTCGCGCTTCAGCGCATCGACAAAGCCCGGCAGCGGATCATAGGCTTGCGGCCTGATCCCCCATTCGCGCTGGAAATCGGCGACGTCGAGCCGCCCGACATGCACCGCCTTGGCATGATCGAGCGCGAGCCCGACCAGCGCATCGCGAGTCGCGGTTGCCGGGCGCGGCGTCGGATCCTCGCGCAGCCCTTGCGCCACCGCGTCCTTGTCGATCAGCGTGGCGAGTTGCGCCGCTTGCGTATCGGTCAGTTCGGGCAGCATGACAGGGGATCTCGCCGGGACGGTCTGGGTCGGCACCACCGGCGGCGGCACGACCTGTTGCGCCCCCACCTGCCGAGCACCCGCCTGCTGAGCGGCCACCGGCGTCGTCAGCATCGACGCGGCGAGCGCCGCGCCCAACACACGCGCGCCAATCCGGGAGAGTCGGGCAGATCGCTGATCATAAAGCATATTCATTCCGACCCTCTGCCAAGCATCGCTCCATATAGAAAGCCCATACTACTCCAGCATGAACAGAAAGAGACGGGGATAATTGCGATTATCCGCGATCCGCCGGGCGGACCGTCGGACCGGACTCCCGACTGGACTAGCTGGGCGGTTTCGGGGCAATGCCGGCCGACAAGCCAGACCATAAAGGTTATCTCGCCACCATGTCCCTGCCCACCCGCCAGATCGGCCCGTTCACCGTCTCCGCCATCGGCCTGGGCTGCATGAACCTCAACCACGCTTATGCGACGCCGCCGTCCGAAGCCGAGGGCACCGCGTTGCTCAACCGCGCGCTCGACCTGGGCGTGACGCTGATCGACACCGCCGCGCTTTATGGCCTGGGCGCCAATGAACGGCTGATCGGCAAGGCAATCCTGCACCGCCGCGCCGAATTCACGCTGTCGAGCAAATGCGTGCTCGACATGGTCGATGGCAAACGCGCGCTCGACGGATCGCCCGCGGCGATCGCGCGTACCGTGGAGGGCTCGCTCGGCCGGCTCGGCACCGACCATATCGACATGGTTTATCTCCACCGCCTTGATCAGCGCGTGGCCGTAGAGGAGTCGGTCGGCGCGCTGGTGCGATTGAAGGAAGCGGGCAAGATCGGCGCGATCGGCCTGTCGGAAATGTCCGCCGCGACGATCCGGCGCGCCCATGCCGTTCACCCGATCGCCGCGGTGCAATCGGAATATTCGCCGGCGGTCCGCAACCCGGAGATCGCCGTGCTTCAGGCATGCCGCGAACTGGGCATCGGTTTTATCGCCTTTTCACCCGTGGCACGCGGCCTGCTCGCCGGCGCGGTGCGCAGCGCGGATTATGCGCAGCACGACATCCGCGCCACCATGCCACGGTTTATCGAACCCAATCTGTCGCATAATCTCGCCATCGTCGACGCCTTTGACGCGCTCGCGGCGGACGCCGGTTGCACCCCGGCACAGCTTTCGCTGGGCTGGGTCCTGTCACGCGGCGACCATATCGTGCCGATCCCCGGCACCGCCTCGATCGCTCATCTCGAGGAGGATATCGCGACGCTCGGCATCTCGCTCGACCAGGCCGTGCTGGCGCAGGTCGATACGCTGTTCGAGACACGACCGATCCGCGGCGCGCGCTATACCGCGGCAATGCAGGCACAGATCGACACCGAGACTTTCGCCGGCGAGGATTTTGCCAGACCCTAATGCGCGGCCGATGCACCGGAATGCAACGGGTTGCATTCCACCGGGCGACTGGCCAAACTCCTTTTAAAAGGGGTCGCGCATGTCAAACAGCTTCGGAGAGCGCCTCACTCTGGCGCTGAAGGCCTTGTCGATGAGCCGTGGACGGCTCGCGGTCGAGTTGCAGGTCGACAAGTCGCTGGTCGGGCGCTGGGCCTCCGGCGCCGTCCGCCCCGCATCGCATAATCTGGAGCGCCTGACTCACCTCCTCGCCGAAAAGCACCCGGGCCTGACGTTGCTCGACTGGGAGCGCGAGCCGGCCGATTTCGCCGCTTTTTTCGGCGTCGACCCGGTCAGCGTCGCACCGCCGCGTCAGACCGGCATTACGCTGCCGGGCGAAACCCTCGACGCCGCGCACGCCTCGACCAGCCAGCGCGGCGAGGCCTATGAAGGGTTCTGGCGCGCAACCCATCCCGCGGTCATCGCACCCGGCCGCTTCTTCCACGAACACGGCATGATCCGGCGCGGCGATGCCGGCCTGTTGCAATTCGACCTGGGTGGCCCGGACGTCCGTTATGTCGGATCGATCCTGCCGATCGAAGGACAGGTCTTCGTCATCGCCACCGACACCGTCCGGCACCTGCCCTGCTTCATGATCTTCAATATCGTCACCATGCCGAAGATCATCCTGATGGACGGCATCCTGCTGACCGCCGGCAACGCAATGCGCAATCCGTCGGCCTATCCGATTGTCATGGAGCGGATCGGCGATCTGTCTGGCGACCCGGAAACCGACGACGCGCACGCCGCATCACTGATGGCCCGGCCGCAATTCGTCCAGGACGACGCGCTTGTTTCCCCGGCGATGCGCAATCACCTGATCCGGGATTTCGGACCGGATGCGGCAAAGGGCGGTGGGGAGCTGCTGCTTACGGCGACTGGAACACCGGATCTGGCCAAGGTCGTCGCGGCGCTCAACTATCCAGGTTGAGGGGGGACCGACCATTCATTCGGTGACGTTGCGCCTGATCCATTGCGGGTGGCCGTCCGGCGTCAGTTCGATATCGGGAACGCCGACGGGGTCGCCGCCGGTTTCCACCCAGCCCGCGCCAAGGCAATGGCCACAGGTCGCGCGTTTGCAGCGAAAGCTGACCAGGTCGATCTCGGTATTCCACTGCCCATGCCCCTTGCACACCGGGCATCTTGCATCGAGCGTACCGTTGCGCGGCTGAAGCGGAACGATGTCGAACGCATGCGGGCTGTCGGGGCCGCTGCATTCAACGACATCACTGGCGTGCGGCATCGCATCTCCCTTTCAAGCCAGCTGTAACGTGCGGCGCCCGTGTCGGTTTCGGATTCCGGCGGCACCGATATGCCGGCCAGCCGATCTATCCTGACGACCCGACCAGCTCCACGATCTCGAAAGCATAGCTCTTCCATCCGCGCATGCCGGCGGCCTCGCTCGCCGCCGCCTTCTTTTTCCGGGCTTCGGCAAGCGATTTGGTATGCCCCCAGAACACTTCCGTCTTGTCGTTGCCAAGCTGCGCGACGATCCGCCAATAATGGGTGAACGCCACCGATGTCGGGCCGATCGTCTTGGTATAACCATCGGGCAAGGTCGCCGTCAGATATTGCCGCTTCTTCGCCACGTGTGTGATCTGGCCCTTCAGTCGGTCGGGCCGACGATGATATCGCACCTCCCATAGCCGCGGGATGAGGCCGATGCGACAGCGATCGCCTTCGTCATCGGTGCTTGGCGCGGCTGACGCGGTGCACCGATGGTGGTAGCGAGCGCGGACATGACCGAGCCAGACCTGGTTGACGTACCGATCACCCCGCAAATCGTGCGCGGCGCGCTCGAACTCGAACGCACCGCGCAGGGGCTGCTCCCGCACCGCCTTCCGGCGTGGGCGCGCGCGCAATGTCCCGACGCTCAACTGGCCATGGCGGAAGCGCAGCCATCCGGGGTCAGGCTGGCCTTTCACACCACTGCAACCATCATCGAGCTCGACACGCTGGCCACCAGGCGAGTCTATGTCGGGGCGCCGCGCCGGCCGGATGGCGTGTATGACTTGCTGATCGACGGCCGCCTGGCCGCACAGGCAAGCGCCGGCGGCGGCAAGGTCCTGACCATCGACATGTCGACCGGCTCCGTCCGTACCGATGCCGGGCCGGCCAGCACCTTGCGCTTCGCCGATTTGCCCGGCGGGCCCAAGCATATCGAGATCTGGCTACCGCATAACGAGACCACCGAAATCGTCGCACTGCGCGCCAACGCAGCCGTGACCCCCGCCGTCGCGTCGGGCCGCCGCGCCTGGCTGCATCATGGCAGCTCGATCAGCCAGGGGTCCGACGCGGCCAGCCCGACCGGCATCTGGCCCACGATCGCCGCGTTGCGCGCCGGCGTCGAACTGACCAATCTTGGGCTGGGCGGCAACGCGCTGCTCGATCCGTTCATTGCGCGTATCATGCGCGATACGCCCGCCGAGCTCATCAGCCTCAAGCTCGGCATCAACCTGGTCAATACCGACCTGATGCGGCTGCGCGCTTTTGCGCCCGCCGTCCACGGCTTGCTCGACACGATCCGCGACGGGCATCCCGACACGCCGCTGCTGATCGTATCGCCGATCCTGTGCCCGATCCACGAGGACACGCCCGGTCCAAGCGCCTTCGATATGACCGCCCTGGCGGACGGACGGCTGCGCTTTTACGCGGCGGGCGACCCCACCGAACGTGCCGCCGGGAAACTGACGCTCAACATCATCCGCGACACGCTGGAGCGGATCGTGGACCAACGCGCGAAGCGCGACCCGGCGATCCATTATCTCGACGGCCGCAAACTCTACGGCGCGCATGATTGCGCCGAACGCCCCTTGCCGGACGAACTCCATCCGGATGCCGCCACTCACCGGCGCATCGGCGAGCGTTTCGCCGATCTTGCTTATGGTGAGAGCGGCCCGTTCAGCAACTGACCGGTCGCCCTCGGATGCGTCGGGGCGGAGATGATCGCCCGGCGCTCACTGCTCCCGAAACGCCGCTTCGCCCGCGTCCGACACTGCGATCCATTCCGGATCGGGCGCGGCGCCGGGAACATAGCTGTCGTGCCAGTTCCACCATTTATACGGCTTGCTTTGCGGATACCCGTCGGGCGACTCCTCCCAAAGCTCCTGGCGCCCAAGCGCGGTCATGTCGAGATAGCTCCAGGTAGTGCCCATCGCCTCGTCGCCGCGACTGTTGATCAGATAGGTGCGGAAGATCCGCTCGCCGTCGCGGATAAAGGCATTATGGCCATGCCATTCATCGACCCCGAAATCTTTGTCGAAGCTGTCGGTGAGTGTATACCAGGGCATGTCCCAGCCCATCTGCGCCCTTAGTCGCGCGATATCGGCCTGCGGCGCGCGCGACGCATAGACGAGAGTTGTGTCGCGGGCGTTGAGATGCGCGAGATGCGCGACCTGATCGGCCCCGAACGAACAACCGATACAGCCATGGTCCGGCCAGCCATGCACGCCGGGTTCGAAAAAGGCGCGATAGACGATCAGCTGGCGACGCCCCGCGAACAGGTCGAGCAGGCTCACCGTGCCCTCCGGCCCTTCGAACGCATAGCTCTTGTCCACCGCGACCCATGGCATCCGGCGCCGCTCGGCGGCCAGCGCATCACGTGCGCGGAGCATCGCCTTTTCCTTCACCAGCATTTGCTTCCACGCGGCCTGCCACTCCTCGGGCGACACGATCGGTGGCGTGTGCATCGCGGGTTGCCCGCCCTGTCGTCCATTCTCTGTCGATATCGTCATGGCTTTGACACTCCTGCTTTGGCGACGCCCTTCGCGCGATTTCCGACGCACGATGGCTACGCATCGCCCGTTCCTGATCGTGCGGCCGGTTTGGCACCGGAAACCAAAGGCAGGGAGTGACAAGTGTGTCGGGATTCCGACAGGATTATCAGGGGAGAGTATCAGAGGGTGGGGGCGCTCGCCAAATCCTGAACCCGCAAGCGGGGGAAAACCTCCTCGATCGGTTTGGTGTCGGGCAACACATAAACATATCCGCCCTTCTTCTGGAAAAGCGGACTCAGGCTCTTGCCGTAAAAGACCTTGGGCACATTGATGCACCCGAATGTTATGCGGTTGTCGTCGGCGGCCGGTGACAGCATCCGCTCGCGACGGCGCTCCTTCTTCTTGGCTCCGGGCGGGATCGGGTGAAGCGCCACGGACGTGGCATAATCGACCCAAAGCACCTTTTGCTTGCCCGCCGCCAATCCGAATTTCGCCAGGAAACGTCCTGCGGGCGTCGTCTTTTCCGCCGGGCCGATCTCGGCAAGATTTTTGCTGCCGATGCCGGGGGACGCGTCGTCGCCGACGGCAACACCGATCAACACCGGAACCTTGGCGAGCATCTTGCCCTTCGCGTTGAACAGAACGAGCGACGCGGCATTCTTGTCGATAATGGCATAGGGCAGCGAACCATTATCCCGTGAAGTGGCGACCCACTCGGCAACGCGTATCGTCGCCGGCGATGGGCTTTCCTCAACCGCAGCTTCCGGATTTGCCGGCGCCGGCTTCGATGCCGGCGGGTGGGCGTTCTTTGCCGCTCGAGCGGGCTTGGGCTTCGTCGCCCGTGCGGGCTTGGGCTTCCCCGCCTGCGCGGGTGCGGGCTTTGCCGCCTGTGCGGGTTTGGGCTTCACCGCCCGTGCAGGTGCGGGCTTCGCCGCTTGTTGGGGTACAGGAGCCGCCTGTGCAGGCACCGGAGCCGTCAGCGCAAGACCAGCGAGCGCCAGAAGGACATTGATCATCGCTTGAGGCGCCTGAAATGAAACGACGACAGAAAAGGGGCGTCGCCCTGTCGACAGGGCGACGCCGGACATACCGACCGATCGGCGTTCAGGCCAATCAGCCCTTCACGCCCGTCAGTATTTGCTGCCCAAAAAGTCTGTTTGGAAATTCGCGAAAGAGCGAATTTCAAGGCGGTGCCGGCCCAAAGGCATTAGTTGCGTGGTCGCTTCTGCTGATTCTGCACCATCCGCTGCTCGATGCCATCCACGCGGCCATTGAGCTGCTCAATGCGCTGACCATTATTCGCCGCCTGGCCTGATGCGGCCTGCGCTTCTGCCAATGCCGACTTCGCCGTACTGTCCGTCTGTCCCAAGCGGGTCTCAAGCGCATCGACGCGCTGGCTGACAGGGGCGATCTGCTCTCTCACAAATCCCTTGGTGGCACAGCCGCTCAGGCCCACCGCACCAACCAAAATCACAGTCACAGGAGCAAATTTCGTTACAAACGCCAACATCACATTCTTCCAATGGTTAACGAACCGTTACAACCCAAGCCGAGTGTTTGGGTTCCAACAATTTGATTCTGTCCGGCTGTGCATCCGCTCGGATGAGTCGATGATCTTGACCAGCAATATCGAAAAACGCGCCCTTGCCGCCTGCCGCGATGCGGACAGGATCGGGAATTGCCGGGCCTAATCGTGCCGCCGGCCCCCCGTCGGCTTTGGCGCATTACCAGCCCCCAAGCCGTCACCCCGGACTGGTTCCGGGGTCCACCGCGCCACACGCTCTGCGCTTCGAGGCACTTGCTGTCGAAAGCCGCCTGGTGGACCCGGCACAAGGCCGGGGTGACGTATAGGGTGAGGAAAGCACATACCTACGGCTGAGCGTCGATTGACCCTACGACGCGAGGCGGCTGCGGTTCAGGTGGAGCGTCACGATCAACCCGCCTTCGGACCAGTCATGATCGATCGATCCGCCGAGCTGACCGGAAATGCTGCGCTTGACCAACTGGCTGCCAAAGCCGGCCGCCTTGTCCGGCGCCTCGACGGTCGGGCCGCCCCGCTCCACCCAGGTCAGGCTGATAATGTCCTCGTCCGTCGCGCTGGACACGTCGAGCGTTCCCGTTTGTTCGGACAGGGCGCCGTATTTCATCGAGTTGGTCGCGAGTTCATGAATGACCAGCGCAAGGCTGGTTGCCGCTTTCTCGCCCACGCCCATGCGCTCGACCGCGACCCGAATGCGTCCGCTAAAGGCGCCCATATCGTCATACGGGGCAAGCAGTACCGAGAACAGATCGCCGAGGAGAGCCGCGCCGCCCTGGCTGTTCGGCAACGGGCGCACCAGGTCATGTGCGCGGCCAAGTGCGGTCAGGCGCTCGGTCAGGTCGCGCGCCATATCTTCCTTGCTGGCCGCCGATCGTGACGTGATCGCTGTCAAACCCGAGGCGATGGCAAGCAGGTTCTTGACGCGGTGGCTCATCTCTCCTGCAAGAAGCTCATGACCTTCCTCCGCCTGTTTGCGGCCGGTCACGTCGAGGAAGATGCCGAACATGGTTCGCCCGACGATCCCGACGTCTTCCCCTTGCCCCCGCGCCGCGATCCAGCGAATTTCTTCGCCGATCAGAATGCGGAAATCGGTTTCGTAGGAACCGAGAACGGCCCGCGTCGCGGCGAACGCCGCCCGGACGCGGTCCCGATCCGCGGGATGAATATGCGCGGACAATTGCTCGAACGTGACAGCATCGCGCCACGGCAAGCCCCATAACTCGAAGCCGCGCTCATCCATCGTGAACAGATCGGAATCGACATTCCACGCCCACAGCGCGACCCCGGCCGCCGTCACGGCGAGGTGGAGATGCTCCGGCCGCCAGGCATGGGGCTTTGCCCCTTCTGAATTCACGGAATTGTCCTTGCTGACGGTAAAGCGCCACCCTGCATAGGAACTGCCCTGCCATCCGGCAAACGATTGACGGGCTCAGGCTGCTGATACAATTCTGACTAACGAGCAGCGATGACACCTCGCTTTGCTCGGCTTCACCAACCCTATACTGCGTACTGAAGAAACCGGATTCGCTCGCAAAAACCGGAAACCGCGCAGTTGACTAGCCAAATTTGCCCTTGACTTTGATGGTATCAATTGATACCTGCGAATTTAGGAGGGTAAAGGGGCAAAAAAATAACGGGGAAGAGGCCAGTGAGCCCGGAGATAAGACGCCAATTGATTGAATATTGTGGTTCCTCGCGCACACGAGTGGTCGGCACTTGGCCGGACCTTCCATCAAAATGGCGTCCGGACACTGTCAGGACGCCTGATGGATTTGGGATGTTCACCCGAGTCGGCGCGTGGGATTTTATCGGCGAGTGCCTCGAAGACGAGAATATCCAAATCTATGAAATTTTGCTCGATCGTCCGCCTGGTAAGCGAGCGTGGTACTTCACCGTGCCGGGCCACGATGGCACGATGATTTATATCAAAATTCATTTCGGCCCCTCGAACGTGGTCGGACGCAGCTTCCATATTAGCAATGACGAGAAATGATGTGACTGACATCGTCCCAACAGATGTTTCGACAGAGCCGTGCCGGCTTTGCGACGATAGCGTCGCGGCTGCCGGAAACAGAGTCGAGCACTTTGTCTACGGCGATGGCGATGACGCGGTTATGCTACGGGCAATGATCCCGATTTGGTCATGCATCGCGTGCGGTGGTTCTTATTATGGCGAAGATGCCGAGAAGGCGATGCACAACGCAGTCTGTGATCATCTGGGACGGCTGCGCCCCGGTGAGATCAAGGCAATTCGTCTCCGGCGCGGCCTCAACCAGATCGAGTTTGGTGACGAAACGGGAATTGGCAGCGCATCTATCAAACGCTGGGAGAGCGGTTCGCAGATTCAGACAAAGGCCTTCGACAATTTGCTGCGCTACTTCGCCAAGGGCCCATTACCGCTTACCGCGAACAATTTCGGTGAGCCGGTCTTCCAGACAAACGTAGAGGAGCGTCGCGACGCAGCCGATCATTTTAGCCTCACGGTGTGCACGGGCTGATGTACACAATCACATTCTACTCATTCAAAGGCGGCGTCGGACGCACGATGGCGCTTGCCAATGTTGCCGCCATCTTGACGGGCATGGGCCGTCGCGTGCTGGTCGTCGATTTCGATCTCGAAGCCCCTGGCCTTCCCAGCTACGAACCCTTCCGCGGACTGGAATGCAAAAACGGGGTAGTCGATTTCGTTCATGAATATCTGCGGACCAACATTTCTCCGAATGTAGGGGCATTCGTTGCTGAAGCCTCGATCGGCGGCAAGCCAATCTGGATCATGCCGGCGGGCAGTCATACTTCCACGGGCTATTCCACTGATCTGAGCACAATCGACTGGGTTAGTCTTTATCGCGACCGGTCAGGCTTTCTTCTGATGGAAGACCTCAAGCAGCAATGGGCCGCGTTTGAAGGTCATGGTTTTGATTATGTCCTGATCGATAGCAGAACTGGTCACACTGATGTCGGCGGAATCTGCACTAGGCAGCTGCCCGACGCCGTGGTGGCGATGTTCGTGCCGACGCGTCAAAATTTGGAAGGGCTCGCGCCAATCGTTCGCGCCATAAAAGCGGAGAGCGCTCCTGTCCGAAAGAGGATCATTACGCTTCACTATTGCCCATCGAATGTTCCAGATATCGACGATGAGAACGATATTCTCAGAGGCCTTCTCCAAGAGGCGAAGACCACACTGGATTACATCTCACCGGCAGCGACGATAAATCATTATAGCCACCTGGAGATTCTCGAGCAGAAAATTTTCGCTGTTGCCCATGCAAAGTCGCGCCTCGGCAAGCAATATAGTCAGCTTACTAAGGCGCTCATCGCGGAGAATCTTCGAGATCGTGACGGCGCGCTGATCACGCTGGAGCGGCTTCCGGCTCAGTTCGATGCTGCAAGGCGAGAAGGCGATACGAAAGTTGTCGACCGGTTGAACTCCAAGGCCACAGTCATCCGCAAGAATTTTAGCGACGATGGTGAAATCGCTTTTTCGCTCGCGCGCGCAGCGGATAAAATGATTCGGCCGGAGGAAGAGATTGCAAGCCTCACGGTTGCGATCGATCAGGGTTTCGAGACCAATTGGGCGCAGCTTCGTCGAGCCTTCGTCTATTCCTCGCTCGGCAGAGACAAGGAAACGGAGGCGGATTTGAAGGCCGTTATCCTGTCAAAGGATGTCAAGCGACTTGAGGCTACACCAGCGCTCGATTTCCTTCGAACGCTACTCGAAAATGACCCCGAGCAGCTTGAGAAGACGTTATTCGAACTCGCGCGGGCGCCCGACCTCGACGATGATCTGCGAGGGCGCATTCTGCAGAATGCCATCCGATCGCGGAAATGTGCTGAAGACGTTCTGGAGATTGTCACACAATACAGACGCTCGGATGAGGATGCAGGTTCGCGTCTTTTCAATGTTCACGTTTGCGCACTTATAGCGCTCGGGCGATTTGCCAAGGCGATTGATATTTTGGGTGGTCGCACGAACGTTCTTAAGGCTGGCGACGTGGCTCAGATATTCAATCTGGCTATTGCTGAATGGGGCTTGCACGGCGAGGCACCCCGCGACCTGTTCAACGAGGTTAAACTGTTTCTTGAAAGCCGGGCGACGCATGACGCAAATGCCCGGCAGTGCTTCGCGCTTACTTTGATGGTTTGCGGAGAACGCGAAGCTGCACTTTCCGAATTGCGTGAAGCCCGCCAAGCGATCGCGCCGTTGGTCAGTAGCTTTAGCTGCTGGCAATACCTTGAGCGGTATGAGGAAGAATTCGAGCAGGACCTGGACGACATGGAAATCGTTTTCCGGTCAGACCAGCCGATCCGGCTTCCAATTTTCAGCTAAAAAAAGGGCCCAAACCTCTCGGTTTGAGCCCAGCCGAATTAGCTCGATATCGTCACTTAATCTTCGGCTGGTTCCTGATAGGACATATGCTGGCCTCCTTGATTCGCTGTTTATATGGCGTGTAAATTAAGAGATTCCTACACCTATCTCACTCGATGCTGACCCACCGGCAAATTTTCTAGCGCATGACAAATTAACTTCCAACTCAATACGCGGTTCCCAGCGGAGAGTTGACAGGAGGTAGCCCGCCGCGATCGGCTGGATTGCCGCCGTCGTTGAGCGCCGATATAGAGCCCATCGGTATCCGACGGCGCGTCGACTTTGCCACTTGCCCCGGGTTGGCCCGCTTTCCTCGTCTGAAACGACGCTCGACCGGCGGTTTGCCATATCTGCCATGTGGTCGTGCGATGCCGAGTTCTTCGTCATCAACCACATATTCGGCGCGATTCACATCGCTCTTCGGCCTCTTCATGCCTGTTCTCCGGCGTGCCATGTCACGCACCAAGAGTGAAAGCCCATTCGATGGACCATTTGAATCGAGCAAGACCGAAAGTGAGCAGCCATGATTTCCACCCCGCCACGTCCCGATTTTCCCGTAAGCGCCGCGCAAATTTCCCGTTATACCACACCGGTTTTTCGCGTAGTTTTTCCCGTAGCTTCCCGCAGAAAACCCAAAAAAAGCTTTTACCCGCAGGACTTCCCGTAGCTGCAGGAATTTGATGACCTCAACAGCGCCAAAATGCGCTGCGACTTCGAAACGGATTGAATCCACCGATACAATTCCGCCTGTCCAAAGGCGAGCCTTTGACGATCGCCGAATCTATCCAGCGCGAATTCGGCATCACCCAGGCCGCGGTGTCGCAGCACCTCCGCGTGCTGCGCGACAATGGTTTTGCCCGGTCGCGCGTCGATGGTGCGCGCCGCATCTATTCGGTCGATACCGGGCCGTTGCAGGACGTCGATGCCTGGCTCGACCGCTTCCGCGCCTTTTGGGAACCGAAGCTCAGCGCGCTCGACACTGAAATCGCGCGCGGCAAGAAGAAGCGGCGCATGGCACAAGCCGATTCAACACCTGCGCCGAGTGATGGCAATGTTGTGCCTGACGAGTCCTTATCCGGCCCGGCACGCTCTTTCTCATCATTGAAATGACCAAACCGCCCTTCGCTATTGGCGCGGAAACGCTCAGCCTTTGGGCGACCGCGCGCGCGACAAGGCGGCCTGGGTGACGCGACCACCGCGCTTGACCGTCTTCAGGCAGATCATGGTCGAGGATCGCTGCACGCCGGGCAGCACGACGATATCGAAGCGCAGCAGATGGTCGAGGTCGTCGACATCGCGGCACGCCACGCGCAGCACATAATCCGCCTCCCCGGCGATGGTATGGCATTCGAGGATCGCCGGGGCGGCGAGCACCGCCGCTTCGAACGCTTCGCGCCGGGCGGAATCGATCATCACCTGGACGAACGCGGTCACGCCCAGTTCGAGCCGCGCCGGATCGATGTCCGCGCGGTAACCGGTGATCACGCCCGCCTCCTCCAGCGCCTGCACCCGGTTCCAGCATGGCGTCTTGGACAGGCCGACACTGTCGGCAAGCGTCGCATAGGACTGCCGCCCATCGGCCTCCAGTGCACCCAATATCGCATGATCGATCCGGTCCATAACCGCTCCTCCAATCGCCGGCTTCGCAGGACGATGTTCTGAAAGCACGCAAGATTTCCGGTGATCGTTTTGCAGGATCGCCGATAAGGAGGCAATCGGAGAACAATGGTTCTGCGCTTTCGCGTTACCCATGGTCGATGAGCGCCCCCATCACCTATCGCAGCTATCTGCGCTTGCCCGACCTGCTGTCCTGCCAGTCGCCCTTGTCCGATGCACATGACGAATTGCTGTTCATCTCGATCCACCAGGCCTCGGAAATCTGGCTTAAGCTCGCGCTGCACGAACTGCGTGCGGCGCGCGAGCATGTCGTCGCCGACGATCTGCGCCCCGCCTTCAAGATGATGTCGCGCGTCGCGCGCATCCAGTCGCAGATGATCCAGAGCTGGGAAGTGCTCGCGACCATGACCCCGGCCGATTACACGCGGATGCGCGACCGGCTCGGCACCAGTTCGGGTTTCCAGTCCGACCAGTATCGCGAGATGGAATTCATCCTCGGCAACAAGGATGCCGAGATGGTCGCGCTCCATATCGACGAGCCGGAGGTGCACGCGACGCTGCAGGCCGCACTGGAAGCGCCGAGCCTGTATGACGAGGCGCTGCGCCTGCTCGCCCGGCGCGGCTTTGCAATCCCCGCCGACCAGCTCAACCGCGACTTCACCAGGACCTATACCGCATCGGCCGAGGTCGAGCGCGCCTGGGCGACGGTCTATGCGAAGCCGGAGGAATATTGGGACCTGTACGAACTCGCCGAGAAGCTCGTCGACATCGAATATCATGTCCAGCTGTGGCGCTTCGGCCATCTCAAGACGGTCGAGCGCGTGATCGGCTTCAAGACCGGCACCGGCGGCACCGCAGGCGTGCATTATCTCGCCAAGGTGCTGGAAAAGACCTTCTTCCCCGAGCTGCTCACCGTGAGGACGCGTTTGTGAGTCTCACGCTGGCGGAGATGGAGGCGCGAGACGCGGCCGATCCCTTGCGCGCCTGCCGTGACGCGTTCGACCTGCCGCCGGACGAAATCTATCTCGACGGCAATTCGCTCGGCGCGCTGCCTCATGCGACCGCAGCGCGGGTTGCCGCGACGATACGCGACGAATGGGGCAAGGGCCTGATCCGCAGCTGGAACAGCGCCGACTGGATCGGCGCGCCGGCGCGGCTCGGCGGCAAGATCGCCAGGATCGTCGGCGCCGCGCCGCATGAAGTGCTGGTCGCGGACTCGACCTCGGTCAATCTCTACAAGCTGCTCGTCGCCGCGGTGCGGGCGCAGCCGGGCCGGCGCGTGATCCTGTCCGAGCCGGGCAATTTTCCCACCGACCTCTATGTCGCGCAAGGCGTCGCCGCGACGCTGCCGGATTGCGAACTGCGCACCGTGCCGCGCGACCGGATCATCGATGCGATCGACGAAAGCGTCGCGGTCGTCATGCTCACTCATGTCCATTACCAGAGCGGCGCGCGCTTCGACATGGACGCGATCACGCGCGCGGCGCAGGCGAAAGGCGCGCTGATGCTATGGGACCTGAGCCATAGCGTCGGCGCGGTGCCGGTCGATCTGAGCGCCGCCAATGCCGATCTCGCGGTCGGCTGCGGTTATAAATATCTCAATGGCGGCCCCGGCGCGCCGGCCTTTCTCTATGTCGCGGAGCGGCATCAAGCCGCGCTGCGCTCACCGCTGTCGGGCTGGATGGGCCATGCCGCGCCGTTCGACTTCACCGACGATTATGCCCCCGGTCCGGGCATCGCCCGCTTCCTGTGCGGCACACCACCGATCCTCGGTATGGCCGCGCTGGAGGAAGGGGTCGATCTGTTCCTCGCGGTCGATCGCCCGGCCCTGTTCGCCAAGGGCCAGGCGCTTTGCTCGACCTTTATCGAACTGGTCGAGACGCGTTGCGCCGGCCTTGGCCTGACCGTCGCGACGCCGCGCGACCCCGACGCGCGCGGCAGCCATGTGTCGCTGCGCCACGCCAATGCCTGGCCAGTGATGCAGGCGCTGATCGCACGCGGCGTGATCGGTGACTTCCGCGCGCCCGATGCGCTGCGCTTCGGCTTCACCCCGCTCTACACCAGCCATACCGATGTGTGGCACGCGGTCGAGGCGCTGCGTGACATCCTCAGCAGCGGCAGCTGGGACCAGCCCGCCTTTTATGTCCGTACGGCGGTGACATGATCGTCAACGCCGCCGCCGCCCTGCTCGAACGCAACCGCGACCGGCCCGACGCCATCGCGCTGATCGATGATCGCGGTGCGTGCAGCCATGCCGAGCTGGCCCATCGCGTCCACAGCTTCGCCGGCGTGTTGCGCGCACGCGGCGTCGCACCGGGCACGCGCATGATGCTCTGCGCCGAGGACAGCATCGAATTTGTCGTGGCCTGCCTTGGCGCGATCTGGGCCGGGGTGGTGCCGGTGATGGTCAATCCGCAGCTCAGCGCCGCCGACTATCGCTATCTGCTCGACGATAGCGGCGCGGGCCTGCTGCTCGTTTCGCCGGCCGCGCTGCCGCGCTTTGAGGGGTTGATGGTACCCGAAACGATGATCATCGACGACCTGCCCGATGTGACGCCGATCGACTTGCCCGCGCCGGCCGCGCCGGACGATGTGTGCATCTGGCAATATTCCTCCGGCACCACCGGCCAGCCCAAGGGCACGATGCATTCGCACGCCGCGATGATCGCCGCGCCCGGCCTGTTTGCCGAGGAAGTGCTCGCACTCTCGCCTGAGGACATCACCTTCTCGGTATCGAAGATGTTCTTCGGTTACGGCTTCGGCAATTCCGTGCTGTTCGCGCTGTGGCACGGCGCGACCGCGATCCTGATCGCGGAGCGGCCGACCCCGGCGGCAGTGCTCACGCACATGGCGGCGCACCGCCCGACCATCCTCTACAGCGTGCCCGGCTTCTACGCCGCGCTGCTCGCCCAGCCGGACGTCCCGCCACAGGTCATGGCCCAGGCCTTTGAGCACCTGCGGCTATGCGTCTCGGCCGGCGAGGCGCTGCCCGCCGAGCTGTGCCGCCGCTGGCAGACGCGCTTCGGCGTGCCGATCGTCGACGGCATGGGATCGACCGAGATGCTCCACATCTTCCTCGCCAATCGGCCGGGGGAGATCGAACCCGGCACCACCGGCCGCCCAGTCGCCGGCTATGAGCTGGAGCTGCGCACCGAAGACGGCACGGCCGTGGCGGCGGGCGAAGTCGGCGAGCTGTTCGTGCGCGGCCCGACCCGCGCGCTCGGTTACTGGAACAAGCCGGACAAGGCCGGCACGGTGTTCGTTGACGGCTGGGTCAGGACCGGCGACCGGTTCCACCGCGATGAGGTCGGGCGCTTCATCTATCATGGGCGCGGCGACGACATGCTCAAGGTCAACGGCATCTACGTCTCACCGTTCGAGATCGAAGCGGCGCTTGCCTCACACGACGCGGTCGGCGAAGTCGCGGTAGTCGGCGCGCCCGACGCGGACGGGCTGACCAAACCGGTCGCGTTCGTCGTCGCCGCGCCCGGCGCCGCGTGCGATTGCGACGCGCTCAAGGCGCACGCCAAAGCATTGCTCGCGCCGTACAAATATCCCCGCCGCATCCTGCTGGTCGATGCCCTGCCCAAGACCGCGACCGGAAAGATCGAGCGTTTCAGACTGAGAGAGTGGGCGCTCGACAAGGTGGGGGCATGAAGATCGCCTGTCTCGGCGGCGGCCCCGCCGGCCTGTATTTCGCGATCTCGATGAAACTGCGCGACCCGGCTTGCGAGATCGACCTGTTCGAACGCAACCGCGCCGGCGACACGTTCGGCTGGGGCGTGGTCTTTTCCGACCAGACG
This sequence comes from Sphingomonas sp. So64.6b, assembly GCF_014171475.1. NCBI lineage: Bacteria > Pseudomonadati > Pseudomonadota > Alphaproteobacteria > Sphingomonadales > Sphingomonadaceae > Sphingomonas > Sphingomonas sp. So64.6b. The sequence continues at coordinate 3,283,863 of NZ_CP048817.1, forward strand.
CTCGCCAATCTGACCGCCAATGACCCGGCCAGCGCCGCGCTGATCAGCGACGCCTTCGCGCATTGGGACGATATCGCGGTCCATATCAATGGCGAGACGATCCGCTCCGGCGGGCATGGTTTCATCGGCATCGGGCGCAAGCGGCTGCTGACCATCCTGCAGGACCGGGCACGAGAGCTCGGCGTGCGGCTGTTCTTCGACCATGAGGCCGCGACCGATCTCGACGCCTGGACCGACTATGACCTGGTGATCGCGGCGGACGGCGTGAACAGCCGGATGCGCGACCATTACGAGGAGCAGTTCGGCGTCGATGTTGATGTCCGCCCCAACAAGTTCATGTGGCTCGGCACGCACCAGGATTTCGACGCCTTCACCTTTGCCTTCGAACGGACCGAGGCGGGTTGGATCTGGGCGCATGCGTACCGCTTCGACGACCAGACCTCGACCTTCATCGTCGAATGCGCCCCCGATACCTGGGCTGCGCTTGGCTTCGACCGGATGGATCAGGCGGAGACGACGGCACGGCTCGAAGCGATCTTCGCGGACCATCTCGGCGGTCATGCGCTGATGTCGAACGCGGCACATCTGCGTGGTGCTGCGGTGTGGCTCAACTTCCGCCGCATATTGTGCGAGCGCTGGGCCTATCGCAATCTGATCCTGATCGGCGATGCCGCGCATACCGCGCATTTCTCGATCGGTTCGGGCACCAAGCTCGCGCTCGAGGATGCGATCAAGCTGGCGGAAGTGCTCAACCGCCCCGGCCTGTCGCGCGATGCGGCGCTCGACGAATATCATGCCGAGCGCTCGGTCGAGGTGCTCAAGCTGCAGAACAGCGCGCGCAACTCGACCGAATGGTTCGAGACGCTGGAACGCTATCTCGATTTCGCCCCGATCCAGTTCGCCTATTCGCTGCTCACCCGCTCGCAGCGCGTCAGCCATGAGAATCTGCGGCTACGCGACCGCGACTGGCTCGAAGGCGTCGAACACTGGTTCCACGCCGAGGCCGGCGCCCCGACGACCGAGGCAGTGCCGCCGATGTTCGCGCCCTTCCGTCTGCGCGAGATGAGCCTCGCCAACCGTATCGTCGTATCGCCCATGGCGACCTATTCGGCCGGACCGGATGCCACGCCGACCGACTTCCATCTCGTCCATTACGGCGCACGCGCGCAAGGCGGCGCGGGACTGGTCTTCACCGAGATGACCTGCGTCTCGCCCGAGGGACGGATCACCCCCGGCTGCACCGGCATGTATGCGCCAGAGCACGTCGCGGGCTGGCGACGGATCACCGATTTCGTCCATGCCAACAGCACGGCGCGGATCTGCCTGCAGCTTGGCCATTCGGGATCGAAGGGATCGACCCGGCTTGGTTGGGAGGGGATGGACCAGCCGCTCGAACAGGATAATTGGCCGCTGATCGCCGCCGCCGATATCGCCTGGACGCCGGGCAATGCGCAGCCCCGCGCGATGACGCGCGACGATATGGACGCGGTGCGCGACCAGTTCGTCACGGCGACACGCATGGCGGTCAACGCGGGGTTCGACATGATCGAGCTGCATGCCGCGCATGGCTATCTGCTCTCGGGCTTCATCACACCGCTGCAGAACCGCCGCACGGATGATTATGGCGGCAGCCTCGCCAACCGGCTGCGCTATCCTCTCGAAATATTCGCGGCGATGCGCGAGGTCTGGCCCGCCGAACGACCGATGTCGGTGCGCATCTCGGCGACCGACTGGATGGCGGAGGCGGGCATCACCCCCGACGACGCGGTCGAGATCGCACGCGCCTTTGCGCAAGCCGGCGCCGATCTGATCGACGTGTCGGCAGGCCAGACCTGGGCCGAGGCGAGCCCGGTCTATGGCCGCATGTTCCAGACGCCCTTTGCCGACAAGATCCGCAACGAGGCGAAGCTGGCGACGATGGCGGTCGGCAACATCTTCGAACCCGACCATGTCAACGCGATCCTCACCGCGGGCCGCGCCGACTTGGTCGCGCTCGCCCGGCCGCATCTCGCCGACCCCTATTGGACGCTCCAAGCCGCCGCCGCGTTCGACTATCGTGGCGTGTCGGTACCGCCGCCTTATCTTCCGGGCCAGATGCAGCTGACCCGCAATTTGAAGCGCGCGGCCGAGATGGAAGGGCTGAAGACATGACATCGCTCACCGGGATTCACGCGGTGGTAACGGGCGGCGGCACCGGGATCGGCGCGGCGATCGCGCGGCGCCTTGCCGCGGAGGGCGCGCTGCTGACGCTGGTCGGACGGCGGATCGAGCCATTGCGCGCGGTCGCCGCCCCGCTCGGCGCGATGGTCGCACCCGCCGACGTGACCGATCCCGAGGCGGTGGCCAAGGCGTTCGAGCGCGCCCGCGCAGCCCATGGCCCGATCGCGATGCTGATCAACAATGCCGGCGCGGCGTCGAGCGCGCCCTTCGCCCGCACCTCGCTCGCCGACTGGCGCGCGATGACCGCGATCAATCTCGATTCGCTATATATCTGCACCCATGCGGCGCTGACCGACCTCAAGGCCGCGCCGATGGCCCGCATCGTCACCATCGCCAGCACGGCGGGGGTCAAGGGCTATGCCTATACCTGCGCCTATTGCGCGGCGAAGCATGGCGCGATCGGCTTCACCCGCGCGCTCGCGGCGGAACTGGCGACGAGCGCGATCACGGTCAACGCGGTATGCCCCGGCTTCACCGATACCGATCTGGTCGCCGGAGCGGTCGCGGGGATCGTCGCCAAGACCAGGCGCAGCGCCGAGGATGCACGTGCCGAACTGGCCCGTTTCAATCCGCAAGGCCGACTGATCGAACCGGCCGAAGTCGCCAACACCGTCGCCTGGCTGTGTCATCCGGACAGCGGATCGATCACCGGACAATCGATCATCGTCGCGGGAGGGGAAGCCGCATGACTCCAGACACCTATGCGCCACAGCATTTCGCCTGGCATTACGATCGGGGCGTCGCGACGATCATCTTGTCGCGGCCCGAGCGCAAGAATCCGCTGACCTTCGACTCCTATGCCGAACTGCGCGACCTGTTCCGCGACCTGGTCGATGCGCCGGAGGTGAAGGCGGTGATCGTCACCGGCGCAGGGAGCAATTTCTGTTCGGGCGGCGATGTGCATGAGATCATCGGACCGCTGACGAAGATGGACATGCCCGCGCTGCTGCGCTTCACGCGCATGACCGGCGATTTGGTCAAGGCGATGCGCGCCTGTCCGCAGCCGGTGATCGCCGCGATCGACGGCATCTGCGCGGGCGCGGGTGCGATTATGGCGATGGCTTCCGACATCCGGATCGCGACGCCGCGCGCAAAGACCGCATTCCTGTTCACGCGCGTCGGGCTCGCCGGCTGCGACATGGGCGCGTGCGCCATCCTGCCGCGGCTGATCGGCCAGGGCCGCGCGTCCGAACTGCTGTTCACCGGCCGGACGATGAGTGCGGAAGAGGGCGAGCGCTGGGGCTTCCACAACCGGCTGGTCGATCCCGCTGCGCTGCTCGCCGAAGCGACCGCGCTGGCGCGCAGCCTCGCCGACGGCCCCAATTTCGCGCATGGCATGACCAAGACTCAGCTCAACGCGGAATGGGCGGTCAGCCTCGACGTAGCGATCGAGATGGAAGCGCAGGCGCAGGCGATCTGCATGCAGACCGCCGACTTCGCCCGCGCGTACGAGGCGTTCGCCGCCAAGACCGTGCCGGTGTTCGAGGGCAATTAGGATGACGCTCCACCAGACCCTGTTGCCCGATGGCTGGCCCCGGCCCAAAGGCTATGCCAACGGCATCCTCGCCGAAGGGCGGATGATCTTCACCGGCGGCGTGATCGGCTGGGACGAACAGGAGCGCATCGTCGCCGACGACCTGCCCGGCCAGTTCCGCCAGGTGATGAAGAACATCCTCGCGATCCTCGCCACGGGCGGCGCCGGTCCCGAACATATCGTCCGGCTCACCTGGTACATCACCGACCGCGACGCCTATCTCGCCGCGCAAGCGGAGATCGGCGCGATCTGGCGCGACCATATGGGGCGCAACTATCCGGCGATGGCGGTGGTCACGGTCACCTCCCTGATGGAAGCGGCGGCGAAGATGGAGATCGAAGCCACCGCAGTGCTGCCGGTCCCTGCTTCCTGACCGTCCAAGCGGGCTTACTATTTGATAATGCGAGCTCGCACCCTGGAGTCACGGGATGGTACATCGGACCTGAGAGCAGCCTAAGGAAAACCCGTCTCGCTTGCCGTGGGGGTATCGACGCGCTTGATCAGCTGGCGCAGTCCGCCACTGAATTTGCGGCCGACCGGCGCTTCCACGCCGCTCGCCATGGCGGCGGCGAGTGCGCCGGTGGTCTTGCGGCGCAGTCCGGCGATCGCCGTCCTGCGGCAGATGGCGGAACGATGGACGCGAATGAACAGCGCATCGTCGAGCTGAACCTCCAGCGCCGACAAAGTCATGCGCACCAGCCCGCCGCGCCCGTCATTGGTGTGAAGCCGGACATAATCGCCATGCGCCTCGACCCATTCGATATCGTCGATCCTGACGCGCAACACTTCGCGGTGGCGATGCGTCCACAGGCTCTCGATCGGCGCCTGGCTGTCCGGCGCCGGGTCCGGCCCAGGACCGGCATGGATCGCACGACCGCTCAGCCAGGTTCTGGCGCGGCCGATCGCCATGGCGAGACGATCCGGCGCGACCGGCTTCAACAGGTAATCGACCGCATCGACACCGAACGCCCGGACCGCATGGGAATCGAACGCGGTGACGAAGATCACCGCCGGCATCGTATCGCCGGCCAGTCGTTCGACGATGTCGAAACCGGTCAGTCCGGGCATCGCGATGTCGAGAAAGACCAGGTCGGGCCGTACATCGCCGATCATCGCGAGCGCTTCACGCGCCCTGGTCGTCGCGGCGACGACTTCCACGCCGCCGACCTCGTCAAGCGTATGCCGGAGCCTGGTCAACGCCAGCTGCTCGTCATCGACCAGGATCGCGCGCAACCGCTTCATCCGAGCTTCTCCAGCGGCAGGCGGATTTCCGACCGAAAGCCCCCCTGCTCGCGCGGCATCGCGGTCAGCGTCGCACGATCGCCGAAATGAGCGCGCAACCGGTCGCCGACATTACGCAACCCCAGCCCGCTTCCCGCGCTGTTCGGTGCGGCACCGGCGCTGTCGTCCTCGACGGTGATGCGCAATTCGTTGCCGCATAGCATGGCATGAATCGCGACGATGGTCAGTTCCTCGGAGCGTTCGACGCCATGCCGCAGGGCGTTCTCGACCAGCGGCTGGAGGATCAACGCCGGCAAGCGCATGTCGAGCAAGGCGTCCGGAATATCGATGACGACCTTCAGCCGTTCCGAAAAACGCACCTCCTCGATCTGCAGATAGAGCCGCTGCAAGCCGATCTCCTCGCGCAGCGGGATCATCGTTTGCGGGTCCTGGATGAACGTACTGCGTACGAACGCCGACAGGTTGAGCAGCATCAGTTCGGCATCGGCATTGCGGTGTTCGAGCACCAGCGACGATATCGAATTCAGCGTGTTGAACAGGAAGTGCGGATTGACCTGATAGCGCAGCGTTGCGATCTGCGCCTCCTGCGCCAGCTTGGCCATTTCCGAGATGCGCGCCTGCTGGTCCTGCACCTCCCAATGATAGGTCAGCGCGAGATAGGTCCCGGTCCATGCCAGGCAGTATCCGAGCCAGATCAGCACCCATTGTATACGTTCCCCAAGCTGGAACGGCGCCATCTCCGGAATCGGCACGATCACCCGGTTGAGCAAGGTGCTGAACGCCGTCAGTGCGACCGCCATCGTCAGTGCGCCGACCGTTCCCCAGATCACAAATTGCTCAAAGGATCGCATGCGCAGCCCGTCGAGCAGGCGCACCATCCCGAAACAGAGCATGGCACCGAACGCGGCGGTCAGCAGCCGGCGTGGGCCAAGGACGTCGAACGGCAGGTCGCTCATCGCTGCCGCCCTGATCGACAGCATGCTGAAGGTGAAAATCCAGAACGCCGCGGTCAGCCAGAGGATCGACCGCCCCCGCGGCGATAACCACGGCCCCCGCGATCGGCGCGTATCGACGGTCGTATCGATCGCGGCCGGTGCACCTTCGGTAGGCGCTCGCGTCATGACGCTGGCTGTCGATCGCGGCATGTGATTGCGGCCCATCCCCTGTTCGGACTTCCGCCCGAATTCGCGGCCCTGTTAGAGCAAGTCAGCCCGGCCAGCAAAAGGACAATGCCGTCTCGCCAGCCGCCTCGCCCTCTGCCGTGTAGCGCCGCTCGACGATCAAGCCCTGCCCCTGGTCGTCGATCGCCACCACGGTGCCGCACCGCGTGCCATAAACCGGATTGCGGATGAAGATCGGCGAAAGCCGGGCTTCCTGTGGCACGTCGGACGGGTCGGCGGGACGCAGGCCGACATCGGGCAGCACATCGTCGCTCAGCCGATCGAGCAGCGTTTCGGGGTGCGTCGCATCGCCGACGATCCAGTCGAGCAGCATGGCTTTCAATTGCATCGTCTTGGGCCAGGGTTCGTCGAGCGTTCCGTTCGACAGGCCATAAATGCCCGAGGCGAGGCTGGAACGGATCGGCTCCGGCCGGTTCGACAGGAAATGCGCCTGATCGCGGTCGACCATGATCAGGTTGAACGGGTTGAAGTCGGACAATTCGGCCTGGAGCGGGTCGGCATAACGCCCCTCGCCCGCCAGTAGATCGGTGACCAATGCGCCGCGCGACGCCCGGTCGGGGGCCGGGCCGCCATAACCGCGCAAATTGGTGATCACCGCCATGCGTCCCCGTTCGGACACACCAAGCCAGGTCCCGCCCGATTGCAGGTCTCGCCCGGCGATGAGATGATCGGGCCGTTCCCAGCGCGCCAGCGGCGCGGCCGGCCGGGCATGCAATTCATCGCGATTGCCGGCCACGATCAGCCGCCAGCGGGGATGGGCTCGCCATGCAAAGGCCAGGACACACATGGCTCGTCTATCGCTTACCCGGCGCGTTGTGGCGACAGGAAAACGCGGGCAAGCGGCAGGGTCCCGGACTTGTCATCGGGACTTGTCATTGCTGCGAATGGACATCACATAACGCCCCAGTCGCCCATTGAAGGAGGTTCCCGTGAACGATCGGCTACGCATTGCGAAACGCCTTTCCTCTTGCATCACGGTGACTCATGCCTGCCTTTCTCACACTGGATTCCATCTCCGCCGCCACGCCTGACCGGCGGCTACTGTTCGACACGCTGACGCTGAGCGTCGGCACCGAGCGCATCGGTCTGGTCGGGCGTAACGGCTCGGGCAAATCGACCCTGATGCGTATCGCCGCCGGTGAGATCGCGCCGGTCGCGGGCAGCGTCACGCATAATGGCAGCATCGGCATGCTCGTCCAGCATTGGGCCGACGACCTCGCGGTGTCGGACGTGCTCGGCGTGACTGTGCCGCTCGCCCGGCTCGCCCGGATCGTCGCGGGCGAAGGCAGCGAGGACGATCTGGCAGAGGCGGACTGGTCTCTGGAAGCCCGGGTCGATGCGGCGCTGGCCGAGGTCGGTCTGCCCGCGCTGGCGCTCGACCGCCGCATGGCGACGCTGAGCGGCGGCGAGCGCACCCGCGTCGCGATCGCGCGATTGCTGATCGAAGCGCCCGACCTGCTGCTGCTCGACGAGCCGACCAACAATCTCGATAACGACGGGCGCGCAGCGATCGATGCGCTGATCGCCGGGTGGCGCGGCGGCGTGCTGGTCGCCAGTCACGATCGCGCGCTGCTCGAGCAAATGGACCGCATCGTCGAACTCACGCCGATCGGCGTTCATGTGTTCGGCGGAGGTTGGTCCGCCTTCGTCGCAGCGCGAGACGCGGCGCGGACGCGCGCCGAAGCCGGGCTCGAACGCGCCGACGATGCGCTACGCAATGCCGAACATGCCGCGCAACGCCAACGCGAAAAGAAGGCGCGGCGCGACAAGGCCGGTCGCGCGTTCGCGGCAAGAGGATCGGAACCGAAGATCCTGCTCAGCGCGCGCGCCGAACGCGCCGAGAATAGCGGCGCGCGCGACCATCAACTTGCCGGCCGGCTGCTTGGCGATGCCGCCGCGCGGCTCGACGAGGCGCGCTCGCAGGTCGAGATCGTGACGCCGCTGACCATCGATCTTCCGCCGACCGGCTTGCCCGCCAATCGCGAAGTGCTGGCGATGGATGCGGTGACCGTCGCCGTCGGCGAGCGCCGGCTCGGCCCCTGGACGCTCGAGCTGCGCGGCGCGGAGCGGATCGCGGTCACCGGGCCCAATGGTGCCGGCAAGACCAGCCTGATGCGCGCCGCGCTGGGGCTGACGCTGCCGACCAGCGGCAGCGTGCGCCGCGCCGAGGGTCGGCTCGCCATGCTCGACCAGCATGTCGCGTTGCTTGATCATGACCGGAGCATCCTCGACAATTTCCGCGCGCTCAACCCGACGCTCGACCTTCAGGCCGCGCATGCGGCGTGCGCGCGCTTCGCCTTTCGCAATCGCGACGCGCTGCAGCCGGTCGGCACGCTGTCCGGTGGCGAGCGGCTCCGCGCGGGTCTCGCCTGTGTGTTGGCGGGCGAGCGGCCACCCTGGCTGCTGCTGCTCGACGAGCCGACCAATCACCTCGACATCGGCTCGATCGAAGTGCTGGAGGCGGCGCTCGCCGAATTTGACGGCGCCTTGCTGGTGGTGAGCCATGATCGCGCCTTTCTCGATGCGATCGGCGTGACGCGCGAGGTGGCGCTGGCTGGGTAGCGCTGGGACACGAACGCTGGTGGAAATGATCAGGCCGGTTCGTCCCATGGCGGCGTCGCCAGCGCCTTGGCGAGATGATCGATCAACACCTGGACGCGCAGTGGCCGCAGCGACGATGGCGGCGTGAGCAGATGAAGGCCAAGCGGCGGCACGGTCCATTCGGGCATGGCGATTTCGAGGCGGCCCTCGCGCAACTCGCGCCAGACCAGGAACTCCGGCTGCAGGGCAAGGCCCTGTCCGGCAAGCAGCGCCGGATTGAGCATATCGGCATTGTCGGTCCAGATCCGCACCGGGGGTTCGACCAGCTCCTCGCCGAACAACGGATGCGAAAACCGCCACACGCCGCGCGGACCGCCGCCGGTATAGGCGAGCGCGGCATGATCCATGAGCTGGGCGGGATGCGTCGGCCGGCCGCGCGCGTCGAGATAGGCGGGCGACGCCACCAGCAGGATGCGCACCGTGCACAGACGTCGCGCCAGCAATGATGAATCCTCCAGCCGGGCAATGCGCAACGCCAGGTCGAAGCGTTCGGCGATGAGATCGACGCGCCGATCGCTCAGCGCGAAATCGAGCGTGATCTCCGGATAGGCGTCGAGAAAGGCCGGCAAGGTCGCGCCGACATAAGCGATGCCGAACGACAGCGGCGCACTGATCCGCACCAGCCCGCGCGGGATCGTCGACTGCTCCGCCGCCTCGTCCTCGATCGCCTCGCCTTCGCTCAGGATCCGCGTCGCGCGTTCGAGCGATGCGCGCCCGCCCTCGGTCAGCGACAGTCGCCGCGAGGTCCGCGACAACAGTGCGATGCCCAGCCGCGCCTCAAGCCGGGCGATCGCCTTGGACACGGTCGGGTTGGACAGGCCGAGCTCCTGCGCCGCTCCGGCGAAGGAGCCGCGTTCGGCGACCTTGGCGAAGATCGCCCAGGCTTCGAGATCGGGGAGGCGACGTGTCATTTTCGGCAATGATGTGATGCCATCCTTTCTATTTCGTCAAGTCCGATTTGTCCGCATCTTGGTTCCAACGAAGCATTCTCGCTTCAAAATCGGAGACACAAGATGATCGAACGTCGGCCCTTTGCTCAACTCGGTGGCGCCAACCATGGATGGCTAGATGCCAAGCATCATTTCTCGTTCGCCAGCTATTATGATCCGTCGCGGATGGGCTGGGGCCCGATCCGGGTATGGAACGACGATACGATCGAGGCCGGCACCGGCTTCCCGCCGCACGCCCATGCCGACATGGAAATCATCACCTATGTCCGCGAAGGTGCGATCACGCACCAGGACAGCCTGGGCAATAGCGGCCGCACCGAAGCGGGCGACGTGCAGGTGATGAGCGCCGGATCGGGCGTGCGCCATTCCGAATATAATCGGGAAACCGAAACCACGAAGATCTTCCAGATCTGGATCGAACCCAAGACACGCGGCGAAACACCGTCCTGGGGCGCCAAGCCTTTCCCCAAGGGTGAGCGTTCCGGCCGGTTCGTGACCCTGGCCAGCGGTTTCGCCGACGATGCGGATGCCCTGCCGATCCGCACCGATGCGCGCATCGTCGGCGCCTCGCTGAAAGCCGGCGAGACGGCGGAATATGCGCTCGGCGCAGGTCGTCACGTCTATCTCGTTCCGGCCAAGGGCTCGGTCGAAATCAACGGCGTGCGGATCGAAACGGGCGACGGCGCCGCCATCGCCGATGAAACCGCGCTGCGCGTCACCGCGATCGACGACGCCGAGATCGTCCTTGTCGACGCCGCCTGATCCTCAAACTGTTCCAGCCCCCGTCAATCCACCACCAGGAGACAAATCATGACCATTATCACCACCAGGGACGGCACCGAAATCTTCTACAAGGATCTCGGCCCCAGGGACGCTCAGCCGATCATGTTCCACCATGGCTGGCCGCTCAGCGGCGACGACTGGGATGGGCAAGTGATGTTCTTCCTCGATCAGGGGTACCGCGTGATCGCGCATGACCGGCGCGGGCATGGCCGGTCGAGCCAGGGCTCGACCGGGCACGACATGGACACCTATGTCGCCGACGTCGTCGAACTGACCGACGCGCTCGACCTGAAGAACGCGATCCATATCGGCCATTCGACCGGCGGCGGCGAAGTCGCGCGCTATGTCGCGCAGGCCAAGCCCGGCCGAGTGGCCAAGGCGGTGCTGATCAGCGCGGTGGCGCCGCTGATGGTCAGGACCGCCGCCAATCCCGGCGGCACGCCGATCGAGGTATTTGATGGCGTCCGCCTGCAGACCGCGACCAACCGTCCGCAATTCTATCTCGACTTCACCCTGCCCTTTTACGGTTACAACCGCGACGGTGCAGACGTGAAGCAAGGCGTGCGGCAAAACTGGTGGCGGCAGGGCATGATGGGCGGCATCAAGGCGCATTATGACGGCATCGCCGCTTTCTCCGAAACCGACTTTACCGAGGATCTGAAGAAAATCGCAGTGCCGACATTGATCCTGCACGGCGAGGACGACCAGGTCGTGCCGTTCGCCGATTCAGCCGCGATGTCCGCGACCCTGGTGCCCGGCGCAGTGCTGAAATCCTATCCCGGCTATCCGCACGGCATGCCGACCACCCATGCCGAGCCGATCAACGCGGACCTGCTGAGCTTCATCAGGGGCTGACTCTTCTCGGGTGCTGCCAACGGGCGCGTGGGGTGTTTCCGGCACTCCACGCGCCTTGTCCCTTCCTTCCTGCTCGCATTTTTCCGGGACATCGGCTTTTTCCACGTTCAAGGCAGGGCTTGTTGGCAAATATGAGTTGAAGAGGCTGGATCGATGATGGCGCGACGATGGATCATCGCCCTTGCAGCGCCAATGGTGCTGATCGGCACGGCGCCAGTCAGCGCATTTGCTCCGCAGGAGACGGCGGCCGAGCGCGGGTCCGGCCAAACAATGCCGGAAGTCACGGTGCCTTCCATCGCCTCAGGCACCGCTCCGACGAATCCGGGCGAGCCCGATAGCGGCAGCAGCGAAGTCAGGGTGCTGGAAGAGGCGTGCGGTAACGACGGAATCTCCGACTGTGCGACTCTCGCAAAGCGTTTCGCCGATGGCGAGGGTGTCGCGAAAGACGAAGCGCGCGCCGCGACGCTGTTCGACAAGGCCTGCATTGGCGGCGATGCGGATAGCTGCACCCTGCTCGGTCTCGCCTATCATAAGGGCAATGGCGTGCCGCGAAGCGCCGAGCGCGCGTCCGCCTATTTCGCTCAAGCCTGCGAGAAAGGGAGCCCCGCCGATTGCGGCAATTTCGGCCTGTCGCTGGTCAATGGCGATGGCGTGAAGAAGGACGTCGATCGCGCGTTCGGTTATTTCTCCGCCGCCTGCAAACACGGCAATGCCGCGAGCTGCTCCAGCCTGGGCGCGGCCTATTCGCTGGGCGTCGGGGTCAAGGCCAATGCGCGCCGCGCCCGGCACCTGTTCAAAAAATCGTGCGACCATGACGATGCAGGCGGCTGTTATAATCTCGGCGTCGTCTATGATCAGGGTCTGGGCGTGAAGAAGGACCCGCACCGCGCCGCCTCGCTCTATACGGGCGCTTGCGATCGGGATGACGGCGCGGCGTGCGGCAATCTCGGGTCGCTCGCTCGGGATGGCCGCGGCATCGCCAAGGACGTCGTTCGCGCCGCCGAGTTGTTTCGCAAGGGCTGCGACCTCGATGATGCGGACGGGTGCCTCAATCTCGGCCGGGCGTATCAGGCGGGTTCGGGCGTGACGCAAGACTCGCAACAGGCGGCCAGCTTCTATCGGCGCGCGCTGGAAATCGAGCCGGACAAGGCCGATGCCCGCAACGCGCTCGCCGCGCTTGAGCCGCACTGACAAGGGTCGCGACTGCAATCGGATCACGCATCCGTTCTTCATCCCGTACGTTTCGGAAAAGCAGCAACCGTGAGGCAGCGCCATGCTGGATGGTTTCGACGAACGGACGATCGAGGTCGAAGGGACGGCGATCTTCGCAAGAACCGCAGGCCGTGGCCCGCCGCTTCTGCTGCTGCACGGCTTTCCCGAAACCCACATCATGTGGCGCGATGTCGCACCGCGGTTGATCGACCGCTTCACCATCGTATGTGCCGATTTGCGCGGTTATGGCCGCAGCGGCTGTCCCGCCTCGTCGCCCGACCATCTCCCTTATTCGAAACGAGCCATGGCCGCCGACATGGTCGAAATGATGGCGCGGATCGGCTTCGACCGCTTCATGGTCGCCGGCCATGATCGCGGCGGGCGCGTCGCCTACCGCATGGCGCTCGATCACCCCGATATGGTCGCGAAGCTGGCCGTGCTCGACATCGTGCCGACCGCTACCGCCTGGGATCGGGCCGATGCACGGCTTGCGCTGGGTTTCTGGCCCTGGACCTTGCTCGCCCAGCCTGCGCCGCTGCCCGAACGATTGATCGGCGGCGCGCCCGAAGCGGTGATCGACAGTGCGCTGGCGCAATGGGGCTCCGACGGCAAAGCCTTTTCCGATACGGTCAGGACGGCCTATGTCGATGCCTTGCGCGAACCGGATCATCTTCATGCGATTTGCGAGGAGTATCGCGCCGCGGCAGGTGTCGATCGCGACCATGACGCGCAGGACATGGCAGCGGCGCGGCGCATCGCGTGCCCTTTGCTCGCGCTGTGGAGCTGCCAGGGCGCGCTGTCGAGCTGGTACGAAGACGCTGGTGGCCCCTTGGCGCTTTGGCGGCAATGGTGCGACGATGTTCGCGGCCATGCCGTTGCGGGCGGTCATTTCTTTCCGGAAGAGTATCCGGCGGACACCGCCGCAGCGCTCGGCGCCTTTTTTGAGCAGTTATGAGCGTCCCGAGGATCGACCCGGCGGCCACTGGACTCGACAATCCTGCTACGCCCGATCATCGACCGGTGTGTCGAAAGGAAGACCTGAAGCATGAAGCGTGCGCTCTTCGCTGGCCTGGCAGCGGCCCTGCTTCCGACCATCGCCGCTGCCGAGGTCCGGCAGGATGGCTGGAACGTGCGCGGCCTGACCGCGCCGGCGGAGATCATCGTCGATCGCTGGGGCCTCGCGCATATCTATGCGGCGAGCGAGCGCGACACCTATTTCCTGCAAGGCTATAACGCCGCGCGCGACCGGCTGTGGCAGATCGACCTGTGGCGCAAGCGTGGCCTCGGCCTGCTTTCGGCCAGCCTCAGCCCGGACTATGTCAAACAGGACCGGGCCGCGCGACTGTTCCTCTATCGCGGCGACATGAAGGCCGAATGGGCCCGCTACGCGCCGGGCAGCGAAGCGCGTTACACGGCGTTCGCCGAGGGGATTAATGCCTATGTCGATGAGATCGCGGCCGGCGGGAAACCGTTGCCAGTCGAATTCACGCTGTCACGCAGCCGTCCCGATCATTGGCGGGGCGACGAGATCGTCCGCATCCGCAGCAACACGCTCGTCTCCAATGCCAAGCAGGAAGTGCTGCGCGCGCGCGTCGCCTGCACCGGTGGCCTGGCCGCCGATCGCCTGCGCGTGCGTCTCTATCCCGATCACACGCCCGAAATGCCCAAAGGGCTCGACCCATGCGTCGTCACGCCCGAAGTGATGGCCGATTATCTGCTCGCCACCGGCGAAGTCGCTTTCACGCCGGGCGCCGCTCCGGCGCCGGCACCGCTCGACCAGGCGGCCGAAACGGCCCGCCTCGACGGGTCGAACAACTGGGTCATCGCCCCTTCGCACACCGCGACCGGCCGGCCGATCCTTGCCAATGATCCGCATCGCAGCCTGCTCGTGCCGAGCCTGCGTTATGTCGTGCATCTCGAAGCGCCCGGCCTTTCGCTGATCGGCGCGGGCGAGCCGGCCACGCCCGGCGTGGCGCTTGGCCATAACGGGCATGGCGCGTTCGGCCTGACCATCTTCGGCACCGATCAGGAGGATCTCTACGTCTATGCGCTGAAGCCGGGAGATCCCGATTCCTATCGTTACCGCGACGGGTGGGAGAAAATGACGATCGTGCGCGAAAGCATCCCGGTTAAGGGCGGCGCGCCGGTCAATGTCGAACTGCGCTTCACCCGACACGGACCGCTGCTGTTCAGCGATCCGGCAAACGGCCGCGCCTTCGCGCTGCGCACTGCCTGGTCCGAGCCCGGTGCATCGGGTTATGCCGCCGCATCCTGGCTGGCCTCTGCGAAGAGCTGGAGCGATTTCCGCAAAGCCGCCGATCATTGGGGCACGCCGCCGCTCAACCTGATCTGGGCGGACACCACGGGATCGATCGGCTGGGTCGCCGCCGGGCTGGCCCCGATACGGCGCAACTGGGACGGGCTGCTGCCGGTGCCCGGCGACGGACGCTATGAATGGCGCGGTTTTCAGAAGGCGGCGACGCTGCCGCAGGTCAAGGATCCGACGCAGGGCTGGTTCGCCAGCGCGAACGAAATGAACCTGCCGCCGGGTTATGCGGCCACGCCACCAAGTTTCGAATGGGGCGAACGCAGCCGGATGGATCGCATCTCCAAGGTGATCGCGAGCAAACCGCACTTCTCGATCGACGATGCGGTCGCGTTGCAGATGGACACGCACAGCGAGCTCGCGCCGCGGCTGATCGCGCTGAGCAAACGACTGCAGCCCGCTGACCCCGACACACGCCGCGCGCTGACCCGGCTCGCCGCCTGGGACGGCGACCTGTCCGCCGAAAGCATAGCGGCGACGATCTACGAGACCTGGGCGACGCAACATCTCGGCCGCGTGCTTGCCGCGCACAGCACGACCCCGGCGGCGCAGGCGGTGATCGATCTCGGCTCGCCCGATGCGGCGCTGCGCATCCTCGAAACGCGCGACCCGCTGCTCGGCAAGGATCCGGTCGGCAGCGTCGACGCGATCCTGCTCGAAAGCCTCGATGCGACGCTCGCCGACCTGCGAGAGCGGCTCGGCCCCGACATGGCGACATGGCAATGGGGCCGGCTCCACACGATCCAGGTCTCGCCGGCGATCGCGCCGCTCGCCGATCCGGCGCAGCGGCAGGCAATGACGGTCGGCCCACTCGGCATCGGCGGTTCGGGCTCGACCCCTGCCGTGGCCGCTTATCGTGGCGGCAACTTCGCCGTGGTGCACGGCCCGTCGGTACGATTGGCGATCGATGTCGGCGACTGGGACAAGTCGGTGTTTCTCAACATGCCGGGACAATCGGGCGATCCCGGCGATCCGCATTATCGTGACCTGTTTCCCGGTTGGGCGGCCGGCCATTATGCGCCCCTGTCCTATACCCGCGCGGCGGTCGACCGGGCGGCGGAGCGGATCATCCGCCTGAAGCCGGCGCCATGAGCGACGCCGCGATCCTGGGGACGCCGCGCCTGATTCTGCGGCGCCCGATCGAAGCGGACTTTGCCGACATGTTCGCGCTGTGGAGCGATGCCCAGGTGCTGCGCTTCATCGGCCCGCCGGGCAATCGGCAGGATGTCTGGGCACGGCTGCTGCGATATATCGGCCACTGGTCATTGTTCGGCTACGGATACTGGATCGTGCGCGAAGCCGACACGGGATATTTCGTTGGCGAGGCGGGCATCGCCTATCAGCGCCGCGCCGATATCCCTGCGCTGGACGACGATCCGGAAGCAGGCTGGGCGCTCGCCGCCTCGGCACAGGGTCATGGATATGCCGGTGAGGCGCTGGCAGCGATCCTCGCCTGGGCCGACGCATCGCTCGACGCCGCGCGCACCACCTGCATCATCGACCCCGCCAATGCGGCGTCGGTGAAACTGGCCATGGCACAAGGCTATCGCCGCTTCGCGAGTACCGAGCTCAAGGGCAACGACATCGACCTTTTCGCCCGGCCACGTGGGGGCGCCTGACCGGTCGCCGCGCTTACCGGATGACTCGCCGGACGGGTGCGGCATTGTCCCGGATCAGCTCAGCGCCGCATAGGTCGCGTGCCGGAATTCGGTATGTATGGGCGGCGTGTCCGGTCCGTCGAAATACCGGTTGGTCAGCAGGATCGCGGTCAGATCCGCGGCCGGGTCGTTGAGCCAGCTGGTCCCGAACCCGCCATTCCAGCCATAGGCACCCGCGCGTAACCCATCAGCGGTGGGGGCGACCGCCACGCCCACGCCATAGCCCCAACCCTTGTCGCCAAGAATGATTCCCGCGGTCTTCATCTGCTCGGCGGTCAGGTGGTTGCGCGTCATCGCCGCGATCGACTTGCCGGAAAGCAGTCGCCGACCCTGCGCATCGAGGCCGGACATCAGGAAACGGGCGAAGCGCATATAATCGGTGGCGGTGGAAACAAGGCCGCTATCGCCCTCGGGAAAGCTTGGCTCGTGCGCATAGGCGCCATCGGGGCGGTCGAATACGGAAAGCTTGCCGTCCTGCGCCAGATAACCGGTGGCAAGCCGTTTGATCTGCGCCGGCGAAACCGCGAAGCCGGTGTCGGACATGCCGAGCGGATCGAAGATGCGTTCCCTGAACACCTCGCCCAGCGGCTTCTTCGCGGCCCGCGCGATCAGCACGCCAAGCACGTCCGAGCCAGTGCTGTAGGACCAGCGTGAACCGGGCTGCGCCGCCAGCGGCAAGGCACCGATGCGCTTCATCCAAGCGTCCGGCGTCAGCGGCGAAGTGGGGTCGGGCATGCCGAATCCCGGAAGGCCCGACACCGCCTGCTGCAGCGCGGTCGGGCGCTCGTCCAGGCTGATGCCATGACCGAAGCGGAAGGTCAGGAGATCCTCGATCGTGATCGGACGTTCGGCCGGCACGACATCGTCGAGCGGGCCATCGGGATGGCGCATCACCTTGCGGTCGGCGAGTTCGGGAAGCAGCGTGTCGACCGGGTCGGAAAGCTTGAAGACACCGCGTTCGGCCAGCATCAGCGCAGCGACCGCCGTGATCGGCTTGGTCATCGAGGCGATGCGAAAAATCGAATCACGTTGCGCCGGCCGTTCGCGCTCGAATTCCAGCGAGCCCAGCACGAACGGCACAACCTCAGTGCCCCGACCGATCAGCGCGACCAGCCCGGGCGCATATCCAGCCGCGATATGTTTGCGCAGGACCGTTTCCACCGACGCCAATCCGGTTTTGGTGAAAGCCTTAGCCGCCCGGCCCCGGGCAAGCGCCACGCCAGGCGTGGCGCAAAGCCCGATTATCACACCGCGCCGGCTCATATCGGTCGATCCCATGTCCGTCCCTTATTTGTCTGCGATATTACTGATCCATTAGGCTAAGTATCAGCTAAAGTCGCTAAGCGCAACGGCTAAGTATCGACGAGGTCACCCGTAGCTAGCGCACCGCGATCGCGTCGATCTCGACCAGCGCGCCGGGCACCGCGAGCGCGGAGACCACGGTGGCGCGCGCCGGATAGGGCGCGGCGAAACGTGCGGCATAGACCGCATTGAACGCCGCAAAATCCTCGATCCGCGTGATCCACACCGTCGTCTTGGCAACAGTGGCTAGCGTCAGCCCGGCCTTGTCCAGCACCGCTTCGATCGCGTCGATCACCGCGCCGGTCTGGGTCGTGATGTCGTCGCCGACGATCGCGCCGTCGCGCATCGGCAATTGCCCCGAGACGAACACCAGCCCGTTCGCTTCGATCGCCGCCGAAAGGGGCAAGGTCTGGCCTGTAGGCGTGACGATAGCGCCGCCGATTTGCTTCATGGTCGTTCTTCCTGTGCTTAGTGAGTGAGCGCGTGTTCGAAAGCCGCGGTGCGGGCGGCACCCGCAACGGCATTCATGGCCTTGAGCAATCCGGCGGTGGTGCGCGGCGCGTCAGGCCCGGTAAGCAATGTGTCGAGTGCGGGGCGGCCGATATCCTGTTCCAGATCGAACAGCATCACAGCGCCCTTCTGATACATCGCCGCGTTGCCGGGCCGTTTGCCCGGCGTGATCAACGGTCCTGCCGTCGCCAGCGCAGGCCGCTTGCGATCGAGCATCTTTTGCCGCTCGGCCAGGCCGAGCCGGGATTCGACATAACGCAGGCCGTAAAATTCGGCATAGGCCTCCGACATCCAGTAATTCGCATAATCGCTGCTGAAACCGGGCCGCCAGGCATGGAAGATCTCGTGCGCGACGAAACGGGCCGGGCTGCTCTCGTCATAGTCGGGCGTCGGCGCGCCAGGCTTGCGAAAATCGGGCATGACCACGAAACCGGCCCGCGCATATCCGCCGCTCGCCTCGCGCGGCACGATCGTCATGCGAATCGGCGCGTACGTCGCCGGCCCGAGCAAGTCGGCATAGAAACGCGCCGCACCGGCGGCATGCATCTTCATCAACGCGACCAGCGGGTCACTCGGGTTGGCTGCAGCGAAATCGAGCCCGTCCTTGTCCTCATGCTTCAGACCCGGCACGGCGATGATCGGCAAATCGACATCGGCATAACCGCGGTGGATGGCGACCATACCGTCCTTCTCCCGGCTTACCTTGCCTTGCGAAACGACATCCATGCCCGCCGGAATCCCGGCGATCCGCGCATCGATCGCATAGTCGAGCGTCAGGTCGCTGCGGAACGGAATCCAGCCGGCTTCGAGCGACAATTCGATCAGGCCGGGCGAGAAGAAATCGCTGCCGGCCGAGTCGATCGGCCCGGCATAGATAAGCCGGACGACCACCGCCTGCGCCGGCGTACCGCGTGGAATGACCCGGATGCTCGTCAGGCCGCGCATCGGGCGGGCGGTCTTGCCAATCGCGACACGCGCCGGCCCGGCGACCCTGACGGGCTTCAGCACGAAGCGGTTCGACAGGACGAACTCGATTTCCTTCGCCATGTCGCCTGGTGGCAATGTGATCGTCACATCGGCGCTGAGCTTATGCGCGGCGTCGAAGCTCGCCTTTACCTCATAGACCGGCCTGGCCTGAGCCGCGGTCGCGACGAGACACAGCCCAAATACGGCAAGCCGCGCGACGAATTTCACGGCACGGCCTTCATATAACGGTCGCGCAGTTCCAGCGGCCGCGCGGTGAGCGGCATCTGCCGCCCCTTGATGAACAAGGCGAGCGGGCGCGACAGTGGTTCGAGCGGGTCGCCGTTCCATAGTACCAGATCGGCTTCCTTACCCGGTTCGAGCGAACCAATCCGGTCCGCCACGCCGAACACGCGTGCCGGGTTGATCGTGATCGCGGCCAGCGCCGCGTCGAACGGCAAGCCCCAGGCGACGGCGTTGCCCGCACCATAACGAAGCTCGCGTGCCCGGTGCGCCACACCGCTGCCGGTCTTGATGATGACGGTGACCCCGGCCGCGGCAAGCTTGGCGGCATTATCCATCGTCGCGCCGATCTCCGAAAAGCTGCGCGGCAGATCGGCGAGCGGGTCGACCACCACCGGGACCTGCGCCGCGGCGATGGCGGCGGCGACACGCCAGCCCTCACCGCCGCCATCGACGATGATCTTGAGCTTTTCCGCGCGGGCAAAGGCGATCATCTCGATGATATCCGACGCGCGATCGACCTTGACGATCAGCGGCATGCGCCCCTCGACCATCGGGATCAACGCTTCGAGATCGATCCGCGACAGCGGCTGCGGCCGGCCCGCGCCGCGATCATAGGCTGCCCGATTGCGCATGAAGTGGCGCACATCGGCGATCGTTTCGCGAAGCTGGACGATCGCCGCACCGCGCGCGCCGCCGGCGCGTTCAGCCCCGCCCTCGCCCATCTCGATCACCATCGCCACACGCGGTCGGGTGACCATCTCGGGCTGCTGGCCGAGGTCGATCACAGCCGCCTGCCCGGCAAACTGGAGTTCGCGGCCACTACGGTCGTCGTATAACGGCGCGGTCACCGCATGAGTGATCCCGGCGAGCCGCGCGACCGGCAGCAGGATCGAATCCGGATTGAGTCCCTGCGAGATATCGAACCCCGCGCTGATCGCCGCGCTGTGCGTCGCGCGATCGGCGCTTGGCGGCACCTGGCTCACCTCCACCGCGCCCAGCGTACTGTCCGCCTGGATGAAGCCGGGCGCGACGATCCCGCCCTTGCCGTCGATCACACGCGCGTTCGGAGGCACCGCAACCATCGGCCCGACCGCGACGATGCGGCCATCGCGCATCACGATCGTGCCGTTCGCGATCTCGCCCGCCGGCCCCATGGTCAGGATACGCGCATCGACGATCGCGACAGTTTCGGCAGTAGCGGGCGCAGCGGCAATCAGTGCTGCCGCCATCAGCATTTGACGGATCATGGCGTGGCTCCCGCTTGGCCCAGCGTGAAATCGGAATGACGGCGATACTGCGGGTCGGCCCGGTCGAAGACCGTGTTACCCTCGATCCACACCCGGTCGGCGCGTGCGTAGATGCTGAACGGGTCCGCGCTCCACAGCACGACATCGGCCAGCTTGCCGGGTTCAAGCGTACCCGTTCTGTCAGCGATGCCGAGCGCCTTTGCCGGATTGGCGGTGAACCATTTGACCGCATCGGCCTTGGGGATTTTCATCCCCGCGCGCCAGGCCGACGACAAAGCGACCGCCGCTTCCTGGTTGAGCCGCTGAATGCCGATCGGATCGTCGGAATGGATGATCGCGCAGCCGCCGGCTTGATGGACGATCGGCGCGTTTTCCTCGATCGCGTCATACACTTCCATCTTGTACCCCCACCAACTTGCCCAAGTGGCGACGCAGATGCCTTCTTTCACCAGCAGGGGCGCGATCTTGTACGCTTCGTTGGCGTGATGAAACGCGCTGATCCTGAATCCGAACTCGTGCGCGATATCGATCATGTTGGCCATTTCGTCGGCGCGGTAGCAATGATTCTGGACGAGGATCTCACCCTTCAGCACGCCGGCCAGCGTCTCCATCTGCAAGTCGCGCTTGGGCGGGTCGTCGGCCTTGCTGCCCTTTTCCCATTTGTCCCAGCGCCGTGCATAATCGGCGGCGTCGATCCACGCCTTGCGATAGCCCGCGACATTACCCATCCGCGTCATCGGCGATCGGCCCTTGGCGCCATAGACGCGCTTCGGGTTCTCGCCACAGGCGATCTTCAGACCATAGGGCGCGCCGGGGAATTTCATCTCCTGCATCGTCACCGCCGGCACGTTGCGCAGCGTCACCGTGCGCCCGCCGAACAGATTGGCGGAGCCCGGCAGGATCATCATCGTCGTCACCCCGGCCTCGCGCGCAGTGTCGAAGCCAGGATCCTGCGGCCACACCGAATGCTCGACCCACACTTGGGCGGTGTTGGGGTCGGTCATCTCATTGACGTCGTTGACCGCTTCGACCGTTTCGGGCTGCGCCCAGGCGCCGAGATGCGAGTGTGCATCGATCACCCCGGGCGTGACCCATTTCCCGCGCCCGTCGACCGTCGCATAGCCGTCCGGCACGGCGAGGCCCGCGCCGACCGCGACGATCTTTCCCTCGGCCATCAGCACCGTGCCGTTGGCGATCTCCGCGCCGGTCGCGGTCAGCACCGTCGCGCCAACCACCGCGACACGCCCCGACGGTGCCGCGTGATACGTACTGGGGAACGCAATCGGCGCGGAACGGGCCTCGGCCGCCGGCGTCGCGGACGGCGCTTGCGGATGTTCGCCGGTCGAACACGCCGCGAGCGCGGTCAGGATGAGGGGAGCGAAACGCTTCATTTGCCGTCGGGCGTCATTGAGCGCTGCACGGCACCCTTTTCATCGAGGAAGTCGATCGAGGCTTTGCCGTCCTGCGCCACCTTCATCAGGATGCGCGGGCGGCCCATCGCATCGTTAAGCATAACCGCGGATTCCCGGTCGCGGGTCTTGCCGACATACAGGCGCTGGCGGCCGAACGTGCCGTCGGCCTGGACCTTTTGCAGCGCGGCGGTCTTGGCCGGCCCGTCGGGCATCTTGGTGATACGCTCCGCTAGGTCGAAATCAAGCGCCTCGCCCGGCCGGTCGTTGACGATCATCGCCGCCCAGCGCCGCCCGTCATATTCGCTTTGGGTCAGCTGGATGACCTGGTCCTGCTCATACTGGTCGAAGCTCAGATGACCGCCGCCCGAAACCTTGCCGTCCTTGCCCTTCTCGCCACTGAAGACCAGCCCGCCATTTTCGGTGCCTTCATTGTTGAAGAAGATCATGCCCGCGCCGCGATTGCCGCTGGGGTGAGGGCGTTCCTTGCCATGGAAGATGATGCCCGGCGCGCGGCTGGTGTTGGACACGACCAGGCGCAACGTGCCGTCATCCTCGCGGACATTGATGCGCTTCACGTCGATTTCGTCGAACACCATTTTTTGCGGCTTGGTGTCGGCCGACGCGCTGGTGCCGATGGCAAAGGCCATCGCGGCGGTCAGCACGCCCGAATAGATGAGCAGGAGCTTGTTGGCGTTCATCGATCGTCTCCGTTGATTCAGCGTTGCTTGAGGGCGGGAAGATAGCGGTCGCGAAGTTGCGTGGCGCGTGACGTCATCGGCTGGTCGACGCCGCCGATCAGCACCGCGACGGGGCGGGCTGTCGTCTCGAGTGGATCGCCGTCCCAGATCACCACATCGCCGTCCTTGCCCGGTTCAAGCGAGCCGATACGGTCGGCAAGACCGAAGATGCGCGCCGGGTTGATCGTCACGGCGGCAAGGCCCGCCTGCCAGGGCAGGCCGTTGGCGACGGCATTGCCGGCATTGTAGCGCATTTCGCGCTCGCGGTGATTGCCATTGCCCTGGATCGCGATCGTCACCCCGGCTTCGGCCAGCCGCCGGGCATTGCCGAGGGTGGCACCGAGCAGTTCGAACGAGGCCGGGCTATTCTCGATCGGCGTGATCAGTACCGGCACCCTGGCAGCGGCGATCTCGCGCGCGACGCGCCAGCCCTCGCCCGCGCCGGCGAGGATGATCTTCACCCGCTCTTCGTGCGCCATGGCCAGCGCGTCGCGAATATCCGAAGCGCGGTTGACGCTGACCAGCAACGGCATCCGTCCCTCGACCACCGGCACGAGCGCTTCGAGATCGGCATGCGACAGCGAATAGGTCCGCGTCTCGCCGCGATCATAAGCGGCACGGCGCGCCATGAAGTCGCGCACTTCGCCAAACACCGCATGCAGCGCAACGAGTTCCCCTGCACGCGCGCCACCGGCGCGTTCGGCGCCGCCATCGCCCATTTCGAGGATCATCGCCACGCCGCGCTTGCGCAGCATCGGCGCACCGCCGAGCGAGACCGCCGCCGCTTGTCCCGCGAACAGCAGTTCGCGGTTGGGCGCGTCGTCATAGACCGGCGTCGCGATCGCGCTGGTGATGCCGCCAAGCCGTGCCACCGGGATCAGTATCGAATCCGGATTGAGCCCGTACCCCGCATCGAACGCGGCGCTGATCTCGCTATTATGACTGCCGCGATCGTCGCTCGCCGCGACGAAGCGAACCTCGATCAAGCCAAGCGCAGTGCCTGACGCGACCAGCCCGGGCGTGACGATCCGGCCCGCCGCATCGATGATCCGCGCGCCGGCCGGCACCGGCGTATCGGCGCCGACCGAGACGATCCGGCCGTCACGGACGATTACCGTACCGCGTGCCAGCTCGCCCTGCGGTCCCATGGTGACGACACGCCCACCGGTAATCGCCACGGTTTCGGCGGCGGCCGGCGCGGCCATGCCGAGCGCTGCGATGGCGGTCAGGATGCGGATCATCGGGCAAATTCCTGTCCGGGCTGGCCGAGCAGGAAATCGGATGGACCCTGATAACGGGGGTCGGCCCGGTCCCAGGCCAGCGCGCCGTCGATCCAGGTTTTTTCGGCGACCGCATAGACGCTGAAAGGATCGGCACTCCACAACACGATATCCGCCATCTTGCCTGGCTCGAGCGAGCCGGTGCGATCGGCGATGCCCATCGCTCTGGCTGGATTGGCGGTGACCCATTTGATCGCCTGGCCACGCGTGATCGACATCCCGGCATGGTTCGCCGCGGTCATCGCGATCGCCGCTTCCTGATTGAGCCGCTGAATCAGCAGGCCATCGTCGGAATGGATGATCGCGCAGCCCCCTGCCGCGTCGATCATCGGCGCATTCTCCTCGATCCCGTCGAGCGATTCCATCTTCGCGCCCCAGCTATTTGCCCAGGTCGCGACGCAAATACCCTCTTTCGCCAGCAACGGCGCGATCTTGTAGGCTTCGTTGGCGTGATGGAACGCGGTGATCCTGAAGCCGAATTCCCTGGCGATATCGATCATCACCGCCATCTCGTCGGCGCGGTAGCAATGATTCTGCACGAGGATCTCGCCCTTGAGCACGCCGGCCAGCGTTTCCAGCTGCAGGTCGCGTTTGGGCGGTTCGCCGGCCTTGCCGCCCTTTTCCCATTTCTCCCAGCGCCGCATATAGTCGGCAGCGTCGATCCACGCCTTGCGATAGCCCGCGACATTGCCCATCCGCGTCATCGGCGCGCGGCCCTTGCCGCCGTAAACGCGTTTGGGATTCTCCCCGCACGCGATCTTCAGGCCGTAGGGCGCGCCGGGGAACTTCATCGCCTGGGTGGTCACCGCGGGCACATTCTTCAACGTGACCGAACGTCCGCCGAACAGGTTTGCCGATCCGGGCAGAATCAGCAGCGAGGTGACGCCCCCGCCACGGGCCAGCCGGAACTTCGGATCCTGCGGCCAGACCGAATGTTCGGCCCACACCTCCGCGGTGTTCGGCGCACTCGCCTCATTACCATCCTCGTGCGAGGGCACGCTCGGCGAAGGATAGACACCGAGATGCGAATGCGCATCGATTATCCCCGGCGTGACCCATTTGCCGTGCCCATCGATGCGTTGATATCCATCGGGCACTGTCAGTGCCGCGCCGACCGCCTCGATCTTGCCATCGCGGACCAACACCGTGCCGCTGGCGATCTCCTCGCCCGTGCCGGTCAGGATCGACGCGCCGACGATCGCCAGCGGCGCCTGTGGCAAAGGGCGATAGGTCGAAGGAAAGGCGCCGCCATCGGCGAAATCCTGCGCCACCGCCATATAGCTCGCGCCCAGCAGCATCGCGGCGCACGCGACCCAGGCGGCACTACCGGCGAATTTCCTGAAGTCCCGCCCCCCGAAGTTCACGCGCATGTTCGATTCCTCCGCCCATAGCGAATGAGCGGCGGGGCGGCGAAATCCGCCACTCGCAATTTCGCATCGCCCGGGTGGCGGATTTGCCCGCGCGGCGCATCGTCTCAGGCAGAGGGTATCCGCTCCCCCGAGCGGACCGAGGGGCTTGAACTTGTGAGTGAAATTCGCCTGGCGCGCCGTGCCGCAAAGCTTTCGACCAATTTTCCCGCGCCGCATTTTCCGTCGGAACTTGGCCCCGACGTCATTCCGTTCGATTCCGGCTTCGCCGCGCCGCAATTGCTTCCCGACCTGACCGAGTTCGCGCATGCAGCACTCAACACGCATCGCGCAGAGACGCTGCAATATTCGCCGACCCATGGTCAGCCCGAACTGCGCGGCTGGCTGGCCGGGCTGATGAACGAGGACGGTTGCGCGCTCACCCCCGATCACTTGCTGATCGTCAACGGCGCGAAGCATGGGCTCGAGCTGATCTGCAAGCTGTTGCTTGACGAAGGCGACGCGATCGTCGTGACCGCGCCGACCTATTTCACCGCGATCCCCATCTTTCGCAGCTTCGGCGTCGAGTTCATCGAGATCGGGCAGGATGATGACGGTATCGACATCGCAGCACTCGAAGTCGTGCTGGCGCAGCGCGTCGCGCAGGGCCAGGCACTGCCCAAGCTGATCTATAACGTCGCCGATTTCCATAACCCGACCGGCGCGACCATGCCGATCGAGCGGCGCAAGGCGCTGATCGACCTGGCCGAACGGCTCGGCATCTTCGTGGTGGAGGACACGCCCTATCGCCGCGTCCGGTTCGAGGGCGAGACGATCGCTTCGCTCAAGGCGCTCGACCTGACCGGCAATGTCTTCCACCTCGGTACGTTTTCGAAGCTGGTTGCGCCGGGTCTGCGCATCGGCTGGGTCGCGGCCGACACAGCGTTGATCGCGCGGCTGATCCAGCTCAAAGCGGATGGCGGCTCCTCGCCGCTGGTCCAGCGCATCATCTACGAATTCGGCCGCTCCCCCGCCTTTGCGGCTCATATCGAGCGCGTGCAGTCGGTTTATCGCGAGCGGCGCGACCGGATCGTCGCGGCGGTGCGGCGAGAATTGCCCGACGCGGTGCTCGCCGTGCCGGAGGGCGGTTATTATGTCTGGTTGACCTTGCCGGCACAGGTTGATGGCGACGCGCTTGCCGCGGATGCGGCCGCACGTGGCGTCAACCTGATCCCCGGCAGCAAATTCTTCGCCAGCGGCGGCGATACGACCACGCCGCGCAACCATATCCGCTTGTCCTACAGCTATGCGACACCCGAACAGATTGACGAGGGCGTCCGTCGCCTCGCCATTTCCTATCGGACGATCGCCGGCTGATGACGCCCGCCGCGCCGCCCCTGGTCGAGTTCCGCAAGGTCGAAAAACGCTATCCCGGTGGCGCGAGAGCAGCGGTGAGCGGGCTCGACCTGATGGTGCGCAAGGGCGAATTTCTGACACTGCTCGGGCCGTCCGGCTCGGGCAAGACAACCACCCTGATGATGCTCGCCGGGTTCGAAACGCCCGATTCTGGCGATATCCTGCTCGACGGGCGCTCGCTGGCAAAGCTGCCGCCGCACAAGCGCAACATGGGCGTTGTGTTTCAGAATTATGCGTTGTTCCCGCACATGAGCGTGGCGCAAAACCTCGCCTTCCCGCTTGGTGTGCGCGGCATTCGCGGTGCGGAGGCAATGGCCAAGGTCGATGCGGCGCTGGCATTGGTGCGGCTCGATGGGCTCGGCCATCGTCGCCCCGACGCGCTCTCCGGCGGTCAGCGCCAGCGCGTCGCGCTCGCACGCGCATTGATCTTTCAGCCCGATATCGTGTTGATGGACGAACCGCTTGGCGCGCTCGACCGGCAATTGCGCGAACGGCTGCAAAGCGAGATCAAGCGCATCCAGCGCGCGCTCGGACTCACCATCGTCTATGTCACGCACGACCAGAGCGAGGCGCTGACCCTGTCGGACCGGATCGCGGTGTTCGCCGATGGATCGGTGCAGCAGGTCGACACGCCCGAGGCGATCTACGAACACCCCGCCAACGCCTTTGTCGCTGGCTTTGTCGGCGAGAATAACGGCCTGGCGGGGCAGCTTACCTCGCGTGCCGGCAACGAATGCGAGATCAGGCTCGATGGCGGGCAGACGATCCGCGCGACGCCGGTTGGCGATATCGCACCGGGTGCGCGGATCGTCGCGACGATCCGGCCCGAACATGTCGAGACCGTCGGCCTGTCGCAGCTCTGCAACCGGATCGACGCACAGGTCGACGAACTGGTTTATCATGGCGATCACAGCCGCATCCGCGCGACGCTCGCCGGGGGCGGCGTGCTGACCGTCCGCGCGCCGCGTCAGCCGGTGCTCGCGCCGACCGACAGTTTCGCGCTCGGCTGGTGCACCGATCGCTGCTTCGCGTTTGCCGCCGAGGGCTGGACCAACGATCCGCTGGGGGAAGCCGGATGAGCTGGGGGAAAGGCATTATCGGCGCACTAGCGCTGGGCGCCACGCTGCTCGCCATCGCCTCATGCGGGCCGACCTCGACGGTGCGCCCGCTGACCATCGTCGGCTGGGGTGGATCCTCGCAGGACGCGCATCGCAAAGCCTATTGGACATCCTTCACCAAATCGACCGGCGTGGCGTTGCGCGAGGACACCTGGCACGGCGGCGTCGGCGTGATCCGCACCAAGGTGATCGGCGGCGATTCGAGCTGGGACATCGTCCAGGTCGAAACCGAGGACCTGATCCTCGGCTGCGAGGAAGGCCTGTTCCAGCCGCTCGACTGGGCCAAGCTCGGCGGGCGCCGCGCCTTTATTCCGACCGCGGTGCATGACTGCGGCGTCGGCGCGATGCTGTGGTCCTATCTGATCGGCTACGATGGCGACCGCATCAAGGGCAAGGGGCCGCAAAGCTGGGCCGATTTCTGGGATATGAAGCGTTTCCCGGGCAAGCGCGGCATGCGCAAGACGCCCAAATATACGCTCGAATTCGCACTGATGGCGGACGGCGTATCGCCGGCACAAGTCTATGCCACATTGCGCACGCCCGCCGGCGTCGACCGCGCCTTTCGCAAGCTCGACCAGCTCAAGCCGCAGATCATCTGGTGGTCGTCGATCTCGCAGGTACCCGACCTGCTCGGCTCGGGCGAAGTGGCGATGTCGGTGACCAGCCCGGGCCGGCTGATCGTCGCCAATCGCACCGAAAAACGCCATTTCAAGGTCGACTGGCACCAGAATATCTACGCCGTCGATTATTGGGTGATCCTGAAGAACAGCCCGCGCCGCGAGGAAGCCAACGAACTGCTGCGCTACATGACGCGACCGGAGAACCAGATGCGGCTGGCGATGTTCATGCCGACCGGCCTGACCAGCATCGAGGCGAGCCGGCGGATCGACCCGGTCTACAAGCGCGACACGCCGACCGACCCGGCCAACATGACCGATGCGCTGCAGCTCGACGGCGATTTCTGGGTCGAATATGGCGACCAGCTCACTCAGCGATTCAATGCCTGGGTCGCGCGCTGAACCCGCCGCCCGTGCGGCGAGGGTCAGACCGCGCTGGTGGATCGTCGCGCTGGTCGCGCCGTTATTGATCTTCCTGATCGCGACCTTCGTATTGCCGGTGGTGATGATGCTGTCGCGCGGCGTCAGCGATCCCGAACTGCCGCAAAGCTGGCCGCGAGCCGCCGTCGCGTTGCGACAATGGGACGGCGCGGGGCTGCCCAGCGATGCGCTCGCCCGGACCGTCGCCGGCGATATCGTCGCGGCGCGGCGTGCGGGCACGCTCAATCGCGTGGCCAACCGGCTCAATTACGACAGGGTTGGCTCGCGCAGCCTGCTCTATCTGACCTCGGCGCGGCTGGCGGCGGGCGCCAAGGTCGGCGGCTTGTCCGATCTCGCGGCGATCGATCCGCGCTGGCGCGACCGCGCCTATTGGGGGGCGATGCGCCATGCGGCGGGGCCGAGCACGAGCTTCTACCTGCTCGCAGCGCTCGACCGGCGGATCGACGCCGATGGCCGGCTGACCAAGGTACCTGCCGATCAGGCGGTGTTCGTCGATATCCTGCTGCGCACTTTCAAGATCAGCGCGGTGGTCGCGTTGCTTTGCGCCGCACTCGGTTATCCGGTCGCTTATCTGCTCGCGTCATTGCCCGACCGTAAGGCCAATCCGCTGCTCATCCTGGTGCTGCTGCCATTCTGGACCTCGGCACTGGTACGCACCACCGCCTGGGTCGTGCTGTTGCAGACCAATGGCGTGGTCAACGGGCTGCTCGAAGGGATCGGCCTGATCGATGCGCCGCGCCAGCTGCTCTACAACCGGGTCGGCGTCTATATCGCGATGACGCACGTCCTGCTGCCTTTCTTCATCCTGCCGTTGTACGGCGTGATGAAGGGTATCCAGCCATCGGCGATGCGCGCCGCAAGCTCGCTCGGCGCGCCGCCGCTGACCGCATTCGCCAGGGTCTATCTGCCGCAGACCCTGCCCGGCGTGATGGCCGGCGCGATTATCGTCTTCACGCTCGCGCTGGGTTATTATCTCACGCCCGCCCTGGTCGGCGGCGGCGCGGATCAGATGATCAGCGGGTCGATCGCCTTCTACACCAACCAGTCGCTCAACTGGGGCATGGCGGCGGCGCTCAGCCTGTTGCTGCTGCTGCCGCTCACGCTGATGCTGTTCGCCGGGCGCACGCTGGCGCGGACGGTGCCGGCATGAGTGGTTATCGTTCGCCGGCCGACCGCGCGGGCCGCGCCGTGCTGATCGGCTTTTGCGCACTGGTCTTCGCTTTCCTGGTGCTGCCGATCCTCGCCGTGGTGCCGCTCTCGTTCAACCCGAGCGCCTTTCTCGTTTTCCCGGAGAGCGGTCTGTCGCTGCGCTGGTATCGTTCCCTGGCGGACTCGCCGCACTGGACGCGCGCACTGATCAACAGCCTGTCGGTGGCCAGCGTGACCACGTTGATCGCGACCCCGCTCGGCACGCTCGCCGCGATCGGGCTGTCGGCGATGCGCTCGCGCGCCAAACCGATGATCGTCGCCCTGCTTACCGCGCCGATGGTCGTGCCGGTGGTGGTGGTGGCGATCGCGATCTATTTCCTGTTCGCGCCGCTTGGCCTGGTCAACAGCTTCACCGGGCTGGTCATTGCCCACACCGTGCTTGCCTTGCCTTTCGTGGTGATCGTCGTGCACGCCGCGCTGCAGGGTTTCGATTATGAGCTGCTGCGCGCCGCGAGCAGCCTTGGCGCGCGCCCGGCGACCGCCTTGTTGCGCGTGCTCGCCCCGCTGATCGCGCCGGGCATCGGTGCCGGTGCGGTGTTCGCTTTCATGACCTCGTTCGACGAAGCGGTGATCGCCTTGTTCATCGCCGGCCCCGAACAGAAGACGCTGCCGATGCAGATGTTCGAAGGCGTTCGCGAACAGATCAGCCCGGCGATCACCGCCGCCGCCACCTTGCTGGTGATTGCATCGACCCTGTTGCTCGGTACCGCCGAGTTGCTGCGCCGTCGCAGCGACCGGCTGCGCACCGGACGGTCATGATCGTCGTACCCGACCAGGCCGGATTGCGTGCGCGCAGCGGGCGTAAATGGGGCAATCATCCCGCCGATGTGATCCCGGCCTGGATCGCCGATATGGACCTGATGCCCGCGCCGGCGATCGCGGAAACGCTGGCCGAGGCGGTGCGGCTCGGCGATTTCGGCTATGCGATGGCAGGCGATCTGGGCGGCATTCCCGAAGCGTTCGCGCGCTGGGCGACGCGGCGCTGGGACTGGCAAGTCGACCCGGCCGATATGATCGTCATGCCCGATGTGGTCGGCGGGATCGCCAATTGCATCGAGGCGCTGACCGGACCGGGCGATGCGGTGCTTGTGCAGACCCCCGCCTATCCGCCGCTGCTCGGTTCGGTGCGCATCGCCGGGCGACAGCTGATCGAACATCCACTGGTCGACGGCATGACCGATTTCGCCGATCTCGAACGCGTGGTCGCGGCACAGCGCGTGCGGATGATCCTGTTCTGCCACCCGCATAACCCAAGCGGTCATTGTTTCCGCCGCGCCGAGCTGGAGACGCTGGCGCGGATCGCGCGGGAGCATGGCGTGACGATCGTCTCGGACGAGGTCCATGCCGATCTCACTTTCGCCGGACACAAGCATATCCCGTTCGCGACGATCGCACCGGAAATCACGGTGACGCTCAACGCACCGAGCAAGGCGTTCAATCTCGCCGGCCTGAGGACCGCGGTGTGCATCGCGTCGGGCGATTTACGCACCCGCCTCAAGGCGCTGCCGCCGACGCGCTGGACCGCCTTTTCGACGCTCGGTGCGCGCGCCGCGCTCGCCGCCTGGAGCGATGCGGGCGAGGCCTGGCTGATCGAATGCGTTGCCTATCTGCAGGATCGGCGGGACCGGTTGCTCAGGACGCTCAGCCGCGATTGCCCGATCATCGGTTTCACGCCGCCAGAGGCGGGTTATCTCGCCTGGCTCGACTGCCGCGCGCTCGGGCTGGACGATCCGGCACGTTTCTTTCTCGATTCCGCCAGGGTCGCGCTATCGCCCGGCCTCGACTTCGGCGCGCCGGGACGCGGTTTCGCCCGACTCAACTTCGCGACCTCGGACGTGATCCTCGACGAGATCGTCGCACGGATGGCCGCTTCGCTGTCAGCCGCCCCAGACATCGGCGCATAACCGCGCGAAATTTGCGCCGAGCAGCTTTTCGATCCGTCGTTCGGGCCAGCCACGCGCCGCCAGATCGTCGGCAAGCCGCAAGAACCGGGTCGGCTCGTTATACTCGGGCACGATGTTGAGCACATCGGGCGCCTCGCCCGGGGCGGCGACGCCAAGCGCCTTGCGCTCCTCATAGAATTGCCGCTGCTCGGTCAGCGCCGCCGGACCGGTCGGCGCCGCGCGGATGCCGCCATCGGTGCCGAGCGCCACATGATCCTCGCCCGCAACCTTCACCGCATGTTCGATATGGCGGATCACATCCTCGCCGCGCGGCTGGCCGGCGGCGCGCAGGAACGGCACGAAATAGATGCCGGCGACGCCGCCCTTGTCGGCCAGCGCCCTTAACTCGGCGTCGGACGTGTTGCGCGGCACGTCGACCAGCGCGCGGCACCCGGTATGGCTGATGACGATCGGCGCGGTCGAGGCGGCGATCGCATCCGCGATGGTTCGCGCGCCCGCGTGGCTGGTATCGACCATGATGCGCCGCGCATTGAGCCCGGCAACGACCTCACGGCCATAATCGCTCAAGCCCCCATTGGCGCTTTCCAGGCAGCCGTCACCGACCAGATTGCGTTTGTTATAGGTCAGCTGGATGATGCGCACGCCAAGCTGGTCGAACAGGTCGAGCCGATCGATCTCGGTTTCGAGCGGCACGCAGTCCTGGAACCCGAAGATCACCCCAAGCCGGTTACTGTCCTGCGCCAGCTTCAGATCGGCCGCGCTGCGCACATGGAGCAGCCGGTCGGGAAAGGCGCGGATGAAGCGCTCGTAGCGCGCGATGCGACGCAATGTCTCGCCGAAGCGGTCCGGCGTATTGCCCGCCGCGCCGACCGTCTGGTTGATCGCGGTCAGGCCCGAGGCGCGGAAGACGTCAAGCTGCGCGCGAACGCCCGGCGCCTTTGGATCGAGATTGCCGATCGACGACAGCCCGTCGATCACCATCGCGCGGCGATAGCGCGCCGCCCCGAAACCTTG
This sequence comes from Sphingomonas sp. So64.6b, assembly GCF_014171475.1. Taxonomy (NCBI): domain Bacteria; kingdom Pseudomonadati; phylum Pseudomonadota; class Alphaproteobacteria; order Sphingomonadales; family Sphingomonadaceae; genus Sphingomonas; species Sphingomonas sp. So64.6b. Next base: position 3,317,187 of record NZ_CP048817.1, read on the forward strand.
CGCGCGCACCGGCCCGGCAACCGCCAGCGCCACTACCCCGGCAAGCACCGCGCGACGGCTCGGCATTATCTGCCCCGCCGCCCTACTCACGAATGCCCCACTCATGAATGCCCCACTCACGAATGCATCGCCGTATCGAACCATTTGGCGGCATCAGCCCCGCCGATCTCGGTCAGATGCTTGAGGAAGATCGGCGTCGTATGCGCCGGCTCGCGCGCCATCGTGATCATCAACTTGTCCATCGCGGGGCGGCCGATGCGCTTGTCGAGATCCCACAGGATCAACGGCCCCTTGCCATAGAGCTGGACGCGGTTGGGCCGGCCATGGCCCATCACCGGCCCGGCATCCTTGCTCCCCGTCACCTTGGCGTCGATATTCTTCTGCAGTTCCACCGCGCCAAACTGCGCCTCGACATACCGCATCGACATATATTCGGCGGCGGATTCGACCAGCCAGAAATCGTCGGTCAGCGGGCTCGCCAGCATCCACCACGCATGCGCGATCTCATGCGCGACATAGCGTGCCGGCCCGATCTCCGGGATATCCGGCGCCGACCGTCCGCCCTCCGACAACACTGTATAGGCGGTGCGCGCATAACCCAGCCCCTTTGCGCGCCACACCATCGCCATCCGCACGGTATGCGGCAGCGGCCCGAACAGAGTTTCGAAATAGCGCGCCGACGTATCGGCGTTCTTCACATGGAAACCCGCCAGCCGGCTGGTCAGGTCGCGCGAGAAGAATTCGACGCCATGCGCCTCGGCGCGCTTCAGCCCGCGCATCGCGACCATCGGCAGATCGATATCGATGAAGTCGCGGTGGATCTTCACGCCCGTCTTGGTGCGCGTGACATCGCCTTGCGCGACCACCACGAGATCGGGCTCGAGCCCCTCGATTTCGGCATCGACGGTGAAGCGCGTCTGGATGTCTGCGCCGACCGGAAACCACATATGGTCGATGAACAGTTCATAACCTTCGGGCCTGAGTGCCGGCGCGCCGCTATCATATTTGGTCTGGATCGGGCCGGAATAGCGAAAATTGAGGTCCACCGGCTTGGCCGTCGGCCTGGCGAAGTGGAAAATGTATTTGGTCAGTTCCTCGACCGGCGATTCGGCATTCTCGCTGGTCACCGTCACACCCTTGGGCAGCTTCATCGGCTGCAATACAAAACGGCGCGACAGCAGGAACGCCTTTTCGGGCAGCGCCTCGGTCAGTGTGACGGTAACGTCCGCGTCGAGCTTGCCCGCCGGATCGAAACTCGCCGCCACCTTGTAATGCGGTGGCGCGGCATGCGCGGTGCCCGCGAGCAGACCGGCCAGAACCAGGCCCAGGATCTTGTGCATGATGCTCCCCCTTATTTTTTGTAGATTTGTCCCGCCTTCATGACGAAGCCGATATGCTGAAGCAGTCTGACATCGCTCAGCGGATCGCCGCGCACCGCGACGATGTCCGCTGGCTTGCCCACAGCGATCGTGCCCGCCTGTGCATCGATGCCGAGATGGTCGGCGGCATTGACCGTGGCGGTACGGATCGCCTCGATCGGCGACAGGCCGGCCTGCACCAGCAATGCGAACTCACGCGCATTGTCGCCGTGCCGGCTGACGCTGGAATCGGTGCCGAAGGCGATCCTCACCCCTGCCTTGTGCGCCCGCGCCGTCGCACCGATCATCTTTGGCCCGACCAGCAGTGCCTTGGCCCTGGCAGCAGGGCTGAGAAAGCCATTGGGGTCATTGCCCCATTTCGTCACCGTATCGCCGGCCAGCAGCGTGGGCACGAGATAGACGCCGGGCCGGCGGAACAGCCGGATCGATTCATCGTCGAGATACGTGCCATGCTCGATCGAATCCCCACCGGCACGCAGGAACGCGTTGATGCCGTTCGCGCCATGCGCATGCGCGGTGACCTTGCGGCCGAGATTGTGCGCGGTCTCGACGATCGCCTTCATCTCGTCGTCGGTGAATTGCTGGCCGAGCCCCGCCGCCAGATCGGACAGGACCGCGCCGGTCGCGACGATCTTGATGATGTCCGCGCCGCGCTGGATCTGTTCGCGCACCACGCGCCGGCAATCGTCCGCGCCGGAACAGAGATTGGGTCGCCGGATGACTTGCGTCACGTCCCAGCGATAGCCGTAAAGATCGCCCTCGCCGCCATGCGGGCTGATCACATTGCCGGCGGCGATCACGCGTGGCCCCGGCACCCGGCCCGCCGCGATCCCGTCGCGCAGCGCAAAGATCGCGTCATTCTCCTCGCCCAGGTCGGCGACCGTGGTGAAGCCCGCCTCAAGCGTCAGCCTGGCATAATAAGCGCCGTCGATGGCGATCGCCGCAGCGGTCTGTGTGACGCGGCGGACCTTGTCGTCCGGGCCGTTCTGATGGCCGAGATGGACATGGCTGTCGATCAGACCGGGCAGCACGAAACTGTCGCGCAAATCGATCGCATCTGCGCCGCCGACATAACCGGCGCGGATCGCGACCACCTTGCCGTCGCGGATCACGATCGTGCGTTCGGTCTCTACCTTGCCCGTCGCCGGATCGGCAAGCAGCCGGCCGGCATGGATATAGGTTTCCGCGACCGGCTGCGCGCCCGCCGCCCCGACGCCCAGCAACAATGCCAATGCCGCGATCGCCCTGATCAGTTTCATCGCACAGGATCCTTTGCTGTGGCGAGCGCGCGGAAATCCACATCGCTGTCGGCGGCGAGCCAGACCAAAGACGCCAGCGCCGCGACATTCTGATTGAGCGCGTCCGGCTCGATCTTGTCCAGCGTGTCGTTGGCGGTGTGGTGATAGGCGAAATACCGCCCCATATCCTGCTCCAGCACGAAGGTCGGCACGCCGCGTGCGACCAGCGGTCCGATATCGACGCCCCCGCTGCCCGGCCCGTCGCGCGATCGCACGATGCGAAGCGGCGTCAGCACGCGCATCGCCGCCTCGGCAAAGGGGCTGGCATCGACGCCTTTTGGCAAGGACAAGGCATAGACCCGGTCGGCACCGGAATCGCTTTCCATTGCCAGCACATGCTTGTCGATCGCCAGACCCGGCGTGTCGCTATAGGCCCGGCCGCTGACATCGGCGGCGCCCGGCTGAGTCACTTCCTCCGACCCGTACAGGACGACGCGCACGGTGCGGCGGGCTTTACGTTTCTGCTCGCCGATCAGCTTGGCCGCAGCTGTCGCGATCGCCACGCCGGCGCCATCGTCGATCGCGCCGGTGCCAAGGTCCCAGCTGTCGAGATGCGCGCCGAGCAGGACGATTTCATCCGCCGCGCCGCTGCCCATGATGTCGCCGCTGACCTGGCTGGTCATCGCACCCGGCACATAGGCCGCGCTCGAGAACAGCCGCAAACGGACGGCCTCGCCGAGCTTTGCCAGCCGTTCGACCTGCTCCGCATCGGGCACCGCCAGCGCGAAGCTCGGGATCGCCACCACACCATCAACATATCGCGTCGATCCGGTATGCGCGAAACGCTCGCTGCCCGTGGCGAGCGAGCGCAACAGGAACGCCACCGCTCCGCGCTTCGCCGCCTCGGACGGGCCAAAGGCACGCGCCGGGCCGACCTGGCCATATCCATAACCGCGCATCGCGTTCGGCATCGCCTGAGTGATCATCGCGATCTTGCCGGTCAGCGATCCGACCGGCGCAAGCTTGAGTGCATCCAGCGAGTCGAACAGCACGACATCGCCCTCCACCCCGCCAGCCGGCGTCGCGGGCGATCCGCCCAATGCCGTCGCGATCAGCGATTGCGGGTTCGGTCCGACGATCTCGGCGCTTTCCATGCCGCGCGTCCAGCCGGTGATCGGATACCTGTGCACTTTCACATTGCGGAACCCGAACGAACGCAACCGCACCGCGAGCCATTCAGCGGAAGCACGCTCGGACACCGAACCTGCCGGCCGCGCGCCGAAGCGCGTGGTCAACTCGCTCACCACCTCCATCGCCACATTGCCACCCGCAACCGCCCGATCGCGCAACGCCGCGGCGACCTTCTCATCTGACTTCTCATCCGGCGGCGGTGCCGCCGCCATGAGTGCCACCGTTGCGGCAAGGAGCAGCGCGATCCTCACGCCTTGCGCCCGCCGGCGGCGATCCAGCCATCGATCGTCTCCTCCAGCATCGGCAAGGGCAGTGGCCCATTGCCGAGCACGACATCGTGGAACGCGCGCAGGTCGAACGCCTTGCCCAGTTTCGCCCTGGCCCGTTCGCGCAGTTCGAAGATCTTGCGCATCCCGATATAATAGGAATTCGCCTGGCCTGGAATGACGATGTAGCGGTCGATCTCGCGCTGATTGTCGTAATGGCTCGACGGCATGTTGTGGTCGAGATAGGCGGTCGCCCGTTCGCGCGTCCATTTGAGCTGATGGATGCCGGTATCGACGACCAGCCGGCAAGCGCGCATCAGCGCCAGCGAGAGCCGCCCGAAATCGGCATAGGGATCGGCATAGAGCCCCATCTCCTTGGGCAGCCGTTCGGTATAAAGGCCCCATCCCTCACTGAAAGCAGCGATGCTGGCGAACCGGCGGAACCTGGGCAGGCCGGTCATCTCATGCGCGAGGCAGGTCTCGATATGATGACCGGGCACGGCTTCGTGATAAAGCGTGACGGGCAATTGATAACGCGGCTGCGCCTTCATCTCGGCAAGGTTGATATAGAAGATGCCCGGCGCCGACCCGTCCTGTGGCGGATTGCGGTAGAATGCCTTGGGCGCCGACCGCTCGCGCCACGCCTCGACCGGGCGGACCACGACCGGCGCCTTGGGCAGCACGCTGAACAATTCGCCTTGCCGCGCGCTGATCTCGGCAAGCAGCGCTTCGGCCTCGGCGATATAGGCGGCACGCCCTTCCGCCGTATCGGGATGATAGAATTGCGGATCGCTGCGCATGAAGGCGAAAAAGGCCTGCAGGTCGCCCTTGAACCCGACCCGTTTCATGATCGCGCGCATCTCGTCATGGATGCTCGCCACTTCGCGCAGGCCCAGCGCATGGATTTCGTCCGCCTTGATCGGCAGCGTCGTATAGGCCTCGAGCTGCGCCTCGTAATAGGCCGGGCCGTCGGGCAGCTTCCAGATTCCGTCGGTCGTATCGGCCTTGGCTTCGGCCGCGCGAAGATGCGCGATCAGCGCGCGGTAGCCGCTGGCAAAGCCGGCGTTCAGCGCGGTCGTGGCGCGCGCGACCAGCTCGGCCCGCTCGGCATCGCTGAATTTCGCCTTGGCGACCTTGGCGCGGAAATCGGCCAGGATCGGGCTGTCCGTCCCGCTCGTGTCGAACGGGGCGCCTTTCAGCATATTCTCGCACGGCTCGATCACCTGCGCATAGACGAAGCGCGGCGGCCGGATGCCCTTTGCCTCCTGCCGCGCCATTTCGACGATCGCCTGACGCATCAGCGGCCCGACCCCGTCGAGCCGCGCGATATAGGCATCGGCATCGCCGCGCGTGGTGATCGGATGGCTACCGGTGAGCGTGTTCGGCACACCGGTATGCAGCCCGCCCATCTGGGTCATCGCATAATCATGATCGCGCCAGCGGAAATTGCGCACCGATTGTTCGGTGAAGCGCTTGAACATGCGATAGCTGAGCCGCGCCTGGGGCGAGAGCCTGGCCGGGTCGAACCCGCCAAGCGCTTTCAAATCCTCGCGCACCAGCGCTGCATTCTCCAACGCGCGCGCTTCGCTCACATCGTCCCATTTGTCCTGGTTGGTGCGGATGCCGAGCGAGGATTGCCGTATCGGGCTACGCGCCAGGCCACGCTGGAAGACGCGCTCGAAGAAGGCGTCGAGCCGCGCATCTTCATCCGTCTCCGCCGCGAAGACGGGCATGGCGAACGACGCGGCGAGCAATGCCGCCGATCCGGTAAAGGCACGCCGGCTGATCATGCGGATTTTCCTCCTCGGGCCATCCAGGCCTGGACATTGGTTTCGAGCATCGGCAGCGGCAGCGCCCCGCTGCCCAGCACGACATCGTTAAAGGCGCGGATGTCGAACCGCGGCCCCAGCGTGGCGCGGGCGCGGTCGCGCAAGCCGACCATGGAAAGCTTGCCCATTTCATAGGCACAGGCCTGACCCGGGGTGACGATATAGCGCTGGATCGACCCGATATTGTCGGCATGCGTCGCGGGCGTATTCTCATCCGCCCAAGCGATCGCCCGTTCGCGACTCCAGCGCAGCGCATGCACGCCGGTATCGACGACCAGCCGCCCGGCACGCATCAGTTCCATCGAAAGCCGGCCGAATTCCTGCCAGGGATCGTCGTACAACCCCATCTCCAGTGGCAATTGCTCGGCGAACAGCGCCCAGCCTTCGCTGAACGCGGTATAATCGTTGAACGCGCGGAAGCGCGGCAACCCGGTCAGCGCGCGCGTCACAGCCTTTTCGAGATGATGGCCGGGCACGCCTTCATGATAGGACAAAGCCGATAATTCGAAGATCGGCAAGTTCCGCATGTCACGCGTGTTGACGTAGAGGATGCCGGGCCGCGACCCGTCCGCCGAAGGCGCGAAATAACCCGCCGTGCCCGCCGACGCCTCGAGCCACGGCTCGACCGGCTTGACCAGCACTTCGGCGCTCGGGGCATGCGTCATGATCTCGCCGAGCCGCGCGGTCACCGCGGCGATCTTGCCACGCATCGCGTCGAGATAAGCCGCCTTGCCCGCCGCCGTATCGGGATAATAGAATTGCTCCGCGCTCCGCACATGCGCAAACAACTCGGGCAGCGACCCGGTGAAACTCGTGCGCTTCATCAACGCGCGCATTTCGCCGTGCAACCGCGCGGTCTCGTCCAGACCGATGCGATGCACTTCCTGTGGCGAGGTCGGCAGCGTCGTCTCCCAACGCAGCGCCGCCGCATAATAGGCCTCGCCATCGGGCAGCCGCCACACGCCGTCGTCGCAGTTCGCGGTGCAGCGTGCCTTTTCGAGATGCGCGATCAGGTGGCGGAAACCAGGGGCGAAGCCGTCGCGCAGCCCTGCCTCCGCCGCCGCGATCAGCGTCGCCTTTTGCGTATCGGCGATCGTCAGCGCCGCGACCTTGCCCCTGAAATCCGCGAGGATCGGGCTGTCACCGCCGCTTTGGAACGGCGCGCCGGTGATCAGCTTTTGGCAATTGCCGATCACCAGCGGATTGGCGAACACTGGCGGACTCACGCCGTTCGCCGCTTGCCGTTCCAGCTCGACGACGACTTGCGCCAGATGTGCCTTCACATTGTGCAGCCGTGCGACATAGGCCTCGGCGTCGGCCACGCTCGCAATCGGATGATTGTTGATCAGCGTCTGCGGGATCCAGCGCTGCGGCCCACGCATCTGGCACACCGGATAACGATTGCCGCGCCAACGATGCCGCTCGATCGATTCTTCGGCATCATAGGCGAACAGGCGATAGCTGAGCGCCGCGACCGGGTTCAGCCTGGTCCGGTCGAAACCGCGCAACGCGGCGAGATTGTCCCGCACCAGCGCGATCTCCGCCTCGGCATGCGCCGTGCCGATATCCGGCCAGCGATCCTGATTGCCCTTCAGCCCCAGGTCGGACTGGGCACCGGCGTTGCGTGCCAGATTGCGCTGGAACACGGTTTCGAAAAACGCATTGAGCCGCGCGCTCTCATCCTGCGGTACGCGCGCCAACGCCGGCGTCGCGGCGAGCGCGGCGCCGACCGCGATCACGTCCCGCCGCGAGAGCGCATGGTTCATCACTTGCCGATCGGGAAATCGCCGATCGACGACACGTCGTGCGCGCTGGGGCTCCCGGCAGGGGTCGTCGCGACGGGGCCGCCCTTCACATGCGTATCGAGGAAAGTCTTGATCGCGCGATACGCGGTGATCTGATTGGCTTTCTTGCGGAAACCATGGCCCTCGTCGGGAAATACGACATACTCGACCGGCACGCCGTTCGCCTTGACCTTGGCGACGATATCCTCGGATTCGACCGGCAGGACGCGTGGGTCGTTCTGCCCCTGCAGCACAAGCAATGGCCGCTTGATCTGCTCGGCATGGAATACCGGCGAGATTTTGCGCAGATACTCGGCATCCTTGTCGGGATCGCCGACTTCGGTGAACAACAGGCGGCGCAGATCCTCCCACCAGCTCGGCGTGTTGGCGAGCAGCCGCGGCCAGTTCGCCACACCATATAGATCGACCCCGGCGGCAAACTCCTCGGGCCGGAAGGCGAGCCCGGCAAGCACCATATAGCCGCCATAGCTTTGCCCCTGGATCACCACCTTGGCCGGATCGACCATACCGGTCGCGGCGAGCATTTTCTTGGCCGCGACGACATCGTCGAGATCGGCATCGCCATGCTTGTGATCGTCGAGATGATAGAAGGTCCGCCCCGACCCGCTGCTGCCGCGATTGTTGATCTCGAACACGACATAGCCGTTGTTGACCAGATACTGGACGAGCGGGCGATAGCCGATCGCGCTCTCATCGCCGGGACCGCCATGGACGTGGATCACCGCTGGGCGCTTGTCGCCCTTCTTCGCGCCCTTCGGCATGTAGAGAATACCGGGCACCTGCTGCCCGTCATAAGAGGCGAAGCGCACCACTTCGCCCGCGACCAGGTCGCTCGCGGCAATCCCTGGCGCCTGCGCGCTGAGCAGCAATTTCCGTTTGCCGGTCTTCAGGTCGAGCAGGAACACATCACCCGGCATGCTGCCGTTCGAGGCGCGGAGCAGCGCCAGCGGCTTGCCGTGCGCCAGCTGCAAACCGACACTCGCACCCGGCATCGGATTGGCAAAGGCGAGCGGCGCGAAGCTCTTTGCATCGAGCAGATAAGGCCGGCCCCGCGCATCCTCATTGACCGAGACGATCAGCGTCTTGCCGTCGCGCGAAAAGGCCGCGCCCTGCACATCCCATTTCGCCTTGAACACGGGCGCAACGGTCCGCGTCGCCAAATCCTGCCGCGCGAGATAAGTGAATTCGCCGCCATCGTCGGTGGTGTAGAACAGGGTGGCGCCTTCGGGCGCGAAGGTCTGCGGCTCGCACGCGACCGGCTTTCCTTCGGGCGTGAGCTGGATCAGCTTCGCTTCGGTCCGGTCATAGACATAACAATGTTTGGTCGCGTTATCGACGATCCGGCTCAGCGCGACATAACGCCGGTCGGGGCTGACCGCGCGCACCTGATAAGCCTTGTCGTTCTCGAACAACCGGGTCTTGGCATAGCCATCGGCCTGAATCTCATACAGGTCGAAATAACGCGGGTCGCGCTCATTGGTCTGGACGAAGAACGACTTGCCGTCCTCCACCCAGCCAACGAAGCGCGCGACATGCTTCGCGCCGGGGGTCGTGTCTTTGGTCGTGCCGTCGAGCTCGCGGACATAGATATGCGCCAGTTCGTTGCCGCCCTGGTCACTCGAAAACAGGATGCGCTCGTCGTTCGGAAAATAACCGATCGCGCTGACCGTCTCCTTGACCGAGCTGGTCAACGCCGTCGCCGGACCACCCGACGACGGCATGACATAGATATTGGCGATGCCGGTGCGATTGCTGGTGAAGATCAGCTTCGAATCGTCCGGCGACCAGGACATGCCGCCGATGGAATCCGCCCCCATCAGCTGTTCGATCGTGTAATGTTTCGATTGCCGGTCGGCGGCCGCCGCGGGAGCGGCCAGGCCCAGGGTCAGCGCCAGAAATCCCGATACCCTGTACAAATGCCGTCTCCCGCGAACGCCGAACATTATTTGCCTCAAAGGCCAGCCGTCACGCTGAACAGGAAGCGCCGGCCGATCAGGTCGTACGTGCCGAAGCTTCTCGAAAAGAGCTGCGACGCCGTTGGCTGACGATCGAACAGATTGTTGACGACGAGCTGGAGCGAGAAGCGGTCATTGACCCGCACGCCAACCGTCGAATTGAACCGCCAATAGGACCCGATCAGATTGTCCTTGTCGGCGATCGTGGCCGAGGTCGCCAGAATGTCGTTCTTGACCGGCCCCGTATAGAGCCCCTGCAGCAACAGATCGAGCGCCGCGCCCTGATAGCCCAGGTTGAACTGGCCCGACCATTTGGGCAGCCCGACGCCGCCGACCGAGTTGGATGTCGGCGTGCTGTCGGTGATCAGCAGTTCGTATTTGTTATTGTGGAACATCTTCACGCCGAGCTTGATCCGACCCTGCTTTTCCAATGCAGTCATGCCGAAATTATATTCGGCGGCGACGATCAGGCCGGAGAATTTGAGCCCTGCGGTGTTGATATACCCGCTGCGATAGCCGTTTGCGATATCGCCGACATGGCGGGTCGGGTTGGCAGTGCCGGGGCCGACCTCGGCTGCGGTGAGACGGCGGAATTGTCCGCAACCGGCCGCATTCGGAAAATCATTGCTGTCGTAACAGGCATTGACCACCTGCTGGATTCCCAGGCTTTCGATCCCGCCGGTCAGGTGGATATGCGTCCAGTCAGCGGAAACCCGGAAACCGGGGATCAATTTGGGCTGATAGACGATGCCCGCCGACCAGGACCGTGCTTTCTCGTTTTGAAGATTCTCATTGCCGGACACCGTGCCGATCGGCGAAAGTCCGGCAGTCGTCGGATCGAAGATCGCGGGGCTGGAAATGCCCAGCGCACTGAGCGCTGCGGCGCAATTGGCGGCGCGCGCGGTCGCATTGTCGCCGCGCTGATAATTGGCCGGCGCACAAGGGTCGCTGATCGCACCCCGGGTCGGCGACGCGCCGGAAAACAATTCGGTGACCGCAGGCGCACGGATCGCGCGCGCATAGGTTCCACGCAGCAACAGGCCATCCAGCACACCCGGCAAGCGCGGCGCGAAGCGGCCGCCGACCGCCCAGGTCACATCACCGCCGGCGATCGAATTGTCGACGTAACGAGCCGAACTGTCGACGCTGAGATTCTTGATGATCGGAATGTCCTGCGACTCCGACACGATCGGGATCGACAACTCGCCATAGAGCTCCTTGGTATTGTAGCTTCCCTTATTGGGCGAAAAGGGGCTGGCGAGGTCGAGGCCGAGTAAGGTCGCGCCAGCTCCGAGCACGCGATCGACGCTGAAATCGCCCATTTCCTTGCGGTATTCAGCGCCGATGTTGAACGCGATCGGCTCGGGGCTGATCCGGAACGGCAGCGCCCCGTTGAAGTTCGCCGTCGCGACGAACTGCTGGTTCAGGCTGACGGCGCGTCCGCGATCGAGAACATATTTCGCCGCTTCGTCGGTGAATGCGTTTTCGCCGAAGACGTTGAACGGCACACAGCTTCCGCCGCTCGCACACACGATATTGCCACTGCCGTCCCTGACCGCATCGACCGCAGCGAGGAAACGGTCATTGTTGATGTAGCTCATCTCGGTGACCGCGCGGCTCTTGCCGTAATTGACCGATAGCTCCCACGCCGCAGGCTCGCCGAACAGGCTGGTCTTGCCTTCAAGGCCGCCGACGAAACGATAGAAATTGACCGTGTTGACCGTCAGGCCGCCGCGGTCGAGCAAATCGCTGAAATTGCGTGCCAGCACGAAATCGCCGGTGATGCCATTTGCCGCCAGCGTGTTGCGCGCCGCAGTCGAAATGAAGGGATTGTTGGCCGACACGGTCAGGATCGTGCCGCTGACATAGGGTGAGGTGAACGCGGCGACCTCGCTCAGCTCCTTGCCCTCGCTGCGTGCATAGGAACCTTCGAACACCATGCGGATCGACGGCGTCAGGTCATAATGGCCGATGGCGCTGACGATCGCACGCTTGGTCGGCGACAACAGGCTGAAATGGTCCGCCATGCGAACGCCGTCGCCACCGTCGAAGAGAACGCTGCGGACATTGGTACCCGGGACATAGGGCTGAAGGTCACCACCCCGGAACTGGAGCGACCGGCCGGAACTGTCACGGATGAAATCGAATGTGTTGGGGTCGAAGGGCAGCCCGCCTTCGGTGAAATACCCGTATACCAGGTCGTTGGTGACGGTGTTGGACGGCGTCGAACTCGGCGTAGGCACCGCATAGCGGAGGCCGGATCGCTCGCTGAGCACCATCCCCTTTTGCTCATGATACTCGCCACTGATCGCGATATTACCGCGACCTTCGTCGAAATTGAGGCCAGCCAGGCCGCGGATCGAATAACCCGGCGCGTCGCCCCGCTCGGCGATGCCATATTGTCCGGTCACGCTGAGGCCCTGGTATTTGTCCTTCAGGATGATGTTGACGGTGCCTGCGATCGCGTCGGAACCATAGATCGGCGCGCCGCCGATCGCGATCGTCTCGACCCGCTCGATCAATCCAACCGGAATGACGTTGAGATCGACCTGTTGCCCGGGGGACGCGCTATTGCCGCTACCCGAGATCGAGTTGGACGAGACCGCCCGCCGGCCATTGATCAGCGCAAGCGTGCGCTGCGATCCGAGGCCGAGAAAATCGACGAAGCTTTGTCCGGCATTGAATGTGCCCTGTGACGCGCCGATCGGGTTGACGCCCGAAGCGACGAAGCCCGGCGTATCGTCGAACACCTGCGCGACATTGGTATAGCCGCGTTGCGCGATCACCTCGGCATCGGTGACGATGGTCGCCTCAAGCGTGTCGAAACCGGGGCGACGGATGCGCGAACCGGTGACGATGATGTCGGGATCGGTTTCCTCGCGGATCGGCGCATCGACCGCCGCCGTTTCCGTCGCGCGACGGATGACAACGGTATTCTCGCCGCTCGCAACAACTTCCAGCCCGGTATCGGCGAGCATCCGCTGCAACGCCTCGACCGGGGTATAATCGCCCTTGACCGGGTTGGTCTTGATCCCGGCGAGATCAGCGTTGGGCGCCATCACCTGGACACCCGATTCGACCGCGATCTTCTGCACATTCTGTGCGGCGTCGCCGGCCGGGAGATTATAACTCTGGCGGCTCTGCGCTGCGACCGGCGCCGCCCACAACATGATTGCCGCGGCGCTGCCGAATAAAGCCGCACGCTTGTCGAACCGGACTTTCTTTGCCCACCCCATCGAAAATCTCCCTGCCACCCGGCGCGAACCAATCGCCCTCAAGACTGAAGAGTGTCGGGGCTGCAAAATCCGCCATTATGGTCCCAATTGAGGTCCTGTCCCCAGTACGGATCGACATTCAAGTCGATTGATAGGCGCTCAGCGAAGAAAGACGTGCCCCTAAACCCAGCTTCTTCCCTGACCGTCAGGCCGGGGACATTCGCCACCTGGCGGCTCGATTCAGATTTTTTCCGAACGCCGTCATGCCTGCTCCCCGACGCAACTGTCGCGCGTCGGCAAAAGGCTATGCGACGGGCCAATTGAATCGGAGCAACCGGAAACATGGCCATGACTCCCACCGACATTTCCCGATATTCCCGTAGGCACATCTGTAACATCCCGTACAGGCGCGTCGAAAATCCCGCGGATTTTCCCGTAAATTCCCGTAGAACCCGCGAAAAAGCATTTTCCCGTCGCGCTTCCCGTAACCACGGGAATTTTAAACGCTCGCAGCTGTGGCGAAATGCGCTGCGCCACACTGAATGACCCGCCGATTCAATACCGCCGGTCGAACCGTTAGAGCGCTTTCAAGCGGGTCATCCGCCCCGACGGCACGTCTCTCGCCGCCGTCCCGCTCTTTCACATGACGAGAACCGAACACGCTCCCGTTGCGTCGGATTGTGAAGGGCGATCCGCCCTTAGTGCGAGGGGGAGTTTTGCTGGCGCACCAGGCGCAATTGCTTGCCCTGTTCGATCACTTCGCCGTTGAACGCGTGCGCCGCCGCCTTGGCGAATGCGCGCGCATCGCCGACCTTGAACACGCCGATGAATTCGGCGCGCGCCAGCGTGGGATCGTCGATCACCACTTGCAGGTCGGTATAGCGGTTCACATTGGCGGCAGCGGTGCCGAGCGATTGGCCGTTGAATACCAGCAGGCCCTTGCGCCAGGCGGTGCTGCGCTGCACATCGCTCGCATCGAGCTTGGCCAGCCGTGGGCCGGTGGTTGCGGCGACGAATTGTTCGTTCTGGCGCAGCAGGCGCGACTGCCCTCCGGCCGTTCCGGTCGCGCCGGCGATCGAGACGATCCCTTCCTCCACCGTCACCTCGACATCCTTGTCCTCCAGGCCGACGACGAATTCGGTGCCGACCGCGCGCACCGCGATGCCATTGGCATCGACGATGAACGGTCTCTCCTTGTTGTGCGCGACCTTGAACGACGCCTCGCCACGGCGCAGCACGATGCGGCGCGTGCCGGCCTCGTAACGCACCTGGATCGCCGAATCGCCGTTGAGCACGACGGTCGACCCATCCTCCAGCGCGATCGTGCGCACCTCGCCTTTTGCGGTCGAGATGCGCCCGGCCATATGGTCATAGGTTATCCCGCCGCCGAGCACGGCGAAGGCGACCGACGCGGCCATCGCATAGCGCGGCCAGCGCGCGGTACGTTCTTCGACCGGCTCGACGCGCGAGCCGCTGTCCAGCGCCGCCACCCGGTCGATATCCAGCCACAGCGCCTGGGCGCGCACATAGGCGCCCAGATGCCGGCTGTCGCGGCCGAGCCAGGTTTCGAGTTGCTCGCTGTGGGAAGGATCGAGGGGATGTTCGGCAGATCGGATCGCCCAGGCGGCCGCCTGAGCGTCGATTTCATCCCCATTTCCAGAACCTGGGTTCACCGGCAATCCTGTTCCTCGCGCCCGTCGGCGCTTCCTTGATCTGTTCCGACACCAGGCGAAGCGCCTTGGCCAGATGTTTTTCCACCGTGCTTTCGGCGATGCCCATCCGTTCTGCAATCTGTCGTTGCGACAGTTCGTCGAACTTCTTCAGCTGGAACGCCTGCCGGCATTTCGGCGGAAGCTGCGCCAGGATCGCATGCAATCGAGCCACTTCTTCCTGACCGCTCAGCCGACGATAAGCACCCATCTCGTCGTCTACGATGTTCAGCGACTCCAAATCCGCCATAAGCTCGATCGAGACGATGCGCGAGCGCCGGATATGTTCGCCGACAATGTGGCGCGCGGTGACGAAGAAATAGGCCCGCGCGTTGATGATCGCATCGGCATCGGCCGACCAGAGCCGGGCATAAGCCTCCTGCACGACTTCATCGACTTCGCAGGATTCGAGCCCGCGCACGCGCCCGGCAAGCCATTTGCGCACGTCGCCTTCGTGCGGCAGCACTTCGCGCGCGAACCAGCGGAGTCGGGCTTGATGTTCCATCGGACACGATGGCAACAGCAATTGCCCGCGCCGTCAAGGAAAAATGACGAATAGATGAACTATTCGTGAAATAAATCAGATGTTTAAATGAATAAAGCCGACGCGCCGCTACGCCGGAAAGCTTGATGCTTCCGACGTCGTGTCGCTTTTCGGAGGTCAGGTCACTGACTGATGCGCTTGACCACCTTTCCCTGGGGATCGAGGAACTCGATGCTCGGCATGCCATCGGCGCCGACCTTGAGTAGCAGCCGTGTCTTGCCGCTTTTATCGGCGAGCCGGACGATCGCGTCGTCAATCGCCTTGCCGGCAAAGACACGCTCCGCGCCGCCGCCGCCATTGGCATTGGCGAAAGCCTGCATTTCGCCGCGGATCTTCTGTTTCTCCGCGTCGCTCGGCGCGCGCGCGGCGCGATCGCTCATCTCCATCAACGGCTTGATCGAATAATCCGGCCGGTCCCAGACGCGCAGGCCGGCGGTGCGCCGGCCGTTCGCTTCGGTATATTGGATGCCGACGGTCTGGTCCTGCTTGTACTGATCGAGCGTCAGGCTGCCGCTCGCCGAATACTGATCGCCGGCGCGGTTGCTGCCGTAAGTCAGCCCGCCGACCTCATCGCCCTCATCGTTGAAGAACAGCATCCCGCCGCCAGTTCGGGCGTGATGCTTATATTCCTTGCCCTCCATGAACAGCCCGGGAAAGCGCTCGCTATTGGAAAGCACGAGACGGTATTTGCCGTTCGGTTCGACGATGTTGAGCCGCTTCACGCTGACTTCGTCGAACACCGCCTTTTGAGGACCGGCGCCCGCCACGACCCATGCCGCGGGCAGCGCCGCCCCGGCCAGGAACCCGGCACCCACCAGCGCGATGCGCATCCGCGATCGTGTCATGACGCTCATCTCAATAGTTCCAGTCTGTCAGCGGCGCGCCGGCGGGCGCGTTCTTGCGCACATGGTCGGCAACTTCGCGCACCACGCCGGCCCAGTCGGTATGATGCCAGTTATGGCCCTTTTTCGGCCGGCCATAGAGGAAGCGGATCGGATAATCCTTGCCCCCGACTTCACCGATCATGTCCTCGAACTTGTAGACCGCAAGGTTGAGCGAGAAATCGTCCATTTCGCCGGCAAAGAAATTGAGCTTGCCGCTGAGCTTCGGGCCAAGCGTCGCCCAATTGTCGCGCATATAGCCGGACAGGTCATAGCCTTTCTCGCGCATATATTTGACCACGTCCTTGTTGATCACGCCGGTCTTCTTGTCGAACAGCAGCACCGGATAACCATCCGCGCCGACCGGGCCGTGCGTCGCCTGCCAGATGTCGAGCTGGTAGAAGGAGCGCCCCTTTGACCCGAGCGCGCCTTCGAGCGCGGACAGGTCACGCATCGTGAAGAGCGGGAAGCCCTCGCGGCTGCGACGGAAGAGCTTTTCGTTCACGGTCCACTCGCTCGAGCGGAGGGTGAACATATTGTCCTCCTTGTAGATATCGGTCTGCTGATAGCGCGTGAAGTCGATCGGATCGGGATTGAACACCCATGCGCCACCGAACAGGTCGGGATAATGGAGCTGCATCGCCAGCGCTTCCCAGCCGCCGGTCGAGGCGCCCTCGACGATCCGCGCATAGGGCTGATCGATCAAGCGGAAGGTCTTCTCCAGATAGGGGATCAATTCCTTGGTGATCGCATCACCCCAGGGGCCGTTATTGGCCGAATTGAGCGCATAGCTTTCGATGAAATAGGGTCCCGGCGAGACCAGCGAGACGCCGACCATGCGCGGGAATTTGTCCGATTTCCATTCCTGCGAGAATTGATAGCCGGTCTTCACATTGGCATCGGCGGCATTGCGTCGCGCGCCTTCGGTATCGCTCTTGGGGTCGTCGTCGAACGTGAACGAGCCGCCGAAATGGCCAAAGGTATAGATGGCCGGATAACGAACCTTGGGATTATCCTGGAACCCCTTGGGGATCAGCACTTCGGCACCGATCGTCATCGGCACGCCCCAGAAATCGGACAGGATCTTGCTCTTGATCGTCACGCGCTTGATCCACGGCGTGTCGACTTCCTTGTCCATCGGCCCGATCGTTTCGGACAGCGTCAGCGCGACCGGCGCGGTCGCGGCGGGATCAAGCTTGACCTTGGCGACCTTGCTATAGGGATTGCCCGGATTCATGAATGCGATGACGCGCTGCTGCGTCACCGGCACCCAGATCGTATGGCCGTCGGACCGCTTGGTCTGGGTATAGGCGATCAGCACCGCCTGGACGCTATAATCGCCAGCGGGCAGCTTGCTCATGTCGAACGGAAACCCGTCCGCCTTGGCATCGACGATCCTGGTTTCGCCAGGCTTGAGCCCCTCGACATCGACACCGAAGAGCGGCGGGCCGTTCATCGCAATCGCCATCCGTGGTTCGGGCGTATCCTTGCGCGCGGTGATGACGATCAGGCGGCCGGTCACCGGCCCCTTGACGGTCGCCGGCAGCGTGACCGCGAAACGTACCTGCGCCGCCGCCGGCAAAGCCGCCACGACCGCGATCAGCGACGAGATCAGGACAATCACTGCCCTGGATATCTTGGCGAAATACACGCACGTCCCCCTCATCACCCGGCCTCGATTCACTCGGGTCTGCAGGTTATGATGGACGAGATCGGGATTTCCGCCATTGCAACCGGAACGGATCGTTTTCCGCTTTAGTCGAGCGGCAGTTCGGTGGTCGACTTGATCTCCGACAGCGCGACCATCGAGTTGATTTCCTGGATCCCGGGCACCTGCGACAATTTGTCGAAGAAGAAGCGTTCATAGGCATCGATGTCGCGCGCGACGATGCGCAGCATGAAATCGACCGGCCCCATCAGCACGAAGCAGTCGAGTACTTCGGGAAACTGGCGGATCGCGTCGGAAAATTCGGCAAGGTTGGACCGGCCATGTGCCGATAGCTTGACCTGCGCGAAGACCTGCGCGTTGAGCCCGACCTTGCGCCGATCGACCAGGCTGACCTGACCGCGGATATAGCCATCCTGCTTCAATCGCTGGATACGCCGCCAGCACGGCGCCTGCGACAGGCCGACCGCATCGGCGATGTCGGTGGTCGAGCGCGACGAATCGACCTGGAGCAGCTTGAGGATCTTGCGATCGAACGCATCAAGCTCATCCGACATAAATTACTCTCCAGATTACAGATCGGAGAATATCTTATTCGTTTTCTCTCTTCGCAGCAACGATTGCGCAATTTTTCTCAGCACATCACCTGTTAGTTTGTCAGCGCTGGAGGAAGCCTGATGACCTATATGACATTCGAGAACGGCGCCGATTTTCAGGAAGAACTGGTCGTCATCGACGATCCGGCCGCTGGATTGAGCGGCGTCATCGCGATCCATTCCACCACGCTCGGGCCGGCCGCGGGCGGTTGTCGGCTATGGCATTATGACGGCACCGCCGATCTCGCGCGCGATGCGGTCCGCCTGGCGCGCGGCATGAGCTACAAGAATGCGCTGGCCGGGCTGCCGCTCGGCGGCGGCAAGGCGGTGCTGCGTCGCCCGCCGGGCGAGTTCGACCGCACCGCGCTATTCCATGCGTTCGGCGAGGCGGTGGCGCGGCTGAACGGCCGCTATGTGACCGCCGAGGATGTCGGCACATCGGTTGCCGACATGAAACTGGTGCGCGAACGCACGCGGCATGTCGCCGGACTCGATGCGCTGCCCGGCCGGGCCGGGGGCGATCCCTCATCCTGGACCGCGCTCGGCGTGTTCGAGGCGATGCAGGCGGCGGCCGGCAGGCGCTTCGGCCGCAGCCTGCACGGCATGACCGTGGCGGTGCAGGGCGTCGGCAATGTCGGCGCGGGACTGTGCCGGCTGCTTCATGCCGAAGGCGCGCGGCTGATCGTCGCTGACACCGATGCGCGGCGCGTGGCACGACTGGTCGAGGAACTCGGCGCCGAGAGCTGCGGCGTCGACGAGATCGCCGCCGTGCCCGCCCAGATCTTTGCGCCGTGCGCGCTGGGCGGCGTGCTCAACGACCGGACGATCCCGCTGCTTCAGGCCAAGCTGATCTGCGGCGCCGCCAACAACCAGTTGGCGACCGACGAGGACGGCGCGGCGCTGATGCGGCGCGGCATCACCTATGCGCCCGATTATGTCGTCAATGCCGGCGGCATCATCAACGTGTCGGCCGAATATCTGGGCGAGACCAGCCAGCAGGTTCGCGCCCGTGTCGGGCTGATCGCCGCGCGCCTGATCTCGATCCTGCGCGAAGCGGAAGATAGCGGATCGCCGACCAACCGGGTCGCCGACGCGCTGGCCGCGCGGATCATTGCCGATGCCATGCCCGGTGCCGGTGCGGGTGCCGCCGCGACGCGAGTTGTCGCGCCGCCGGTTCGTCCGCCGCTGGTCTTTGCGCCGGCCACCGGATGACGGCGGCCGCGTGCCCGCCCCGTATTCGGCCAAAAGCATAGCGAATAAGCCGATAAGCGCGCCGCCATGTGCGATATCCAGGTTGCGGCGGCCGCCGCGCCTGTCACTATCCGCAATCTTTTCGCCTGGGGGTAAAAAATGAGACGCACTCTCGCCGTCGTCGCGGCCGCATTGCTGATCGGTGCCGCGCCGGCACCGGAGTTCGATATCGTGATCCGGCATGGCCGCGTGCTCGACGGGGCGGGCAATCCATGGGTCGCGGCCGATATCGCGATCAAGGATGGACGCATCGTCACGATCGGGCAGGTCGACGGCGCCGGCCGGCAGGAGATCGATGCGACGGGTCGTTATGTCGCGCCGGGCCTGATCGACATGATGGATCAGTCGGGCGAAGTGCTGCTGAAAAGCGGCGGCGCGGAGAACAAGCTGCGCATGGGCGTCACCACGCTGATTGCCGGCGAAGGCGGTACGCCGGTCGAGGCAGCGAAAATCCCGGACTATTTCGCTCAGCTTGAACGGCAGGGCATCGCGGTCAATTTCGGCACCTATTACAGTGCGGCGCAAGCCCGGGTGAAAGTGATGGGCGATGGCGACGGCCGCCCGACACCGGCGCAACTGGCCGCGATGCGCACCGAGGTGGAGACGGCGATGCGCGCCGGCGTATTCGGCATCGCCACCGCGCTGATCTACCCGCCCGACAGCTTTCAGTCGACCGAGGACCTGATCGCCCTCGCCAAGGTCGCCGGCGCTTGTGGCGGTTTCTATGTCAGCCATATGCGCGACGAGAGCGCCAAGCTGCTGCCGGCGATCGACGAGGCGATCCGCATCGGCGAGGAGAGCGGCGCCAAGGTCGAGATATTCCACCTCAAGGCCGCCTATATGCCACTGCGCGGCAAGCTGATGCCACAGGCGGTCGCGAAGATTTCCGCCGCGCGCGATCGCGGGGTCGATATCGCCGCGGATCTCTATCCCTATAATGCCGGCGGCACCGGGATCGACATCACCGTCCCAACCTGGGTCTTTGCCGACGGGCAGAAGAAGGGCTGGGAGCGGCTGCGCGACCCGGCGATCCGCGCCCGGCTGAAGAAGGAAGTCGCCGCCGGGTCACAACCCGGATGGTCGAACCTGGTGCAAGCCTCGGGCGGCTGGGATCATGTCACGCTCGCCAATGCATTCGACCCGAAATATGACGACTATCGCGGCAAGAGCTTCGCGGTGATCGGCAAGGCGCTCGGTCGCGATCCGGCGGATGTCGCCTGGGACATCGCCGGCAACGCACTGCCCAACCGGGCGATGGCGCTTTATTTCATGATGGACGAACGCGACATCGACCTCGCCATCAAACAACCCTGGACGAGCATCGGCACCGATGCCGGCGCTTCCGCCAAGTTCGGCGAAGTGGATGCGCTCGGCCTGCCGCACCCCCGCGCCTATGGCACCTTCCCGCGAGTCCTCGCTTCCTATGCGCGCGACCGCGGCGTGCTGACGCTGCCCGATGCGGTGCGCAAGATGACCTCATGGCCGGCGGCCCGCATGGGCCTGGCCGATCGCGGTGTACTGCGCGAAGGGCTGCGTGCCGATGTGATGATCTTCGATTATGCCAAGGTGAAGGACATGGCCGACTGGGCGCATCCCGTCGCGGCGCCCGTCGGGATCGACGATGTCATCGTCAACGGCGTGCTGGCGATCCATGGCGGCCGGGCGACCGGCGCGCGGTCGGGCAAGGTGCTGCGCCACCGCTGCGAGTAAGTAGCGCGGACGAGCCGCGGGGCGATCAGGCTTCCTGCATGATGCCCTGATAGGCCGGATCCTCCAGCGCGCGGCCGGCGCCCATCGCGACGCACGTCAGCGCCTCGTCGGCGACGATCACCGGCAGGCCGGTTGCCTGCGCCAGCACTTCGTCAAGGCCAACGAGCAAGCTGCCGCCGCCGGTCATCACGATGCCCTGGTCATAAATGTCGGCGGCGAGTTCGGGTTCGGTCTTTTCCAGCGCGGAGAGCACCGTACCAACGATCTGGCCGACCAGCTCGGCCAGTGCCGTTGCCAGTTCGCCCTGGCTGACCTCGATCTCCGACGGAACGCCGTTGACCAGGTCGCGGCCCTTGACGCGCATCACCTTGCCGACCCCGTCATCCGGCATCATCGCGGTGCCGATCTCGACCTTGATCCGCTCGGCGGTCGATTCGCCGATCATCAGATTATGCTTGCGCCGGATGCTCGACGCGATCGCCTCGTCCATGCGGTCGCCGCCGACCCGCGCGGACGTGCTATAGGCAAGGCCGCGCAACGACAGGATCGCGACCTCGGTCGTGCCGCCGCCGATATCGACGACCATCGCGCCGGTCGGCTCGGTGACCGGCAGGCCGGCGCCGATCGCCGCCGCCATCGATTCCTCGATCAGATAGACCTTGCCGGCACCGGCATTGCTCGCCGCCTGCCGGATGGCGCGACGCTCCACCGTCGTCGCGCCCGACGGCATGCAGATCGCGATCTGCGGGCGGCGCGGCAACCGGCTCGCACCGCCATGCGCCTTGTCGATGAAATGCTTGATCATCTGCTCGGCGACGTCGATGTCGGCAATCACGCCGTCACGCATCGGCCGGATGGTACGGATCGTATCGGGCGTCTTGCCGAGCATCAGCTTTGCCTCGGCGCCGATCGCGCGAATCCGGGAGACGCCGTCGAGCGTCTCGATCGCGACGACCGAGGGTTCGTTGAGCACGATCCCCTTGTCGCGCAGGTAGACAACGGTGTTCACCGTGCCGAGGTCGATCGCCATGTCGTGCGAGGCGCGAGAAAAGAAGCGGGAAAATCGCATTGACGGACAATCTGTTAGGTATCGGCGCCGCGGGCGCGTGAACTGCGGGAAGCGGGTCGCGTGGGCGCTCGTGCCCAACCGGTCAAGGTGCCTGCGCCCGGACGAACCGCGCGCGCGGTGATCGGCGCGACGCACGATCTCCTAGATGGGCAGGGCCGTGGTGTATTTCGTCATCGACAAGGCGAAATGAGACGACCCGCCGGCGACCGAGGGATGAGCGAGCAAGGTCTGCATCAGGAAATGATTATAGTCGGCAACATCGGCGACGACGATGCGTAGCAGATAATCCCAGTCCCCCGACATCGAGAAACACTCGATCACCTCCGGCCGGCCGTCGACGAAGCGTTCGAAACTCTCCCGCGCCTCGATCGCGTGGCTCAGCATCCGGATATTGCACAGCACGTTGACGCCGCGCCCGACCATGACGGGATCGACCAGCCGGACGGTGCGGGTAAGCACGCCGGCCGTCTCCAATGCCTTGACCCGGCGCCAGCACGAGGCGCTCGACGCCCCGACCCGCTCGGCGAGATCGGCATGGCTGAGCGTGGCATCCTCCTGCAACAACGCAACGATGCGACGGTCGATCGAATCCAATTCGCGATTTTGTTTCATGATGGTCCGGATTTGCGAATATTCATTTCTTATAACGTCATATTCGCGGTGATAAAGACAAGCAATCGCCGCGGGTCGGTGCGATCCTGCATCACATGAGCGATGCAAACCTGACTCGCCCCAAAGGGGCCGCCGAC
Source organism: Sphingomonas sp. So64.6b (assembly GCF_014171475.1). Classification (NCBI taxonomy): domain Bacteria; kingdom Pseudomonadati; phylum Pseudomonadota; class Alphaproteobacteria; order Sphingomonadales; family Sphingomonadaceae; genus Sphingomonas; species Sphingomonas sp. So64.6b. The sequence goes on from NZ_CP048817.1 coordinate 3,340,240, forward strand.
GACTGGACCATCCCACAGGGCTGGGATGCCTATACGCCCGAGGAGCACGCGACCTGGGACATATTGTTCGCCCGACAGGCGGACATGCTGCCGGGGCGCGTCACGCCCGAATTCATCGAAGGTCTGGACGTATTGCGCCTTTCAAAACCGGGCATTCCCGATTTCGAGGAATTGTCCGAGCGGCTGATCAAGGCGACCGGCTGGCAAGTCGTCGCGGTGCCGGGTCTGGTGCCCGATGAAGTGTTTTTCGATCACCTCGCCAACCGCCGCTTCGTCGCCGGCAACTTCATCCGCAAGCCGGACCAGCTCGACTATCTTCAGGAACCGGATGTGTTTCACGATGTGTTCGGGCATGTGCCGCTGCTCGCCCATCCGGTGTTCGCCGATTATATGCAGGCCTATGGCAAGGGCGGGCAGCGCGCGGCAGCATTGGGCGCGATCGAGCGGCTCGCGCGGCTCTACTGGTACACGGTCGAATTCGGCCTGGTTCGCTCGGGCAACGGCCTCAAACTCTATGGTGCGGGGATCGTATCGTCCTACACGGAGTCGGTCTTCGCGCTTGACGATCCGTCGCCCAACCGCATCGGCTTCGACTTGAAGCGGCTGATGCGCACCAAATATCGTATCGACGATTTCCAGCAGAATTATTTCGTCATCGACAGCTTCGAGGACTTGCTCGAACAGACGCTGAACACCGATTTCGCGCCGCTTTATGCCGAACTGGAGGGGCAGCCCGACATCGAGATCGAGGCGATCCTGCCGGCCGACAAGATCTACACCCGCGGCACGCAAAGCTATGCCCGCGCAAGGGAAGCGGCATGACCGTCACGCTCGACCATCTCGCCGCGACCGCGCTGTTCGGCTCGCTGCAGCGTCAGCCACCCGACGCGCTGCTCGCCGTGATCGGCATGCACCGCGCCGACCCGCGCCCCGACAAGATCGATGTCGGCGTCGGTGTCTATCGCGACGCCAGCGGCAAGACCCCGGTCATGCGCGCGGTCAAGGAGGCGGAAAGGCGGCTGCTCTCCACTCAGGACAGCAAGAGCTATCTGGGTGCCGAAGGCGACCAGCGTTTCACCGATCAACTCGCCGTTGTCGCGCTGGGCGAACGCCTTGCGGCCGACCCGCGCATCGACGGCATCCAGACACCGGGCGGCACCGGCGCACTGCGGCTGGCGGCGGAACTGATCGCGCGAACCGAACGTGCACCGACGATCTGGATCGGCACACCGACATGGCCGAATCACGCGCCGATCTTTCGCGCGGCGGGACTCGCCGTGCGGTCCCAGGCCTATTTCGATGCCGCACGATCCGACCTGGATTTCGACGCATTCATCGCTGGTCTCGATCAGGCGGTGGCGGGCGATGTGGTGCTGCTCCATGGTTGCTGTCACAACCCGACTGGCACGGCATTCTCCACCGCGCAGTGGCAGGAACTGGCGGCGCTCACCGCATCGCGCGGCTTGGTGCCACTGATCGACCTCGCCTATCAGGGCCTGGGCAAAGGACTGGAGGAGGATGCCGCGGGCATGCGCATCATGCTCGACGCCGCGCCCGAAGCGCTGGTCGCTTATAGTTGCGACAAGAATTTCGCGCTCTACCGCGAGCGGGTCGGCGCGCTTTGGGTGCAGGCGTCGTCGCCCGCCGCGGTCGTGCCGGTGCGCGAGACCATGCTGGTGCTGGCGCGCAGCCTGTGGTCGATGCCGCCCGATCATGGCGCGGCGGCGGTGCGGCTGATCCTCGAGGACAACGCTCTCACCGCCGATTGGCGCGCCGAGCTGGTCGATATGTGCGCGCGGATCAATACGTTGCGCGCCCGGTTGGGCGATGCCCACCCGGTCCTTGCGCCGATCGCGCGCCAGCAAGGGTTGTTCGCATTGCTCCCGATCGACCGCGTCGCGGTGGCCGCGCTGCGCGAACGGCACGGCATCTACATGCCCGATTCCGGCCGCATCAACATCGCCGGGCTGCGCGAGGAAACGGTCGCGCCGTTCGTCGCGGCGCTTGCGCCCTATCTTGCCTGCGGCTGAAATTCGGGTTCGGGTTGAGGCACGTCGTGCGGCCTATGGCTCCACATGGCGGTGTGATAGAGCGGGCCTATAAGGTCTCACAAAGTTCGAGGTATCCGCCTTGCAGCTCCGCCTCCTCGAATATTTCGTTGCGCTCGCGCGTGAGGGGCATTTCGCGCGTGCCGCCGCGTCCTGCAACGTCACTCAGCCGACGCTCTCCGCTGGCCTTGCCGCGCTCGAGGAGCAGCTCGGCAAGCGGCTGGTCGAACGCGATCGCCGCTATATCGGGCTGACCGACGAGGGCCGGGCGGCGCTACCCTGGGCGCAGCAGGCGATCGCGATGGTCGATGGGCTCGCCCATGCCGCCGAGACGGCACGCGGGCCATTGCACGGCACGCTCCGGCTCGGTGCGATCCCCGCCTCGATGCCGGTGGTTGGCCATTTCACTCATGCCCTGCGCACCGCCAATCCCGAACTCACCGTGTCCGTCCGCTCGCTCACCTCGCGCGAAATAGAACAAGCGCTGGCCGCGTTCGAGCTCGACGCCGGCCTGACCTATCTCGATCACGAACCGCCGGCGCAAGTGATCGCCGTACCGCTTTATGCCGAGCGCGCGATGTTCGTCGCACGCGCCGGCAGCGGTTTCGACGATCACAAGGCGGTCGGCTGGCCGGAGGTGCTCGCCCAACCGCTTTGCCTGCTCCATGAAGGCATGCAGAACCGCCGCATCTTCGACGCCAACCTCGCTGCACGCGGGTTCGCGGTCCATCCCGGGGCAACCGCCGATTCCTATGTCGCGCTGCTTGCGATGGTCGAGGCGGGCGGGCTCGCCACGGTGGTGCCCGAAGGCTATACCGCGCTGATTCCAGCGAACAGCTGGGCGCGGGTATTGCCCTTTACGGAGCCGTTCCCCGCCAGTCGGGTCGGACTGGTCGTGCTCGACCGCCGCCCCTCGAGCCAGCTTGCCCAAGCCGCGCTTACCGCCGCCAACAGCATCAAATTGCCGACCCTCTATCGGGATCGTTGATAGAGTTTCTCTATCAAACATGAAGTCAGTCGATTTGACCTGGCGTACGCGATCGGGCCTATCCTCATCGGTGATGCGCAAGACCAGAGAGAGTGAGCGACCGGCCCCCGCCTTGACCGCGGAAGCGATTGCGTATCGCGAGGCGATCGGTCGCTTCATGGCCGGCGTGGCGGATGGGCGCGGCGTACTGCTGCCGCTGCTCCATGCGCTGCAGGATGAGTTTGGTTATATCGACGACGCACTGGTGCCGCATGTCGCGGAGGCGCTGAACCTGAGCCGCGCCGATGTGCACGGCGTGGTCACTTTCTATCATGATTTCCGCCGTCAGCCGGCCGGTCGCCATGTCATCAAATTGTGCCGCGCCGAAAGCTGCCAGGCGCGTGGCGGCCGAGCGATCGAGCGCGCCGCAGTCGAGCGGCTCGGCGTGGCGATGGGCTCGACCAGCGCCGATGGCCGGGTGACGCTGGAGCCGGTCTATTGCCTTGGCCTGTGCGCGACCGGACCCAATGCGCTGGTCGATGGCGTGCCGGTGTCGCGGATCGACGGCGCCCGGCTCGACCGGCTCGCCGCGCAGGTGGCGGCGTGAGGGTCTTTATCAGCCGCGACATGGCCTCGGTCGCGCTCGGCGCGGACGACGTGGCCGAGGCGTTCGCCCGGACCGGTGCCGAGGTGATCCGAACCGGCAGCCATGGCCTGTTCCGGATCGAGCCTTTGGCCGAGGTCGATACGGCGGACGGGCGCATCGCCTATGGCCCGGTCGCGCCCGATGAGGTTGGCGCGGTGCTTGACGGGAGCCACGCGAACCGGCTCGGCAGACTCGCCGACCTGCCCTTTTTCGCATCGCAGCAGCGCTTCACCTTTGCGCGCTGCGGGGTGATCGATCCGCTCGATCTCGACGATTATGCCGCGCATGGCGGCTGGGTGGGCCTTGCCGCCGCCCGTGCGCTTTCGCCGGCGGCGGTGGTGGCGACGGTCAAGGACAGCGGGCTGCGCGGCCGGGGCGGCGCGGGGTTCCCGACCGGGATCAAGTGGCAGACCGTGCTCGATACGCAGGCTGCGGAGAAGTTCATCGTCTGCAATGCCGATGAGGGCGACAGTGGCACCTTTGCCGACCGCATGCTGATGGAGGGCGATCCCTATTGCCTGATCGAGGGCATGGCGATCGCCGCTCATGCGGTCGGCGCAGCCCATGGTTATGTCTATATCCGCTCCGAATATCCCTTTGCCGTGGCGACGATGCGCGAGGCGATCGTGCGGTCGGCGGCGCGGATCGCGCCCTTCACGCTGGAAGTGAGGGTCGGCGCGGGGGCCTATGTCTGCGGCGAGGAAACCGCCTTGCTCGATTCGATCGAGGGCAAGCGCGGCCAGGTGCGCGCCAAGCCGCCGCTGCCGGCGATCGCCGGGCTGTTCGGTAAGCCGACCGTGATCAACAATGTGCTGAGCCTCGCCGCGGTGCCGTTCATCCTGGCCAATGGCCCGGCCGCCTATGCCGCGGTCGGCTTTGGCCGGTCGCGCGGCACCATGCCGATCCAGCTGGCCGGCAATGTCCGCAATGGCGGGCTGTACGAAGTCGGGTTCGGCATCACTTTGGGCGAACTGGTCGACGAGATTGGCGGCGGGACCGAGAGCGGCCGGCCGGTGCGCGCGGTGCAGGTCGGCGGGCCGCTTGGCGCTTATTTCCCGCCGTCGATGTTCCATCTGCCATTCGATTATGAAAGCTTCACCACGGCCGGCGGTCTGATCGGCCATGCCGGGATCACGGTGTTCGATGACAGCGTCGATATGGCCAAGATGGCGCGGTTCGCGATGGAATTCTGCGCGGTCGAAAGCTGCGGCAAATGCACGCCGTGCCGGATCGGATCGACGCGCGGGGTGGAAACGGTCGACCGGATCATCGCCGGCGACCGGATCGACGACAATATCGAGATATTGCGCGATCTGTGCGACACGATGAAGTTCGGGTCGCTGTGCGCGTTGGGCGGCTTCACGCCCTATCCGGTGCTGAGCGCGCTGGATCATTTCCCCGAAGATTTCGGTGGCGCAACCGCGCTGCCCGTGGCGGCGGAGTAAAGTCATGGCGTGGCGCGGCGAAATCGACCTGGGCACCAAGCCCGCCGCCCCGGACGCGGCGATGGTGACGATCAGCATCGACGGCCAGCCGGTCAGCGTGCCCGAAGGCACATCGGTGATGCGCGCCGCCGCGCAGATGGGAACGAGCATCCCGAAGCTGTGCGCGACCGACAGCCTGGAAGCATTCGGATCGTGCCGGCTGTGCCTGGTCGAGGTCGAGGGCCGCGCGGGTTATCCCGCTTCCTGCACCACGCCGGTTACCCCGAACATGGTGGTGCGGACCCAGACCGAGAAGCTCAAGAAACTGCGCCGCGGCGTGATGGAGCTGTATATCTCCGATCACCCGCTCGATTGCCTGACCTGCGCCGCCAATGGCGATTGCGAATTGCAGGACCAGGCCGGCGCGGTGGGCCTGCGCGACGTGCGTTACGGCGATACGGGCGCGAGCCATCTTGGCCAGGCCAAGGACACATCCAACCCCTATTTCGATTTCGACCCGTCGAAATGCATCGTCTGCTCGCGCTGCGTACGGGCGTGCGACGAGGTGCAGGGCACTTTCGCGCTGACTATCGAGGGCATGGGCTTCGGCAGCAAGGTCGCGGCGAGCCAGGGCGAGGATTTCTTCTCCAGCGAATGCGTGTCGTGCGGCGCCTGCGTCCAGGCCTGCCCGACCGCGACATTGATCGAGAAGAAAGTGGTCGAGATCGGCACGCCCGACCGGTCGGTCATCACCACCTGCGCCTATTGCGGCGTCGGCTGCACCTTCCGCGCCGAGATGCGCGGCGAGGAGCTGGTGCGCATGGTGCCGTGGAAGGAAGGCAAGGCGAATCGCGGGCATAGCTGCGTCAAGGGCCGCTTCGCCTGGGGCTATGCCAATCACAAGGAGCGCATCCTCAATCCGATGATCCGCGCGTCGATCGACGATCCATGGCGCGAAGTGAGCTGGGACGAGGCGATTGCGCATACCGCGTCCGAATTCCGCCGTATCCAGAACCAATATGGCAAGCGCTCGATCGGCGGCATCACCTCGAGCCGCTGCACCAATGAAGAGACGTTCCTGGTTCAGAAGCTGATCCGCGCCGGGTTCGGCAACAATAATGTCGATACCTGCGCGCGGGTCTGCCACTCGCCGACCGGCTATGGCTTGAAGACCGCGTTCGGCACCTCGGCGGGCACGCAGGATTTCGACAGCGTGATGGCGGCCGATGTGGTGGTGATCATCGGCGCCAATCCGACCGACGGGCATCCGGTGTTCGCCAGCCGGCTCAAGCGCCGCTTGCGGCAGGGCGCGCAACTGATCGTGATCGATCCGCGCCGTACCGACATCGTGCGCTCGCCGCATATCGAGGCGGCGGAGCATCTTGCGCTGCGCCCGGGCACCAATGTCGCGGTGCTGACCGCGATGGCGCATGTCATCGTCACCGAGGGACTGGTCAACGAAGCGTTCGTGCGCGACCGCTGCGACTGGTCCGAGTTCGAGGATTGGGCCGAATTCGTCGCCGATCCGCGCCATAGCCCGGAGGCAACCGAGCTGATGACTCAGGTGCCCGCCGCCAATTTGCGCGCGGCGGCGCGGCTCTATGCGACCGGCGGCAATGGCGCGATCTATTATGGCCTTGGCGTGACCGAGCATAGCCAGGGATCGACCACGGTGCTGGCCATCGCCAACCTTGCGATGGCGACGGGCAATCTCGGGCGTGACGGCGTCGGGGTGAACCCGTTGCGTGGGCAGAATAATGTCCAGGGCGCGTGCGACATGGGCAGCTTCCCGCACGAGCTGTCGGGGTATCGCCATGTTTCGGACGATGCCGCGCGCGACATGTTCCGCGACCTGTGGGGCGTCGAGCTCGATCATGAGCCGGGACTGCGCATCCCCAACATGCTCGACGCGGCGGTCGATGGCACGTTCAAGGCGCTCTATATCCAGGGCGAGGATATCCTGCAGTCGGACCCGGACACGCGGCATGTCTCGGCCGGGCTCGCGGCGATGGAATGCGTTGTGGTGCACGACCTGTTCCTCAACGAGACCGCCAATTACGCGCATGTATTCCTGCCCGGATCGACTTTCCTGGAGAAGAACGGCACCTTCACCAATGCCGAGCGGCGCATCCAGCTGGTGCGCAAGGTGATGCAGCCGAAGAACGGCTATGAAGATTGGGAGATCACGCAGTTGATCGCCCAGGCGCTCGATTGCGACATGCATTATGGCCATGCGTCGGAGATCATGGACGAGATCGCCGCCGTAACGCCGACCTTTGCCGGCGTGTCGTTCGCGCGGCTCGATGAGCTCGGATCGATTCAGTGGCCGTGCAACGAGGCAGCGCCCGAGGGCACGCCGGTGATGCATATCGGCGGTTTCGCGCGCGGGCGCGGCAAGTTCGTGCGCACCGAATATGTCGCGACCGAGGAGCGCACCGGGCCGCGCTTCCCGTTGCTGCTGACCACCGGGCGGATTCTCAGCCAGTATAATGTCGGGGCGCAGACCCGCCGCACCGAGAATAGCCGCTGGCACGAAGAGGACCGACTTGAGATTCATCCGCATGATGCGGAGCAGCGTGGCGTCCTCGACGGCGATTGGGTCACGGTGGTCAGCCGCGCCGGCGACACATCGCTGCGCGCGCTGATCACCGACCGGGTTGCGCCGGGCGTGGTCTATACGACCTTCCACCATCCAAGCACTCAGGCCAATGTCATCACCACCGACAATTCGGACTGGGCGACCAATTGTCCCGAATACAAGGTGACGGCGGTGCAGGTCGGCCGTTCCAACGGCCCGACCGACTGGCAGGAACGCTATGAGGCGCGCTCGCTCCTCTCGCGGCGGATCGAGACGGTCGCCGCCGAATGAGCGCGACGATCGACAAACTGGTCAGGATGGCGAACCAGATCGCGACCGAGCTGGAGCATCAGCAAGGCGCGAACGCGGCGACCGCAACCTGGGATCATCTCTGGCACTTCTGGGATCCGCGTATGTGCGCGCAGATCATTGCTTATCTCGATCAGGGCGGCGATGGCCTGAACGACATGGCAAGGGAAGCGGTCACGATGTTGCGCGACAAGGGCACGGCGCCTTCACAGACTCCCGCCACCGACTTCGCGGTCGGCGCGGACGGTGTGCCTCCATCAGACGCCGGATGAGCGAGGCGACCCGGCCGGTCGGCTTCGACCGGATCACGCCGGATGGCGGACATGACGATGTCGTGCGTGCGGTGGCGATCGAGGCGCCGGTCTCGGTCGAATTCAACGGTATCGGCTATGCAGTGATGATGGCGAGCCCGGCCGATCTGGAGGATTTCGCGATCGGTTTCGCGCTCAGCGAAAGGCTGGTGGAAGACCCGAGCGAGATCCTCGCGATCGATCACCATCCCTCGCCCGCCGGCCAGATCTTGCGCATCACTCTGGCCGACTCGCGCACCGAAACATTGCTTGGCCGGGTCCGCCACCGTGTATCGGATTCCTCCTGCGGACTGTGCGGGATCGAGAATCTGGAACAGGCGCTGCGCCCCCTGCCCGTCATCACCGCGGCGAGCCAGGCGGACGAGGCGGCGATCTTCGCCGCGCTCGCCCATTTGCGCGACCTGCAGCCGCTCAACCGGGAAACCGGCGCGGTTCATGCCGCCGCACAATGCCGGCCGGACGGAACGATCGTTGCCGTGCGCGAGGATGTCGGGCGGCATAATGCGTTCGACAAGCTGATCGGCGCGATGGCGCGCGCGGGCGAGGGCTGGGACGGCGGCTTCGCGCTCCTGTCATCGCGTTGCTCCTATGAGCTGGTCGAAAAGGCGGCGCTCTCCGGCTGTCCGATGCTCGTGACGATTTCCGCACCGACCACGCTCGCCGTCGAGCGCGCACGCGCGGCCGGAGTCCGGCTCGTCGTGCTGGCGCGGCCCGATGCCGCGCTCGTTATCGCCGCATGACGCGGCTGCTCGGCGCGATCCTTGCCGGCGGGCGATCGCAGCGGTTCGGGTCGGACAAAGCGGTGGCGCTTCTTGCCGGACAAAGCCTGATCGATCGCGTCGTTGCAGCGCTTGCGCGGCAGGTCGATAGCGTCGTGCTGGTCGGGCGCGCCGGCGACATCGCGGCGATACCAGACCGGCCCCTTCCCGACCTTGGCCCGCTTGGCGGGCTCAACGCCGCGCTTCATCATGCGCGCGCGCAAGGGTATTCGGCGGTGATGACGGTTGGCTGCGACATGCCGGTGCTGCCGCCGGATCTGGCCGAACGGCTCCGCGCGACCGGATGCCCGTCCTATGTCGAGGCGATACCGATCATCGGCCTGTGGCCCGCCGACCTTGCCGGCCAGCTCGACATTTTCCTGGCCAGCGACCGCCGGCGATCGATGCGCGGCTGGGCGGCCGAGGTCGGGGCGGCGGCGCTGTCGCTGGCCGAGGACTTGCCCAACATCAACACGCCGGACGATTTGGCGCTGCTCGCACGGACATTCCCGCGTGACTGAGCGCGGCGATGGCGCAAGGCCGGGATTCGACGAAGCGCGCGCGATCGTCACGGCATCGACGCCTTCGCCAGTCGAGCTGATCGTGCCGCTCTCCGACGCGCTGGGTCGCTGGACGGCGGCCGACCTGTTCGCCGCGCGTGACTGTCCCGGCTTCGATGCGTCGGCGATGGACGGTTTCGCCTTTGCTGCGGGCGCCACCGCAGCGGCGACCGCGCACGTGCCGGTCGAGCTGGTCGTCGCCGGAGAGTATCGGGCCGGCCATTCCCCTACCCCGGCGATCGCCGGCGCGGCCTATCCGATCAGCACGGGCGCGAAGATGCCGGTCGGCTGCGACACGGTGATCACCACCGAACGGGCAAGCGTCGTCCAACAGGGAGAGCGCCGTGTCCTGACCTTTGCCATACCCGAAGCCGCCGGGAGAAATGTCCGCCGCCAGGGCGAGGACGCCCGGGCCGGGGAACCGGTCCTGCCGTCCGGGCGGAGGATCACCGCCGAGACGATCGGCGCGCTTGCCAGCTACGGCCTCAGCCATGTGCCGGTATTTCGTCATCCGCGCATCTCGATCATCCCGACCGGCGACGAGCTTGTCGGCACGGCCAGGCCGGACGCTATTCCCGATGCCAATGGCCCGATGATCGCCGCTTCCGCCGCCAGCCTTGGGCTGCCCGTGCAATGTCACCCGCCGGTCGGCGACGATCCCGGACAGATCGAACGGGCATTTCGCGCCGTGCTGGCAAGCGGTTCCACCGATATCCTCATCTCCACCGGCGGCGTGTCGACCGGCGATCATGACCATATCGCCGCCGTCCTGCGCGCAATGGGGGCCAGGATATATTTCCACGGCGTGCGGATGCGCCCGGGCAAGCCGGTTCTCTTCGCAAAACTTGCCGACGGCACGCTGTTTTTCGGTCTGCCCGGAAACCCGGTCGCGTCGCTGCTCGGCTTCCGCTTTCTCGTACTGGCAGCGGTCCGGACGATGCTGGGCCGACCGCCGGAGACGGGCGCGCCGGAGACTGTCGATGTGGCCGGTCGCGAGAACACGACATTGTTCCTCAGGGCGCATCGCGGTTCGTCGCGTGGCCGACCGGGCATCGAGATCCTGCCGGGGCAGCAATCCCACATGATGCGTTCGCTGCTCGCGGCGAATTGCTGGCTCTCGGTCGATCTCGACGCGGCGGGGAACTCGCTGGTGCGCCGCTATGATTTGTCCGCGACCCTCGAATGAGCTCCGCCTAGAAGATCAATTTACCCCCGACAATCGCCAGCGTCCCGGCGAGAACCGCGCGCGATATCCGGTCCGGGATGCGGGCCGAGATCAGGCTGCCGACGATGATTCCCGGCACCGACCCGATCAACAACGACAGCAACAGCCCGAAATCGACCGAGCCCATCGCCCAATGCCCCATGCCGGCGATCAGGGTCAGCGGCACGGCGTGAGCGATGTCGGATCCGACCAGCCGGTTTGTCGGCAACTTGGGATAAAGGATCAAGAGCGCGGTCATGCCGAGCGCGCCCGCGCCGACCGACGACAGCGACACGAGAACACCGAGCGCGACGCCCAGAATGACGGTCAGGCGCTTCACCTGTCGGTCGGTCATCGCGTCGATCGTGTCCGCATAATAAGCCAGGATCTGACGACGAAAGGCCATGGCGATCGCGGTCGCGATGAGCGCGAGGCCAAGCGTGATGGTAATCACATGCTGCGTCCCGTCGAACTTCGTGCCGGCATAAGCCAGCGCCAGAAGCGTCAACAGGGTGGCGGGCACGCTGCCCAGCGCCAGCCGTCGCACGACCTTCCAATCCACCGTGCCGCTGATGCCATGGACGACGGTGCCGACGGACTTCGTGGCGGAGGCATAAAGCAGATCGGTGCCGACCGCCGTTGCCGGGTGAAAGCCGAACGCCAGGACAAGCAATGGGGTCATCAGCGACCCGCCGCCGACGCCGGTCATGCCGACAAGCAGGCCCACCGCGACGCCCGCGACCGAGTAGAGGGGATGGATCTCGAACATCATCGGCATCCTCGTCTCGGGCCAGGCTCGAAATGTCTCGCCAAGCTTCGCGAAGCTCGGCGGCCTCGTCAGCCGGAACATTCAACTCGAAGTTTCGTCGCATTCGACCGGCCAAGCGAGGTAGATTTTCTCTTGTGCACCATCGCCAGACTCTCCCGCGAAATCCGCCGAATCCGGCTCGCCTCCGTATAACTACCGCGCCCCCTCGTAAGGTCTGAGTCATCGGCGGCTGCGACAAGCGACGTTGGGCGCATAGTCCACGTACGGGCCGCCACGCCGAACGGCAGAGGACGAAATGATGATGCTCACCAGATTGCTCCGAGAGCATGACAAGCTCCGGACCATCGGCGCGGATCTGGCGGTGCTGGTTTCGTCCGGCGAGCCCTGTGATCTCGATGAACTGGTCCAGAAGCGCTGCGAGATGACACGAACGGTGCATCAGCATCTTGCCTATGAGGAGCGGCAGGTGCTCCGGCGTCTCCGGGACGACCCGGACCCCCTGACGCGCAGGGCCGTTGACGATTGCGTGGCCGGCATCGAGCAACTCCACATCGCTTACAGGGCACATGTGACAATGTGGACGACCAGGGACATCGCAACCCGCTGGCCCGATTTTCAGAAAGCCGTGAAGACGCTGATCATCGGCATGCGGATGAAGCTGGATCGTGAGGAACGCCTGCTGTTCCCCCTCGTCACCGGAATCGGGGAGCCGGACTCTCATTGGCGGCCGGGTACCCGGAACTGGGCTGGCGACGGGATCGCGATCCAGGCAGCGATCAGGCGCTCAAGCGCCGTATGCGACCCGGCACCGCTCTTCCTCGAAATGGATTCCCCGACGATATCGCGACAGATGACATGATCCCGATCCGGGTGTTGATCGTCGATGATTCGGTCACGATCCGGGCAATGCTCGAACATATCATCTCGCGCGATCCGGAGTGCCGGGTGGTCGGCATTGCAGCGGATATCGACGATGCCCGCACCTTGATGCGCACCAGCCTGCCCAATGTCATAACGCTGGACCTGGCCATGCCCGGCCTGGGCGGCCTGCATTTCCTGCGGGAATTGAAGGAACAGCCGCATCCCCCAATCATCGTGCTGTCGTCATCCGCCAAGGATGGCGCATTCGAAGTGGAGGAGGCGATGGCGAGCGGGGCGGCAACATGTTTCGACAAGAACAAGCTGCTGAGCGCCTGCCCGTTGTTCGTGAGCACGCTGAAAAAAACGGCGCGGCGGACCAGTATAACCGCCCCGGCCAAATTCAAACGCCAGCCGGTGCCGGCCAGCCCCACAAGCGGCTAGGCGGTCACAGGCTCCGCACTCTCGGCCATAAATGACAGGGTGAACAACATGACCCGGTCGGCGTCGGAGACCGTCATCTTCCACGCTTCACAGTTCCAGAAGCGTTCCGGCATTTCCTTGAGGACTTCGGCCGAATAACGCACCGCCTCCATTCTGGCCGCGGTCAGATCGGGCCATTCCGACCCCTGCAGGTCAGGCAAATCCTCACCGTCAACGATGTCGAAGAAATAGTGCGGCATAACGTCTTCCTGCTCGGGGGCGAGAGCGCCTTGGCCCCCAGTCGCCTGTGCCTTTACGAAGGAAGACGATGAATAAATCTACCGTGAGACGCCGCTCCGTGCAATATAGTGGATACCCATAATGGCATCGAATGTGGGACAATTCCGCCAAGAATATTTGAGCCTTTTTTTGCTCAATACTGCCTGATTTCAGGCATCCGATCCGACTGATATTAAATGATCGATCGGCATCTTGATCATTGTTTTCACAGTATAATTGCACGCTGCCTCTTCGGTTGGGCGAAACCACGCAGCCTGACGCCCGCGTCACGGCCATCGTGGCCGAGGGGAATTACCTAAAGTCGCCGCAACAAATATGTAAGCCGCCCATGCGATCCCGAACATCGCGTCGACGTGACCGCTACTCAGGCATTTTCCCGAGCGAGTCGGTCACGACAACATCGCAAATGATCTGCCCGAGGACCCAAGATGCGGAAATCGTCGAAATGAAAGGAGACCTGCTGACATTGATGGTCCGCGACCCTGGCCTGCGCAGCATTTTGATCGGGCGTTTGTCGATGTTGGGGGAGAGCATTCTCTCTTTGGAAGGGTCATTCGACGACCCTGCGATCCGCCGGCACGCACGTCCGCCGGCGATCCTGATCATAGACCTGGAAAGCCTTGATGGCCGACTCGATGAGCTGCTCGCAACGCAACATTGGAAAGGGATCATCATCCTTGCCGAAACCGCCGCGCCATTGGGCAATGATCGGGTCCGCATGATCGGTTCAAGCGAAGCACCTTCACATGTCGTGGAAACGCTTGCCGGCTGGCGCTGCGATCCGCAGCCTATCCGGGCGGAATAAGTCCCGCGGCAAAAGCGATGCGTAAAGCCTCGGGCAGGTTGCGCACCCCCAATTTCGTCATCAGATTGGCACGGTAGATCTCGACCGTCCGGGGGCTGATTTCGAGCTCATGGGCGATGACCTTATTGGCCCGTCCCTCGATCAATCCGGTCAGCACGTCGCGCTCGCGTGGCGATAGCGCGGCGATCTTGGCCGCGGCCTGTTGCATATGTGCCGCGGCGGCGCTGTCTTCCGTCAGCCTGGCAAACGCGACCTCGATCGCAGCGAGCAGTTTTTCGGCCTGATAGGGCTTTTCGATAAAGTCGATCGCGCCCGCCTTCATCGCCTGCACCGCAAGCCCTATATTGCCCTCGCCGGTAACGATGATCGTCGCGAAGGCGTTGGTGCCCTGATTGCGGATTGCCTGCAGCACGTCGAGTCCGCTGACCCCGGGCATGTGAAAATCGAGCAGCAAGACGCCCGGATCGAGATCGGGCACCTCCTCCAGAAATCGGTCGCCGCTGCGGAAACTGCGCACCACCAGATTGGATTGCAGCGACAACAAGGTGTGAAGCGACGCGCGCACCGCGTCGTCGTCATCGATGAGATAGATTGTGCGGGTCATCCCTCCAACTCCTCCAGCTCTTCGAGCGCAGGCAAGGTAAAGCGGAATTCCGCTCCCCCGCCGGCGCGGTCCATCGCGACAAGCTTGCCACCATGCGCCTCAACGATGCGACGCGATATAGACAGGCCAATGCCCATGGCGGAACCCGATTTGGTCGTCGCGAACCGCGAATAGAGTTCGCCGCCGATTGACTTGGGCAAGCCGGGGCCATTGTCGCTGACCGAAAGTTCATTCATGCCATCCGCCACCCGGCGCGAAGCGATGACGATCTCGCGCGCGCCGGTCGGTTGCCCGCGCAACGCATCGACCGCGTTGCGTAAAAGATTCACCATCACCTGTTGTATCTGAATACGGTCGGCAAAGACCATGTCGGCGGCAGGGTCGAGCCGGTAGCGCAGCTTGATACCGAACTGGGCGGTACCGAACAGGACCAGTTCGACCGCTTCGCGAACCGTGTTGGCGAGCGATTCGGCGCGCATTTCGGTTTCGTTGTTGGTGAGAAAGTCGCGCAACCGCCGGATGATCTCACCCGACCGCAGCGTCTGATCCTCGCCCATCTTGATCAAATCGGCGACCCGCGCACTGTCCTCCCCGCGTTCGATCAGCATACGCGCCGAAGCTAGAAAATTGGCGGTAGCGCTGAGCGGCTGGTTCAGTTCATGCGCCAGGTCGGCCGCAACCTCGCTCATCGCGCTCTGCCGCGAGATATGGGCGAGTTCGGCATTCAGCTCGCCCATCCTTCGTTCCGTGGCATGCCGATCGGAGATGTCGCGAATGACGCCGGTGAACATGCGTTCCCCACCAAACCAGGCCTCCCCGACATTCAACTCGACCGGAAAGGAAGAACCGTCCACGCGTCGGGCGGTCAGTTCACGGGCCAGCCCGCTAGCGTGTCGCTGCCCCAGATCGAGCTGGCCCGGATCGAGTGGATGCACGATCGACTGGCCATGCGCCGCGGCGATCACCTCGGGAATCAACAGCTTGACGTCGCTGCCGATCGCGGTCGCGCCATCGCAACCGAACATGCGTTCGGCCGCCGCGCTGAAGCTGCGGATCGTACCGGCCAGGTTGAAAACGATCGTCGCGTCCGGAACGACGTCGATGATCGACTGAAGTTGCTGCGCCGCTTCGCGCTCCTGACGTTCGGTGACGTCGATATTGGCCGCGATGACGGCGGCAAGCTCGCCATTCTCGTGATAGATCAGCCTGGCGGATCCCTCTATCGTCCGCATCGCGCCACTCGGCTGCCGGAAACGATACTGGAAGGTGATCCGTTCATCGTGATTGGCGGTCGCGCGAGCGACCGAGTCCATCACTCCCTTTGTATCCTCCGGCTCGATCAGCGCTTCCCACTGTGCGAAGCTGCTCAGGCTGCCGGGTTCCAGACCCAGCCGTTGCTCGGAGCCGGGCGACCATTCGAGCCGTCCGCTCGCGATATCCCAATGGGATACGCCAAGCCGCTGCGCTTCGGCGGCGATGGCGAAGCGAGCTTCGCTTTCGCGCAATGCCTCTTCGGCGCGAACGCGATCGGAAATGTCCAACATCTTGACGACGAACAGCGCCTCGCGATCGGGGCGTTCAACGACCTGAGTTCTCTGGAGTACCCTGATCCGCGATCCGTCGCGGCACCGGACGCTCAAATCGATTTCGCCGACCGAAGGCGCGCCGGACATCTCGGTCGCATTTGCTCCCACGCTACGCGGTCGCAGCAAATCCTTCTTTTGTCGGCCAATCGCTTCAATGGCAGACCAGCCATAAAGTAGCTCGCAACCGCGCGACCAATGAACGATTTCACCGCTCGGCCGGGTCAACACGATTGCCGCGACATCCAGCGCGCTGGCGATTTCCTGTGATTTGGCCTGTTGATGCGCGAGCCGGTCGACGGAAAGCCAGACCAGCAATCCGACCACGCCGACATTGAATAGAATGGCGATCAGGTCGGTCGCGAGCGGCGATACCGGCAACATGGTCGGCACGCACCGCGCGACGACCACGGGCAGGATCGGCAGCAGCACAACCAGCCCGACGACCGGCCATCGGAGGCGGTTTCGCGCCCGAAAAGGATTCCAGCGCGTCCCCTGGCGCCAGAACAGAAAGGCGGAGGCGAGCAATATGTTGGCGAGCGCCGCAGGGAAAGGCGCGACAAGGATCTGCGTCACGGTATCGCGCGCCGGAATGATGACGAAGAGCAGCACCATCGAAAACAGGCCGACGCACAACGAGGCCGCGGCGAGCAGATTGGCGAACCCGGCGCTGGCGTTGTCGCGATGCGCTGTCAGCAGCAATGCCGTGCCGAGGAATGCAAACGCGACGATCGAATTCGCTGTCGGCAGGCTGCGGAATCCTGTTGGGATTCGCGCCAACGGGTCACCAGGCAATGGTCCATCGATCCCCGGCAACCCGCCGCCCTGCCCGGCAAGCGCGAACAATGCGATCAGGATAGGTATGGCGAGCAGCAACGGCGCCCGACGGCGGCCCAGCAGGGTCGCGGTGAAACCGCCGATGAGGAACAGATACCCCAACGCCGCCAAAGGCCATATCGGCCGGCCGGTAATGCCGAAACCCTGAAGCACCGGCACATCGACCAGCCATCCGGTAAATGCGATACCGCTGACAAGTCCCGCGGCCGCGACCAGGCCGAACACGATCCTCTGCTCTTCGACTGCGGCGTTCGTCCGACGCGCAGCGAGTTGCCGCTTCAATTATTCGCCTTCCCTTCCGGTAGCGCTTCCTTGCGGAGCCCAACGCTAGCACCGCCAGGACCGGGAGGCGCGCCGTAATGACCATGGACGTAACAATCTGATCCAAATCGGGTCTAATGCTTCAGGGATGAGCCCGATAGGCCCCGATAAACATCGCCTTTGAGCCGCCAGCCTCACCCCATCGACAGGCGCCGCACGATCTCGCGCCGTGGCCGCTTGTGCCGCAGTAGATCGATCAACTGCCAGTACAGCACCGCGCCGCCGATGCGCAGCGCTTCCGCCAGCGGCATGCCGCATCGACCGGCCGTCGGTCGCGGTCCGTTTTCACCTGGCGGACGTGGTGCAGCATGTGGTGCACGCACGACGCGAAAACCGCGTGGAACGTTCCTCCATTCAGTTGCCGGCCGCGCCTCGGCCGACCGGATCATGTCGCGGCCGCATCGCCGGCACCGGCTGAAGGCAAACCCCTGATTGACCTGCACGTCGAGTATCCGGGCATGGTCCAGAAGGCGACAGCGAAGGGACATGGAGAACCTCGTTTCCAATATGAACCATGAGATGATGGGTGGCGAGCGTGATGAGATCGGAGGGTCCCCGCTTGAGCACGCAGGCCAGGTCCCAGATTTCGAAGCGCCGCCCGGTGGCGACAAGCAATACCGAATGCCCGATATGACCGCGCTCACGCATCAGTGGAGGCAGGACCATCGTGCCGTCCGGCGCGATCAGCGTCGATTCGACAAAGCCATAGTCCCGGCGCAGGCGATGGGGATCGGCCGGGACACCGCTCGCCTCAGCGTCGAACTGACGCTGCAGCGCATAGTGACGGTCGAATGCCACAAGGCACTGTGCTTCCTCATGCAAGCCGATGAAGAACTTTTGATCCGGCGACCGGAGCCGGATGGTTTCGCCGAAGCGATGCGGCAGCGGAATCTCGCCCGCGCTGGTCACATCGCACACTGCGCTGCCGAAAAAGAGTTCGTCCATTCGTACCCCCATTGCCGTTCCAGCAATGTGGTTAACTGAGCCTGTTCGAGTCGCAGAATTCCGTTAAAGTACGATTGTGATCTTCCTACCAGTGATATTGCGTAGTGGCGTGACCGGAAAATATGATCGTCTCTACGTAAATCCTGCAACCATCTACGCATGACAACTACTCTCAACTACAAATCTGTCCGGGTCGCGTAGTTATACTGGATCGCGACTCAACTTTCATCTGGATATCCTTCTGACCACGGCTCGATTCGCCGGACAGGAGCATCAGGATGGTAGAGAATCAGGCTGAACTTTGGGATACCTCCGGCGTCACCGTGTTTGGCGTTGGCGGCGCTGGAGGCAACGCGGTGGCGCAACTGATCGGGCGCCACGGCCGCAGCATGAAGATCCTCTGCGCCAACACCGATATACAGGCGCTTCGCGCCGTGCCGGCGGCGAGCCGGCTACAGCTTGGGCGAAAGCTGACCGGCGGACTTGGCGCCGGCACGCGGGCCGAGATTGGACGCGCCGCCGCGGAAGAAGCGATGCCCGATATCGTCCGCGCGCTCAAAGGGTCTTCGCTCTGCTTCGTCGCGGCGGGACTTGGCGGCGGCACAGGTACCGGTGCGGCGCCGATCATTGCCCGCGCCGCCCGCGACCGGGGTATCTTGACGATCGGCGTTGCAACCATGCCCTTCGCCTTTGAAGGCAAAAGGCGCATGCGCGCAGCGGAAATGGGCGCGATCGATCTGCACGACAGCGTCGACGCGATGATCACCGTATGCAATCAGAATCTGCTTGGCGTCGCCGGCCGCGAGGCCACGCTGCGCGCCGCGCTCGGCCTGTCGGATTCGATCATCCGCGACAGCGCGACCGGCTTTGCGCTATTACTCGGCGAGCCCGCCTTGAAGCGCGTCACTCCCGCCGATCTACGCGCGATTCTGTCATCCAGCGGCCATGCGATCGTCGGCTATAGCGAGCATTGTACCGGCGCGGGCCGGGCGGCCGAAGCGGCGAAATCGGCGCTGAACAATCCTTTGTTGGAAGGCGCGCCGGCGACGGCGCAGCGCCTGCTCATCACCGTTGCCGGCGGCAGCGATCTCGGCTTGTTCGAAGTCGACGAGGTGATCGCGTTGATCCGCGCCGGCGCGGCCTGTGATGTGGAACTGGCCTGGGGCGCGGTGATCGATCCGGCGCTGGCCGGGCGGCTGCGCGTGGGCATCGTCGCCGCCGGCCTGCCAGTCGCCCGGCCGATCGGAGAGAGTGCGGCCGCCTATATCCTGGTCCCGCGAGCAACCATTCAGGAGACTGTGTATGCTGTCGCGGCAAACGATGTTTCTGCCGCACTCGCTGTCCCTCAAGCGCAAGACGCTGACCTGCCCCCTGCGGCGGCAGCGAGCATGGTATCTTTCGTCGCAAGTGCCGCCGCGGCGAATGCCAAGCGAATTTTCGTCGAGCCGGGGTCCAAGCCACGCACCGCCTTCGGAGGCCCCCTCCCGAAATTGACGCACGACCCGATCGCCATGTCCGGCAACGCAAGCAAAGAGATTGCGGGGGCGGGCATAGCGCGTCGGGCCAGATCGCTTAGCCTCGCGGATCGTATCCATGATGCGACGCGCGATCTGAAGCGCCGTCTCGGTCGCCGCCTCAAGGCGACCAGCGATCATGCCGCCGCGCCGACATCACGACTGTTCCATGTCACCAAGGCATTCGCCTCGTCGCGCCACCAAGGCCAAAACCCATAACTTACCCAAAAGCGGACGGGCCCGACGGTTGCCCTGCCATCCCTGCAACAGCTGTTTTCCAGTCATGTGAAAGAGCGGAGCGGCGGTCGCGAGATGCCGCTCAAGGGGTGGTGTAGCGACTGACAAGGCGGGGTTGAATCGATGGATCATTGCGTCTGAGCCACCACATTTTGGTGCCTCGCCGCTCGCCAAATTCCCGCAGCTACGGGTATTTCTGCGGGGAAATGCTTTTTCGAGCGTTCTGCGGGAAAATACGGGAAAATCTGCGGGAATTTCGACGCGGCTGCACGGGAATTTTACGGATATGCTGCGGGAATATCGGGAATTGGTCGTGGCGGTCATGTCTGCTCGGCTCCGGATCTGCTCGATTCAAATATTCGGCCCATAGGCTTTCGCGGGCGACGCGCATCGCCTGCCGGAGCGCAGCTATGACGATGCGGGCCGGCCAACTGAATCAGAGCCCGCATCCCGTCGCTCAGTGACGATCGGCTCTCTCCGCGATCAGTCCTCCACCTTCGGCCAGATAAAGCCTCCGCCCCAATCCAGCAGCTGATCGGTGATCTTCAGCGCACCCTCTACCGACTCGATCCGGTAGACGGTCTCGCCGACATGCTTGCCGATGGCGATGTCGATAGCGCCGCCCTGGGGATGCGGGACGGTGAAGCCAATCGCCTTCGTGTCCGGGTCGTGGTCGGACGGCCAGCCGAGCGAGCTGGGTTCCCAATAGCTATCGGTGCGCGACCAGTAGCGGTTGTAGATGGCGAGCTTGCGGTCGATCAGCTCGCGCAGGATGCCGTCCTCGCCGTCGCGTTCGTGGTGCTCGCGGTCGATCGGCAACATTTCGGCATCATAGGCCGTCACCAGCGCATGGGATGCTTCCAGCATGTCTTCGTCGACCGGTGCCGCAGCACGGGACTTGCGAGCGGGTTGGTCGAGGCGGAGCGACATGAACACCGAGGTCGAGCCGTTGACCATGCCGCGATAGACGCCATCGGCACCGCCCGTGCGGGCGGCCAGGGCGAGCAGCGGTTTCAGATTGTCGAAGACGATCGTCTGGGTCGGTATGGTCAGGGCGGCAAGGCCGAGCCGTTCTCCTTCGGCCTTCGCGCGTTCGGCATCCTCGCACATTGCCGGCAGAAAGGAGGGATTGGCCCAGGCCCACATGAAGCTGCGGTCGCGTGGATCGAAGCTGCCGAGGATCTGGGCGCGGGCGACGACCGTGCGGCCGCGCGCGAACTTCAAGGTAAGCAGGCCGGTGTCCTGGTCGAAATCATAGTTGCGCTCAAGACCGAGCCCCCGCTCGCGGGCGAGGCGGATATTCTGCCCGACGAGCCAGTCACAGGCTTCGCGCAGGCGGGGCGCCAGGCTGTCGTCCGGGACAAGCACGGGGTAGGCGGGGCCATCCGCGCTGTCTTCGGCAAGCGACAGCGTCTGCGTCACCCGCGTGATGCGCCCCAGCTGGTCACGCTCCACGTCCCCCTGAGTCGGTTCTGCGCTCTGGTCCCCAGCCATCAATTTCCGCAGCCATTTCCGCAATTCGCCTCTCCATTTTCGTGGTGTGCGGCCCTCAATAATCTACATAATAATCTTTCGGAAAATTCTGCCCGGCAAACGCTTTCTTGCTGGTCCAACTGGCAGCGGGGCTGGTCCAGTAGCTGTCGCCAGCCGGCAGGCCGAGCGGGATCAGGCTTTCCGATGCGATATACATGCTGCCGGCGTTCGAATACCAGTCGCCCAGCTTCGGCTGATGTCCGGTGAAGCCGATCGTCAGATAACCCTTGTCATCGAAGTTGGAGTCGAACCCGAACACCGCCCGCTGCGCCGCCAGAGTCGCTGCGCGCACCTGTCCCTCCGGTAGCGAAGGCGGGAGTTGCTTGCGCCAGCTGAGCAGGCCAAGCGGCTGGAACACCGCGGTGCGATAGGTCAGCGAGCGGCCGATCGGCGCGTAGCTGCCATCGGGTGCGATGAGCCGTTCCAGATGTTCGCCGTAACGCCGCATGCGCTTATAGGCCTGATCAAGCAGCGCCTTGGCGTCGAGACTGTTGAACTTGGCGCCGGTCGCGACGAGCACTTCCAGTATCTCGACCAGCATCGGATGGATCACATAGGATCCGTAATGGTCGAAATGGAAGCGCGGACCATCCGCATACCAGCCGTCGCCGACATACCATTCATTGACCTTGCGTACCGCCAGATCGATGCGGACCGGATCCCAATCCTCGCCGATCGAAAGCAGAAACGCTTCGTTCATCGCCGCGAAGAGCAGCCAGTTGGTGTAAGGCGGGGAGAAGTGGCGGGCGCCCTTGATCTCGTCGATCACGCGTTTCTTCGTGGTCGCGTCGAGCGCCTTCCAAAGCTGCGGCGCGCGCATGAAAGCATTGGTGTAATAAGCGGAATCGACCAGCGCCTGCGCCGACTCGCGCCACAGCAGATAGTCCGGGCTCGCGGGATCGACCGAATGGGCGTAGCTCGCCACTGCCTGATCGCGCAGCGTTGAGCGCAATTTACCCTCGGGCGACGCGTCGTCGGGCAGCGCGAGCCATGGCGCTATGCCGGCGATCAGGCGGCCGAAACATTCGAGATAGGCGACCTTCGGATTGCGGCCATCCCAGGTCGGGCTAAGTTCGGGTTTGAACACCGCCTGCAGCTTGCCCTGCGACATCGGTGCCAGCACGGGGCTGGCCATTCTGGCCAAAAGATCGACCATGTAGCTGCGATCGGCGGCGCCGCTCCCCGACACCGCGGACGACCGGCTCTTCGCGTGAGCGGATGCTGTCGATATCGTAGCAAGCGTGCCGGCGCCGAGCGCCGAGGCGAGGAAATTGCGTCGTTCCATGATCTGCGGTTCCGTGTGTTGGGATTGGCTCAGCGCGTTTTCGGCACGGCGAAGTCGACCGGCTCGGCGGCGACGGCGCGGTCCCATTCGGTACGGGTCCGGAACCCGTCCTGGCCCAGGCTCCAGGCCGAACCGGAATAATAGACGAACGGCTTGCCGGGCATCGCCTTCAGCAGGACGAGGTAATTATCGGCATCGTTCCTGATCTCGACGATGGTCGCCGGATCGACACGCAGCGCGATCATCATCCGGCCGTGATGGGGATCGTCCGGCCCCCACCAGGAAAGCAGACCCTTGGCGCGGTCGACGGTGAGGTCACCACCATCGCCGGTGGTGCGCTTGCCGATGCCGATGCCGACGACGAGCGCGCCCGGCTTGTCCGAACGAAGCGTCGAGACCATGCGCGTGAAGTGCGTGCCGAGCGGCAGCGTGAAGCGACGTGTCTCCCGGACCGTCCGGGTCACGTCGATCGGCCATGGTGCATAGTCGACTTCGAAATCGGCGACATCGGGACCGTTACGGAGGATCCGGTAGCTGCGATAATTGCGCGACGTCCACAGCTTGTTATCGTGCCAGATGCCCAGGCCGCCGGCGCCGCGGCCGGTGCCGACATTGTAGAAATCCAGGCCCTCGCCGTGGAATTGATGCTGGTCGCCCGAGCGGAGCTGGCGATCGGCGAAGGGCCAGGCAACATTCTTGCCCCAGCTATCGACGCCCGATCCCGAGGGCGGCTCGGCGGCTTCGAGCGCGTGGCCGTAGATGCGGTGCGCGGTCTTGTCGTTTTCCCACAGCAGATCGTCATAGCGATAGTCGGCGAGCAACACCGCCGCGCGCGGCGTCTTGTCCGGCGTCGGCGGCAGTGGTTTTTCGACCGGCGGCAGTTGCGCGGTGCCCGGCACATCCTGTGCCAGCGCGGTGCCGGCAAACAGGGTCGCGGCCACGACCAAAACGAAGTGATGGTTCATTGCAGGGCTCCGGCATTGGCTGGCTTGGCAAGCGCGGCATTGGTGCCGTTTCCGGCAAAGGGAGTCAGCCGAAACCGATAGGTCAGCGGCTTCAGCGCGACGCGGTATTTGGGCAGGGGCCGGCCGCCCGCATCCCAGCTATTGTCGCCGCCCACGCCGGACTGGACGGCATCGATCATCAACGACACCGCATCATGCGGCACGATATCGGTGCTGCGGCGCGTGCCCGGCGGTCGGCGGGAAAGATCGTCATAGGGAAAGGCGAGCGCATTCATCGAAAGCGGCGCATCGCCCGTCACGCGCAAGCCGCCAGTGCCGGGCTGCAGCAGTTCCATCCAGCGGACATCGACCTTGTTGCCGCTTTCCTGCGGCCGCATATAGTCATGATATTGATCGGCGATCAGCCCGCGCCACAGGCCAAGCGGTGCGCCGGTCTTGCGGTCCTGATAGGTTTCATGCGGACCGCGGCCATACCATTCGAGCGTGTCGATGGCGGCGGGCATGGTGAAGGCCATGCCGATGCGCAGCGGATCGGGCAGATCGGCCTTGAGCGGCGTGAACGCGCCTTCGACCCACACCGAGCCATCACCCGCCATCCGGTAGCGCGAGACGAATGTCGCCGCGCCATCGCCCACGGCAAAGCGCACGGTGACTTCCGCGCCGTCCGTGCCGAGCTTGCGAGCTTCGATGCCCTGCACGACGCGCGCTGCGGATGCCTGTTTCCAGACGCCATGGGTCTGCTCGACGCCAGTGCCGATGTCATTGTCGATCAGCGCGCGGTAGAAATTCGGTGCGCCGCCCTGAAGCAGCAGAGTGCCATTTGCAGCATAGCGATCGACCAGGCCGGTCTTGCGATCGACCACCAATTCGGTGCCGCCGGCGGAGAGGCTTAGCTTGCCGCCAAGATCGGTCAGCGCAACCGCGCCTGAAGCGGGCGGAGTCTCCACCGGCTCGCGGCCCAGTTCGAACTGCTCCCAGCCGATCACTGCCCCGGCATCGACCGCGGGGATCGTTCCCGCCCTGGCGCGGGCGGTGACGGTCAGCACATAGTCAGCGCCGGGCTTGCGCGCGAAGGGCGGCAAGGACAGTTTTGTGATTGCGCGCCCATGCGCGGGTACCACCGGCGCACTGAAATCGCCCCTGGCGACGGAAACGCCGTCCTCCAGCACATCATAGCCGAAATCATAACCCGACAGATCGACAAAGTCGTGGCGATTGACGATCGTCACCGCGCCGCTCGCGATATCGAAGCCGGCGAACTGGATCGGCGAATAGACCTTGCGCAGCTCGAACAGCTGCGGGTTGGGCGTACGGTCGGATTGGTACAGCCCGTCGCCGAATTCGATGTCGCCGCCCGGGTTCGGGCCATATTCGCCGCCGGTGCCCCAATAGCGCTTTCCCTCGGCGGTATAGCGGTACATCGACTGATCGACCCAATCCCAGATGAAGCCGCCCTGCAGCTTGTCCGGATGCGCGTAGATCGCGTCCCAATATTCCTTCAGATTGCCGCCTGAATTGCCCTGCATATGGGCATATTCGCATTGGATCAGCGGCTGGCGGAACGCCCAGTTCTCGGCATAATCGACCATGCGTTCGACGCTGTCGTACATCGGCGCATAGATGTCGGCATAATCGTTCGGCCGATGGTCCGGGAGCCCGGGCCAGGTGCCCCAGCCAAGATAGCTGAGCAGCCGGTCCGGATCGCGCGCCTTCACGGCCGCGGCCGCTTTGTTGAAGGTCGGGCCGATCCCCGCCTCGTTGCCCAGCGACCAGAAAATGATCGAGGGATGGTTCTTGTCGCGCTCGACCATGTTGGTCACGCGGCTGACATGCGCCGCTTCCCAGGCAGGATCGAAGCCGATCTGATATTTGCCGCGAAGCTCGGAATGCTTGTTGGCCCAGTCCATATAGCCGTGGCTCTCGATATTGGCCTCGTCCATCACATACAGGCCGTATTTGTCGGCAAGGTCGTAGAGCCGTGGATCATTGGGGTAATGCGACGTGCGGATCGCGTTGATGTTCGCGCGCTTCATCAACTGCACGTCATGTTCCATCGTCTCGAGCGAGACGGTGTGGAAAGTCTCGGGATCATGCTCGTGGCGATTGACGCCGCGGATCGTGATCGGCTTGCCGTTGACGGTCACCAGCCCGTCCCGGATCACGACGCTGCGGAACCCGATCCGGCTATAGGTCGACTGGATGATCCGCCCGTTGGCGTCGTAGAGCTCGACCAGCAGCATGTAGAGATTGGGCGTCTCGGCGGTCCAGGCGCGGACGTTCGGCAGCGTGCCGTTGAGCGTGATGCTGCGCTCGGCGGTGCCGGGTGCGACCTTGTGCGAGACATCGAGCACCTGCCGATCGCCGTCGAGCAACACCGCGCGGGCGGTGGTCGCGGCGCCGGCGGTGACCGCCAGATCGACCGCGAGCTTGCCTTGCCGGTAGCTTTTGTCGAGCCCGGCATGGACGAAGAAGTCGCGCACCCGCGTTTTCGGCGCAGCCATCAGAAAGACTTCGCGCTCGATCCCCGACACGCGCCAGAAATCCTGATCCTCCAGATAGGAGCCGTCGGACCAGCGGAAGATCTGGATCGCTACGACGTTTCTGCCAGGATGGACGAAGCGGCTGACATTGAATTCGGACGGGAGTTTCGAATCCTCGGAATAGCCGACCTTCTCGCCATTGACCCACACATAATAGGCCGATCCCGCGGCGCCGATATGAAGGATGATGTCCTCGCCCGACCAGGTGGCGGGCACCTCCACATCGCGGCGATAGGAACCGACCGGATTGGTCGCATGCGGGATCAGCGGGCGATTGGCGGGGAAAGGATAGGTAATATTGTTGTAGCGCGGCTGGTCATAACCCTCGGCCTGCCAGTCGGCCGGGACCTTGATTTCCTTCCAGCCGGAGACGTCGTAGCCGGGTTTCTCGAAGCCGGCCGGCAATTTGTCGGCATCGGGCGAAAAGGCGAATTTCCACGCTCCGCTGAGCAGGAGGAAGCGATCGGATTTGGTGCGATGCCCGGCGATCGCCTTGGCGCGGCTCTCGAACGGGAAGCCGGTGGCGCGGGCCGGTTCCTTGCCGCGCGCGAACACCGCTGGATTTTCCCAGTCGGGGCGCTCGGCGGAAATCTGAGGCTGAATTGGCGGCACGGGGGCATTTTGTGCGGCCAGCACGACAGGCGTGGCGGTGAGCAGGGAGGCGGTGAACAGCCAGACCGAGCGCATTGTTCTTTTCCTCCCCCGGTTCGTTTCGCCGGATCGACTGGCTTGGCCATTGATGATAGAGCCGACTTACAATTTGGAGATTCGTATGACAAGTCGAGTCATCGGAGCCCGGTCAGTGGAGGGGGACGTCATCGGCGAAGATATGGCACGAACGTCGTCGCTCACCGACGATGTGTTCGCGAAACTCGAAGCGCAGATTCGCTCGGGCGGGATCGCGCCGGGCTCGCGCCTGCCGACCCAGAAGGAAATCGCCCTTTCCGAGAATGTGAGCCGGACCGTAGTGCGCGAGGCGGTGGCCCGGCTCAGCGCGCAGGGCCTGACGGTTTCGCGCCAGGGTTCGGGCGTGTTCGTTGCCGATACCGCAGAATATCGCGCCTTCCAGATCACCAGGGACGAGCTCAACGAGCTGGCCGATGTGATCAAGCTGCTCGAGATGCGACTCGCGGTGGAGACCGAAATGGCGGGCCTTGCCGCCGCCCGGCGCACGACCGCGGACATCGGCGCGATCCAGGAAGCGCTGCATCAGATGAACGAGCAGAGTGGCGACCCGATCGCTGCGGCCAAGGCGGATTCGGCATTCCATCTGGCCATCGCCCGCGCGACGCAGAATGACTATTATGTGCGGCTGGTCGATTTCCTCGGTCTGCGGCTGGTCCCGCCGCGCAATCTCTATCTGCGCGACCAGCCCGACGAGGCGCACGAAGCCTATGTCGCAAAGGTGCGCGGCGAACATGACGCGATCGTCGATGCGATCGTCCGCATGGATCCGCAGCGCGCACGCGAAGCGGCGCGCCACCATATGCAGGAGAGCCTGAGCCGCCACTCGATGCTGAGCGCCAGTGCGCGGGTTCGCGACCGATCGGCCTGATCAACACCGTGCGGCGGCCATGCGTTGACGGGAAAGACCAAGGTTGTATGATAACTTCATAAGCGAACGGCAAGTTTGTAGCGGAGAGATTATGCAAGGGGCAAAGGTCGTGCCGGATCCGGCACGCGCATCCAGCCGCGATTTCCGGCGCGGTGCGGCATGAGCGGCGAGAGCGACGCAATCGTTGCCGGCGCCGCGCGGCGGGCGCGTGGTTATCGTTGGGTGATCTGCGGCCTGCTCTTCGCCGCGACGGCGATCAACTATATCGATCGCCAGATGATCGGCGTGCTCAAGCCGCTGCTTCAGGCCGATCTCGGCTGGAGCGAGGGGCAATATGCCGACATCGTGTTCTGGTTCCAGGCGGCCTATGCGCTCGGTTATATCGGCATGGGCCGATTCATGGACTTTGCCGGCGCACGTTTCGGCTATGCCGCCGCGTTCGCCTTCTGGACGCTGGCCCATGTCGCACATGGGCTGGTCCATAGCGTTGCCCAGTTCGCCATGGTTCGCTTCGCGCTGGGCTTAGGCGAATCCGGCAATTTCCCCGCCGGGCTCAAGGCCGTGGCGGAATGGTTTCCGCAGCGCGAGCGCGCGCTGGCGATCGGCATCTTCAACGCCGGCGCCAATGTCGGCGCGATCGTCACGCCGCTGCTCATTCCCGCCGTGGCGCTGGCTTATGGCTGGCGCTTCGCATTCGTCGCGACGGGCGTGCTCAGTATTGTCTGGCTGATCGCCTGGATCGCGATCTACCGCGCGCCGGAAAAGCATGACCGGGTGAGTGCCGAGGAACTCGCGCTGATCCGCAGCGATCCCGAGCCGTCGGTCGAACGCCTGCCGTGGCGCCGGTTGTTCGCGGTGCGCGAAACCTGGGCCTATGCGGTGCCGAAGTTCCTGACCGACCCGATCTGGTGGATGTTCCTGTTCTGGCTGCCCGACTTTCTCGGCCGGCGCTACGGGCTCGACCTCAGAAGCTTCGGCCCGCCGCTGGTGGCAATCTATGTCCTGTCGGACGCAGGCAGCGTGATCGGCGGCTGGGCCTCGTCGCGGATGATCAAGGCCGGCCTGACGCCGAACCGCGCGCGCAAGTTCACCATGCTCGCCTGCGCGGTGGCCGTGTTGCCGATCGTTACCGTGCAATATGTCGATTCGCTGTGGATCGCGGTGTTGCTGATCGGGCTGGCGACGGCCGGACACCAGGCTTTCTCCGCCAATTTGCTGACCTTGCCCTCCGATATCTTCCCGCGCGCCGCGGTAGGATCGGTGGTCGGCATCGGCGGTACGGCAGGTGCGATCGGCGGCATGCTGATCGCCAAGTTCATCGGTTATGTGCTCGACGTTTCGGGGAGCTATGCGCTGGTCTTCGCGGTTGCGGGCGGCGCCTATTTCGTCGCGCTCGCCGCACTCCATCTGCTCAGCCCAAGGCTGATTCCCGTCAATCCCGGCGCCACCCCGGCCCCCGTAATCGAGGACCATCCATGATCCTGCGTCCGCTCGCCGCGCTTGCACTGGCGCAACTCCTGACCGTGCCTGCCTTTGGTCAAGCGTCTCCCCGGGCCGCCCAACCCGCGGCACGGGAGGCGATCGAAACCGCAACCAAGCTCGCCAAATGGCAGCTCGCCCGGATAGCGGATGCGACGCATGTGTCGCGCATTACCACCGAGACGCGCAATCCGCGCGCCTGGGAACAGGCGGTGTTTTGGATCGGCATGACCGCGCTGGCCGATGCCGGGGCCGATGCCGGGGCCGATGCCGGGGCCGATGCCGGGGCCGATGCCGGAAAGCGGCGCGAAATCCGTCAGGCGATTCTCGACATGGGCCGGGCCAATCAATGGCTGCCGGCGCGCCGACCCTTTCACGCCGACGATCTGGTTATCACCCAATCCTATCTGTGGGCGGCGCAGCACGGTGCCGGAGCCGCCGCGCTGGCGCCGACGCGTAAGGCCTTCGATTATGTCGTCACGCATAAACCCCGGGTGACGCTGGCCTTCTACCAGCCGCCCTCGGGCTATGACGACACCGAATGCCTGACGCGCTGGTGCTGGTGCGACGCGCTGTTCATGGCGCCGCCGGCAATGATCGAGCTGTCCCGCCAGACCGGCGACCGCCGTTTCCGCGACTATGCGATGCAGGAATATTGGGCGACGACCGACTTTCTGTTCGATCCGGCCGAACACCTCTTCTACCGCGACAGCCGCTTTTTCGGGCGCCGCGACGACAAGAACCGCAAGCAATTCTGGAGCCGCGGCAATGGCTGGGTATTCGCCAGCATGCCGCGCATCATCCCGCTGCTGGCGCCGGGCAGCGCCGATCGCATCCGGATGGAGAAGCTGTTCCGCGAAATGGCGGCAAAGCTGAAGACACTGCAGAAAGCCGACGGCTATTGGGCGCCGTCGCTGCTGGCGCCCGAGGATTCGCCGCCCGAATCCAGCGGCACCGGCTTCTACACCTATGGCATGGCCTGGGGAATCAAGGCGGGGCTGCTCGACCGCCGCGAATATGAGCCAGTGGTTCGGCGCGGCTGGACGGCGCTCACTCGCGCGATCCAGCCGGACGGGCGTCTCGGCTGGGTGCAGCAGGTGAGCGACCAGCCCGAGCGCGTGGAGGCGAGCGACACCCAATTCTACGGCGTCGGTGCCTTTCTGCTGGCGGCCACGGCCGTCGCCGCGCTCTGACATCGCTGGAGAATTCGGTGTTTCAAAAGACCTATTATGCCACCCATCCGGACATGATGGCGGGTGCCAGCAATGAAGACCTGCGTGACCGCTATCTCGTGAGCGGCCTGTTCCGGCCGGGCGAAATCATTCTCAACTATTCGCACGGAGAGCGTTTCATCATCGGTGGTGCCGTGCCCGCGGATGGTCCGCTTGCGCTGCCCGTGCGTTCCGAGCCGCCCAGCGACGCCGGGCGTCCGCTGCTCGAGCGGCGCGAGATGAGCGTGGTCAATATCGGATCGAGCGCAGGCACGGTGACCGTGGACGGGCAGGCGTTCGAACTCGCGCCGCGCGAGGCGCTCTATATCCCGATGAACGCGGCCGATGTGACGTTTGCCGGTGACGGTGCACGCTTCTACTTGCTGAGCGTCCCCGCGCACCGCGCGCTTACGCTGCACAAGCTGGCGCTTTCCGATGTGGTGCCGATGGAGCGCGGCAGCCTGGAGACTGCGAACGAGCGCAGCATCTATCAGTTGATCCTGCCGCACACTTGCGCCAGCGCTTCGCTGTGCCTGGGCATGACGATCCTCAAGCCCGGCAGCGTATGGAACACCATGCCGCCGCACGTCCATGAACGGCGCTCCGAAATCTATCTCTATTTCGATTTGCCGGAGGACGACCGGGTGTTCCACTATATGGGTGAGCCTGACGCGCTGCGGCATATCGTCATGGCGAACGAGGAGGTCGTGATCTCGCCGCCCTGGTCGGTTCATATGGGCGCCGGGACGCGCGCCTATAGTTTTATCTGGGCGATGGCGGGAGAGAATCTCGATTATAACGACATGAACGTGGTGGACATTTGTCAGTTGAGCTGACGCACCACGATTGCCATTTGTGCTATAACATCGGGTTTCCGGCCCGGTTCAGGTTGCGGCGCTTTCCTGTGCAGATATTGGCGGCAAGCACGGAAAGACGCGCTCCGCGAGCGATATCCGGCATGAGCGCCGCGCCGCTCTGATCTCTCGCTCTAAAGTTATCATACAACTATTGCATCATGCGGCCTTGCGGGTTACAGCGCTGCACGAAGTCAAAAGACTCAACATTCATCGCGGGAGGGGAAGGAACCCATGAAATTGCTCAACACCACGGCAGTGGCGCGCGCGCTGCTCGCCACCGGTCTCGTATTCGCGGGCGGGGGCCAGGCTCTTGCGCAGGACGCGTCTTCCAATCAGGCCCCATCTTCCGAACAGGCTGGACCTTCCACAACCGACCAGAGCATCGCCACGGGCGAAGATATCGTGGTCACCGCGCAGAAGCGTGAGGAACGCGTCCAGGACATCCCCCTCGCCGTGCAGGTCATCAGCGGCCAGACGCTGGAGGCGCAGGGAATCCGGGAATTCTCCGAACTGACCCGCGCCGCGCCCTCGCTGCTCGTCCGGTCGGCCGAACATCCGGTGAACGCGTCGGTATCGATCCGTGGTATCGGCACCTTCGCCTTCTCGCCCAGTGTCGAACCGAGCGTCGCGGTCCAGATCGACGACGTCCCGGTGCAGTTTCTTGCGCGTGCCTTCGCTGACCTTTCGGACATCGAACGGATCGAGGTTCTTCGCGGACCGCAGAGCACGCTCTACGGGCGCGCCGCATCGGCGGGCCTGCTGAATATCGTGACGCAGGGGCCGACCTCCGAGTTGAGCGGCCGGATCAGCGGCCTGGCCACGACGGATAGCGAATACGGACTCAGCGGTTCCTTGTCGGGACCGATCTCGCCGACGCTGGGCTTCCGCGTCAGCGCGAACTACGACAATTTCAAGGGCAATGTCCGCAACCTGTTCAACGGCGACAAGGTCAACGGACGCGAGATTCTCTCGCTCCGTGGCAAGCTGGTGTGGGATCCGACCGATACGCTGAGCTTCACGGCGCAGGTCGGCTATATCGACGGCCACACCACGATCGGACGCCCGTTCATTCGCGTTTCGCCGGCGGCCCGGCTCCGCGGCGTTCCTGCCTATGATGCTTCGGTATTCGCCCCCGGTGTGACGTTCGGCGAGGACAATACCGACGTCGTCAACAACGTCACGTCGGGCACGGATTATACCGACTTCAGCCAGTCGCTGCGCGGCTCGCTCGATCTTGGTTTCGCCTCGCTCGTGTCGATCACGGCGTGGGACCATTTCAAGCAGTTCGATATTCTCGACCAGGATGAGTCGGCGATCGCCGCCCTCGACAACACCCAGGCCGGCACCTTCAACGTGCATTCCTTTTCACAGGAACTGCGACTGGTGTCGCCGGGCACTCAGCCGTTCCGCTATACTTTCGGCCTGTTCTATTCGAACCTTGATGTGACGCGCGATTTCAAACGCGGTCCCTTCTTCTCGGTCGCGGACTGGTACGCCACCAACGGCAACAAGCAATACGCCGCTTTCGGTCAGCTCGAATATGACATCATCGAGGGCACCACGCTCATCGGCGGTGCACGTGTCGGCCGCAACAAGATCTATGTGACTTTCCAGGAGCGGACGGGTCTCCGACCTTATTTCGCGGGCGACAATCCGGAAACATATGAAACCTACAAGCTCGGCATCCAGCAGAAATTCACGCCCGACATCATGGCGTTCTTCACTTACGCTACGGGTCACAAGGGCGAAGCCTATGACGTCGGGACCGGGTTCAACGCGGGGCGGCTGGATCCGGTCCGTCCCGAAACCTCCAAGGATTGGCAGCTCGGCATCAAGACACAGTTCGCCGACCGCCGGGTGACGCTGAACGCGACGCTGTTCAACACGACGTTCGACGATTTCCAGGCGCAAGGTATCGAGACGATTGAAAGCCCCACTGGAAGCACCACCAATTTCCGCCTGACGAACGTCGGCAAGCTGCGCACACGGGGCGTCGAGATCGAAGGCTCGGTGCGCGCTGGCGACGATCTGAATTTTTCGGGCGGCGTTACCTATACCGATGCGAAGATCCTCTCCTTCCCCTTTGCGCAATGCTATCCGGGGCAATCCCTCGCTCAGGGTTGCGTCGGCAGCCCGGCTCGACAGAATCTCGCGGGCTACCGCCCCGCACAGGCACCGGAATGGAAGCTTTCGCTCAGCGGCGACTATACGCCGCCGCTCACCTCCTCGCTGGACGGCGTCGTGCAGGCTGCCTTTAACTATCAGAGCAAATTCAACTTCGGGATCAACAACGATCCCGAGACGATCCAGAAGGGTTATGGCATCCTGAACCTGTCGCTCGGCGTGCGCGAGCATGACAAAAAATGGGAGGTCGTGGCGTTCGTGAACAATGCCTTCGACAAGCAGTATTTCTTCAATATGAATAACTCATATGGAAACCAGGGCAACGCCCAGGCCATCCAGAGCAATCTGCCGCGTGATTTTCGGCGCTATGGCGGGATTCGTTTGTCCGCCAAGTTCTAACGATATCCCCACTATTCGACGGGCGCGCCGGCAACGGCGCGCCCGTTTGTATTTGTAGAGAAGCGAGTTCTATTTGTTCTCGAGGCGCCGGCCGGCGCGGCTGGTTCGGGGAGAGATATCGTGCCGGATAATCATCGCCGCACGGAGCAGCTGAATTTCGAACCTGTCCACGATCGCCCTGGATCGACGACGCCAAACCAAAAAATATTTGCAGGGCCGTGTCGATTCTCGAACACCCCGTTCGTCGTTCCGATGTCAGGCCGATGATGCCGGCGCAAAAAAGGAGACAGACAATGCGTGTGATTGTGTTCGTGAAGGCAACCGAGGACAGCGAAAAAGGCTTTTTCCCCACACCCGAGACGAACGAGATGATGGAGGCGATGGGCAAATATAATGATGAGCTGGTCAATGCCGGCATCATGCTTGCCGCCGATGGTCTCAAACCATCCTCGGATGGCAAGCGGATCGCGTTCGATGGTCCCGGCCGGACGGTCATCGACGGGCCTTTCGCCGAAACCCGCGAGCTGGTCGCGGGCTTCTGGCTCTGGGAAGTCAAGGACATGGACGAAGCGGTCGCCTGGGTGAAACGCTGCCCCAATCCGATGCCGGGACCGAGCGAGATCGAAATCCGGCCGCTGTACGAAATGGCCGATTTGCAATGAGATCCGTGACCAACCAGTCGGAGTTTCAATCATGACCATCACCATCACCGCCTTTGAGCGGTCCCCCGATCGCGGCAAGGGACTGGCGCGCGACATGCGGGTGCGCTGGGCACTCGAAGAAGTGGGTCAGCCCTATGACGTTCGCCTCGTGTCGTTCGCCGAAATGAAGGAACCCGCGCACCGCGCGCTCCATCCGTTCGGGCAGATCCCGACCTATGAGGAAGGCGATCTCGCCTTGTTCGAATCCGGGGCGATCATCTTCCACCTCGCGGAGCGCCATGCCGGCCTGCTGCCCGACGATGCGAACGGCCGGGCGCGCGCGATCGCCTGGATGTTCGCTGCGCTCAACACGGTCGAGCCACCAATCTTCGACTGCAGCCTTGTGCAGATTTTCGAGCGCGACGAGCCCTGGTACGAGAAGCGTCTGCGCGCGATCGACGAGAGCATCCGGAAACGGCTCGCCGACCTGTCGCGCCGCCTTGGCGACGCCGACTGGCTCGATGGTGCGTTCAGCGCCGGCGACTTGCTGATGATAACGGTGCTGCTCAGGTTGAAGGCATCATCGAATATCCTGGACGACTATCCGAACCTCGCCGCCTATGTCGCGCGCGGCGAAGCGCGGCCCGCTTACCAGCGTGCTTTCGACGCTCAATTGGCGGTTTTCAACGCCGCATCGACCGGCTGATCGGGGCGCCCGCCCCCTTCCCCGACCGTCGCTGAAGGTGGAGACTAAGATCGGCGGCTGCTTGCCTCGCTCATGGCTTTGGCCGACAAGGCTGTGACGGGCAGCACGGGGGCAGGCGAGACGCATCAGGCGATCGAAGCGGTTTTTCGGATCGAACGCGCCAGGCTCATCGCGGGCCTGGCGCGCTTCTCGGGCAATATGGATCTGGCCGAGGAGATGGCCCAGGACGCCCTGGTCATCGCCCTGTCCGAATGGCCCAGGACCGGGGTTCCGGCCAGACCCGGCGCCTGGCTGACGACCGCCGCCAAACGCCGCGCCATCGATATGATCCGTCGCGACAAGATGCGCGAACGCAAGCATGAGGAAATCGCGCGGGAATTGGATGGGCGGGAATTGGACGGCCCGGAATTGGACGGCGAAGTCGGCGTTCCGGATGTTGCGGGTCCGGACGAGGATTCTGGCGACGAGCTGCTGGGCCTTATCTTCGCGGCCTGTCATCCGATATTGTCAGCCGACGCGCGCGCCGCGCTTACGCTGCGGGTGGTCGGCGGCCTGACGACGGACGAGATCGCGCGCGCTTTCCTGTCGAGCGAGGTGACGATCGCCCAGCGCATCGTCCGCGCGAAGAAGACCATCGCCAAGGCCGGCGTGAGCTTCGAGGTGCCGCGCGGCCCCGAGCGTGCGGCGCGGCTCTCCTCGGTTCTGGAGGTCATCTACCTGATCTTCAATGAAGGCTATGCCGCGACGACGGGCGACGATCTGGTCCGGCCGAGCCTGTGCCGGGAGGCGCAGCGCCTGGGCCGCATGCTGGCGGCGCTTAGCCCGGAGGATCAAGAGGTCTTCGGCCTGCTCGCCCTGATGGAAATCCAGGCGTCGCGCCTGGCGGCGCGCATCGGGCCGGACGGTGGCTTCGTACCGCTAACCGAGCAGAATCGTACACGCTGGGACCAATTGCTGATCCGCCGCGGCCTTGATGCGCTGGCCCGCGCCGAAGCCCTGGGGGGCGATGCCCCCTATGCGCTGCAAGCCGCGCTTGCGGCCTGCCATGCACGCGCGCGAAAGGCGGCCGATACCGACTGGCCCCGCATCGCAGCGCTTTATGATCGACTGCGCGCCGTGATGCCCTCGCCGGTGGTCGATCTTAATCGAGCGATCGCCCATAGCATGGCGTTCGGGCCGGAAGCGGGCCTGAAGCTGATCGACGAGATTGCCGACGCCGATGCGTTGCGCAACTATGCGCCATTGCCGGCGGCACGCGGCGATTTCCTGTTTCGGGCCGGCCGGCCGGCCGAGGCCCGTCCCGAATTCGAGGCCGCGGCCAGACTCACCCGCAATTCGCGGGAAGCGGCTTTTCTCCTCGCCCGTGCGGACGCTTGTAACTAACCGGCATCGATCTCCGAAGCGCCGCTCGGCAGCAGTTCCGCCTTTCCCATATCTGCCCGATCTCGATGATGATCCCCCGTGATCATCGCCGGGATTGACAGAAGTTCATCACCAGAATAGTTCTGACTACAGAACATAATTCGGCGTCAGCTGAATGAGCAGGAGATGATGGATGATCGGGGAAAACTCCTTCGCACGCAGACACAGGATGCTTGTCGCCGCGAGTGCCAGCATCGTCGCACTCATACTGTCGAGCGATTTGGCCAATGCGCAGGCGGCACAGCCCGCGCCGGTCGGCGAGCAGGCGGAACAGGTCCCCGAGCAAGCCGCATCGGTTGCTCCTCAGGCAGCCCCGGCCGGCGACGATGATATCGTCGTCACGGTTTCGCGAACGGGCATCTCGGGTGCGAAAGCACCTACGCCAACCACGGTGGTTGGTGCCGCCGCACTCGACCAGCGGCAGGTTACCAACGTCGCCCAGATCCTGAACGAAGTGCCGGCCTTCCGCGCCACGACCTCGCCCGCGGCCAACGCCATTCGCACCCAGACGCCGGGAGCCTCCACCGCCGATCTGCGCGGCCTGGGTGCCGCCCGGACGCTGGTACTCGTCAACGGCGCGCGCATCCCGCCGCTGGCGCCGGCAAGCAACGGGACGGGCACGATCCCCGCCGCACCCGACCTCAACAATATTCCGACCTTGCTGGTGCAGCGGGTCGAAGTCGTCACCGGCGGCGCCTCCGCGCAATGGGGCTCGGACGCAGTCGCCGGCGTGGTCAACATCATCCTGAAAAACCAATTCAAGGGTTTCGAGCTGCGCGGCCAGGCGGGGATCAGCTCGCGCGGCGACGCCGGTCAGTACCGGATCGGCGGGATCGGCGGCTTTGGCCTGGGTGAAAGCGGCCATGTCGTGTTCGGCATGGATTACGTAAAGAGCGAGCAGGTCGGCGACGTCTACACGCGCGACTGGGGTTTCAACGAATATGGCCGCGTCGCCAATGCCAACTTCGCCACCAATGGCCAACCAGCCAACATCATCGCGAACAATGTCCATGTGGCGACGTCGCCCGGCGGGCTCATCACCGGTCCCGCGGGCTTCTCACTGCGCAACTATGAATTCACCTCGGCGACGACGGTTGCGCCGTTCGACCTGGGCGGCATCCGCAACGCGACGCTGCAGATCGGCGGCCAGGGCCAGTCGCTTGCGCGCGGCGTGTCGCTGGCGCCCAGTGTCGAGCGGCTCAATCCCTATCTGCGCGCCGAATATGAATTCGGCGACGCCATCACCGTCTATGCCGAGGGGTCCTATGCGGTAACGCTCGCCAATTTGGCGACGCTGCCGCCGCGCGACTCCGCGATCACGATCCAGCGGCAAAATCCCTATATCCCCGCGACGGTGCTGGCGGCGCTCGGCCCCGCGCCGAGCTTCACCATGTCGCGCGTCAGCTACGATTTGGGCAACGCGCTGGTGAAGGTCACCAGCCGTACGCCCTATGCCAAGGTCGGCGCGCTCGGCTCGCTCGGCGGCAGCTGGAAATGGAACGCGCATGCCAGCTGGGGCAAGAACCTCTATCGCAACGAAGTCTCCAACAACCGCAACCTCGCAAACTTCCGCTTCGCCACCGATGCGGTGCTGAACGGCGGACAGATCGTCTGCCGCGCGACGGTGCCCGGCGCGACGTTCAATGCCGCGGCGGCCGGCTGTGTGCCGATCAACCTGTTCGGCGACGGATCGCCCTCCGCAGCGGCGCTCGCCTATGTCAGGGGCCAGTCCCGCATCGCGTCGGTGTACGAGCAGAAGACCGCCGCCCTCAACATCAATGGCGAGCCGTTTGCGACCTGGGCAGGGCCCGTCGCGATCGCGGTGGGCGCCGAATATCGTGACGAGAACCAGCGCGTCACGGCCGACCCGATCGCCGCCGCGGGTGGCTTCGAGACGTCGAACGCAGTCCCCTTCAACGGCGGCTTCAACGTCAAGGAAGCCTATCTCGAGGCCGTGGTCCCGCTGGCACGGGACGTGACGCTCCTGAAGTCGCTCGACCTGAACGGTGCTGTCCGCGTGGCGGATTACAGCACCGCCGGTACGCAAACGACGTGGAAAATCGGCGGGACGTGGGAACCGTTCGACGGCCTGCGTTTCCGCGCCAGCCGATCGCGTGACATCCGTGCGCCCGCAATCTTCGAACTGTTCAGCAACGGCGCCGCGACCAACCTGCCGGT
Organism: Sphingomonas sp. So64.6b; assembly: GCF_014171475.1. Lineage (NCBI taxonomy): Bacteria > Pseudomonadati > Pseudomonadota > Alphaproteobacteria > Sphingomonadales > Sphingomonadaceae > Sphingomonas > Sphingomonas sp. So64.6b. Next base: position 3,379,136 of record NZ_CP048817.1, read on the forward strand.
GACGGTCAATGGCATCGGTGAGCATCCCGCAAAACTCCACCATCGGCAACGCGGCGCTCAATCCCGAACGGGCCGATACGACGACGTTCGGCGTCGTGCTCGAACCGCGCTTCATCCCTGGCCTGACGATCAGCGTCGATTATTTCGACATCAACGTGCAGGACGCGATCACCACGGTCGCGGCGGCGACGGCGGGGCCGCTGTGCAGCCTGGGCCAGGCGTATTTCTGTTCGCTGTTCACCTTTTCGGGCAACACGCCGACCGCGTTCCGGTCGAACTATATCAACGCCGCGACCGTCCGTCCCAAGGGCATCGACATCGCCGGCAATTACCGCCTGCCGCTCAACCGGCTGAACGGCGGCTGGCAGGGCAGCCTGACGCTGGCGTTCACCGGCACCTATAACATCAGCTATGACAGCAACCTGGGCAATGGTTCGTCGACGATCGACTATGCCGGCGACAACAGCAACGTCGGGGTCGTCAAATTTCGCTCGAACACGTCGTTGACCTATGCATCGGGCGGTTTCGCGGCAACCGGACAAGTCACCACGCTGTCGGGCGGCGCGATCGACAAGACGGCGAACCTCAGCCGATCGACCTCGATCAACACCAACCGCGTACCGGCCGTCGCCTATGTCAATTTGCAGTTCAGTCAGGAGATCGACGATCACTTCCGTCTCTTCGGCGGGGTCAACAACCTGCTCGACAAGGATCCGCCCGCCTTGCCCTCGGCGACGCTCTTCACCCTGACGAACGGCGCCTATTACGACACCATCGGTCGAACCTTTACGGTCGGCGCCAGCGTGAAGTTCTGACCATGGATCGGCGTGCCTTTGTGACGGCGGCGGCGCTCGGCGCGGGCGCGGCAACGCTGCCGTTCCCGGCCGCGTCGCAAAATGCCGTGAACGGTGCCCCCCGTCCGTCGCCCCGTCCGCTGCGCCATCCGCGCCCGAGCGCCGCGGACGGCGGCGTCAGCGCGACGATCGCCGCGCATGTGGCGACCGCGCGGTTCGCCGATCTCGACGCGACGACGATCCGCAACGCCAAGCTGCGGCTGATCGACCTGATCGGGTGCGCAATCGGCGGCTTGCGCGGCGAAGGCAGTGCCGCGCTGGCTGCGGTCGTGTCGGGGGTCGTGGCGGGCGGCGGTGAGCGTGAGGGCGGGACGGCGAGCGTGTTCGGAACCGGGCAGCGCGCGGCGGCTCGCGACGCGGCGATGGCCAACGCCGTCCTTGCCCGCACGTTCGATTTCGAGGTGATGACCGTCGTCGTCGACGGGCTGCAGGTGCCGTCGCATCATGCGCCGACGACGGTGATGACCGCGCTGGCGCTGGCCGAACAGCACCGGGTCGATGGTCAGGCGTTCCTGACCGCGCTGGCGATCGGCGACGATCTGGCGGCGCGCACGCTGGCGGCGTCAGGCATCGATTTCAACGATGGATGGGACGGCGCGCCGCTGCATTCGACCATGGCCGCCGCCGCAATCGCCGCCCGAGTGGCCGGACTGGACGCGGTGCGCACGCGGCACGCGATCGCCCTCGCGGCCGACACCATCCACGGCACGGTGCAAAGCATCTGGGACGGTGGCAATGCATGGAAGGTCCAGCAAGGGGCCGCAGCGCGCAACGGTATTCTGGCCGCCGAACTGGCCGCGGCGGGCTGGTCCGGCATGGCCGATCCCCTGATGGCGCCGTGCGGTTTCTATGGCCAGTTCACGCCCGGCGCCGCCCGACCCGAATTGCTGACCGGGCGGCTGGGTCGCGATTGGCATGGCGAAATCTACTTCAAGCCCTGGCCCTCATGCGCGGCCAACCATCCGACAATCGAATGCGCATTGGCGCTGCGCGACCGCGAACAGCTTGCCCCCGGTGACATCGCTTCGGTGCGCCTGATGGTCGCGCCGCACATCCTGAACCTGTTCATCGCCAAGCCGCTCGAACTGGGCCCGTCCGCGCACAGCCAGGCGAATTTCAACATCTATTTCGCCTGCGCGACCGCGCTGCTGCACGGTGACCTGCGCCAGGAGCATTATAGCCCGGCCGCGCTGCGCCAGCCTGCGCTGCGCTCGCTCATCGCGCGCATAACGCTTGCCCCGCTGCCACCGGGCGCACGGGGTGTCGTGCTGGAAGTGCGGCGCACCAACGGGCAGGTCGTCACCGAAGCGCTGCCGGGCAAGCCGCGACGTTATCCGGACGTCGCCGGCTCGACCCGCGCCGAGGTGGAAGCAAAGTTCCACCAGCAAGTCGCCTTTGCCGGCAACATCGCCGCCGGGAAGGCGAACGCCATTATCGACCGCATCGACCGGGTCGAGCGCGAGCGGGACATGGCGGACTTCGCCCGACTACTCGCCGACACGATCCGCTTTCCAAGGACATGACCATGACCGACGCCGCTCCGGCCTTCACGCGTGCGCAGCTCGAGGGAGCAATCACCACCTATCTCGACGCGCTCGCCGCGCATGATCCATCGGCTTTGCCGCTGGCTGACGGGTGCCGCTTCACCGAGAACGGCGTTACCATCCCGCTGGGCGAGGCGCTGTGGGTGACGCTCGACCAGCTGGGCGACTATCGGGTCGATTATATCGACGTGGAGACCGGGCAGGCGGCGGCACACGTGTCGTTCGTCGAGAACGGGCTGGGCGGCCTGCTCGCGCTGCGCCTGAAGGTCGTCGGCGGGCTGATCGCCGAGATCGAGACGATCCTGTACCGCGGCGCACCGCTTGCGCTGGCCATGCCGCCGGTCGATCCGATCTGGTTCGAGGTCGAGGCGCAGGGCACGCGGCTCGACCGCGCCGCGCTCGCGCTTGAGACAGAGAATTATCTGCGCGCCGTCTCGACCAGCGACGGCACCAAGGTGAAGTTCAATTCGAAATCCGCGCTGCGCCTGGAAAACGGGTCGCTGATGGCGATCGGTCCGAACGACCATTGGCCGCATCCGCTAAAGCCGATCGAGGATGAGGACAGCTGGTTCTATGCGGTGCGATCGACGCTCGGGATGCCGCCGGGCGAGCAGCTGAGCACGGGCATTTATTCCTTCATCACCAGTTACGACAATGCACGCTTTCCGTTGATCGACGTCGAACGCCAGGTGGTGTTCGGCGTGTGGAATTTCCGTCGCCGCGGCGATGTGAAGGGCGCGACACTGAACGGCAAATATTACCCCCATATGGAACGCACCCAATTCCCCAACGAGAATTTGCTGGGTCAGGCGTTCAAGTATCGGGATGGCGGCATCACCCGCGTGCAGGGCGTGTTCCTGAATGCCAATGTCTACCGCGCCGGCACCGGCTGGGACGCGCGCTGATTTCTCCCCGTCCCCCAGCTAGATCGAGCCCATTCAAATGTCGCAGATGAGTGATTTCTTCGCGCCCCAGGCGTTCGAGGCCGACGTGATCGACTGCCCGGTCGAGGGAATTCTGCCCGCGGGACTAAGCGGTGCGTTCGTGCGCGTCGGCGGGGACTGGGCCTTTCCGCCCAAGCATGCCGACGATTCCGTGTTCAACCAGGACGGCTATATCAGCCGCTTCCGCTTCAAGAATGGCCGGGTCGATTATCGCGGGCGCTGGATTGACACCGAGCGGCTGCGCAACAATCGCGCCGCCGGGCGCCAGCTCTATGGCTATTACCGCAACCCCTATGATTGCGATCCGATGGTGGCGAATGTCGAACAGCCATGGCGCAACACCGTCGCGAACACGAGTGTGGAGGCGCATGCCGGTCGGCTCTTCGCGCTTAAGGAAGATGCGCACCCGATCGAGATCGATCCGATCACGCTGGAGACGCGCGGCTTTCACGATTTCGGCGGCGCCTATGCCAGCCAGACCTTCACCGCGCACCCGAAGATCGACCCTGTCACCGGCGAGATGCTGACCTTCGGGTACGAGGCGACCGGCCTCGCCAGCGACGACCTGTTCTTCTACTGCATCGACAAGGCGGGCCACGTGACTCGCGAGACGCGGTTGAAGATGCCCTATGTCAGCATGGTCCATGACTGGGCGATCACCGAACGCCACGTCATCTTTCCGGTGTTCGGCTATGTCACGGATATCGAGCGGCTGCGCGCGGGCAAGATCCACTGGACGTGGGATTCGGATGCGCCGACCTATTTCGGGATCTTGCCGCGTGATGGCGACGCTCGCGACTTGCGCTGGTTCAAGGGACCGACGCGCGCGGTGGTCCACACGTTCAACGCCTATACGGTGGGCGACAAGGTGATACTGGAAGCGCCGATGTTCGAATCCAATCCGTTCCCCTTCTTTCCCTTCGCCGACGGATCGAAATGGGATCCCGTGAAGAGCCGCTCATTCATTCGCCGACTGACGTTCGACTTGGGGTCGAAGGATGACGGCTTTGTCGAGGAAATCGTCTTTCCCGATATCCCGGTGGTCGATCTCGGCCGCGTGGACGAACGCTTTCTCGGCCGCAAGACACGCTATGCCTACACGTCGTTCAACGACGAGACGAAACCGCTCGATCGTGCTCAGCTGGGTACGGGGGTGAAGCGCATCACCAATAGCTATGGGGTGTTCGACATGCAGGATCGGACGATGCGCTCGTTCTTCGCCGGGCCGACGCACGCCTTGCAGGAAGTGACCTTCGTGCCACGCCATGCCGGCGCGGCGGAAGGCGATGGGTGGCTGATCGGTACCGCCAGCAACTATGCCGAGATGCGTACCGAATTGATCGTCGCGGATGCGCAGCACCCCGAGGACGGGGCGGTCGCGCGAGTGATCCTGCCGTTCCGCTCCAACGTGCAGGTCCATGGCCGCTGGTATCACGACAACCAGCTGGATTTCGGATGAGCACCGTGAACGGCTCGCCCACCCTGCCCGACGACGCCACCGAACGGTCCTGGACGCCGATCTCGGTCTACACCCTTGCGATCGTGACGATCATCTATGCGCTCAACTTCCTCGACCGCACGATCCTCAGCATCGTCCTGCCGCTGATCAAGCAGGACCTGCATCTGTCGGACACGATGCTGGGCCTGATCACCGGCTTCGCCTTTGTGCTGCTCTATTCGGGGCTTGCGGTGCCGATCGCGCGGCTGGCGGATCGATCCAACCGTCGCAACATCCTGGCCGCCGGCTGCGCGGCGTGGAGCGCAATGACGGTCGCGACCGGCATGGTGACCAGCGTGGCACAGCTCGCGCTTTCGCGATTCCTGATGGGCGCAGGAGAGGCAGCGGGGATCGCGCCCAGCGCTGCGCTGCTCTCCGACCGTTTCAGCGCGCGCAGCCGCCCGCTCGCGTTGTCGATCATGACCGCCGGGTCGGGCATCGCGGCTCTGTTCATGCTGCCGATCGCCGGGATCATCGCGCAGCATCATGGCTGGCGAGTCACCTATTTCGTCGCCGGCGGGATCGGCATCGTCATGGCCGCGATATTGTGGTTGACCGTGCCTGAACCCGCACGTCGCGGCGGCCCCGCCCCGAAGCTGCCTTTCCGCGACGTCTGGGCCAAGCTGCGGACGCGGCGCAGCTATCCCTGGATCTGTGTCGCGGGCGCGCTGCTGGCGATCAACGCCTATGCGGTGCTGACCTGGACGCCGACCTTTCTGATGCGCGTGCACGGCTTCGGCCCGGCCGAGGCCGGCGCCAGCTTCGGACCGATCAAGGGCTTCGCCAACATCGTCGGCGTAATCTTCGGCGGCGCGATCACCGCGTGGGCGGCGCGGCGCAACCCGCGCTGGCTGTTGCTGGTGCCGGCGATCGGGGCCGCAATAGCGATGCCGGCCGAATTGGTCTTCCTGCTGTCGGACGATCTGCCGGTCGCCTTTACCGGGCTGGCGATCGCATCGTTCGCCGGCGTGATCCATTTCGGCCCGACCTATGCGGCACTCGCCGCGATCGTGCCGACGCATATGCGCGCGACGACAACCGCGCTGTTCCTGTTCTGCGTCAACATGGTCGGGCAGATCGTCGGTCCGCTCGCGATCGGCTGGCTGAACGATCGCTGGGCAGGCACGTACGGCGCCGACGCGATCCGCTATTCGATGGTTCTGGGCGGCATTTGCGCGTTCGTCGCGGCGATCATCCTGATATTCGCTTCCAGCCGGCTGGTGGCGGACCTGCGCGACATGGAAGAGGAAGCGGCATGATCGACACCAAGGGCCTGCACCGCATCGCCGACGCCTATCGCGCGGCCTATGTCGCACATGATCCGACGCTCGCCCCGATCGCGACTCATGTCCGCTTCAGCGAGAACAATGTCGCACTGCCGTTTCCGGACGGCAGCTGGGACAGCGTCGCGGAAGAAGTCGGCCCCGCGCTGACGCTGGTCGATGTCGTCGCGGGCACGATCGGCATCTTCACCGCCATTCGCATGCTTGACGTGCCCGGCTTTCTGGCGATCCGGCTGCGCGTGACCAATGGCGAGATCGTCGAGGCGGAGCATATCCTGTCGACCCGTCGCAACCTGTCGGGGCCGCCCACGCCGATCGGCAAGATCGAGGATTTCCGCCACGACCCCGGCCTGCTCCAGCCGGTCGAACCCGCCGAACGCATGTCGCGCGCCGCGCTGATCGGCATCGCCAATGGTTATTGGTCGACACTGGAGAACAACACCGGTGAAATCCGCGACACTGCATTCTCGCCCGACTGCGTCCGGTTCGAGAATGGCATGGCCTTCCCCGACGTCGAGAAGCTGTTCCGCCTCGGTCGCTACCGTTTCAACGAACGCGTGCGCGACCGCGATTTCGTCGTCGTCGACGAAGCGCGCGGGCTGGTGATGAGCCGTGCGTTCATCGATCATAAGGGCGTGCTCGACAATTATACGCTGACCGACGGCACGGAGATGAAGTCGATCTTCCGCGAACCGCATAGCTGGAGCGTGCTGGAGCTGTTCAAGATCAAGGCCGGCCGCATCACCGCGGTGGAGGCGACCTTCATCGCCGTTCCCTATTACATGCCCTCGCCATGGACGCCGTCGCAGCGCTGGCCGGGCTGAGCCACCGGAGACCATTAATGCACATCGTCACCAGCAGCGGCTGCCGCCTGAACGTGGTCGTTGACGGGCCCGAAGACGGCAAGCCGATCCTGTTGTCGCATTATCTGGGCGGCCGGCTGGAGACGTTCGACGGCCAGCTATCCGCGCTCGCGGGGCGCCGCGTCATCCGCTTCGATACTCGCGGCCACGGCGCGAGCGATGCGCCGCCAGGCGACTATTCGGTCGCGATGCTCGGTGCCGATGCATTGGCGATCCTTGACGCACTGGACATCACGCGTGCCGATTTCGTGGGCGTGTCCCAAGGTGGCATGACGGGGATGTGGCTCGCCGCCAATTTTCCGGAACGGATCGACCGGCTGGTATTGGCGAACACCACGGCATTCATCCCGAACAAGCCCGTCTGGGATGAGCTGGCAGCACAAGCGCGGGCCGACGGCATGGCCGACATTGCGCGCAGCACAATCACCAGCTGGCTCAGCGACGGATTTCGCGAGGCTGCGCCGGCACAGGTCGAGATGCTCATCGGCCACATGGCAACGATGGCCGCGCTCGGCTATATCGGCAACACGCGCGCGCTCCGCGACGTGGACCTGCGCGCGGACCTGGCGCGGATCGGCGCCCCAACTCTCGTGATCGGCGGTGCCGAGGATGGCCCGCGTGGCGCCTCGGTGCCGATTATCACCGCTGGCGTGAGGCACGGGCACAGCACCATATTGCCGCACGCGGCACATCTTTCGCACATCGAGAATCCGGCGGCGTTCAACGACGCCCTTGCCCAACATCTGAATTCCTGAATCAGCCGTCGCTGTAGAGCGACAACAGCTCCAGCAGCTTGGCGACATTCTCCGTGCCCATGCGCGCTTCGACCCGCGCGCGCACTTCATCATGCTTTCGGGCCAAAAGCCGGACGAATGTTTCGCCCGATTCGGTCAAACGCAAATGCTTGATCCGCCGATCCGTCTCGCTCGACGTTCGCCCGACATAGCCGCGGCTTACCAGGCCGTCGATATGGGGCACCAGGTTGTTCGGCGTAATGTGCAGCAGGCTCGACAGGGCCGATGGCGGACAGCCGGGATTGTGACGGATCGTCATCAGAATCGCATAATGTTGAGTCGTGATATCCAGCGGTGCGAACACTTCCGAAAATAGTCCGTCCGCCACGCTTACCGAGCGCCGAAGTCGAAATCCGACGGCCCTGTCCAATTCGGGTGCAAGAGTGAGATCAAAGCCAATGCCGCGACGCGGTTGTGGCCGCGTAGGCGTCGCCGGACGCCCGGGCGCGGGCGTTATGGGATCGGTCACTGAGACTGGCGCGTCCGCTCCTTTGGGCATGGTGTCGCATGTCTCAGGGCACGAATATTGTCCAGTACCCATGAAGCGGGCGGTCCGAATGGCAGCTGTGTCACGGTCCGCTTTCAAGCCTGTCGGCTGTGGAATGGTCCTGTCCCCGCAATCGGCCGGGCTCGGGTCAGGCCCGTGCAGCGACGATGATGATCTCCACCCGATAATCGGGTGTTGCCAGCCTTGCTTCGCCGGTTGCCCGGGTCGGCGCCGGCGCGCCCGCGATCCACGCGTCCCAGACCGCGTTCATCTCCGCGAAATCGGCCATGTCGGCAAGCCAGATGGTCGCGCTGAGCAAGTGATCCTTGTCGCTTCCGGTGCGCGCCAGCAACGCGTCGATCTGGGCGAGCACAGCGTGAGTCTGCCGGATCACGGACTCGCCCGGTGCCCCAACCTGACCGGCGAAGTAGATGGTGTCGCCATGAATGACCGCCTGGCTCATGCGTGGGCCGGCATCGATACGGGTAATGGTCATGAAGATATCCCTGCTTGCTGACGCACAGGCCAATAACGACTGAACGGCGGATCGCGAACATTGATTGCAATCGCCGGTGTGCCGCGCGGGACATAGCTGGCTCCGCAACAGCGCAATTCAGGTCCGTATCGCCGCCGCACCACCGCCGGCCGGAGCCGTCGCGGTGCCGGCTGTGGTCGATCCGCCGGATGCCGGCGACCCGGCGCCGGCGGGCGGGTTTGGAGCGGCGGCGCCGCCCGGTGCACCGCCCCCGACCGCTGTCCCGCCGGTAGTGGTTCCACCGCTCCCGGCGACCGGTGCGGTGCCTCCAGCGCCACCGGTCGTTGTTCCGCCCGGGGGGCTGCCTGACCCAGCACCGGTCCGGGCGGCGCCTGTAGTGGTCGAGCCGCCAGCTGCGCCACCCCCGGAGGTAGAACCGGCACCCGAGGTCGAACCGGCGCCCGCGCCGCTCCCGGCTGCCCCTCCCGCGCCCCTGCCGGTAAGCGCGCCGATCGCGGAATCGACCGCGCTCGGCGGTGGCGGCGGCGGTGTGGGCGCCAGCGCGGGCGGGCGGTTGGCCCCGCGCGCGGTGTTGGCCGCCTGATCGGCGGTGATGCGGGCGCGATCGGTTTCCGCCGCGATCGACAATTCGCGTTCGGGGTTGAGCGTATTGAGGCGGAGGCGCTCGACCGTCTGCTCTGACGCAATGCGGTCGAGCGGCACCTGATCGGTGCGGAAATGCAGCTCGACCGAGCTGTTGAGGTCGGCGGATGCGTTGGTCTGCTCGCGCGTCGCGACATCGTCGGTGCGGACATAGCCGATCGTCGTATTCACCGAAGCCGATGCGCTCCATAAACCGATGCCGCCTGATGCGCTCGCGCCCATCGTCGTCCGCGTGTCGAAGCCACTGTGCGACTGTTCCTCGGCGGCCGAACTCGCGTCGATGTGAAAGCGCATCGATGCGTTGATGCGGCCCGAATCGATCACGATGCGCTGCATGCCCATCTGCACCATGGTGGCGAGCATCTGCTGACGATTGCGCGCGAGCGACGCGCGCACGAACGGCACGAGTTCCTGCGCGCCGGTCGGCACCGCCGTGCCCGGCTCCAGGCTGAGCGCCGCACGAATGGCGTCGACACTCGGCGGCGCGCCGCGTGTCGTGAGCCGCACTGGTTCGGGCTCGTCCTCCGGGTCGGGCACGTCGCGCGGGTCGGGCGGCTCGGGTTCCTCGACCGCGAAACTCTGCGGAAATTGCTGCGCGAGCCAGCGCTTCGCCGGGTCGTCGCTGCTCCCGCCGAGCGAGGAAAATCCGTCGAGCGACTGCGAGACCCCGCGAACCAGTTCGACATATTGTTGCAGCTGCTGCTGGTTGGTTTCGACCATCGCGCGAAAAACGCCGGTGATCAGTTCGTTGACGAAGCGCGGAAAGCTGATCGCCTGCAGCATGCGGCGCGTCGTGCCCGCCATCCCCTCGACCGCCGAACCGCCATAATGTCCTGCCGCATCCATGGCGCGAGCGACCGGAGGCATTTGCGGCGCCGGGGCACTGCTCTCTTCCTCCAGCAGTTTTGCCGCATGCGCGATGCGGACCAGCGCGTTGGCGATCGTCCGCCGGTCGTCCGGCGCGACCTGTTCGAACCCCTGCGCCTGAGTCAGCGCGTCGTGAACCACCGCCCGGACATGGCCGGGCGGTTGCGCCAAAGCCGCGGTGGCGGGCGCGGTCGTCATCATGTCAGCGCCCGAGGTCGCGCCAGGCCGACCCGCCCGCATCCGGTGCCCTGCCGCCCGCCGGAGCGCGGGCGGATACAGCCGGTTGTTCGCTTTCACCGCGCACGATCGACAGCGTTTCGTCGACCCAGTCGATCGCCGCGTCGACGACGAGATCGCCGTTGGAGACCAGCGACCCACCGCCTCCCTCGATCGTATCGACATGGTCGGCCAGCCAGGCCAGCACCGCCATCCCCGCGCGCCCGCGCCGCAGATGCGTCAGCGTCGGCCGTGACGTCCGACGAAAGCGGCGATCGATCGCGGTCACCGCATCCCACATCGTTCGCGCGGCGAGCATCGCACGCACCGAAGGATGATTGAGAATCGCGATCGCCTGACCCAGCGATTGCAGGATTTCACGCGCCAGCATCTGCACCATGTCATTCGACGCCGCCGCGACGTTTTCCGCCAGACGGGCAGCGGCGGCGCGGGCACGTCCCTGGCCGCCGCCATCGACCGCCTTCATGATCGAGTCGCACAAATCGAGCAGCATTTCCTCGAAGTCGCTATTCGCGCCGCCGGCGGCATCGTCCGGCCCGGCCGGCGCCCCAAACAACCGGCCGAACAGCGCGAGGCGTTCGGCTTCGTTCGCGCGGTCGTTCCGTCCATCCCAGAATGTCTCGATCAGCGCCGCCGCTTCGCCAAGATCCCCGCCCAGCGCGCCGGTCCGCACCAGCCGCGTCAGGTCGTCGGCAGCCTGGATCAGGCCGGCCGCCTCAAGCGTCGAGGCAAGGTACAGGCTGGCGATCGCGCGGAGCTGCATCGCATCGGCGCGCTCCGCCGGAGGCAAGTCGATCTGGCCAAGCTCGGCCATCATCACGCTGTGCGCTTCGGCCGCCAGCACCAGATTTTCGGCCTCTTCGAGCGCACGGCGCAGGCCGAAGGGTGTCGCCGTCGTGAGCGACCGGGTGTCCACGCCGGTCATTGCCCCGGCGTCGCCGGCGCGGCAGGCGTCGGCGTCGCTCCGGAACGCGCCATGTTGCGCGGCGGGGTGGGCTGCGAATTGCCCTGGATCGCCCCGATCATCTCGGGCGTCGCCATCTTCTCCAGCGGCAGATAATCGGACTTGAAGTTGACCCGGACCTCGCCCTGCAGCTTGGCTGTCAGATCGAGCTTCGATTCACTCGTCTCGTCGACACCAGTGCTGACGGTCGCGACATGCGATTGTTCGTTGACGTTGACCGAGCCACCGCCAAAACCGAGGAACCCGCCGCCAAAGGCGCTGACATTCTTGTTCCTGCTGGTCTGGCGATCATAGGCCGAAGCACGATAGCCGCGCTTCGCTTCATCGGTCGCGCGCATGTCGAACTTCACCTTGGCGACGATCGAGCCGTCGGTCACGACGATACGGTTGATCCCGAGCATCACCATCGATGCCAGAAGCTGCTGCCGCGACTTGGCCATGGTCAGGCGCGCCGCATTGACCAGCGCCATCTCGGTCTCTTCTTCGGAAAGATCGGTCGCCGCTTCCCCGCTCATGCCGAGCGTCGAATGCACTTCGGCCAGAGCGGCTTCCTCATCGTCCGAGGTCACCTTCAACTTCGAATTGCCCTCATCGTCGATATCCACGTCGAGCAGATCGGGGAAGCGCTGCGCCAGATAATCGCGGCCCTGACCCATGCCGATATTCTCGGCCATATAATCTTCTGCGGTCTTCGCGACGGCGGCGACCAGCTCGCCATAGGCGCGCATCTGTTCGATCGAGGTTTCCACGATCGTCTTGAACACATTGTTGATCAGCCCGCCGACAAAGGCCGGGAAATCGACTTCCTTGACCAGGCGAACGAACTGGTCGGTACCCTGTGCCGCGGCGCCCGCAACGAAATCCTTACCGGCAAAACCGGGCGACTGGGACAGGTTCTTGCGCGTCTGTTCATTGGCGTCGGCCTGTGCTTCGGCCAGGACGGGGGCCATGACAGGGGCGGTCTGTTCGACGATGCGGTTGGGGTCGTCCATATAGGCGAGCACCTTGACCATATCGTGCGCGAGCTTGGCCTGTTCCTCGTTCGTCATCTGCGCATAAGCGGGAATCTGCGTCAGCATCGACTGCACTTTGGGGCGCACGCGGGCCAGCGCATCGGGAGACAGGCCGGTCGGCGGCTGAACCGCGACCTCGTGGCGTTCGATGACGGATGCGGCGGTCATGGCTCAGACCCTTGCCGGCGCCGGTGCGGGAGCCGGCGCGGGCGGCGGCGGCGCGGCGACCGGCGCCGGCGCAGGGCCGGGCGTATATTGCGGTTTGTTGTGATCGATCGGCTTGGAGCGCATCTGGATCGCCGCCATCATTTCGGGCGTCGCCATCTTGTCGAGCGGCATATAGTCCGATTTGAAATTGACCTCGACCGCACCCATCAGGCTCGCCTTGGCGGAGAAATTGTCGTTCTGCGTCTCGCTCGCCATGGACTGCGCGGTCATGACCGGCTTCTCAGTATATTTATACTTGCCCTTGGTGTAGTAATCGGCGTCGTAAGTGCCAGTATAACTACCCTTTCCAGCCTCATAAGAACTATTGCTCGAGCGCGAACCCTTGTCGCTCGTCTCATTCTCGGTTTCGGTTGTACCCATCTTCAACAGGTTGCCTTGCGCATCGCGCGCATAGTCGCGCGCCATCGCGGTGCGCGAAAGCTGCCGTTGGCTCGACGCGTTGAAATCATACATGATCTTCGCCGAGATCTTGCCGTTGGTCACGACGATGCGCGACAGGCCCATCAGCACCATCGTCGCGAGCAATTGCTGCCGCGACGTGGCGATCTGCCCGCGCGCCGCCTTGATCAGCGTTTCCTGCACCTCCGGATCGGACACGTCGATCGACTCGATCGGCTTGTCGGCGTGCTGGTTGAGCGTGCCGGCGACATTGGCGAGTGCCGCGTCCTGATCCACCCCGTCCTTCAGCTTGAGAACGGGTTGCGTGCCCCCGGTAAAAGTGTCGGGCCCGACGTCGAACACATCCGGAAACGCCTCGCAGAGTTGATCCTTACCGTCGTCCGACGTCGTATTGTCGTCGCGGAACTGGTTGAGCGACTTCGAGACGTCGGAGACCATCTTCGAATACGCCTCCATCTGCTGGATGTTCGACGTCACGATCGAGTTGAATACGCCATCGATCAGCCCCGAAACGAATTCGACGAAATTGACCTGCCTCATGAACTCGCCGGCGATCGCCGCGCCTTCGCGCGCGGCCCCGGCGGTGAAGGGATCGTTGCCGATCGCATCGACCGCTGCCTGGTCCGATTCATACTGGTCGACCCCGCCCGCCATTGCCTGAGACGATACGGAAGAGGTGCCCGGCGCAGCCTGGCCGACCAATGCGTCGGCGATCCGCGCGGTGTCGCGCGCAACCTGCATCTGCTGGCTCGACGGCAGCTGATGAAAGGCCGGCGTCGCGGCGAGCAGTTCCTGCACCTTGGCGCGAACCTCCGGGCGCGGTGGCGGCTCGACACCAATGTCGTCGAGCGGGATGCGAGCGGCTGCGTTCATGACATGGATCCTCGGACAATCAGCGGCAGAGCGGTGGCGGCAACAGAGCGGTGACGGTGCGGCTCAGTGCACCGACAGTGGCGTCCCCTCGGACACGAGCCCGGCGGACGGGCTGATCTCGAACTCGACCGGACGCAGGAACAGGCCGATCTTGGGTGGGCCCGAGGGCGCGATCTTGACGCTCAGGATGCTGAAGCGCCCCGGCCAGACATTGTCTTCCGGCGTAAAGGCCTCGAGAAAGCGTTCCAGCGTGCCCAGTTCGCGCGGACGCTCGCGCAAGTTCATGGTCAGCAATTGCAGGAAATTCGGCGGCACGTCGGGGATCGCGTCGAGCATCACCTGCAGTTCGAGTTCGACACCTTGCGGGCTGCGGCCGAATGCGACCAGCGCAGCGCCGGGCGGGATCTCGAAGCGCCCGCCAAGCGCGACGCCGATCACCTGGAGAATGCTGGCGAGCCGCTTGCCCAGCCCGAGTTCGTCGAGCATCGGCTGCATCTCGGCAAGGCGGAAGCCGTTGGTCATCAGGAAGGTGACCATCTGGCTGCCATAATCCCGGCCCGCGACAAGCGTGGTGAATACCGGCCGCATGCCCGGCATGGTCGACATAGCAGCGCCGATCAGTCGTGCCAGCGCCGGGTTGACGTCGTTCGTCGCGCCCGAGCCGCCCTCATAGGTGACGGTCGCCGATTGCAGGCCGTTGGCATCGAAACTCGATCCGAAGAATGCGCCGTAATTGAGCGCGGAGGACCGCGACAGGCCGCGCTTGCTTTCGCTTGCGCCGTCATACCAATGCAGCGCTTCATTGCCGAAATTGTCGGCGACGAGGCGCCGCATCTCGCGCGTGGCGGCGTCGCGCCGGTCGCCTGCCGACGCATCGGGACCGAGCGGTTCCAGGTCGAAGGCCAGCGTACGAGGCTGCGCCGCACCGAATTTCGGCACGAACGGCGCAGCACCGCGCAACAGCGGATTATCCTCATAGCGCCGGTCGCCCATCGGATATGCGAAGCTGTCCTCGATCATGTTGTTGACGAAGTGCCCCGGGTCGGCGGTGCGGAGCGAGCGCGACGCCGTCATCAGGCGGGTCTTGATCCGTCGGCTCAATGGTTCGTAGCGCATGGCGCAATCCTCCTTGTGCGGGCGTGGCTATCAATAGCCCGCATAGCTGCCATGGCCGTTGGCGCGGCCGTTTGCCCGCGAGAGCCCCGGGTCGAAGCCCATGCCCAGGCCGAGCCCGGTTCCTTCGAGCAGGTCGCGCGCGATCGATGGAATCTGGATCGGGCGGGCGGTGACCTGCGGCGATTCGCGCGGCTGCGACATCTGCTCGACGCGGTCTTCGCCCATCGCCGAGTCCGCCAGCCACATCTCGCACGCGTTGACGAGATCATAGTCGGTCGGCTTGGACACGGGTGTCTGGCCCGACGCGCGCGCCGGCGGATTCTCGACATCGCGCAGCTCGACCATCGGTGCGGTCGGATCACGCAGCCGGTCGGTATGGTTGGCGATCCAGTTGGTGATGATCGCGCCGCTCGTCGCCAGCATGCGATATTTGGACGAGTTGCGGGCGCCGCCCAATTCGGTCTGGGCGATCTGGTCGATCACGCCCCACATGTCGCGAGCACCGAACGCCGCGCGCAGTTCCGGATCGCGCAGCAACGCAATCATGTCGTTGATCTGCTTCTGCAGATCGGCGGCGGCATAGAAGATCATGCCATAACCGCGCGACGACATGTTGACCGCAAGGTCGCGCGCCGCCTTCTTCACCTGTTGCTGGTTGATCGCGACCGGCAGCGAGGAGCGGATCAGGCGATCGACGCGGCTTTCGCGAACCAGCGACGACACCGACGAGACGAAGCGCAGCCACAGGTCCTGGAAGTCGCTATTGACCGATACACCGGGCTGACCGGTCGGCAGGCCAAGCGTCATGGCGTAGAAATTCTGCCGCTCGACTTCGCTCATCCGGTTCGGGGCTTCGCGCCAATAGCTGTAGAGTTGCGTGCCTGCGGGCCCGCGGATCAACGGAATCTCGCCGCGCTGCGACATCTCGACCAGCTTGTCGACGACCTGGAACGCCTTCAGCTCCTCGAATGCCGATGCGAAGATGAACGAGCCCATCAGGCGGCAATGATCGCCGACCACTTCGAACTCGGTCGTCGCTTCGAGGTCGGGCAGGTTGATCTCGAATTCGTGCATCGGTTTGTCGGCGCCGATATCCTGTACGCGCCCGAACGATTCCTCGACCTGCGGCTTCAGGTTGGGGTCCTTCGCCGAGATATTGCGCTCGACCAGCTTTTCGAAAACCTGCGCATATTCGAGGCTCGATATTTCCGGCTCGCGCGCGTCGCCCGCGACATTGACCGCGTCGGACATCGTCTTGAGGATCCGCACGGCAAGATCGATGCGCGTGGAGACACGCGCCATCGCCTTGACCAGCTGTTCACCGAACTCACCGTAGTTCGGGCCGGTGTCGTCGGCCTTCACCTCGCCGGCCGAATCCGCGATCAGGCGCGGCAGCGGCGCCTTCCACAATTGCAGCAGGCCGATGACCAGGCCGATCCGTGCGACTTCGCGGTCACGCGTCGCTTCGTCAGCATTGGCGAGCTTGGGAAAAGTCAGTTTGGCACTGGACGCGGGCGTGAAACCGCTATGCTCGACCTCGATCGGCTGCAGGCCGAGATGGTCCTGCCGGAGCAAGTGCCGCGCCGCGCCGAACAGCGGATCGATGAATTGCGGCGCCTTGGTGGCGGTGCCGTTCACCACGGCAAGCAGCTTGGTCAGGCGAGCATGTTCGGCCTGGTCGTCCTCGCCCAGCGTGCCGACCTTCTGCTTGCGCTGTTCGAGCATCTGCCAGTCGGCGCG
This sequence comes from Sphingomonas sp. So64.6b, assembly GCF_014171475.1. Taxonomy (NCBI): domain Bacteria; kingdom Pseudomonadati; phylum Pseudomonadota; class Alphaproteobacteria; order Sphingomonadales; family Sphingomonadaceae; genus Sphingomonas; species Sphingomonas sp. So64.6b. Next base: position 3,395,978 of record NZ_CP048817.1, read on the forward strand.
GACGTCGCTCCGCGCAGTGTTTTCGCGATCGCGAATGTCGAAGAAATTGACGTTGACGATCTTGATGCCGCCGCTGCCGCCCCCTCCGGATGCACCGCCGGATGGCGACGCGGGAGAAGCGGGTTGGGTCGGGGTTGTCGAGGTGGCCATGTCGGTGTTCCTTTCGAAGAGAGTATGGGTGTCGGTTCAGTGCCGGGCGGAGGGTGGATCAGCCGTCATCGGCACCTCCCAATTCAGTCGTTTCATCGGCGTCGAGCGCCTGATCGAGCAGTTCGAGCGCGCGCGCGGCATCAAGCACGCCCGCGCCATTGCCGGGGCCGACGTCGCCGCGGTGCGGTTGCGCGCTGTCGATCAGCAATGACTTGATCGTCGCCGGGTCGAGCGCGGCGGCGCGGGTGTTGGCGCGCGCGACAAGCAAGGCGGCGGCACCGGCGACGAAGGGCGCGGCGAAGCTGGTACCGGTCGCGCTCTGATAACCATCGAGCGACGCGGTCCGGACGCGCTCGCCGGGCGCGCAAAGCGCGACGTGCTTGCCATGCGTCGAGAAGCTGCTGACCGACCGGTCGAGCGCAACCGAACCGACCGCGATGACATCGGGAAATGCCGCGGGCCAATAGATATGGTCGTCGCCGCTATTGCCCGATGCCGCGACCAGCGCGCAGCCACGCGCGGTCGCGAAAGCCACCGCCTCGGCATGTGGTTTCGGCGCGCCGGGTTCGAGCGCGTCATCCTCGGTGCCAAAGCTGCAATTAATGACTTTCGCGCCGAGCTGCGCCGCCATGACCAGCGCCATGTCGAGATCGCTGAGCGCGCCGACGCCCACCGCGGCATCGCGCCCGGGGAAGCGCGCGGCGCCCAGCGCGCGCAACGGGAGCATGCGGCAGTCGCCGCCAAGGCCCGGCGGCATCTCGCTGCCGCACCCGCCGATGATCCCGGCACAGCCCGTGCCATGGCCGACATAGCGGTCGGTGGGGTTGGTATCGGCACCCTGATTGTCGCCGAGCAACGCGACGCCGCCGGCCAGTTCGCCCTTGCCCAGTTGCACCGTGTCATAGCCATGGCGCAGCCGGCCGGCGAATTCGGGATGCTCCAGCGCCAGCCCGCTGTCGACGACACCGACGATGACGCTGGCATCGCCGCCTTCATAGGCGAGAGCGCGCCGCGCATTGACCAGGTCGCGCGGATCCCAGCCATCATCATCGCCAGAAGGACGCCGTGGCATATCGGGCCCGTCGAGACCGACGGTGGTGATATAATTGGGGATCGCGGACTCGACCAGATCGAGTTGCATCAGCGAGATGGCGAGCGACCCGACATGAGTGCCCTCGGCCACGTCGAAGCGCAGGACGCGGGCGATGCCCGACACCTCCTCTTCCTCGCTATACCCCATATTGCGCGCGCCGACGTTGCGCAGCGCCCGCGCCGCGGCATGGAGCCGCGACACCTGTACATGGCTGCCAAAACTGCTCACCACACGGTCGAGCGCACCGTGCCCGGTGCTGTCGGCCGGCAACGCGGCTTTGCGCCGGACGTCGAGCGCGGCCGGAATCCCGGCAGGCACTTCGCCCAGCTTCAGCCGCACGAGCAGGCTGGTCGGCAATGCATAGGCACCCGAGCGATGCGCCCAGGGCAGGATGGCGCGGCTGACGCTCATGCGTGGCCTCCATTGCCGTAGAGCGCACCATTGCCCTCGATGATGGGCTGCATCAGCGGCGGCGCGGCATGGCTCTGGTCGAACCACAATTCGGTCGGCGCCTTGCTGTCGTGGCTCAGGCTCATCTGTCCGGCGAGCTGGTCGATATCCGGCGCCAGCACGATTTCGGTATCGCTTGCATGGACGACATTGACTGGTCGCCCGGCGATCGACACGCGCGGCGGCGTGCCATCGCGCAGCAAATTGCGCCCCTTGATACGCAGCCGCTGGCGCAGCTCGTCGGCACCATCGGGTTCGCTCGACACATCGTCGACCAAGGGCCGGGTGGCGCGTGACAGCACGCTTTCCAGCTTGTCGATCGGCAGCCGCGTGATCCGCCCGACCGATCCGCCCAATCCCTGTTTGCGGATTTCGTTGAGCTTGGAGACGGTGCGCACGCCGATGCCCTCGAGCCGGCGGCGTTCGTCCTGGTCAAGCTCGTCATCGCCAAGCGACGACAACAGGACATCGTCCTTGTTATCGACCGCGAGCTGGACCGCGTTTTCCTCGATCATCGGCCGCGTGATCGCGGTGAAGGTCAGCTTCAGGACCGTCGGATCCTTGTCCTGCGGACCAGCCGGACGAATGCGGATTTCGCCGTCGTCGAGTTCGACATGCGCTTTCAGATCCATCGCGATGTCGCGGATCGCGAAGGTCAGCGGCAGCCTGTCGTTCTGCGCCTTGAGGCTCATGCGCGTCTGGGCGGTGTCGAGCTGAAGCTGGACCGCCTGGATGAAATCCTCCAGCGCGATGGAGCCGTTGCCGATCATGACACGGCCTCGACCGGCACTTCGGTCAGGGTCAGCGTGAAGCGGCCGACCGGCAAGTCGAAATCGGTTCGCGTATGGGTGCGCGGCATGTCCGCTTCGATGCGCAGCCCCGCAGGACCGCGCGTGACGCGCGTTTCGACCGGCAAGGTGAGTTCGATGCGGGTGGTGCGCAGCCCGCCGCCCGCTTGCGTCTCGGGCAACGCGATCATGCTGTCGGCGAGCTCGCCGATCATGTCTTCGAGCGGGCGGCGGGCGGACGTCATGAGGTTGCGCCGATCGGCTGTGATGGGGTGATGATCGAGGCTGGTGCGAGGACGGGCGGCGCTGCGACCGGCGGCGGCGGTGGCGCAGCAATTGCGGCCGGAGCGATCGTAGCGGGCGGGACGGCGGGAGCCGGTGCCGTGGCGGAAGCAGCGGGCGGCATCGGCCGCGCGGCGCGTTCGAGCATAGTCCGGCGCGCATCGTCGGCGAAACGGTCGAGCGGGATCGTCTCGCTGGCGAAATTGATCTTCACTTCACCAAACAGTTCGGCATTCATCGTCGTGTCGGTCTGCGCGTTGACGCCGACCGTCGATACCTTGGTCACGGGTGCCGCATAGGCGGTACTGCCGCGGGTCGACCAATTGCCCGACGGCGTCGCGCTGCCGGGATCGTCGCTGACGGCATAATCGACCGACGATTTGTCGCTGGCCGCCGCGCGGAACTTCAGCCGCGCGGTGATCGAGCCGTCGCGCACGACGATGCGGTTCATGCCGAGCATGACCAATGTCGCCAGGGTCTGCATGCGGTCGCCCGCCAGCCGGTCGCGCGCGGCGGGTATCAGCACTTCCTCGATCAGCTCGGGGGTGAGCGGCTGATCGGCGGCACCGAAATCGCGTAGCCAGTCCGGCGACGGACCGCTGCCGAACTCGTCGAGCGCACCGCGCGGCACGACCGCGACACCGCTATCGTCGCGTGCCAGAGCGAGGTCGCCGGGATATTGCGAGACGAGCCAGTCTCGCGCCTGGTTCGCGGTGACATTCTCTTCGCGGAACTGCGCCATCGGCTTGGAAATCGCCGCGACCAGATCGGCATAGGCGTCCATCTGGCGGATCGACGAGTCGACCATTGCGTCCCAGGTGCCATGGATCAGCGATGAGACGAATTCGGGAAAGTCGAGCTCATCGGTGACCGCGCCCGCCCGGCGGCCAAGCGTTTCCGTCGCGGGCGGCGCCTTGGTGCTGGCGGGCGTGGGCGACGTTTCGGTCGTCGTTTCGGACATATCGCTGCCGCCGCCAGCGGGCGCGGTCCCGGACCGGTCACCCCAGAAGTCCCCCGCCAGGGCGCTGGCGGGAACACGCTTCGATGCCTGGAGCGACCGGTGCGCGGGCGGGGAGCCGTAGGACGATGCCATGATCGATCTCTGTCCCTGGCTCAGAGTTCGCGACCGGATTCGACGTACTGGCCGGTCGGCAGCAACGTGATGACCTTTTCATAGACCTCGTCGCCCCGCACCATGCGCTCGCGACGATAGGTGATCGTCACGACCAGCATCGCCCCGGGATTGTTGATGTAGCGCGGTGCACTGGTCGGGCTCGTGCCGATAAAGGGTTTATCGGTTTCCGAAATCTGCGCATGCACGGCCAGCGCATCGCCGACGGCATCGTTGAAGCCATGCGCAACCATGATGACGTTGCCGAGCGACCAGCCGTCATATTGCCAGCGAATGTCGAGCTTCATCCCGATCGAATCGAGGATCGAATCGTCATCCCAATCGATCGTGATCGACGCGTCTTCGACCGTGTTGAGCGGCGCCTGGGCATCGAGCTGTCGCGGTCGCTTCCAGCCGCGATATGAATCGACCTGATAGGTTATGTCGGTGCCCGATGCGGAGACGATCGCGCCGCCGATGACCGATCCGACAGCGATCCCTATTTCCACCGCGACCGCGGGCGCGATGAGTGCATTGGCCGGCACGCGGCGCGCTGGGGATGCCGTTGCGCCCGCCCGCCGCGCTTGCGGCGCGGACATCGCAAAGCCGGATGGCGCGCCGGTGCCCCGGTTGATCGCCTGCCCCAGAGGAACCCCGGCATAGATGATCTGGACATAAGCGGGGTTGCCCGCCGCGGCCATTTCATACTCGTTCTGGAAATCCTCGTAGCGCATGATGTAGCGGCTGCCGCTACTGTGCGTACTCTCATAGGGATCGGGCGCACCGGGGGTGCCGACCGGGCGATCCCAGGGATCGACCACGCGCACGAAATAATTCTGGCCATCGGAATACATGCCGACGACGAGCACGGCGTGACCCGAATTGATCGTGTCGCTCATGATCTTGCCGACATAGAGCGGGCCATGCTGTTCGATCAGGCCGGCAAATCCGTCGGGCGTGTAGCAAGCCGGCGCGACCGTCCCGAGGCCAAGTGCGGCAGCGGCATCTGCGCGGTTCGCCCAGGGCAAGCCATCGTTGATGCTGCGCCCGCATTGTTCGGCGACCCAGGACGGCATGACGCTCTTGCTGTCGCGCCAGCCGATCAACATCGACAGTGTCGTCGCCCAGCAGCTTTTGCCGGTCGGTTGCGGCACCGCATCGATGCCGTCCCAGTTGATCGACCAGGTGGTGGCGTTCAGCGACCGGGCCACGCCAAGCGGCAGCACTGCAGTCGGGGCAGCAGCCGGGGGGTCGAGCTTGTCGAGCAGCGGCGTGATCGTCGCACCATCGAGCCCGAGGTCGAGTGCCTCGCCGATCCGCTGACCGAATGTGCCGCCGATGCGCGTCGCGCGCTGGCGCGGGTCGGACGGTAGCGACGGCGGCACATAGGCGGGCGAACCCGCCTTGCCTTCCATGGCTTCCTGCTCCGCCAGCTGCAGCGCGAAGCCGACGCCGATGCTGACCGCGCCGCCAATGCCGCTGCCAGTCGAATCGAGCCAGATTTCCGCGCCACCGACAAGTTCCTCACCGACGCTCACCCCGGCAACGGTGTGAAGATCGGCAAATTTCGCCAGTCCGCCGCGATTATAGCCAAGCTTCATCTTGGCCTGCAGCGCGAGTTTCAGCGAGGTGACGAATTCGCTCAAGCTATCGAAGTCGGCGCTGATTTCTCCGGTTCCGAACAAGGCGACCTGCCCATCCGGCGCGAAGACCGCGCCGACCCCGGCGCCAAACAATGGCGTGTCGAGTGCCGGACCGATCGACAAGGTCACGCCGCTATCGCGGGCAAGCCCCGGCAAGGCCGCGAGGAACGCGCTGAATGGCGAGAATAGCGCGGCGGCTCCATGGCCGATTTGCCAGGCGCGCGTGAAGATGCTGCTATTGTCGCCGAGATAATACATCGATGGCGGGTCCACCGTGTCGCCCGCCAGTTGCACGCCCTGTTCGATTTTCGCGCGGATCCAGTCGAGTGCGGCAGTGGCCGTCGTTCCGCTGCTCATCGTGATGCCGACGCGGCGGGCCGGGGCCTGTTGCGCGGCGAGCTGCAGTGCGAAACCGACACCGATGCTGACCGCGCCGCCAATGCCGCTGCCGGTCGAATCGAGCCAGATTTCCGATCCGCCGACGATCTCCTCGCCGACGTTGATGCCGGCGACCGTGCTGATATCGGCGAATTTGGCGAGCCCGCCGCGATTATAACCGAGCTTCATCTTCGCGGTGAGCGCGAGCTTGAGCGATTTCACGAATTCGAGCAGGCCGTCGAAATCGGCACTGATTTCTCCCGCGCCGAACAGCGCGACCTGGCCGTCGGGCGAGAACGCCACGCCGATACCGCCGCCGAACAGCGGCGTATCGAGTACTGGCCCGATCGACAATGTCACGCCGGTCTCGGCGGCGAGTGACGGGATGGCAGCGAGGAAGCCGTTGGTCGGCACGAACAGCGCGGTGGCCCCGAACGTGATCTGCCAGGCGCGGATGAAGATGCTGCTATTGTCGCCGAGATAATAGATCGATGGCGGATCGACATGCGATCCGGCCGCCTGCACCCCCTGCTCGATCTTGGTGCGGATCCAGTCGAGCGCGGCGGCGGCGGTCGTGCCGCTGCTCATCGTGATCCCGACCGCCTGCCTGCCACCCGTTTGCCTGCCGCTCGCTGCCGGGCGTCCGCGATAGCTGCTCTCGCGCGCCGGGATCGCCGGCATTGGGCCGAATCCGTCGTCATATTTGCCCGAAGACTGGCCAGGCTGGGGCGCCGCCGATGTGCCATTGGCGCCGTTCGGCGTGATCGTCGCGGCGCCCTTACCCGACCCGTTCGTGCCTTCGCTACCGGGCTTGGGCGCATCGCCGGTCCATTCCAGACGCGGCGCGCCCGACCCGCGCGCGCCACCGAAATTGCGCCGCAGCGTGCGGCCGGTAAAGCCGCGCAGCGACACATAGGGGCTGCCATCGCGCGGCAGCGCATCGACATTCAGGCCGCCATTGCCGCCATGGCCGGTGGCCAGGCCGAAGAATATCTTCTCACTGCCGATGAAGCGCGCCAGCACATCGGGCGGTACGACAAAGACGCCCTCGCCGCGCGGCACCGTCAGCGTGCCATGCTCCCGGCTGGAATAGAAATTGGCCGCGGTGCGCCGGTTGCTATTCTGACCGCCGAACAGGGCGATGTCATTGGCGAGCACCACTTCAGCCTCGACATTGGGTTCGTCGGTGCGAACGGCAAAGCCGAGCATCGGGAACCGGTCGCTGACTTCCATGCGGTTGGGGCGAATCTGCGCAGTCATCGAATCACCTATGGTTGTTTGAAGGGGCCGAAGTGGAATGGGGCTGTTGCGAGCGCAGCGCGCGGGCGCGCTCTTCGAAATCGCCGAGCGGGCTGAGCACTGAATCGATCGGGCTGGAGAGCGCGCCGACCACGGCGATCGGACCATATTCGGTTTCATGCTCGCGCACCGATCGGGCGAGCAGCGCCGACAGCATCTTGGCGTAAGGCGGGGCGAGCGCGATGCGGCTGTGAATCGCGGTCGCGCCCTCGCCGTCGGCGAGGCCGGGGTGGAACTGGCCGAAATCGATCAGGAACTCGAACGGGTTATGCCCCAGCTCGAAATAGTTGACGTAGATCGCGGCAACGACGCCTTCGGGCTCACCGCCCGCGCGCTCATTTGCTTCCGATACCGATCTCAACCGCTTCATGGGCAAGTCACTCCCTGCTTACCAAGCTTCAGCAGGTTGCGTGCCAGTTGATATTCGTCGGAAATCAGCCGTTTTTTGGGCGGTGTGTAACAGCTATTGTGTCACACTCGCCGATCGCGGCTGCGACAGTGTTACGCCCCCGGAGCCTTGAGCGTAAAAATCGGTCCGCTCCTGCCGAGGGTTTATCGCGTCGGCGAAATCATATCGAAACCGCGCCTCGCGCCCAGTGATGCCCAAGGCCTTATGTGTCGCATTAATATTTGATATATAACGATATTATATTAGTCGCCTCGCGGAGGTAGCGCGAAAAAGATACGACACGACTGGTGTCCCATATCTCCCGCGGCCCTGTCCCCCGGCCCTGTCCCTCGGCCTGTCGCCGGCGGCGATTCAACCGTCACACGGACCCGGGCATATCATCGCTTGCCGGACTTATATCGGCGCGCTCTTTCCCAGTGTCGAAACAGGATCGCCACGGCGCTGCCAGCGCGAGGCTTTAGCTCCCGGCACCGCCCCGCGTGACATGGTGCTTGGTCAGCTTGCGGTACAATGTCATGCGCGACCAGTGCAGTTCCTTCGCAGCTTCGACCTTGTTCCAGTCGGTCTTCTCCAGCACCGACAGGATAAGGTTGCGCTCTTCGTCGCTGCTACGCGAATAGCTCGACTGCAGCCGAAGGAAGGCGGCGGGAATATGACAGACGCCGATCGGGCCGTCGGGCGGGTCGATGAAGACCCCTTCGACGAAATTGCGCACTTCGCGAACGTTACCGGGCCAGTCATAATCGAGCAGCACGTTCATCAGTTCATTGTCGGGGCTGCCGACCCGGCAATCGTCGCGTCGATTGAAACGATCGATGAAGTGGTGGAGGTAAAGTGCGATATCCTCACGCCGCTCGCTCAGGTCCGGCAAGTCGACGCGCGCGACATTGAGGCGATAATAGAGATCACTGCGGAAGCTCCCCTCTTCGACTTGCTCCTCGACCGCGCGATTGGTCGCCGCGACGATACGCAAATCGACCTTGACCGGGCGCTGGGCGCCGATCGGATTGACTTCGCGCTCTTCGAGCATGCGCAGCAATTTGGTCTGGCTGAGTGGCGGTAATTCCCCGATTTCGTCGAGGAACAGGGTACCGCCATCGGCCAGCACGGCCTTTCCCTTCTGTGCCTGGAAGGCACCGGTAAAGCTGCCACGCTCGAACCCGAACAGTTCGGCCTCGAACAGCGTGTCGGGGATCGCGCCGCAATTGATCGCGACGAATGGCGCATGAGCCCGGCGGCTTGCGCGATGCAGTCCGCGTGCGAAATGCTCCTTGCCGGTGCCGGTGGAGCCGGTGATCAGGATCGGAGCGGAACTGCGGGCGATTTTAGGCGTCAGCGCGCGCAGACGCGTAATCGCGTCGCTCGTGCCAAGCATCTCGCCTACCGCATCGGACATGCTTTCCCCGTGCGCGACCCGGGGTTGTTTTCGTTGAGTGGCACGATCCGCATCAAACCGACCGTCCCGACGAAAGGCCGGGCCGGTTGGCAACGAACATTGCAGACCGCAGATTTTTGCGACTCTTGGACAGTAGAGGTAGTTTAACGCTCCCCCAAAACCGGTCAATCGACTCTGATCGGGAAAAGATCACGCACTGTCGCTTAACTACAGCGTGTGAAATGTCGGCGGGCATCGCGGCACAGCGTCATATATGTGATTACCGATCAGCAAGCCTTGTCCGGACGGTTGACGGAAGCGACGCGCATCGATCTCTCCTTCTTCGCCGAATCGACTCTCGATCTTCGCGGCAGGCACCTGAAAATCGGCACCAGCCTTGCGGTCGGCAACAATTGCAATCGCCTGCTTCCCCCCCTTACATTGTCGCACGCCGAGGCCGATATCGCGCTCGAGCGGATGGACGAGACGTGCACCGTAATGCTTGGGACAATGACAACCTGATATGATGACGACCTTCGATTCACGCGATCCGGCCAGCGGCGATATCGTCTGGTCCGGGCCCGCTGCCTCTGCGCAGCAATGTGCCGACGCCGTTTCCTCTGCGCGCCAAGCTTTCGCCGCCTGGTCAGCAATGAGTATTGACGAACGGGTCGCTGTCGTCCGCCGCTATCAGGACGCGCTCAAGGCCAATGCCGAAGCCATGGCCACCGCGATCTCGCGTGAGACCGGCAAGGCGTTGTGGGAAACGCGGACCGAAATCACATCGATGATCGGCAAGGTCGACCTGTCGATCGCCGCCCATGCCGAACGCACCGGCAGCCGCGAACAGGCCGCGCCGTTCGGCCGCGCGGTGCTGCGCCACCGCCCGCACGGCGTGATGGCGGTGCTCGGCCCGTATAATTTCCCCGGCCATCTGCCCAACGGTCATATCGTACCCGCGCTGCTTGCCGGCAACACGGTGGTGTTCAAGCCGTCCGAGGAGACGCCGCTGACCGGCGAGCTGATCGGTGCCGCAATGCGCGAAGCAGGCGTGCCGGAGGGCGTATTCGCCGTCGTTCAGGGCGGTCGCGATACCGGCGCGGCATTGCTCGATCAGGATATTGACGGGTTGCTGTTCACCGGATCGGCCGGGGCCGGCGCACATTTCGCACGCATCTTCGCCGATCGGCCCAAAGTGATCCTCGCGCTCGAACTGGGCGGCAACAACCCGCTCATCGCCTGGGACGGCGACGGGGACGCAATCGCGTCGATCGTCGTCGCGTCGGCCTTCATCACCACCGGCCAGCGCTGCTCCTGCGCCCGCCGCCTGATCGTGCCGCAAGGTGCGGCCGGCGATGCGATCGTCGCTGCCGTTGTCGCGCTGTCCGACCGGCTGGTGATCGGCGCATGGAACGACGACCCTGAACCGTTCATGGGCCCGCTGATCTCACCCGCCGCCGCTACCCGCGTCTCCGAACAGGTCGCCGAACTCGTGCGGCGTGGCGCGCGTCCTATCCGCCGGATCGAGGCCGTGGCGGGCCGCCCTACTGCTTTTCTCAACCCCATAATCCTCGACGTGACCGGGATCGACGCACCGGACGAAGAGATGTTCGGCCCGGTGCTACAGGTGATCCGCGTCGCCGATTTCGACGCCGCGATCGAGGCCGCAAATGCGACGCGTTTCGGCTTGTCCGCCGGGCTGGTCACCGATGACGATGCGCTGTGGGAGACATTCCTGCAGCGGATCCGCGCCGGCGTGGTCAATCGCAACCGGCCGACCACCGGCGCTGCCGGATCGATGCCGTTCGGCGGGCTTGGCGAATCGGGCAATCATCGCCCCAGCGCCTATTATGCGGCCGATTACTGCGCCTATCCCGTCGCGAGCTTCGAGGCCGACACCGTCGTCGACCAGCGGGCTGAGTTGAAGGGTGTGCGCGGCTGACCGTCGGAACCGGTATCGGTCGGAGTGCCGATCGAAGCTGGAGCGCATTCGCGTTGGATCGATCCACCCTTTCCCGTTTGTATGACCGGGCTAGAGGCCCAGGTCGGTCAATCCTGGATGATCGTCCGGGCGACGCCCGGACGGCCAGTGGAAAAGGCGGTCGCTTTCGTCGATCGGCAGGTCGTTGATGCTGGCGATCCGCCGCCGCATCAGGCCGTGTTCGTCAAACTCCCAGTTTTCGTTGCCATAGGCGCGGAACCACTGCCCGTTCGCGTCGCGGCATTCATAGGCGAAGCGCACGGCAATCCGGTTGCCGGTAAAAGCCCATAATTCCTTGATCAGCCGATAATCGCGCTCGCACGACCATTTTCGCGTCAAAAAGGCTTCGATATCCTCACGGCCTTCAAGAAACTCAGCACGATTCCGCCATTGGCTGTCGACAGTATAAGCCAATGCGACACGGGCGGGATCCTGAGAGTTCCAGGCATCTTCGGCAAGCCGCACCTTCCGGCGAGCACTGCTTTCGTCAAACGGCGGCAGGGGCGGACGCTCTTCATTCATGGTTTTCTCCAGCAAGCCGTGCGCGAAGACCGGCATTCTCGCTCTTGAGCGCTTTGAGCTGTTCGCGCAGCGGTCGGACTGCGTCGGCGATTTCCGCCTCGGTGAAACGTGGCGTAATATGTTGCGGACAATTCCAGTCGAATGCTTCGAGCCGCAACCGAAAGATGCGTTCCGGCCTGGCCTTGTAATCCGGCATGGACACTGCCTCGGCAAGCGCGGAATCACCGTCAAGCGGCACGACATCGACATGGGCGTAGATCTTGAGCCGGGCGCGCCTGGCGTAGTCCATCAGGATCAGCGCAACGCGGTCGTCGGCGTTGAAATTGCCGAGACTGATATATTGGCGATTGCCGCGATAATCGGCGAATGCGAGCGTCTTCTGGTCGATGACCTTGAGGAAGCCCTTGGGTCCACCGCGGTGCTGCACATAGGGCCATCCCGTTTCGGAGACGCTCGCCATATAGAAGCTGTCCCGGTCGGCAATGAAAGCCGCTTCGTTTTCGGTAAACCGGTCGAACTCGCGATGTCCTTTGAAATCCAACCAGGCCGTGTCGCTGGCCATCGCTTTCTGCGCGGCGAGGACGCTGGGCGTCACTGCGATATCGAGGAATCCGTAGGACATGAACGCTCTCCGGAAATGAGGAGTGAGCCTGATGAAGGCAAATGGCGCTTTCCGGTTTCCAACAAAATCCCGTATGATTGAAAACCATTATTCCGGAAAATGGAAAGATAGATGGATCGCTTCGAAGCCATGTCCATCCTCCTCGCGGTCGTCGAAGGAGGGAGCCTTTCCGCCGCCGGACGTGCGTTGCGCATTCCGGTCCCGACCGTGAGCCGCAAGCTCACCGATCTCGAGGTACTTCTCGGCACGCGGCTCCTGATCCGCTCGACCCGAAAGCTCACACTCACCGATGCTGGCGTCGCCTATGTCGCTGCGGCACGGCGAATCCTTGAACAATTGGACGATGCGGAGCGCGAAGCCGCAGGCGAGTTCACGACACCGAAAGGCGAACTCGTCATCACCGCGCCGCTCATGTTCGGGCGGTTGCATGTGCTGCCGGTGGTAGCCGATTTTCTTGCGAGCTTCCCCGATATCGATGTTCGCCTGAGCCTTTCGGACAGAAACCTGCATCTGATCGACGATCATGTCGACATGGCGGTTCGCATCGGCAGGCTGCCCGACAGCGGGCTCATGGCGACAAATGTGGGCGCCATGCCGATGGTTGTTTGTGCAACCCCGTCGCTTCTCGCCGGGCACGGCACGCCGACCTCTCCTGATGAGCTCGATCGGCTGCCATGCGTGAGCATGAACACGCAGACCATAAAAACCGCCTGGCAATTCAAGGTGCGCGGGGAAAAGCATCCGTTCGAGCAGGCGGTGTCGCCACGCCTCATCGTTTCATCGGCGGAGGCGGCTGCCGATGCTGCAAGGTGCGACGTCGGCGCCACGCAACTACTACGGTATCAAGTAGCCGACTCTCTCGACGCGGGAATTTTGCAGGTCATTCTCGCAGACTTCGAGATCGATCCGTTGCCGGTCAATCTCGTCCATGCAGGGCGTGGCCAGCTGCCGCTCAAGATGCGCCGCTTTCTCGATTTTGCCGCACCCAGGCTCAGGCAAGTCCTCGCCCAATTTCGCGAAAATGGCCCTTATATGTAGCGGCCAGCCATCTGCTACGGCCACACGCGGCCGCACCGTGATCGCTGACCCTCAGGTTTCCCGCACGATGATCTGGGTGGGCAGCATGACCGATTTGGGGCGCGCGCCGTCGATCCGCTGCATGAGTTTCTCCACCAGGATGGCACCCGCCACGCTGGTTTCCTGCTCGATCGTGGTGATTGCCGGATTGAAATGCGCGCTGGGTGGTATGTTGTTGTAGCCGACCAGAGAGTAATCGCGCGGGGTGAGATGATCCTGTTCGCGAAATGCGCTGATCACCGCCATCGCGGCTGTGTCGGAAAAGGCAAAGACAGCATCTGGCTTGGAGCCGTCGCGCAGGTAATCGGTTGCGCATTGATAGGTTGCGGCGAAGGTCATCGACCCTGTCGGCAGCAGGTCGATCGTGATTTCGGGCATTCTCGCCGCGACTTCACACAGACCGTTATATCGCAAGCGGATTTCCTCGTGCCCGATATTGCCGACAAACAGCCATTTGCGGCGCCCCTGAGATATGAAGCGCTCACCGGCCAGTCGTCCCCCGGCAAGGTTATCGCTGCCGATCGCGCAATATCCCGCCGTCTGGCTCACCGCACCCCATACGACCATCGGAACGTCCTTGCGTGCCAGATCGCGCAGCATCTCATCACGCGTGCCCTGGCCAAGCACGATAAACCCGTCGGTGCCGCGTGACCGGTAGAGTTCCATGAACCCTGCCGCATTCTCGAGGCCCGAGGGCGACAGGAGCAAATCAACGTCGCGCACGGACAATGCTTCCGACACGCCAGCAAGCAATTCGAAGATGAACGGATCGCCGATCGCTCCATGACGATGCGATCCGAAATCCAGCACGACCGCGACCGTGTTGGTTCGCGCCTGACGCAGCTTTTGCGCATTACGATTGACTGCATAACCGTTCTCGCGCGCCACCTCGAGCACACGATCGCGGGTCTTCGCCGACACCAGCGTGCTGCCGTTGAGCGCACGCGACACGGTAGGCTTAGAGACGTTCGCGAGGCGCGCGATATCGTCCATCGTCATGGCCGCCATGATCTTGCTCGGCTTGCGCCCAGGTTCGCTGTCACTCATGCAAATGCCGTATGCGCCTGAAATCGATCTAGGCAACCCTCCTTGCCATGAAGAATCTTTTGCAACAGGTATTGAAATGCATTTCATAAAACGATAGCCAGTGGCGAGACCGTGCGAAACAGCACGGATGGGGAGGATGCGATGATTCAGCGGAAGATGATGTCTGTTCTGGCGCGGGGCGTGGCCCCGGCGGCGCTTCTGATCGGCGCGGCGGGCGCCCAGGCGCAGAGCACCCCGCAAGGCGATGCTCCGACAGCCACAGCGACGGCTTCCCCTGCGGCGACACCCGATGACAATGGCCTTGAAGACATTGTGGTCACCGCCCGGCGCACCGAGGAGCGCGCTCAGCGGGTGCCGGTATCGATTACGGCCTTCACGCAGGATAGCTTGCGCGAAAAGAGTATCAACACCGGCACCGACCTGCAGAATTATACGCCGTCGCTATCCGTCCTGGGTGACGTCGCGCGTAATCAGGAAACCTACTCGATCCGCGGAATGGGCGGGAACGGCGGACCCGGCACAGGCAGTGGACCTGGGGTGGTGGGTTATTTCGCCGAAGTGCCCTCAACCGTCAGCGGTCCGGGCAATTTCTTCGACCTTGCGTCGCTTCAGGTGCTGAAAGGACCACAGGGCACCTTGTTCGGCCGCAACACGACCGGCGGCGCCGTGCTGTTGGAGCCCGCCCGCCCCAAGATGAACGTCGCCGAAGGGTATATCGACGGAACGCTCGGCAATCTCCGGCGGCGAAGCGGTCAGGCCGCGCTGAACATCCCGATCATCGACGACATTCTGGCGATCCGGGTCGCCGGGCAATTCGACAAGCGCGATGGTTATGTCCGCGATGTGGTGACGGGCCGCGACTATCTCAATCGCAACAATTACAGCCTGCGGCTGGGCGTGCAGTTCAATCCCACGGACACGATCAGCAGCTATTCCGCGGTCAGCTATCTCGACGTCAAAGAGCACGGCGGCGGTAGTATCCTGCTCGCGGTCAATCCGGCCCGTCCCTATGGCGCATTGCTCCAGCCCTATCTCCAGGCACAGCAGACGCGTGGCGTGCGTGAGACGTCCCTTGGCGTGGCGACACGCGAGGTCGCAACGAACCTGCTCATCCTCAACAATACCGAATGGCGGCCGAGCGAGTCGCTGACGATCAAGAATATCTTCAGCTACGGCCGGACGCGCTCGACCAGCGCCACCGACCGGGATTCGACGCCGTTGCCGATCGCCGATCTGCTCGGCGCTTATCCGGGAAGCTATAACAACAATCTTCGTACCATCACGGAAGAGCTTCAGGTGCGCTACGAGACCGGGCCGCTCCGCCTGCAGGTGGGCGGTTTCTATCTCGACCAGAAGACACCAGCTCCGCTGACCTTCCAGACCGTCAATCCCATGCAGGCCGGCGGCTTGCTGGGTGGCGGACCGATCATCCTGCCACCGGCGCTTCAGGCCGCACTTGGCGTCAATGGCCCGCTATTGCCGGCGCTGAGCCTGCAGCCCTCAGCGCATGTGGATGGCCGTAGCAAGGCGCTTTATGCCCAGGCACAGATCAAGCTGACGCCGGAATTGACGGCGACTGCCGGCTTCCGCTGGACATGGGATCGCTTCGGCGGCGACATCCAGAGCTATCAGGATGCGCAAAGCTATGATGTGTTCAACAGGCTGGCGGCGCTTGGCGTGGTCACGCCCGCACAGGCGGCCCAGATCATCGGTCTCAACGCCAATCTGTGCGTCTATGACGCGTTCCTCGCGGTCGCCGCGGGCGGCTTCCCGACGCTCAAATATCCTAACTGCACGAATGTACAGTTCCAGGGGAAGAGCAACGGGCCGACATGGCAGCTTGGACTGGACTGGCAGGCCGACGCACACACATTGCTTTATGCGGTCAGCCGGCGTGGTTATAAATCCGGCGCCAGCAATGCGATCGTTTCGCTGTTCCTCGGCGAACAGCACCCGTTGTTCGCGGTTCGACCAGAGCGGGTGACCGACGCGGAGATCGGCCTGAAGCGCGACTGGACGTTCGGCGGCGTGCAGGCGCGGACCAACATTTCGGCCTTCTATACCTGGTACAATGATATCCAGGTGATCCAGCGCGCCGCGATTGCGGGCGCGGACATTCTGACCAACGCTCAGCGCGCTCGTGTCATGGGTCTTGAGTTCGAAGGTACGCTGGTCCCGACCAAGGGCCTGACGCTTAGCGGTGTGTATTCGTACAATTCGGCCAAGTATCTCGAATACAACACGATCGCGATTCCGGCCATTCCCCAGGCACTGACCGCTGCCCAGCCGAGCCGCAACCTTGCCGGAACCGAATTTTCTTTCGTGCCGAAGCACAAATTCAGCCTGAACGCACGGCTGGCGCTGCCCATCGCGCCGTCGGCCGGCGACATGGCGCTGAGCGCGAACTGGTCCTATCAGACCAGCCAGCGCGTCACGCCGGAATTGCAGCCGTTCGACACGATCGCGGGTTACGGTCTGCTTAACCTGCGGTTCGAATGGAACGACGTTCGCGGTGCGCCGCTTGACCTGGCGATCTACGGCACCAACGTGCTGGACAAGGAATATCGGGTCACGGCGAACCCCGGCTACAACAATTCGGGGTTCATCAACTCGATCTATGGCGAACCGGCGCAATATGGCGTCCAGGTCCGTTACCGTTTCTAAGGCCGTAACGATGAAACGCCTGGCGATCGTCGCAGCCCTGCCGCTGGCCGGACTCGTCGCAAACGCGACCCCGGCACAGCAGCCGGCGGCGGGCCCGGCGTTTGCGGCCGCCGTCGCGTTTCACCCATCACCGGCGCAAGCTGCGCTGCTCGCCCGTGCGCAACGGGCCGGGGCCACCGAAATCGTGACGTCGGCTGCTCCGGGCGGCGGGATGATCCTCAACGGCAAGCTCGACGGGCGTGCCTTTGTGCTCGCATTGCCGGCCGGCTGGAATCACGAAGCCGTGCTGTTTGGTCAGGGGTACGGTACGCCGGGAGCTACACCCACCGTGCCGACCGATCCGATCGCCAAGGACCCTGGCGGCGGCACGCTGCGCCATGTCTACGAGCAGGGGCTTGCGGTCGGCATCGCGGCGTTCGACAAGTCGGGCGTCGCGACCGAGAGCGGTGCAAAGAATGCGCTCCGGTTGCGCGACCTGATCGCGAAGCTTGGCGCGACCCATTTCTATGCGCTTGGCGGATCGATGGGCGGCAGTATCGTCATGGCACTGATCGAGCTGCACCCGAAAGCGTTTGCAGGTGCCGTGTCGATGTGCGGCATCACCCAGGGTTGGCTGCCCCTGATTCGTCAGCTCGCCGATATGCGCGGCGCCTATAATGTGCTGACCAAGGGCATGCCTTATGCGCTGCCCGGCGACAAGGATGTGACACACTCGGCGCTGCCGACCGTGCCGCCGGCCGGCAATACGACGCCGGGCGACACGTTTCGCGAGCAGCAGAAGATGAAGGTGCTGATACCGGTATTCGCGCTGTTCAAAGCGGCGAAAACCAATCCTTCCGGTCACGAGGCGAGGATCATTCGCCAGGTCGCGGCGATCGGCGGCTTTGCACCGGATCCCGCCGCGCTTGGCGCGCCGCTTTATGCCGCAGCGCTGGGCATGGACGATATCGTTGCGACCATGGGCGGCCAGCCTGTGGGCAATGTCGATACCGTTTATGCTCCGCCGGAGATGTCGGCGGTGGAGGCAGTCGACTTCAACCGTCGCATGCAACGCTATGCGGCGGACCCGAAGGCGATCGACTATGCCCGGCAATGGCATGAATCGACCGGCCGTTTTCGCGTGCCGTTGCTCACTGTCCACCAGACGATCGACGCGCTGGTGCCCTATTCGCAATCCGAAGCGCTGGGGCGGATCGTCGTCAGGGCAGGCAATGCCCGTAACCTCGCGCAATATGCCGTGCCGCCGACGCGGATTCCGCTGCCGGGTGGTTTCGATGGTTATACGCATTGCGGCTTCACCCCGGCACAGAACGTCGCCGCGTTCGAAGCGATGCGCAATTGGGTCAAGACGGGCAAGCGCCCCGGGCCGGGAGCCGTGCAATGAGCGATGCAACAGTACCGATCGACCGCCGCGGCTTGCTCGGCCTGAGTGCCGCAGCCGTAATTGCCGCCGCCACACCGGTCCGCGCGCTTGCTCGTTCGCCCTTCTTGTGGGGCGCGGCCACCGCTGGTCACCAGATCGAGGGCAACAACGTCAACGCCGATATCTGGCTGCTCGAACAGCTGAAGCCGACATTGTTCGTGGAGCCGTCGGGCGATGCCTGCGACAGCCTGAACCGGTGGCGCGAGGACGTCGCGCTGGTCCGCGCGCTCGGCCTGAACTGCTACCGCTTTTCGGTCGAATGGCCGCGGATCGAGCCCGCCGAGGGACAGTTCAGTCAGGCTTATCTCGACCATTATCGCCGCATGATCGACCATTGCCGCGCGCAGGGCCTGGCCCCGATCGTCACGCTGAATCATTTCACCACGCCGCGCTGGTTTGCCGCACGCGGCGGATGGGAGGCGGCCGACGCGCCCGAATTGTTCGCGCGTTATTGCGATCGCGTGGCGCGCGCGATGGCTGCTGGCATGAGTCATGCGGTGACCTTCAACGAACCCAACCTTGCGTTGGGCGGACCATGGTCGCGCAATCCACCTGACGCCAAGGCACGCGCCGCGATGGCAGCGCTGACCCGCGCGGCGGCAAAGGCGAGCGGATCGGACCGGTTCTCGCTGCTCAACGCCGGCGATCCCGCGCCGATGATCCCTGGCGTGCTGCGCGCGCATCAGCTTGGCCGCGCCGCGATCAAGGCGGTGCGCGGCAATCTTCCCGTTGGTCTTAGCCTGGCCATTTCCGACGATGTGGCGGCGGTACCCGACAGCGCGCTCGCGGCAAAACGCCGCGCTGTCTACGAACCCTTTTTCGACGCGGCACGCGACGACGAATTCATCGGCGTGCAGACCTATGAGCGCACTTATATGGGCCGCGAGCGGGCGATCGCGCCGCCCGCCACCGTCCCGCGCCGCGCCGATGGCAAGCCCTGGGAACCCGAAGCGATCGGCGGCTCGATCCGTTACGCGCACCAGGCCACCGGCAAGCCGATCCTGATCACCGAGAACGGTATCGAAACCGATGACGATACCGAGCGCGCCCGCTTCATTCCGGCTGCGGTCGCCGCAGTCGATGCGGCGCGGCGCGACGGGGTGCCGGTGATCGGTTACATCCACTGGTCGCTGCTCGACAATTTCGAATGGTTCGGCGGTTATCGCCCCAAATTCGGCTTGGTCGCGGTCGATCGCACGACATTCAAGCGCACGCCGAAACCAAGCGCGCGGGTCCTTGCGCGGCTCGCACGCGGCGGGTCGGCGCGGTGATCACGCCGACGCCCTTCCTATGGGGAGCCGCGACCGCCGGCCACCAGGTCGAGGGCAACAATGTCAACGCCGATATCTGGCTGCTCGAACAGGTGCAGGGCACGCTGTTCGCCGAACCGTCCGGCGATGCGTGCAACAGCCTCGCGCACTGGCGCGAGGATGTCGCGCTGATTGAATCGCTCGGGCTCAATTGTTACCGCTTCTCCGTCGAATGGTCCCGCATCGAGCCCGCACAGCGCCAATTCAGCATCGCCTGGCTGGATCATTATGCGCGCATCGCCGCGCATTGCCGTGATCGTCACATCGCCCCGGTCGTCACGCTTAGCCACTTCACCTCGCCGCGCTGGTTCGCGGCAGCGGGCGGGTGGGAGAATGGCGATGCCCCGGCGCTGTTTGCGCGCTTTGCGGATCGCGTCGCGCGGCGCATCGCCGGCGAAGCGAGCCATGTCGTAACCTTCAACGAGCCCAATCTGCAGAAGCTCGGGACTTGGAGCACGACGCCGCTCAGTGCCGATATGCGCGACGGCTTCGCCACGATGATGGCTGCGGCGGCAAAGGCGAGCGGATCGGATCGGTTCTCGGTACTTGTCTATCCCGGCGACACCGATGCGCAAATCGCGCTGGTCGCCGCCGGCCATGCCCAGGCGCGCGCAGCCTTGAAGGCAGTACGCGGCGACCTGCCGGTCGGGCTCAGCCTCGCGGTACCGGATGCCCAGGCGACCGGACCGGAAAACGCACTCGCCGCGTTTCGAAAAAGCGTCGACGCGCCCTTCTTCGCGATGGTGAAGGACGATGATTTCATCGGTATCCAGACCTATAGCCGCCTGCTCATCGGACCAAAGGGCAGCCTGCCGCCGGCGCCGGGCATGGAACTGACCGAGGCTGGCGACGAATTCTACCCCGAGGCGCTGGGCAACGCAGTGCGCTATGTCCACGCTGCCACCGGCAAACCAATATTCGTCACCGAGAACGGCATTGGCGCGGCCGACGATGCGCAGCGCCGCCGCTTCCTGCCGGCCGCGCTCGCCTCACTCGATGCGGTGCGGCGCGATGGGGTCCCGGTGATCGGTTATATCCATTGGTCGCTGATGGACAATTTCGAATGGCGCCGCGGCTATAGCAAGCATTTCGGACTGGTTGCGGTGGATCGCAGGACGTTTCGGCGTACGCCAAAACCAAGCGCGCGGCTCTACGCCAAACTGGTGGAGGCCCGGGCATGATCTCGACGCTCCTTTGGCTGGCGGCGCAGGCGATGGCCGCGCCGCCGCCCGATATACTGAGCGCAGAAGCCAAAGCCGGACTCGCGATCGACGCGGCGCGTCCCCAGACGGCGAGAACAATGGCTGAGCGCCGCGCTGCCGCCGAGGCGATCCAGCAGGATATCGGACAACGTCAGATGCGTCGTTATGGCGTGACGATGACCGACGGCGTCGTCGCCGGCGTGCCGGTGCGCATCTTCACGCCGCGCACCATGCGGCGCGGGGCGCCGGTGCTGATGAACCTGCATGGCGGCGGTTTCATGGTCGATTCCGGATCGATCACCGAGAATGTGCCAGTCGCTGCGCTGACCGGCTACAAGGTGGTCGCGGCGCGGTATCGGCTGATGCCGGAAACCACCTTCCCCGCCGCGCTCGACGACGCGCTGGCGGTCTATCGGGACCTTGTCAGGACGCACCCGACGCGCCGGATCGGTGTCTATGGGACCTCGGCCGGTGCGGTGCTGACCGCGCAACTCGCGGCGCGGCTGAAGCATGATCGCCTGCCCTTGCCCGGCGCACTCGGCATCTTTTCGGGCAGCGGCGATCTGTCGCGGCCGGGGGATTCGGTCAGCCTTTTCCTCGACCCGACCGCGTTGCGCGACTTGGCACAGGCCTATGCCGCGAAGCGCGAGCTGACCGACCCAGCCTTGTCACCGGCCCGCACTTCGCTTGCAGGCTGGCCGCCGACGTTGTGCGTGGCGAGCAGCCGCGACTATCTGCTCAGCGCGACCGCCGATCTGTGCCGCAAGCTCGACGAGGACGGCTCGCCGGCGCGCTTCGTGATGTTCGATGGCCTGCCACACGCCTTCTGGAGCTATATCGAAGCGCCCGAAAGCGACGCCGCCTTTGCGACGATGGCGCGCTTCCTGAAGACTGCCCTCGAGCGGGAAAAACGATGATCAAACGCCTTTGCTTCGTTCTCGCCTGTATGGCCGCGATGCCGGCCATTGCCGCGAGCCCCGACACCATTGTACGGGTTCCTGCCTTCACCTTGCCGCCATCGAGCCAGCTGAGCGATGCGGCAAAGGCCGTGCTGCTACGCATGCAGGCGGAAACCGCGCCCGACCTGAAGGGCGATTTGGCCAGGCAGCGCGCCTTTTATCAGACCTGGAACGACAATCGCCTGAAGGAGATGCACCGCCGTTTCGCGACGGTCGAGACGCATCGCACGATCGGCGGCGTCGGCGTCGATGTCGTGGTGCCCAAAGCCGGGGTGCCGACCCGCAATGCCCGGCGCGTGCTGATCAACGTGCATGGCGGCGCATTCATGTGGGGCGCGGGCAGCGGTGCGCTGGTCGAAGCGATCCCGGTCGCCGCCACGATGGGGATCAAGGTGGTGACGGTCGATTACCGGCTGACCCCGGAGCACCGCTATCCCGCTGCGTCAGAAGATGTCGTCGCGGTCTACCGCGAATTGCTCAAGACCTATGCACCGCAGAATATCGCCATCTATGGCTGCTCGGCGGGCGGCGTGATTACCGCGCAGTCGGTCGCGTGGATCCGAAAACAGCACTTGCCGCGCCCGGGCGCGATCGGCACGTTCTGCGGCACCGGTGCATCCTATAGCGGCGACAGTGCTTTCCTCGCCGGGCCGATCACCGGCGGTGCGCCGCTGCCGGTAACCAGCCTGCCCGACACGCTGCCCACGGCCTATATGGCCGGTGTCGCGGCGAGCGATCCGGTCGCCTATCCGCTTGGCTCCGATGACGAGATCAAGGCATTCCCGCCGACGCTGATGCTGGCTGGCGGGCGCGACTTCGCGGTCAGCGCGCTGACGCTGGCGCATCGTCGCCTGGCGCGCGCCGGCGTGCCGAGCGAGTTGTTCCTGTTCGATGGCTTGCCCCATGCCTTTTTCATGTGGCCCGACATGCCCGAATCGACCGAGGCGTTTGAGATCATGGCGCGCTTCTTCGATGCGCATCTGGGCAAGGCACCGCGTTGAGCCGGTTGCGCATCCTGATCGCCCTGGGTCTGAGCTACGCGCTGCTCGGCATTCTGATGAACAGCATCGGCACCGTGATCCTGCAATCGATCCACCATTTCGGCGCGACCAAGCCGATGGGATCGACGCTGGAGGCGTGCAAGGATTTGTCCGTCGTCGTCGCATCCTTCCTGTTCGCGGTGCGCATTCCGGCATTCGGCTATCGTCGCGCGCTCGGCGGCGTGATGGCGGCGATCGCCATTGCCTGCATCACCGCTTCATTCGCCGCGAGCTTCATCGCAATGCAATTGCTGTTCGTCGCGACCGGCCTGTGTTTCGGCATCGCCAAGGTCGCGACCTATGGGACGATCGGCCTGCTGGCGCGTGACCCCGCGGATCATGCGAGCACGACCGCGACGATCGAGGGCGTGTTCATGGTCGGCCTGCTTGCCGGCGTCTGGCTGTTCGGATGGTTCATCGGTGCGGATCGAACGGGTGATCAGTGGCTGCACGTCTATTGGCTGCTTGGGGGCATCGCGGCGTGCCTGGCCTTACTCTGGTCGATGACGCCGATCGACGAGACCGGCGCCATCGCGCACGAGGCTGACCTGCCCGGTGGCCTGCGCGCGATGCTGGCGCTTGCCGCGCTCCCCGCGACGGTCGCGTTTCTCGCCGGAATCTTCTGTTATGTCCTGGTCGAACAAAGCGTCGGCACCTGGTTGCCGACCTTCAACAATGAAATACTTCATCTGCCGCCCGCCATGAGCGTGCAGATGTCGAGCATCTTCGTCGGCGCGCTTGCGGTCGGACGGCTCGCCTCGGGCGTGGTGCTGCGACGGATCCACTGGCTGCCGGTGCTGCTCGCCTGCCTCGCCGGTATCGCGATACTCGTCGTCGCGACGCTGCCCGCGACGCGCGGGCTCGCGATGCGGCCCGACATCGGCTGGGCGAATGCACCGGTCGCGGCTTATGTGTTTCCGCTGCTCGGCATATTCATGGCGCCGATCTACCCGACCTTGTGCTCGGTCGTGCTGAGTGCATTGCCGCGGCATCGCCATGCCGCGATGATGGGGCTGATCGTCATCTTCTCGGCACTTGGCGGCACGCTTGGGTCGTTCGTGACCAGCCTGTTGTTCCAGCACGTCTCCGGGCAAATAGCCTTCTACTTCACGCTGGTGCCGCTGGCGCTGATCGCAATGACATTGTTCCGGATCCGCAGCGGGCTGACGCACGGGGTCGCGGCATGATGCCCGCCCCGCCCTCGCGCCTGTTCGGCACATTGTTCGCAGCGGTGCAGGAACGCCGCCTGTTCAGTGATTCGAAAACGTTCGCCGACGCCGTGCCGTGCCGGGCGCCCGAAGCGATCATGGCCGATTGGGAGGCCCAGCCGGCACTCGACGATGCCGCGCTGACGGCGTTCGTCGCGACCAATTTCGATTTGCCGCCAGACGTGCCGTCGCCGCCGGCCGATGCGCGCCAGCTGGTCGATCACATCGCCGCGCTATGGCCGGACCTGACGCGTGAGACGCCGGTCGCACCGGCATATTCGTCCGCGCTGCCGCTGCCCCGGCGCTATGTCGTCCCGGGCGGGCGCTTCCGCGAGCTCTATTACTGGGACAGTTATTTCACGATGCTTGGCCTTGCCCGGTCCGGGCGGCAGGATCTGGTCGAGGATATGGTGGCCAATTTCGGTAGCCTGATCGAAGTTTATGGCCACATTCCCAACGGCACGCGCAGCTATTATCTGTCGCGCTCGCATCCGCCCTTCTTCTACCTGATGGCTGCGCTGTCGCAGGACGGTGCGACAGCGGCGCGCGCGCGGCGGCTGGGCTGGATGCGCGCCGAACATCGTTTCTGGATGGACGGGGCGGAGGCGCTCGCCCCGGGCGGAACGCATCGCCGGGCGGTACGGCTGGCGGACGGCGCGTTGCTCAATCGCTATTGGGACGATGCGGATACACCGCGCGACGAATCCTGGGCGGAGGATGTCAGCCTTGCCCTGGGCGCGCCCGAACGCATCGCGCCCGACCTGTGGCGGGATCTGCGCGCGGCGGCGGAAAGCGGCTGGGATTTCAGCTCGCGCTGGCTCGGCGACGGATACACCCTGGCGACGATCCGCACCACGCGGATCGTCCCGGTCGACCTCAACAGCCTGTTGCACGGCCTGGAGAGCGCCATCGCGGAGGAGGCGGCCGCCCTGGGCAACGACGAGCTGGCACGGGCGTTCGATCGCGCCGCGCAGGCGCGCGCCGCTGCGATCGATCGTCATTTATGGAATGCCGAGCGCGGCCATTATGCCGATCATGATCTCGATCGGGGTGGTGCGACCGATCAGCCGACGGCGGCGATGGTCTTCCCGCTGTTCGCCGGCCTTGCCGATCCGGAGCGCGCCGCCCGGACGATCGACGCGCTTGGACCGTTGCTGGCCCCGTGGGGCCTGGGCACCACCGCGCTTCGCACCGGGCAGCAATGGGATGCCCCCAATGGCTGGGCGCCGCTGCAATGGATCGCGGTCGCCGGCTTGCGCCGATACGGGCGCGCCGATCTGGCCGACGGCATCGCGGAGCGTTGGCTGTCGCTGGTGACGCGTCATTACCGCACGACCGGGCAGTTGCTGGAGAAATACCAGGTTGAGATCGGCGCTGCGGGCGGCGGTGGGGAATATGAGGTCGAGACAGGCTTTGGCTGGACCAATGGTGTCGCACTGGAAATGCTGGCAACCCGGGGCTCCGCGCCAATCCCGGCGCAAGCCGGAGGTGCCGCCGCATGCTGATCTCGATCCTGTTCGCCGCCCAGTCCATGGCGCTGGCATCAACCACGCCGGCATCGATCGCGCCGGTACAGGCAGCGCCCGCCGACACGGCGATGGTGGTCGATCCCTGCCCGCCGCCGGCCGCGCCCAATTCCGGGCGCGCCGCGATGGTGCAGACAATATTGACGCCGAACACGGCCTTCACCCCGCCGCCGGTGCCGCTGCGCGATCAGCCGTTGACTGGTCAGGCCGCGCGGGATTGGCCCGCGCTGTGCCGCTACCGCACGGAAAATGCCGCGCTGACCGGACCGGTGCGCGTCGTCTTCATGGGGGATTCGATCACCGAATTGTGGAAGGCGGCCGACCCCGACTTCTTCACGGGCGGCGTGGTCGATCGCGGCATCAGCGGGCAGACCAGCGCACAGATGGTGCTGCGTTTCCAACAGGATGTCGTCGCGCTGAAGCCGCGTGCGGTGCACATCATGGCCGGCACCAACGATGTCGCGGGCAATACCGGCCCGACCACCGAGCAGGCATACAAGGACAATATCACCGCCATGGCGACGCTCGCCCATGCCAATGGCATCCGCGTGGTGATTGGCGCGATCCCGCCCGCAGCGCATTTCTGGTGGGCGCCGGCGATGAAACCGGCGCCGCAGATCGTCCGGCTCAACCATTGGCTGGCGGACTATGCGCGACGCAACGGATTCGTGTTCGTCGACTATCACCGCGCGCTCACCGCATCCGACGGATCGCTGCCGCCGTCTTTCGCCAATGACGGCGTACACCCCAATCGCGCCGGCTATGCCGTGATGCAGGCGCAGGCCCGAACCGCCTTGAAGCCATATCTCCCGCCCCCATCCAATGGAGTTCGTCGATGATCCGTCCCGCATTCAGGACTATCGCTGCCGCCTTGTTGGCATGCGCCGCACCAGTGCTGGGCGCTGCTGCGGATACACCCGCCGCAGCGCTGAGCGCGAGCCAGACGGCCTTGGTCGCGAAGGCGCGCGCGCTGGGAGCGACCGACGTCGCCGCCACGCCGGGGCCGAATGGCGGCCTCATCCTGGGCGGCAAACTGGAAGGCGATCAGTTCGCGCTAGCCTTTCCGGCGTCGTGGAATCATCAGGGACTATTGTTCGCCCACGGCTATTCCACGCCAGGCACGCCGGTCGCCGTGGCGGAGGATCCGGTCGCCAAAGGGCCGGGCGGCGGCGTATTCGCCGACGCCTATGGCCAGGGCTATGCCGTCGGGCACAGCGCTTATGACAAAGCGGGGCTGGGCGTCGAAACAGGTGTGAAGAATACCGTGCGGCTGCGCGACTTCCTGACGCGGCTCGGCACCAAACGCACTTATGTGATGGGCGATTCGATGGGCGGCGGCATCGTCGTTGCGCTGCTCGATCTCTATCCCAAATCATTTGCCGGCGGCTTCGCGCGCTGCGGCGTGGTGGACAGCTGGCAGACCTTGTTCGGCCAGCTCATCGATATGCGGCTGGCCTATAATTTCCTCACCATTGGGACGCCCTACGCACTGCCCGGCGTCCAGGATGCGCGGCGCAGCGCGCTGCCGACCGACCCGCCCTCGCCAGCCGCCGCGCAAGGTTATCTGTTCGGTCAGATCGGCAAGGTCGCGACACCGATCCTCGCCTTGTGGAATGCGGCGCAGAAGAACCCGAACGGACGCGAGGCGCGCATCGTCTCCCAGGTTGCCGCGATCGGTGGGTTCGATCGCGACGCGGCGTCGATCGCTTTCCCGCTGGTCACCGCATCGCTGGGCGCGGACGACATGGCGGCGACCGCCGGCGGCCAGGTCTATGGCAATATCGGCAAGGTCTATGCCTCCCAGACAATGACCGCGGAAGAGGCCGCCGCGCTTAACGCCGGTGTGCAGCGCATTGCCGCCGATCCCGCCGCGCTTACCTATCTGACGCATTGGCACAAGGCGACCGGCCGCCTGCGCGTGCCCCTGGTGACGCTGCACAATCGCATCGACTCGCTCGTCCCGTTCGCTCAGGAACAGGCGTTGGCGAACACGGTTGCGCAAGCCAAACGAACCAGCAATCTGATCCAGTACGACGTTGCGCCAGTGCGCGCGCCGTTGCCGGTCGGTGGTGTCGATGGTTACACGCATTGCGGGTTCGACAAGGTACAGACACTGGCCGGCTGGAATGCGCTGCGCGGCTGGGTCGAAACCGGAAAACGTCCGGCGGCCGACGCGGTCAAGTGAGGCTGAAGGTCTTTCTGTCGGCGTTGCTGCTTGCCGCAGCGCCGGCCGTTGCGGCGACCGGCGAACCGGCGCCGTTCAAGGCCGCGGGCCTGTCGATCGGCAGCAGCTGGTATCCCGAACAATGGCCCGAAGCGCGCTGGGAAGTCGATCTGGCGCTGATGGAGCGCGCTCAGTTAAACGTCGTACGCATCGGCGAATTCGCCTGGGCGCGGATGGAGCCGGCCGATGGTCAGTTCGATTTCGCCTGGCTCGACCGGGCGATCGCGGCGGCTGCGCGGCACAAGATTCGCGTCGTGCTCGGCACGCCGACCGCCGGGCCGCCGATCTGGCTGACTGAGGCGCATCCCGACGTCCTGCGCGTCAATGAAGACGGCAGCGTCGAGGGACATGGCGAACGACGCCAATTCTCCTTCGCGAGCGCGACCTATCGCGGTTATGCGCGCCGTATCGCCGCAGAGATGGCGCGGCGCTATGGCCGCAATCC
The DNA here is from genome assembly GCF_014171475.1 of Sphingomonas sp. So64.6b. NCBI lineage: Bacteria > Pseudomonadati > Pseudomonadota > Alphaproteobacteria > Sphingomonadales > Sphingomonadaceae > Sphingomonas > Sphingomonas sp. So64.6b. Next base: position 3,424,206 of record NZ_CP048817.1, read on the forward strand.
CAATGTCGTCGGCTGGCAGATCGACAATGAAATCGGCGTGCCCTCGTTCGATGGCGAAGTCAGGACACTCTGGGCCAGCTGGCTGGCGAAACGCTATGGCAGTATCGATGCGCTCAACCGGCGCTGGACGACCGAGTATTGGAGCCAGCGCTACCAGCGCTTCGATCAGATTCCGCTGAAATCGAAAGGGCCGCAGAACCCGGCGCTGATCCTCGATTATCACCGGTTCGTCAGCAGCGTATGGGCGGATTATGTCGGCGAACAGGCAGTCGCGATCCGCGCTCATGCCGACCCGCGTCAGTTCGTCACCACCAACTCGACCGCCTGGAACAATAATTTCGACCAGTATCTCGTCCACCGCGACCTCGATATCGCGGCGTGGGACGATTATGTGCCTGGCGGCCGTCCCGACTGGGTGGCCAATGCGCTGCATCATGATCTGGTCCGCGGCTATAAACGGCGCAATTTCTGGGTGATGGAAGCGCAGCCGGGGCGCGTCGATTGGGCGCCGGTGAACCGGTCGCTCGATCCGGGCCAGGTACGCGAACTGGCCTGGCAAATGGTCGCGCATGGCGGGGACGCGATCCTCTACTGGCAATGGCGCAGCGCGCTGAACGGGCAAGAGCAGTATCACGGTACGGTGGTCGGGCCGGACGGTATGCCCATGCCGATCTATGACGAGATCGCGAAGACCGCCGCCGAATTCGCCAGCGCGGCACCGTTGCTGGCCGGCACGAGCCCATATGCCAGGATCGCCATGCTCTATTCGCAGGAGAGCCGCTGGGCGGTGGATCAGGAAAAGCATAGCCGCGATTACGACCCGGTCGCCACGATGCAGGACTGGTATCGTCCAGTCGCGGCCAGCGGACGGACAATCGACATATTACCCGGCAACGCGGATCTGGCCGGATACGCGCTGGTTGTCGCACCGCTGCTCAACATAGTGGACAATGCGACCGCCGAACGTCTGACAAGCTATGTGCGGGGCGGCGGGCATCTCGTGCTCGGGCCGCGCAGTGGCATGAAGGACGACGACAACGCGCTATGGACTCAGCGCCAGCCGGGCCCGCTCGCCGCGCTGCTCGGCGCGCGCGTCGAGAATTATTATCCGATCGATGCCGGCGTGATCGTCGCCGGTGCATCGATTACCGGCAGTGCAAAGACCTGGGCCGAGGTGCTCAAGCCGACCGCGAACGATGTCGAGATACTCGCGACCTATTCGGATGGCCCCTGGCTAGCGGGCAAGCCCGCGATCGTCTCGCGCCGCGTTGGCAAAGGCCGGATCACTTATGTCGGGGCGATATTCGATTCTGCCGGACAACGCGCGATCACCGATTTCATGCTTGCATCGGTTCGCGCCGGTGCCCCGCCACTGCCCCCGGCCGACGGCGTCGAGGCCGTGGAACGGAAAGGTCCGGGCGGGCGATACCTGATCGTCATCAATCACGCCGGCGAGCCGGCTCAACTCCAACTTCCGGCCGGCGCTCGCCGGGTGGTCGGCGACCTTGATGCCGGCACCTTACCCGCGCATGGCGTCGCCCTGCTGAGCCTGCCCGTCCATTAACTGAAGGCCGTAGCGCATGGTGTCGGGCTAGCCGAGTTGCGCGCTCATCCGGAAGCGCGCGCGGCTCGCTGCGGCGCGGTGCTTGGTTTCCTCGATCTCGCGTTCCTCGGTCGCATCGAGCATCGCCTCGAGCAGCCGGTTGAAATGCTGGCGCATGGCGACCCGCGCCGCTTGCGGGTCATGCCGGGCGAGCCCGTCGACGATCGCGGCGTGTTCCGACTGCCGGGTTGCACCGTCGTGGTGACATACCGACGCATGGGTCGTGCGCACTTCGGCAATCTCGGTGCGCAACCGCCATAGTGTCTCGATCACATGGATGATCGCCTTGTTGCCTGATGCAGCGGCGATGGTCAGATGGAACAGGCGGTCGATCGAGGTGATCGCATCGTCGTCGAGATTGTCCTGCGCCATCTGGTCGAGCAGGTCGCGCAGGATCGCAAGGTCGCCATCGGAGATGATCGGTGCGGCGAGCGCCGCCGCCTCGGATTCGAACAGCAGACGCGCCTCGGTCAGTTCGAAAGCGCTGACTGCCGGCAAGTGTCCGGAATCCTGCGTAACCGTGTCCGAGACATAGACGCCCGAGCCGGTCTTGATCCGGATCCGGCCGGTCGCCTGCAGCGCGATCTCCGCTTCGCGGATGGTGACGCGGCTGACGCCGAAACGCTCGGAAAGCTCGCGCTCGCCCGGCAGGCGCGATCCTGGCGGAAACGCTCCCTTGTCGATCAGCTCGACAATCTGGTCCGCGACATTCTGAAAGAGACGACGATCTGCCATTGGCCTAACAATTCCTCCGCTTGTCGCCTGGATTGTCATACCACTTGGCCCGGACGACACAAGCCGTCCGGACCCTGGTCGATTAGGGTCTGGACCCTAGAAGCGCACCCGGGCGCCGATGAAGTATTTCGATCCGTAATAATGATATTGCCGGCTGCTGCCATAGACCGGCATGTCGGTGACCTTGGCGTCGTTGAACACGTTGAGCGCCTCGACCCGCAGCGAGAGATTGCGGTTCACATTGTACGACGCGCGCAGATTGACCAGGTTCGACGGGCGCACGAAACGCAGCTGCGTATTGCCGCCGACAAAGTCCTGATAATAGCTCGACCGGTAGGTGTAGACCGCCTCCAGCGACAGGTTCTTCATCTGGTAATAGAGCTGCGCCGACCCGGTGTGCTTCGAAAAGCCCGACAGATTGGCAGCCGGGATGATGCCCGGGGTCACCACGCCGGTGACGGGATCGATCACATTGCCGAGGCGGATGTCATAATTCTTGAAGTTCGAATTGGCGTAATTGTAGCTCAGCTTGGCGCCCAACCCGTCGAACGGTGCGGGCAGCCAGGAAAAGCGGTTGGTAAGCGTGAGTTCGAGGCCATAGACGCGGCTCTTCTCGTCGCTGTTCTGGCGCTGAGTGACCGGCACGGTGACATCCTGACCACCGATGTTGAACGTCTCGTTGATCGACACCGGTATGAACCCGCCGCCGAAGCTCTTGTAATAGAGCGTGCCGGCGACGATCGTATCCTTGTTGGGATACCATTCGAGCGCGAGGTCGCCGTTCCACGACATGATCGGCTTGAGCGAGGGCGAGCCATCGGCGATGATATTGTCGATCGCGTCTGCGATGTCGCTGAAGCCAGTGCCGTCATCCAGCGTGATTGTACGACCGGCGGCGAGATCGCTCGGCGCGGGGCGCGACATGGCGCGATAGGCGGCAACGCGCGCGACCACATCGTTCGACAGTTCGAAATTTGCGTTCACGCTGGGCAAAGCGCGGAAATAGCTATTGGTCAGCGTCTGCGTCGCGAAGTCGCCATTTTCGACCAGCTTGATGCCGTCGCCATCGGGGACGACATCCAGGCCCGCGCGCAGGCCGATCGACCGGACATCGGTCTGCACCACGCGCACGCCGAAATTGCCGCGGACCGGCGTGTTGCCCAATTGGCTGTCATAGGTTCCCATGACGTAACCGGACCAGACCTTCTCGGTCACGTCGGCATTGTCGACCGCACGAGTATCGGCGCCGATTCCGGGATCCTCGGTGCCGAGATAACCGCGGAACTGGCACAATGTGTCGAATGTCGCCCAGGACGTGATCGACTGATTGGGCGCATCGTGGAGATAGCCGGTTTGCGGAAATGGTGTGCGGCAGGCGAGATTGACGTTCCGATCAACCGAGCGATCATTCTGGAGGACTTCCACGAGATCGTTGATGTTGATGTAGCGGCGATGCGAATAGCGGCCGCCGATATCGATCCGCTTCAGAAAGCCATCGAATTCATATCCGGCATCCAGCCGTGCGGCGAAAATCTTGTCCTGCTTGTATTCGTCGTCGCGGCGCAGGCGCGCGTCGTCGCTGAACAGCGACCAGTCATTGGGGTTGAAGCGCGGATCGAAACTGATCTGCGTGGCGAAGCCGCCGCGCGCGTCATAGGTGTAGGGAATGCGCTGATCGTTGACCGGCGTACGCACATTGTTGATGTCGAACGCATCGGTGCGCAGCCGCACGCTGCGCTGGAGCGTGTCGCGCTTGGTCTGCGAATAGGAAACGTCGGTGCTGATCGTCAGCCGGTCAGTCGCCTTCCAGCTCACCGATCCGCCACCGCCGAGATATTCCTCGTCACGCGTCAGGTAATTGCCGATTGCATCGACCGACGAAATACCGTTCGCATAGATCAGGCGATGCTGGTCGTCATACTGGACGTTGCGTAAACTGTAGCGCGTCTCCGCCAGCGTCAGGTCGTGACGATCCTCGGTATAATCGCGCTTCGAATATTGGAAATCGAGGTTGATATCGATTTTGGAATTGGGCTTCCATTGCAGCGATCCGATGAACGCATCGCGCTTGTCCGATTCGGTGATCTGGCGGAACGTGACCGAGCTCGGCGCGAGATAGAAGGGCGATCCCGCCGCTCCCGCCTGCCGGGTAATCTCGTTGCAATTGCCGGTCGGATTGGTCAGCGGGTTGCAGGCATAATAGGTGCTGCCGGCGGCATAGGTCTCTTCCGGATTGTTGACCTGGTTGCGCTGCACGCCAAGCGCGATGCCGACTTCGCCCAGGCCACCCAGGTCGAACTGGTCGACATAGCTCGCGGTGCCGCGCCAGCCCCATGCGCTCTCACCGCGAATCTTGTCCTGATAGGGATTGTAATTGGCCTTCACCTCGACCTGGAGCGAACGCTTCTTGTAATCAAGCGGGCGTAGCGTCTCGAGCTCGATCGTGCCCGCCACGCCGCCTTCGATCAGATCGGCCTGTTGCGACTTGTAGATTTTGATGCCGCTGACCAGTTCGGACGGGAACTGGTTGAAATTGACCGCACGGTCGCCGCTGCCGTTCGAGGCTTCGCGGCCGTTGAATGTCGTCGCGCTGAGGAACGAGCCCAGGCCGCGCAGCGAAATCTCTGTGGCGCCACCCTTTTCCTGATGGCTGGTCGCGCCGGTGATGGTCTGGATCGCTTCGCCGATCGACAAAGCGGGCAAATCGCCGATCTCGGTCGAGTTGAGCGCATCGACGATCGCCATCTCCTGACGCTTCACCGCGATCGAGCTTTCGATCGTCTGGCGGATGCCAGTGACGACGATGTCCGGCTCGGGCTCCTGTGCCGGTTCCGGCTGGACGACAGCGCCGGCGTTGGATTGGGCCGCAGCCGAGGCTTCAGCCGGCAAGGTTGGGTCCTGAGCAACCGGTTGCCCCGATGCGGGTTGTGCGGCGTTCGGGCTGGCGGTCTGGGCCGCTGCCACGGATGCGATGGTCAGGCACCATATAGCGACGCCGCCGCCCAGTGCCCGCGACCGCGAGGCCAAAGCTACTCGCTGCCGAAATCCGCCCATCATGCCTCTCCCAAGGTTTGTTCTTGTCCGCCGATTGATCCGGTCACGACGATCTGTCAAGGCGGATGACTATACCAGTGACTTAGTTCTTTCAACGATTATCGTATGACCAATATGAAAACGAGGGGATACCAGTGCAGCGGACCGGCTCCATCCTGTGCTTCGGCGAACTGCTGTTGCGACTGAACCCGATCGCTGCGACGCCGCTGGCGCAGGCCGATACGCTGGCACTTCATGTCGGGGGCGCGGAGGCCAATGTCGCCGCGGCGCTGGCCGCGCTCGACCATGACGCGGCAATGGCGAGCGTGGCGGCGGCGAACGAGCTGGGCGAGGCCACGTGCCGCGCGTTGCGCGCCGCCGGCGTGGACCTGCGCTTCGTCGGGTCCGCGGCGGGCCGGCAGGGTCTTTATTTCCTGACGCCGGGTGCGTCGTTGCGGCCGGCGCAGATTCTTTATGATCGCGAGGACAGCAGTTTTACCCGCTACGATTGGTCGGCGATCGACTGGTCGACCATGCTGGCGGGACGGGCATGGTTGCACGTATCGGGCATCACGCCCGCACTCGGGCCGGACCTCGCTGTCGCGACCCTGGCCGCAATGCGTACCGCCCGTGCCATGGGCGTATCGGTCTCGTTCGACGCCAATTACCGCCCGCGCCTATGGTCGCGGTGGAGCGCCGAGCCGCGCGACATATTGATCGAGCTGGCGACCGAAGCCGATTTATTCTTCGCGACGCATCGCGACATGGCGCTGCTGCTCGGCCGGTGCTTTCACGGCGACGGGCCGGCGCGGCGCCGCGAGGCCGCCGAAGCCGCATTCGCCGCGCTGCCGCGATTGCGCTGGATGGCCTCGACCGCGCGCGAGGTCGAGGCGGTGGATCGCCATCGCCTCTCGGCCCGGATCGACAGCCGCACCGAAAGCTGGACCACGCAGGAGGTCACGCTGACCGGCGTGGTCGACCGGATCGGCGGCGGCGACGCCTTTGCGGCGGGCGTGCTGCACGGCCTGATGCGCGGCGCCGGCGAAGCAGCGGCGCTACAGGACGGACTGGCGCTGGCGTGCCTGAAGCACAGCGTGATCGGCGACATGGCGCTATTCACGCGCTCCGATCTGGAAGAGTTCGGCACGGGCGGACTCGATGTCCGGCGCTAGAGCGATTTCGTGCTGCGATTGTTGGAATGCCGTATTCGATCAATCTATCTAATTGATAAATATACAATATTTATAGAATTCCTGCGCAGCACGGCGTGCGCGGCACGCTCGAGATATGGGACAAACCTGGTGTCCGATATCTCTTCCTCATGCAGCTCACCCTAAGGCACCAATTGGCTGCGCAGCGGCGGCACGGCCTTGGCCAGTCCATTGGCGACCAGCCGGGAAAAGACCCGCGCGCCGGCGTCGCCGACATGGGTGTAATCGAACTTGCGGGCATATTGCCCGCGCGGCCCGTCGGCAGTCGTCGGCGCATCGGGCACGCGCGCTTCAGTGGCAGGACGTGGCCGCAGGGTCGTACCGGTCTTCGCCGCCGCGACTTCCTCGGGAATCGGATCGGCCATGGCGAGCTTCATCGCCTCGACCGGCCCGATCCGCTGCACCACCCGCGCGCTGTCCGCATTGAGATCGACCAGCGGCGTCGCGGTTGCCGTCGCCACCTTGCGCACCTGATCGGACCAGACATCGAGCGTGTTGAGGATCTTGCCGTCCTTGAAATCGCGCCGCACCAGCGGCGTCAGCAGCACGGGAATGCCGCCGGCGGCCCGAACCTCCGCGACATAGCGCGTCAGGTTGGCCGGGAATTCGCTGTCGATCGCGGTCCAGCGTTCGGGCGCGGAGGATTGGTCATTATGCCCGAACTGGATCAGCACATAAGTGGCGGCATAACCCGCCGCCTTGATCTCGTTCTGCACGATCGCCCAGGATCCCTCCTGCCGATAGCTGCGCGTCGAGCGCCCGCCGCGCCCCATGTTGAGGCAAGCGACATTGGATTTCACATGCTCGGCGCAGAACATCGACGCCCAGCCGCTACCCACCGCCATGGTCGAATCCCCGACCAGGATCAGCTTGTACGCCGTGATCGGGGGTGCATCGGTGCGCGTCTTCGGCACTTCGCCGGCGACGCGCGGATGGGCCGGTTCGTCCTGCGCCAGCGCCGGCGTGGTCACCAGCGCAAGCGCGAGAAGCATGTGTCGCATCATTTTAATTCCTCAGGAGAAGAACAGGCCGCCATTGATGTCGAGATTGACCCCGGTCAGGAACGCCGCATCCTCGGACAGGAGATAGGCGACCGAAGCGGCGACCTCGTCCGGATGCCCCTCGCGCCGCAGCGGCGTGTTGCCGGCGACTGCGGCGCGCCCCTCGGGCTTGGAGAAGATGTCGTGAAAACTGGTGCCGATCAGGCCCGGGCACAGTGCATTGACGCGAATGCCCTGCGGCCCCAGTTCCTTGGCCCAGCCGCGCGTGATCGTCATCATCGCGCCCTTTGCCGCAGCATAAACCGTCGCGCCGGGTCCACCGCCATCGCGGCCGGCGAGCGACGCGAGATTGACGATCGCGCTGCCCTTGCCGAGATGCGGCAGCACCGCCTTGGTCACCAGGAAAGCGGAGCGGAGGTTCAGATTCATGACCTCGTCGAAGAAGTCCGCATCCATATCGGCCAGCGTCTTGCGCGCGATCATGCCGCCCGCGCAGTTGACGAGATAATCGATGCGCGCGCCGAACTTGTCGGTGGTCGCCGCGACCAACGCCGCGACCTGATCGGCATCGGTCACATCGGCGCGCTGCAGCAGGACAGTGCCGCCTGCCGCAATGATCGCGTCGGCGGTCGCTTGAGCGGCGGCCTCGTCGCTGCGATAGTTGATCACGACGCTGGCGCCTTCGCTTGCCAGCCGCAGCGAAATCGATTTGCCGATGTCGCGTCCGCCGCCGGTGACGATCGCGATCTTGTTCTTGAATCTCATATTCCAGCCTCTTCGATGATGGGCGTTGAAGGCGGCGCGACGGGCGCGGTGCGTCCGCCGAGCAGCCAGATGGCGAGGACCCCGAGCGGCACAATCGCCGCCGAGAGTGCGAAGATCGGGCCGTAGCCGTCGACCGTCATGACCGGCACGAGCCAGGTGGTGATCAGCGTGCCCGCGACCGCCGCCGTGCCGCCGATGCCAGCCAGCGAGCCGACTGTGCCGCCGGCGAAATAGTCGCCCGGCAAGGTCTGGATATTGTTGATCGCGATCTGGAAACCGAACAACACCACCGCGATCAGCAGCACGGCATAGAGCGGGGTCGCCGCCATCGCGGTCAGCAACAGCGCGGGCAGCATGATCACGCCACCGACCGTGATGATCGCCTGGCGCGCACGCAACGCCGACCAGCCGCGCCGGATCAGCATCCCCGATGCCCAGCCGCCGAGCAAGCTGCCCAGCATCGCGCCGACGAACGGCACCCAGGCGAACAGCCCGATCTGCTTGACGTCGAAGCCGAACGTCTCGGCGAGATAGATCGGCAGCCAGGAGACGAATAGCCACCACACCGGATCGAGGAAGAAGCGGCTGACCAGGATCGCCCAGGTTTCGCGGTGACGCAGCAATTGCCCCATGCCCGGCGCATAACCGGCGATCGGTTGCAGCGGCCCGGCCCCACCCTCGCCGGCGATATGCGCGCGTTCCGCTTCGCTCAGCCAGGGATGCGCGCCGGGCTCACCGCGATAGAGGAACAGCCACGGCACCAGCCACAGGATGCCGAGCACACCGATCAGCAGGAAAGTCGCACGCCAGCCGATCGCTTCGTACAGCAACGCCACCAGCGGCGCGGAGATGATCGCGCCGATCGCCGCGCCCGAATTGAAGATACCCTGCGCCAGCGCGCGTTCGGCCGGCGGGAACCAGGCGGCATTGGCCTTGACCGCGCCCGGCCAGTTGCCCGCTTCGCTCAGGCCCAGCGTCACGCGCAGGAAACCGAGCAGGCCGAGCGAGCGGACCAGCGAATGCGCGGCGATCGACAGCGACCAGAAGAAGATCGAGGCGACGAACCCCATACGTGTGCCGATCACGTCGAGCACGCGCCCGAACAGCGACTGGCCGACCGCATAGGCGACCATGAACGCGGTCACGAGCAGCGCATAATCGGCCTTGTCCGCGCCGATATCCTTCGACACCGCCGGCCACATCACCGCTAGCGCATTGCGGTCGATATAGTTGATCACCGTCGCCAGCCCGATCAGGCCGATGATGAACCAGCGTAGACCGCCAAGCTTACCGGTGCCTTTGCCAGCCATCACTTCACGCCCGCCGCGTCGATGCGTGCGATATGCCCGGTCCAGCGGATCGCCCGGCCATCGACTTGCGCGGTGTGTTGCTTGCCGGCGGTGACATCATCGGCGACCGCGACGATCACTGTCGCACCCTTTACCGGCTCAATCATGATCAAATCGCCATCCGCGGTGCGGACATGGCGCAGCGCCTTGATCTGGCTGGCGCTGGCGACCGTGGTTTCCGCCGCGGCATCATAAGACCCGTGCGGTTCGAGCAGCGAGACGAACACCGCGTCCTTCGCCCCAGTCACGCGCTGGATCAGCACCGGCTCGCGGCGCAGGTTGAAGCGCGGATCATTGGCGCCGCTCTCACCCAGGATCACCTTACTGCCGGCCGGTGGCAGCATGCGATAGGTGTAGAAACGGCCGCCATTGATCCAGGTCAGCGTCGCCGTATCGGCGGTCGGCGTGCCGGTCGCATCGACCCAGATATGCTGATAGCCATTGGCCGTGCCCAGCACCGGCCGCGTCGCGGCGTTCGACTGGAGCGGGAAACCGACATCGGTGATGTGCCCGGCATAATGCAGCGGCAGATCATAAGTCGCCGGCGCGCCACCGGTGACGCGCAGCAGGTCGAGCACGACCGGGCTGCCCTTCCCCAATGGCAATTGCACCAGCGTGCGGCGGAAGGTGACACCGGGCCAGGCGCCGGCCATTTCGGCGGTGCTTGCCTTGAGCACGTCGCCGCCGGAGAAGAAGAGTTGCTTCGGCGCCAGATCTTCGCCGACCTTCCACTTGCCGCCGAAGTTCGACGTCTCGTTCACTACCAGCGTGTTGTGCGCGACCGTCTGCTTCGCCCAGCTCTCATTTTCCTTGAGGTAGCGGCCGCCGTCCTTGCTCTCGATGTTGAGGAAGCGGGCCGAGCCGTAATCGGTCACGATCGCATTGCCGCCGTCGTAGAGGATCCAGCTCAATTTATCGAAATGGCCATGCCCCATGCCCATCGCGCTGTTCTTCGCGACCAGTACTTCGGCATCGTCCTCGGCGCTCGAGCGTAACACGGCGAGAGCGCCCTGGTCGCCGTTCGGTCCGTCGCGAAACAGTTGCGAGGCATAGGCGAAAGGCTGCGCCTTGCCGGCGGCGAGATCGCGCGCGACGGCGAGTCCGGCCGGCGTGAGGATCGAGCGCCCCTGCCATTTCGCGATCGACAGGAAGCTCGGGTCGCGGGTCGCGGCATAGCCGATCGCCACCGCCTGATAGAGTTCGTCGGTCTTCAGGCTCTTGTCCGGCATCGCGTCGTTGAGCGGGAAAAAATAACCGTCATAGGTCAACTGGATCGTGCTGCGGATCGCCTTGGGCAGCACGCCGCCATGCCGTTCCCAGATCTTCAGGTCGGGCTGATTGGCCTGGATCGCATCGGCGAACACCACGAACGGCTGCAGCGCATAACGCTGATAATAAGGCCCTTCGGTGTAATAGCCGTCGGGCGAGAAAAGCTGATCGACCTGCGCCAGGAAACCGGCCTTGCCGCTCTTGTCGGTGCCCTTCAGCGCACGTGCGACCAGTTCGGGATCGTGCAGCACATAGCCGGTCATGCCCACGCCCGCCGCCGCCCAGGTGGCATGGTTATGGATCAGGTTAAACGTCTTGGCATTCCCGACCGACAGGAACTCGGCCATCTTGCGGAACACATTGGTATCGATCGTCTCGCGATCGGCCGGGCTCAGCGTATCGCGGATCGCGTCGTAACCCTGGATGCCATAGACCAGCCAGACGCTGTCGTTCAGGCTCTGCCAGAACAGCCGTCCCGCCGCCTCGTTCGCCTTGGCGGGGTGCGGCCCCAATGTCGGGTACAGCTTGGCGTAGTCGAGCAGCATGGTCCGCGCGAAATCGGCATAGGCCTTGTCGCCGGTGATGCGGTACAGCAGCCCCGCACCGTACAGCGCCATATAGTTGCGCTTATGCTGTTCATGCGTGAACCCGCCGCCCGGATCCTTCGGCACCGGCACGACGATCCCGGCGCGCATCGCCTTGTCGACCGCCTTTTTGGTCCGCTCGAACTCGGCCGCGAACAACGGATAGCGTTTGGCGTCGGCCGCCATGGTCTTCAGGCCGGCGGCGTCGAACAGCACCGGCGCGGCTTGCGCGCTGGCGATGCCCGGCGTCAGCGTCGCCAGGGCGAAACCCAGCGCCCAGAGGGAAATACGCATTACAGGCCCTTCTCGTTATCGGCGATTACGGCCCGGGGCCGGCCTTTATAGGCCAGTTCGATCACGGTCGGCGGCGGCGTGCGGCCGAGCGTGTTGCCGCGGATCAGGGTATGCGGCGATCCGACGCTGTGTATGATCTGGATGCCGCCACTGCCCTGGAAACGATTGCCGGTGATGGCGGTTTCCTGGACGCCCGACAGCTTGATCGCGCCACTACCGGTGATGGTCGACCCGGACAAGGTGAAGCGCGGGCCGAAGGTGCTTTCATCGCTGCCGCTGCGCAGCACATCGGTGACCGTGCTGACCTTGTCGAACTGTGATCCGACAATCGAGACCTGTTCGGCGCCATACCAGCCTTGCTTGCCGCTCTCCGCCGCCAGCGCCAGCACTGCACCCGAGACACCGGTGAAAGCGCTGTCGCGGATCGAGATATCGCCGGCAAGGGTTGCGGGCGTCGTTGCCAGCACATCGAAACCCGGCGCACTGTCGAGATGCTCGAAGCGGGTGCCGGTGATGGCCAAACGGTAATTACCCAGCATCGGCCGAGCGCTGCTGCGGATCACCGCATTGCCCGATTGTCGGGGCGCCCCGGCGCCGTCGATCACCACACCATCGAGCGCGAGGCTGCCGCCTTCTTCGATCTGGAACAGGGTCGCCGCCGCCATGCGCAGGGTCGCACCGCCCCGTTCTGCCGCACGAAAGGTCAGCGGCGACCGAAGGGCCAGCGGCTCGGTCACCGCATAGCTTCCAGCCGCCAATTCGAACACGCTCCCCGGGGCGGCAGTACCGATCTGCGCGGATAGCGATTGCGCAGGCGTCACCCGAACAACAGGACCCGCGCCGAACGCTATCTCTCGCGACGCGGGCTTGGCATACCAGGCGACGCCGATCTGCTCGCGCGTGATCGGAACCAGGTCGCGCCGCACGCCCAGCGCCGCCAGCTTGGGATCGACTGGATAGAGCAGTCCATTCTTCGCACGCGCCAGTTGCACGGTGCGCCGAGCCAGGCCGGCCACCTCCACGCCCTTGGCGTCCACCACATTGTCGGCGAACTGAACACCGGCAATATCGGCCTCGATGCGAAGCGGGTCCTGCCCGCCCGCCCCGGTAATCAGATTGTCCGCGATCCTCGTTTCGCGCGGCGCCTGCGATCGCTCCGCATCCGCGCCCGCGCCGATCGTCACGCGCGCCACATCGATCAGGCTGTTATGCTCGATCAATGCCTGGCGCACCGGCATATAGCGGTTCACCGGTGAGTTGGGCACGCCGTTCATCACCGCGATCGCGCTGGTGAAGTCGATGCCGGCGAGCCCTTCCATGTAATTGTTGCGGATCGTCTGGCGCTCATTGATCACGCGGATCCCGCCGCTATGCGCCACGCCCTGGCCGAGAAAGACATTGTCCTCGACGATATTGCCGCTGCCATGGCGCAGCACGACCGAGCCTTGCGATTTCAGGAAGAGGTTGCGGCGGACCACATTGCCGCCCGATTTGATCGAGACGATCTCCACCTCGCCATCGCACTGCTCGAACAGATTGTCCTCGACGATCGTGTGGGAATCGCTGGCGGATTCGGTGCTGGTGCCGATGCGGATCGTTTCGCCGCCATTGGAGCCGAGCGGCGGGCGCGGGCCGAAATAGACATGGTCGATGCGGATGCGATTATCGAGCGGCATGCCCTTTTGCCGCACCACGACCATCATCGCCCCGGCATTCTGCTTGCCTTCGAAATGCGAATGATCGACGCGATTGTCGCTGCCATAGATCGCGACCCAATGATCCTCGCGCCGGCGATCGGGGTTGTTGAACCGGTCGATCACGATCCCGGTGATGCGGCTGTGTTCCGCCCAATGTTTCGAATCCGTGCGAAACGCGATCACCTCGTCGCCCGGCGCGTGGCCGTCGCGGAACACCAGGTTCGAGGCGACAAGATAGCGGCCGGCAAGCTTCAGGCTGGATCGTCCGGTGAGGATGACTCGCCCGGAATGCTGCGCGGTCAGCGTGATCGGCTGTCCTGCCTTGCCTTCACCAGAGAATGTCAGGGCGGCGTCCCGCCACTCGCCATCGGCCAGGACGATGGTATCGCCCGCCTGCATGCGCGCCACGGCCTCGCGATATTGCACCTGATCATGGACCAGCGTCTCGCGCGCGGCCAGCGGCGCGGCGCCGGCCAGCACTGTCGCAGCCGCTGTGATCGCAAAGGCGCGCAAACCCGATTCCTCGCCTGACACGGCCTGTTACCAGACCAGCTTATTTTGGACTAGCACTTCTATGCCAATGCTCGATGCAGATGTCTATACCAGATTGCATGACAATGACGTGGCACGACCTTATCCTCGCGCTGATCGGCCGCCGGACCAATTATCTTGCCGAACGGTGCGAGAAGAGGAAGTATGCGGGGGTGGATCATCAGCGCGGGGCGCCGTCATGAGGTTTGAGGTATTGGCGGCGGCATGACGCAACCCCGCTTGAATGGAACATGTTGCCGGGCATGTTGCCTGACATGTTGCCTGACATGTTGAATGTCTTGCCCAGGCTCGGCTGGACGCGTTCGACGGGCAGAGGCGAATTGCCACGCGGTGCGTTAGGTCGGAGATCATGATCTTGCACCGCACCTCCTGTCCGATCCTGTTGCTCGCGCTGGCTTTGGCTGGGGCGATGGCCGGATGCAGCGACAAAACCGGCAATCCGGCACCGCCCAGAATCGAAACGCCAGCCGAATTGCCGACCCAATCGTCCACCCTGGTCGTGCCGGTTTCCACGTCGCTGGCACTGCTGGAGCAACGTCTGAACGCACGCGTGCCAACCCAATTGTGGCAGATCGACAAGCAGGAGCCGCGCTGCGTTCCCGAAAAACGCGTGAAGGTCTTCGGCAGGAAGTTGAAGGTCACGCCGGCACTCGGCTGTCGCATCGTCGGCACGGTCACGCGCGGCAGGATGCATCTGGGCGGCAGTGGCGACACATTGACCATCAGCCTTCCGATCACCGCGGCGATCAGTGCCGAGAATGTCGGCGGGATCATCAAGAAGGAGACCGCGACCGGTGCCGCGATCGTGCGCGCAACCGCGAAGCTGTCAATCGACCGCAACTGGTCCCCGGTCGCAAAGGTCCGCATCGCTTATGATTGGACCGATCCCCCGGGAATCGACTTTCTCGGGCAACGTATCCGGTTCGCAGGAAAGGCGGACGACAAGCTGAAGGGGGTGATCGCCGGGCTCGAGCGCGATCTTCCGCTTGAACTCGCAAAGCTGCGCGCGCGCGAGCAACTCGGCGATGTCTGGCGGCAGGGCTTCACCTCGATTCAGCTCAATCGCGAGCGTCCGCCGGCATGGATGCGGATCACGCCACTCAAGCTTGGTTTCGGCGGTTATCGCATCGGTGGCGGCAGGATCGTGATGCAATTGGCGGCCGAGGCGCTGACCGAGACCTTTGTCGGCGATCGACCGGCCGATCCGAAGCCGACGCCGTTGCCGCCGCCGGCGCGGGAAACCGGCCCAAGGGGATTGCGCTTCTACATCCCCGTGCTGGCCGATTTCGCGCAGCTCGAACCGGTGGTGCATCGCACGCTCGGAAAACTTGCGGCGAAGGGCATCACGCTGACCGGCATCGGCCCGGTGGACGCCGAGTTCGGCAAGGTTACGATCTACGCGACCGAAGGTGGCCGGCTGGCGGTCGGCGTCGAAACCAAGGTCAAGGCGCGGAACGGCCTGATCGGCGCGTCTCACGGCGAGATCTGGCTTTCCGCGGTGCCGTATAACGAGGTCAATTCGCAGGTCGTGCGGGTCCGCGATTTGCGGATCGCGGGCCGGACCGACAGCAAGGCGGTCAATTTGCTTTTTTCGCTGTTCGACGATCCAACCGTGCAGGAGCGAATTCGCGCGGCGCTCACGCACGACTTCGCGAAAGATTATGAGAAAGTGCTGGTCGCGGCCCGCAAGGCGACCTCCGGGCGCCGCGAAGGCGGCTTCGTCCTGTCGGCCGATATCACCAGCGTCGAGAACGGCCCGATCAAGGTGACCGGCCAGGGTCTGTTCCTGCCGGTCCGGGCGTTGGGCACGGCGAACATAGTTTATACGCCGGTGCGTCGATAAGCGCCGGCTCTGCTCGCATGATTGCCGCCCCAATCATGGTAACCAAAGTCTTAGCCAGTTATTCAGCTTTGCCTCGTATCGCGCCTGAATGAGCATATCGGCATGAGCATATCGGTACCAATGGCAATCAGGCGGCAATTCGAATCCGGTCGATCGCACGGCTGGCCGATCGGCCGCACCGCGATCGTCGCAACGCTGATCCTCATCGTCTCCGCCATATTCCTGTTCGTGGACCGCGCGACGATGCCGATCCAATTGTGGGACGAATCGCGCAACATCGTCAACGCGCTTGAGATGCGCGAAAGCGGTTTCGGACTGATCACCACTTTTGGCGGCGCGCCCGATTTGTGGAACACCAAACCGCCGCTGCTGATCTGGCTGATGACGGCAAGCGTTGGCGTCTTCGGTCCGACGGAATGGGCGTTGCGACTACCCAGTATGATCGCGGCACTGGGCACGATCCTGCTGCTCTTCTGGTTCGTGCGACGCACCAGCGGATCGACCAGCATCGCTGTACTCGCCACCATGCTGATGGTGCTGAGCCCCGCCTATTTCGGCGAGCACAGCGCGCGAACGGCGGACTATGACGCGCTGCTGCTGTTCTTCGTCACCGCCTATCTTTGCCTGCTGTTTCTCGCCCTGCATCAGCAACGTCCTTCCAGAGCATTGCTGGCGTTGATCGGCGCGGCGATCTGCTGCGCATTCCTGACCAAGAGCATCGCCGCGCTGATACCGGGCGTCGGCGTCGTCCTGTATCTGTTGATCACCAGACGATGGCGCCGCCTTTGGGCGACACCCGCCTATATCGTCCTGGCGATAGGCATTGTCGCGACAATCGGGATATTCCTGCTGCTGTGCGAACTGCAGGCGCCGGGTTATTTGCGCGCTGCGTGGTTCAACGACGTTAGCGGCCGTTTCGGATCGTCGCTGGTCGTCGAGAAATCGCGCTGGTTTTACATTACCCAGCTGCGCGCCGGGTTTTTCTCCGCGACTCCGCTGCTGTTTTTGTCGCCGATCGCACTGTTTTTCGCACGCGGACGAATGCGGCTCCTCCTGCTCTTTTCGCTCTGCGTCACGATCGGCGTTCTGGCGGCCTTCACCGGTGCCGCGTCCAAGCTCAATCATTATATCCTGCCGGCGATTCCGTTCATGGCGGTCGCCGCGGCGATCACCGCGCATCTCATGCTCAAACGTGCAGGCGCGGTCTGGCGGTCCGGTGCGCGCTTTTCGCGGCTGATCGCCATGGTGCTGGTGGTGGTCGCAGTCTGGCCGATCCTGATGGGCGGCGCCGGGGCGATTGCGCGGCGATATTATGTGCCGATCGTCGGCGAAGGCGCACAGTCCGGACAATATGGCGCGCTCCTCGCTCGGCTGGCCACACGCGCCGACCGGCCGATCCTCGTCATAGACCCGGGCTTCGTTCTGGAAGGCAAAGCGCATTACGCGCCCGTGCTGCTCGCTTATCGCCAGCTATGGGCGGCGCGCGGCGTGGTCATCGATCATTCGATCGACCTGACGATGATCGACCGGGCGCACGGCGTCATCCTTGCCAGTTGTGCTGCCGAGGGCGTGGCATCACTGCGCGCAAGGGGCCGGGACATCGCCGGCATCGACGGCTGTGTTGCGGTGCTGGCCGGTCAGGCGCGCCCTGCCGCATAATTCCGCCTGGCATACTCTTGAGACAATTGCCGATTAGAGGCAGTCGCGAATGAGCGACTGGAGTTGTCATGCGGCGTTTGAGTTTTGTCCTGTTCCTGATGGCCACAACCGCGGCGATGCCGGTGATGGCACAGGATGTGCCGCGCCAGGCCCCGCCCGAAACCGCACAGGATACCGATCCCGATGCGATCGCGTCGGACGAACCGGATATCGTCGTGACCGGATCGCGCAACCTGCCAGGGTCGGTGATCGGCGACATACCGCCTGAAAAGCAGATCGGCGCGGCCGAGATCCGCTCTTACGGCGTCAGCTCGATCTCCGACCTGCTCGACGAACTTGCGCCGCTGACCGGCAGCGGACGAGGCAGCGGCGGTGCGCCGGTGGTGTTGCTCGACGGCAAGCGCATCTCGGGTTTTTCCGAGATTCGCGACATCCCGACCGAGGCGATCCAGCGCGTCGAGATATTGCCCGAAGAAGTTGCGCTGAAATATGGCTATCCCGCCGACCAGAAAGTCGTGAACGTCGTGCTGCGCCGCCGTTTCAAGGCGACGACGGTCGAGGCGCAGGACAAGCTGGCTACGGCGGGCGCGCGCAACACCGCGCAAGGCGATCTCGATCTGCTGACCATCAGGCGCGGCGGACGCTTCAACCTGCACGTCAAATATCAGGACAGCAGCGCGCTGACCGAGGCCGAGCGCGATATCAACCCGCAGCCGAGCCTGTTTTCGACCCAGGGCAATATCGTTGGTGTGCGAAGCATCACCAACCCCAACGGCGAGATCGATCCGCTGTTGAGCGCACAGGCGGGATCGCTGGTGAGCATCGCCGGCGTGCCGGCCTCCGCCGCCAATGGCGCACCCGTACTGGGCGATTTCGCCGCGACCGCCGGTCAACAAACCTTCAGCGATCCCAGCGCATATCGCACTCTATTGCCGTCGAGCCGCAATTTCAGCGCCAATGCGGTCTATGCACGGACGATCCTGGGCAACGTGTCGGCCACGGTGAACGGCACGATCGAGACGACCGAGAGCGTCGGGACCAATGGCCTGCCCGGCGTGTCGCTGGCACTGGCGCCGGACAATCCCTTCTCGCCCTTCGCCAATGCGGTAACGGTTGATCGCTCGCTCGACGGCTTCGCGCCCTTGAAGCAGCGCAATTCGTCGGTCAGCGGGCATCTCGGCACGACGCTCAACGGCACTATCTCGACCTGGCAATGGTCGCTGACCGGCACTTACGACCGCAGCGAGAACAAGACCGTTACCGATGCGGGGCTCGATATCTCGACGTTCCAGGCGCGGCTCAATGCGGGCGATCCGACTGCCAATCCATTCGGTCGACTGGGCCTGGCCGATGTCGGTGCCGGGGTTGCCAACCGTGCCTATGCGACATCGAGCAACCTCGATGTCGATGCACTGTTCACCGGCACATTGTTCGCCCTGCCCGCGGGATCAGTGGCGACGAGCATCAAGATCGGCGGACAGACCAGCGATTTCTCCGGCCGCACCTATCGAGCCAACATCGTCACGCCCGGCGACGTGTCGCGCGACATCGTCAACGGCCAGATCAATATCGACATACCGATCGCCAACAAGTCGAAGGACGTGTTGGGCATTCTCGGCAAGCTGTCGGCCAATTTCAATATTGCCGCGGATCATCTGTCCGACTTCGGCACGCTGACCACGCTCGGTTATGGCGCGAACTGGTCGCCGGTCGAGGGTGTACGGCTGATCGTGTCGCATACCGACCAGGATCGCGCGCCGAGCGCACAGCAACTCGCCAATCCGCTGATCATCACGCCCAATGTGCGTGTATTCGATTATGTTCGCGGCGAAACAGCGACGGTGACGACCATGTCGGGCGGCAATCCCGAACTGCGCGCGGACAATAATCACGTGACCAAGATCGGGCTCACGCTCAATCCTTTCGGCAAGACCGATCTGACTCTCACCGCCACTTATGTGAAGAGCCGGACCGACGATCCCAGCGCTTCGTTCCCCTCGGCCAGCTCGGCGATCGAAGCGGCATTTCCCGACCGCTTCGTGCGTGAAGCGACAGGCACGACAGCGCCCGGCAGGCTGATCAGCGTCGATACGCGCCCGATCAACTTTGCACGCAGTGAACGTTCCGAACTTCGCTGGGGGATCAATTTCTCCAAGAGCCTCAAGTCGAAGGTGCAGAAGGAACTGGAGGCGTTCCGCGAAGGCACTGGCCCCAATCCCTTTGCTGGCCTGAGGCGGCCGGGACAGGATGGCGAGCGCGGTGGCCGGCGCGGCAGTGATGGGGCAAGCGGCGACAGGCCAGACGGCGGAGCGCCCGGTGCTGCCCCGGCCGGGGGTGGCGCGCCCGATGGCGATCGCCCGCGCTTCGGCGGCGGGCGCGGCGGCGCAGGCGGCTTCGGTGGACGAGGCGGCGGTCGTCGAGGCGGCGGGGGTGGCGGGCGTCTGCAGTTCGGCATCTTCCACACCTGGCATCTTACCGACAAGGTCCTGATCGCCGATGGCGGACCAAGCCTCGACCTGCTCAACGGCGATGCGATCGGCGGCAGCGGCGGTCAGTCGCGGCATGAGGTGCAACTGCAGGCCGGTTATACCAATAACGGCGCCGGGTTACGGCTGTCGGGCAATTACCGGAGCGGCACGCGCGTCAATGGCGGCACCCCTGGCGCTCCTGAGCCGCTGGCCTTCTCCGCGCTGACGACGCTGAATGTGCGGCTGTTCGCCGATCTCGGCCAGCGGCTCGACTTGCTCAAGAAGCACCCCTGGCTGCGCGGCACGCGGATCACCCTGGCGTTCGACAATGTGTTCGACAGCCGCCAGCGCGTAACCGACGTCAATGGCGCGACGCCGATCAGTTATCAGCCCGACTATCTCGACCCGTTGGGACGGACCGTGAAGCTGAGTATTCGCAAGTTGTTCTGACGATTCCCCTCCCTTGCAGGGGGGGAAGGAGTTTCCTAAGCTGCAAACACTTCCGCCGGGATCGAATAGAGCACATCCGCCGTCGCCGTCGCTGCCGCCTTCAAACCCATCGCCTCAGGCACGATCTGCGCGACATAGAAGCGCGCCGTTGCCGTCTTCATGGCGAGGAATGCCGGGTCACCATCCGCCGATGCCGCGATCCGGCCCTGCCGTTCCATCAGCCAGCCGCACACCGCGGTCGAGAGCATGGTCAGAAAGGGGTAACTCGCGGCGAGCTTGTCGTCGGCGTCGAGCGTCATCAGGCCGCGGCCGATCTCCTCGCAGGTATCGATCAGCGCGATCAGCCCGGCATCCTCCGCCTCCGCACGCATGTCGGCGATCAGCCGCCCGAACACACCGCCATTGTCGAGCCCGAGCTTGCGCCCGACCAGATCGGCCGCCTGGATACCGTTGGTGCCTTCGTAAATCGGCGTGATGCGCGCTTCGCGGAAATACTGCGCCGCGCCGGTCTCCTCAATATAACCCATGCCGCCATGGACCTGGATGCCGATCGAGGTGACTTCGCAGCCGATATCGGTGCCATGCGCCTTGGCCAGCGGCGTAAGGATTTCGAGCCGGTCCTGCGCGCCCGCTTCGCCGAGCGTCGCGCGGTCGACCTGCGCGGCGGCGAGATAGACAAGCGCGCGCGCCGCCTGAGTCTGTGCCTTCATGCGCAGCAGCATGCGGCGGACATCGGGATGCTCGATGATCGCCACCGATTCGCGGCTGGCGGAGCCGGCGCGTGCCGACTGGATGCGCTCGCGGGCATAGCCGACCGCAGCCTGGGTCGCGCGCTCGGCGATCTGCACACCCTGCAGGCCGACATTCAATCGCGCATTGTTCATCATCGTGAACATCGCGCGAATGCCGCCATATTCGCCGCCGATCAGTTCACCGATGCAATCGTCATTGTCGCCGAAGCTCAACACGCAGGTCGGCGATCCGTGCAGGCCCATCTTGTGCTCGATCGAGACCACGCGGACATCGTTGAAGTCACCCGGAGTGCCGTCCGCGTTGAGCCGGTATTTCGGCACCAGGAACAGCGAGATACCCTTGGTCCCGGCCGGCGCATCCGGCGTGCGCGCGAGGACGAGATGGACGATGTTCGGCGCCATGTCGTGATCGCCGAACGAAATGAAGATCTTGGTGCCCTTGATCGACCATTTGCCGTCGCCAAGCGGCTTTGCGCTGGTACGCAACGCGCCGACATCGGATCCGGCCTGTGGCTCGGTCAGGTTCATCGTGCCAGTCCATTCGCCTGTCGCGAGATGCGGCAAATAGAGCGCTTGTTGTTCCGGGCTGCCGTGATGGGCCAATGCCTCGATCGCACCGACGGTCAGAGTCGGGGCGAGCGCGAAGCTCATATTGGCGCTGCCCAGCGTATCGAGTACCGCGGTCTGGATCGCGAAGGGCAGGCCCTGGCCGCCAAATTCTTCCGCGACGCCGATCGTGCCCCAGCCCCCCTCGACATAATCGTGATAGGCCTTCACGAATCCCTCGGGCATCACCACGCCCTCGGGCGTCCATTTCGCGCCGACCGTATCGCCCGCGCGGTTGAGCGGTGCCCATTCGCCTTCGGCCAGCTGGCCAACGCCGTCGAGCACCGCATCGACCACGTCGGACGACGCAGCGGCGAAGCGTTCGCTCTGCGCGAGCTCGTCGATCCCGACGACATGATCGAGCACGAAACGCTGGTCGGCGGTGGGTGGCGTGAACACGGGCAAGTCCTCTTATCGCGCAGGCGTTGCGCGGCTATAGCGCGCCCGATGGCTGTTCCAACCCCCATGACGACGCGCGTCCTGCCCTATGGCGAGGATACGATCGTACAGGCCGCCGCGCTGATCGCGGCGGGCGGGATCGTCGCCGTCCCGACCGAGACGGTGTACGGCCTCGCCGCCGATGCGACCCAGGCCTTGGCGGTTACCGCAATCTATGCCGCCAAGGGCCGGCCGAGCTTCAATCCGCTGATCGTTCATGTCCTCGATCTGGCGGCGGCACGGGCGTTGGCGGCGTTCGACGATCTCTCGCTTGGGCTGGCCGAAGCGTTCTGGCCGGGACCGCTGACATTGGTCCTGCCGTTGGCCAGGGGCGCGGCGGTCGCGTCTCTGGTCACGGCGGGCCTGACGACGATCGCGATTCGCGTGCCGGAACACCGGGCGATGCGGGCATTGCTCGCGGCGACGGGCAAGCCGCTCGCCGCACCCTCGGCCAATGCGAGTGGGGGCATCAGCCCGACACGCGCGGTACATGTCGTGGCGAGTCTCGGCGGGCGGATTCCGCTGGTGATCGACGACGGCGCGACCGAGGCCGGGCTGGAGTCGACGATCGTCTCGACCGATGGTGGGCTGAAGATTCTTCGCCCGGGGCCGATTACCGATGAAGCTCTCCAACATTTCTTCCCCGGCGCAGGCCGGGGCCCAGTTACGCCGTCCAGCGCCACTGGGCCCCGGCCTGCGCAGGAGAAGCGTCTGGTTACGGCTCCCGGTCAACTTGAAAGCCATTATGCTCCCGCCAAGCCTTTGCGCCTCAACGCGACCTTGGCTGAGGACGGCGAATGGCTGATCGGCTTCGGCCCGATCGCCGGTGACGAAACCCTGTCATCGGCGGGCGACCTCACCGAGGCGGCTGCCCGCCTGTTCGACCTGCTCCACCACGCCGATGCGAATGACCGCCCGCGCATCGCCATTGCGCCAGTCCCGCATCACGGTCTCGGGCTGGCGATCAACGATCGTCTACGTCGCGCCGCGCACCGCGACTGACATCTTTACGGCGGCGCAACGATAGGTCATCTTCCTCCAACTAAGATCGACAGGGAGGAAGACATGACCAATACGCAACGCGGTCTCGCGGAGTTTCTCGGTACATTCTGGCTCGTCTTTGGCGGCTGCGGCAGCGCGGTGTTCGCCGCGGCCTTTCCCGAGGTCGGCATCGGCCTGGCGGGCGTCTCCCTCGCTTTCGGCCTGACCGTGCTGACTATGGCCTATTCGATCGGCCATATCTCGGGCTGTCATCTCAACCCGGCTGTGACCATCGGCCTATGGGCCGGCGGGCGCTTTTCGGCCAAGGACATCCCGCTTTACGTCATCGCACAGGTGCTCGGCGCGATCGTCGCGGCGGGCCTGTTGTACCTCATCGCCACCGGTAATCCCGATTATTCGCTCGCTGCCAACGGCCTTGCCGCCAATGGCGTCGCTGAACACTCGCCGGGTCATTATTCGCTGCAGGCCGGGCTGATCGCCGAAGTCGTGCTGACCTTCTTCTTCCTGCTGGTGATCATGGGATCGACCGACACGCGCGCGCCGGCCGGCTTCGCACCGATTGCGATCGGCCTTGCGCTGACGCTGATCCATCTGATCAGCATTCCGATCACCAACACCTCGGTCAATCCGGCGCGCAGCACCGGACCGGCGCTGATCGTCGGCGGCTGGGCGTTGACGCAACTGGTCTGGTTCTGGGTCGCGCCGATCGTCGGCGGCATACTTGGCGGGCTGGTCTACAAGGCGCTCGGCGCCGATGCGAAAGCCAAGCCGCCGATCGAGGGCGAAGCGCTTTGAGGGCGTAAAAAGCCCCTCCCTTTCAGGGAAGGGGCTTAAGCGGGGCTACGCCGCTTCGGTCGCCTTCGACCTCGCGGCGAAGCTCTTCCTCAGTTTCTTCAGCTTTGGCGGGATAACCGCCTGGCAGTAGGGATTGCGCTGCCCTTCGCCCTGCCAATATTCCTGGTGATAATCCTCGGCTGGATACCATACCGTCAGCGGTTCGATCGTGGTCACGATCGGGCCGCTCACCTCGGTCGCGGCGCGCGCCATCGCGGTCCGCGCCTCGATCTCCTGTTCGGGCGAATGCGGAAAGATCGCCGAGCGGTATTGCGTCCCGACATCATTGCCCTGGCGGTTGAGCTGCGTCGGATCATGCGTTGCGAAGAACATGTCGAGCAAGTCGCCATAGCTCAGCTGATCGGTATCGAAGGTCACGCGAATCGCCTCGGCATGGCCGGTGTCGCCGCCGCATACCTGGCGATAGGTCGGGTTGGGCACCGAGCCGCCGATATAACCGCTCTCGACCTTTTCGACCCCGATCACGTCGTTGAACACCGCTTCGGTGCACCAGAAACATCCGCCCGCCAGCGTGGCGACTTCGCTTGCCATGATAAGCTCCTCAATATCTCTTCTTAAGATAGGAACGCGGTGGCGTGAGGCAATCCGCGCTGTTAGGCGGACACGCGAACTGATCGAGGTCAAGACGATGCGCGACATGACGGTGCTGGTGACGGGCGGAGCGGGCTATATCGGCAGCCATGCGGTGCTCGCTCTGCTCGATGCCGGCTATCGGGTCGTGGTGGTCGACAATCTCGTCACCGGCTTCGCCTGGGCGGTCGATTCGCGCGCGACGCTTATCGAAGCGAACATCGAGGACGATGGCCGTGTTCGCGCCGCGATCCGCGGTCATCATGTAAAGGCGATCATGCATTTCGCCGGATCGGTGGTGGTGCCCGAATCGGTCAGCGATCCGCTCAAATATTACCGCAACAACACCGTTGCCAGCCGCGCCCTGCTCGAAAGTGCGGTGGCCGAGGGCGTGCCGCATTTCATCTTCTCCTCGACCGCCGCGACTTATGGCACGCCGGCGACGGAGACGGTTTCCGAGGACAGTCCGACCGTGCCGATCAACCCGTACGGCATGTCGAAATTGATGACCGAGGCGATGCTGCGCGACGTCGCGGCGGCGCACCCGATCAATTATGCCGCGCTGCGTTATTTCAACGTCGCCGGCGCCGACCCGCAGGGGCGCACCGGGCAATCGACCGCCGGCGCGACGCATTTGATCAAGGTCGCGGTCGAAGCGGCGACCGGCAAGCGCGATTCGGTGGCGATCTTCGGCAGTGATTTCGACACGCCCGACGGCACCGGGGTGCGCGACTATATCCATGTCAGCGATCTTGCCGCGGCGCATGTCGCGGCGCTCGACCTGCTGATCGCCGACCCGTCGAAAAGCCACATTCTCAATGCCGGTTATGGCCGGGGCTTTTCGGTCACCCAGGTGCTCGACGCGGTCGACCGCGTCACCAACCGCACGATCGAGCGGCGGTTCGAGGGACGCCGCGCGGGCGACCCGGCGGCGCTGATCGCCGACAACAAGGCGATCCTGGAGACGCTCGACTGGACACCGCAGCGTGACGACCTCGACACGATCGTCGGCGATGCCGTGGCGTGGGAACGCAAGCTGGCCGAACGCCAGTGAACGAGGCCGATACCGGGGCGCCACCACCGCAATCGACCCGCCTTTCCGTCCTGATTCCGTTTGCCATCGTCACCTTGATCTGGGGCTCGACCTGGCTGGTCATCAAGGATCAGCTGGGCGTCGTACCGCCTAGCTGGTCGGTCGCTTATCGCTTTCTGGTCGGGGGCGTCGCGATGCTGATCTATGCGACGATCCGGCGCGAACGGATTGCGCTCGACGCACGCGGCTGGGCGTTCGCGGCGGGGCTCGCGCTGTTCCAGTTCTGCCTCAATTTCAACTTCGTCTATCGCGCGGAAAGCTACATCACCTCGGGGCTGGTCGCGGTCATCTTCGCGCTTTTGCTTGTGCCCAATGCGGTGCTCGGACGGATCTTCCTTGGCCAGCGGCTCGGCCGGCAATTGCTCGCCGGATCGGCGGTGGCGATGGCCGGGGTGGCATTGCTCTTCGTCCATGAGGCACGGACCGGCGCGGGCGGGCTGCATATGGCAATGGCCGGCATCGGCTTCACGCTGGCCGGCGTGATGTCGGCTTCGACCGCCAATATCATGCAGGGCACCGGCACTGCCAAACGCTATCCGATGGCCGTGATGCTCGGTATCGGCATGCTGATCGGCGCGGCGTTCGATGCGGCGCTCGCCTGGAGCCTGACCGGGCCGCCGGTGATCGAGCTGCGCCCGGCCTATCTGCTTGGCGTGCTCTATCTCGGCGTGATCGCCTCGGCCGTCGCTTTCACGCTCTATTTCGGCGTGCTCCGCATCATCGGCCCGGCCAAGGCGGCTTATTCGGGCGTGATCGTGCCGGTCATCGCAATGCTGCTATCGACGATCTTCGAGGGGTATCGCTGGTCGCTGCTCGCCGGGGCGGGCGCGGTGCTGGCGATGATCGGACTGGTCATCGCGCTCAAGGCGCGCAGGCCGAACCGGTAATCGGGATACGCCGGGCGCCAGCCCAGCACGCGCTTTGCCTTGCCGTTCGCGACGCGCCGGTTCTCGGCATAGAAAGCGCGCGCCATCGGCGACAAGGTCGCGAGATCGATGAACGCCGGCGCGGGGTGGCCGAGCAGACGGCTGGCGAACTCGATCACCTCATTCTGCCCACACGGCGCATCGTCGGCCAGGTTATATGCGCCCGGCGGCGCATCGAGCGCGGCGATCACGCCGCCGACGATATCATCGACATGAACCCGGCTGAACACCTGGTCCGGCAAGTCGACCCGGTGCGCACGCCCTTCCGCCACGCGGTCGAGCGCCGACCGGCCCGGGCCATAGATTCCGGGCAGGCGAAAGACCCGCGCACCTGATTTCAGCCACGCGCCATCGGCGGCCGCGCGCGCTGCGCGCCGTCCAGTGATCGGCGCGCTTTCATCGACCCAGCCGCCGCCGGCATCGCCATAGACGCCGGTTGACGAGAGATAACCGAGCCATGCGGACGCCGCCGCCAGCGCCTCGCCATAAAGCGCCAGCACCGGATCGACCTCGCCCTCCGGCGGCACCGACGACAGGATATGGCTCGCCGCGGCGATTTCCGGCAGCAGCCGGTCACGGTCGGCAAAAGCGATCGTGCCGTCACGCCCGTCCCGGCTGGTGCCGGTCACGCGCCATCCTTCGCCACGCAGCCGCGCCGCCAGCCGGCCCGAGCTATAACCGAGCCCGAAGACGAACAGCGACGGCATCTATTGGTCGAACTTCACGTCCGGCTTGATCATCGTCGCGCCGGGCACATGGTCCTTCTTCCACTGCATCGACATACGCACCCGCGTTGCGCCCGACGGATGGTCGAAGAACAGCGCCTCCTCGGCCGGACCCGGTTCGATCTTGCGATATTCCGACAGGCGCATCGCGACCTTGGCGAAACCATCCGGCTCGCGCGCGGCGTCTAGGCCGAACGCGTCGGCCTCGCTTTCCTGGACGCGGACCAACGTGTTCTGCACCGGCGTCAGGATCAGCCCGGCGACCGAGGCGAGCAGCATGAAGATCGCCGCCGCCGCCGGATCCGCGACGTCGCGCACGCCCCAACGCGGATAACGCGCAACCAGCGCCGGCGCGATCCGCGCGATCAGGAAAAAGACCACCAGGAAGATCACGGCAAAGGCCAGGATCGCCTTCTGCACGTGATTGAGCACATAATGCCCCATCTCATGGCCCATCACCGCGACGACTTCGTCGGGTCCGGTGCGGTTGAGCAGATTGTCGTTGAGCGTGATGCGGATCGTCGGCCCCAGGCCGGAGACATTGGCCGAGATGCGCTTGCTCTGCTTCGATGCGTCGGAAACATAGATATGGTCGGCCGGGATATGATTGGCGGCGGCGACCGCGACGATGCGATCGCGCAAGGGTCCCGCCGGCATCTCGGTATATTTGTTGAACAGCGGCATGATGAACAGCGGCGCGACCAGGGCGGCAATCAGCACGAAGCCCGTCATCGCCGCCGCGCCGAGCAGCCACCAGCGTCGCGGGAAGCGCCGGATCACGGCGAACATCACCGCGAACAGGATCATGTTGACGACGATGCCGACGCCCACGCCGATCGCCTGCTCGCCGAGCCAGGCGCCGAAGCCCTGGTTCATCAGGCCATATTGTCTCTCGCGGAAAAAGCCGGTGTAGATCGTCCAGGGCAGAATGATCAGCGCGCCGGCGATGGTGAAGGGCACGGCGAATATCGCCGGCTGCAGCCAGCGCCGTTTGATCAGCCGTTCGGTGATATCGCGGAACCGGGCCGCCATGCCGGTCGCGAGCATGATCAGATAGGTGACGACCGAGGCGAGCGTGCCCCATAGCGTAAGCCAGTAGCCGCCCTCGAAATAAGCGTCGGACTTGGCTCGCGCCGGGCCCTGCAGCAAGTCGAGATAGGCGCGGGTCGCCCGTTCGACATCAAACGCCGGACTGGCCGCATGGGCCATGGTCGGCAGCAAGACGGCCGCCAGTCCCGCGGCGCCCCAGATCATCGATTTGCGCATATCCGCTCCCCCAATTTCATCCAGAACCGTCATTCTATTTCGCGCCATATCCCCGGTAGAGCAGACCGAAGAAATCGCCCTTGTTCCAGCGCGGGCGGTCATTGCCATCGGCGATCTCGCGCGCGATCGCATAGTTCGCGTCGACGAAACGGATACCCTGCGCCCAGTCGATCGGCAGCGACACTTCGTCCGATGGCTGATGGTAATTCTCCGCGAAGAACTTCGCCCAGGCCGCCTTGCCGGCACCCGCCTGACCCGGCCACAGGAACACCGACGGGATGCCTTGCTGCACGAAGCGGTAATGATCCGATCGCACGAAGATCGCCTGAGCCGGGTCGGGATCGGGCGACATGGTCACGCCGACTCCGGCCACCGCCTTGCTGACGATCGGACCAAGCGTCGAGCGATCGGCGCCGAACACGACCATATCCTCGAAGCGATAAGTCAGCAGCGGCATGTCGAGATTGACGTCGGCGACGATGCTCTCCTTCGGCACGGTCGGGTGCTTGGCGAAATAATCGGATCCGACCAGTCCCTTTTCCTCGGCGGTGACGGCAAGGAACATGACGGTGCGACGCGGTGGCTTGCCGCTCACCTTGAAGCGTTTCGCTTCCTCGATCAGCGACGCGATGCCGACCGCATTGTCCTCCGCGCCATTGTTGATCGTGTCGCCGGTCGCGTCGGGCTTGCCCACGCCGATATGATCGAGATGAGCGGAGAGAATGACGATCTCCTTGCCGATCTTCGGGTCGCTGCCCGGGATCACACCGGCGACATTGGCGCTGGTTGCGGGTTCGAAACTGGTCTTCAACGCGACGGTCAGCGTGCCGGGCAGTTCCAGTGCCTTGAACCTGGTCTCGCTATTGGCCGATTGTTTGAGGATATCCTCCCATTTGGCCTTGGCGCCAACGAACAATTTGGCGGCGCCGATGCTGCTGAGCGTGCCCAGGCCGGGTGCGCCGGCGGTGCCGCCGGTTCCGTCGGGATTGGCCCAGGTCGTGCGCTCATCGTCCCAGTCGCGCACCTGAGTGGCGAAAGTCCGCCCGCGGATCGCGCCGGGCCGGTCGAGCGCAATCGTGCCGACCGCGCCATGCTCGGCCGCGATCACCGCCTTGGTGGCGGGACTTGAGAAATGCGCGCGTTCCTCGCTTTGCAGGCTGTTCGGCGCGCCGGCGAAATAGGCGACGATCTTGCCGCGCACATCGACCCCGGCATAATCGTCGCGCTTCACATGCGGCGCGACGATGCCGTAACCGACGAACACCACGGCCGCGTCGATCGCGGTCTCGCGTTTGCCGGGATTGGCACCGGGCGCATAATCCTCCCCGAACACCAGCGCCAAGGGCGGCTGGCCGGGACGGGTCAGCACGAAATTGCCCTTGTCGGCCGCCTTGTAGGTGGTCAGCGGCACCTTCTGGATATAACCGCCCTGCTCGCCCGCAGGACGCAAGCCGGCGGCGTAGAATTGCGCCGCGACATATTGCGCCGCGATGTCGAATTCCGGGCTCCCCGCCTCGCGCCCGCGCATCGCATCGGAGGCGAGGAACATGACATGCGCCTTCATCGCCGCCTGATCGTCAGGCAGGACTGCATTGACGATCGCGTTGATCGCTGCCGGGGCCGGTTTGGTGACGGGAGCGGGCGTCGGAGTGGCGGGGGGTGTGGTCTGCGCGATTGCTGCGCTCGCCAGGCCGGCAAAAGCTGCCGCGCCGATAACTCGAAACATCCCGGACCCTTTTCGAATAGATGTGTGTCAGCGGGGTAGCACGGCTGCGCCGCCGCGCAAGCGTCGCAATTTGCGTCCGATTCCGCAGCTGTGCGAGATTTCGGTGGCTTAGCCCTTGTCCGCTCCTGTAGATTGGTCGCGATGTTAGATGTTCAGACCGCCACCGCCCATCCCGCTATCACCCGTCGTGAGGATTATCGCCCGCCCGACTGGCAGGTCCCGGAGATCGCGCTCGACCTCGATCTGGATCCCAGCGCAACCCGGGTGCATGCGACGCTCAAACTGGTGCGGACCAGCGCGCATGACCGGCCTTTGGTGCTCGACGGCGCGGGCCAGACGCCCTTGTCGGTCAAGGTCGACGGCGTTGCGATCAACAATTGGCGGATCGAGGACGATGCGCTGATCATCGAGCTGTCGGGCTCCGAACATGTCGTAGAAACCGAAGTCGAGATCGCGCCTGACCGCAACACGCAGTTGATGGGGCTCTACGCCTCGGGCGGCAATCTGTGCACACAGTGCGAAGCGGAAGGGTTCCGCCGCATCACATTCTTCCCTGACCGCCCCGATGTGCTGACGCGCTACAAGGTGCGTATGGCGGCCGACAAGGCGCGCTTCCCGGTGCTGCTCGCCAATGGCGATCCGGTCGGCGCGGGCGATCTCGGTGACGGACGGCATTGGGCCGAATGGCACGATCCGTACCCGAAACCCTGTTATCTGTTCGCGATGGTCGCGGGCGATCTGGTCGCCAATCGCGCGACCTTTGTCACCCGTTCGGGACGCGAAGTCGCACTCGGCATCTGGGTACGCCCCGCCGACCTGCCCAAGACCGCGCACGCCATCGAAGCACTCAAGACCTCGATGAAATGGGACGAGGATGTCTATGGCCGCGAGTATGACCTGGACGTGTTCAACATCGTCGCGGTCGATGATTTCAACTTCGGCGCGATGGAGAACAAAGGCCTCAACATCTTCAATTCGCGCTACATCCTGGCCGATGCGGAGACCGCGACCGATTATGATTTCGACGCGATCGCCGCGGTCGTCGCGCATGAATATTTCCACAATTGGTCGGGCAACCGCGTCACCTGCCGCGACTGGTTTCAGCTGTCGCTGAAGGAAGGCTTCACGGTCTTTCGCGACCAGAGCTTTTCGGCCGATCAGGGTTCGGCGGCGGTCAAGCGGATCGAGGATGTGCGTGGGCTTCGCGCGGCGCAATTCCCGGAGGATTCGGGGCCGCTGGCGCATCCGATCCGTCCCGACGCCTATCTCGAAATCTCGAATTTCTACACCGCTACGATCTACAACAAGGGCGCCGAGGTCATCCGCATGATGGCGACGATGCTTGGCCCGAAGAAATTCCGCGCCGCGACCGACCTGTATTTCGATCGCTTCGACGGAACCGCGGCGACTTGCGAAGATTTCGTCGCCTGCATGGAGGAAGCTGGCGGGATCGATCTTGCCCAGTTCCGCTTATGGTATTCGCAAGCGGGCACGCCACGTGTCTCCGCGTCATTGAGCCACGAACCCGGCAGCGGCCGAGCGGTCCTCAAGCTCGCGCAGCGTATGCCGCCAACGCCCGGCCAGTCCGACAAGGCGCCGATGGTCCTGCCGCTCAAGCTCAAGCTGTTCGGTGCCGAGACCGCGCGGCCGATCGGACCGGAACAGCTGATCCTGTTGTCCGACGCGGAGGAACAGATCAGTTTCGAGACCGTCACGGAGCGTCCCATATTGTCGATCAATCGAGCCTTTTCCGCGCCGGTGATCGTCGAGACCGATCGCTCGGCGGCCGATCTCGCTTTCCTCTCGGCGCATGATGACGACCCGTTCGCGCGTTACGAAGCGATGCAGCAGCTGATGCTCGACACGTTGGTCGAGGGGACGGCGCATGGTCGCGCGGATCACGCCGCGGTGATCGCCGCGGTCGCCAACACGTTGCAGGATGCGCAGCTCGATTCGGCCTTCATCGCCGAAGCGGTGTTGTTGCCCTCGGACAGTTTTATCGGCGACCAGATGGCGCAGGTCGATCCCGAAGCGATCTTCCGCGCGCGTGAGGCATTGCGCCGCGATCTCGCGCGCGCACTCGAGCCGCAATGGCGTGCCGCTTATGAAGGCGCGCGCGCGGCGAAGTTCGAATATTCGCCCGGCGCGAAAGGGCAAAGGCGGCTCAAGACCGTCGCGCTCGGTTATATCGCGGCGAGCGGCGCCGGTGACGCGGCAGCACTTGCTTTCCGCCAGTTCGAAACGGCGGACAATATGACCGACCGGCAAGGCGCGCTGACCAGCCTGGTCAGCGGCAACGCGCCGGAGCGGGTCGCGGCGCTCGATATCTTCTACAACCGCTACAGCGACAATGCGCTGGTGCTCGACAAATGGTTCTCGACCCAGGCGCTCTCCGCGCGCGACGACACGCCGGCGATGGTCGCCGACCTGGCGCGCCATCGCGATTTCACGCTGGCCAACCCCAACCGGGCGCGCGCTTTGGTCGGAGCGTTCAGCGTCAACCAGCGCGCGTTCAACCAGGCCTCGGGGGAAGGGTATCGCTTCGTCGCCGATCAATTGATCGCGCTCGACAAGCTCAACCCGCAGACCGCGGCGAAACTGATCCCGCCGCTCGGCCGCTGGCGCCGGTTCGACGAAGACCGCGCGGCGATGATGCGTGCCGAACTGGAGCGGATCGTCGCGACACCGGGCCTGTCGAAGGACATGTTCGAACAGGCATCGCGAAGT
The DNA here is from genome assembly GCF_014171475.1 of Sphingomonas sp. So64.6b. NCBI lineage: Bacteria > Pseudomonadati > Pseudomonadota > Alphaproteobacteria > Sphingomonadales > Sphingomonadaceae > Sphingomonas > Sphingomonas sp. So64.6b. The sequence continues at coordinate 3,457,405 of NZ_CP048817.1, forward strand.
CTGGCGGGGTAATTGGTTTGCCGGCAGGCGCTGTTTTGCGTCAGACCCGATCGTGCAGGTCGATCGCATTGGCGATCGCCGCGCCGCTCGCGGTGTTGTCGTAGATCGTCCAGCTTTCCACGCCGGCGTCCCGCGCTGTCCCAGCATGGCTTTGGATCGCCGCGTCATCATAGCTTGACCAATAGACCCGCGGCGAACCGTGCAGCCGAGTATAGCGCAGGCCGGGCCAGCCGCCGGGCAGCGCGGCATGCGGCACCCTGGCCGGGTCGGCGGCGACGCGCGCTATCTTGTGGCGAACGAGAGAAACGTCGGCACTGGCCTCGAACCAACTCGCATGACGCGGTTCGCAAACCGCCCGACCACCAACAATCTTGTGAAGCTGCTTGAAGAAGACATCGGTCACTGCCGCATCGAAGATCAGGCTTGGCGGGAGCTGAATAAGAACGGGTCCACGCTTTTCGCCAAGACCGGCAATCTCATCGGCAAATGCCGCCAGCAAATCCTCGGGCCCCGTCAGGCGTCGTTCGTGCGTGATCGCCCTGGGCAGCTTGACCGCGAAACGGAAATCGGCCGGCACACTCGCCGCCCAACGCTCATAGGTGGCGCGGCGATGAGGGCGATAGAAGCTGGAGTTGATTTCCACCGCGTTCAGCTGCGCGGCGTAGCGCTCGAGATGACTGCCGCTGCCGGGGAATCGCGCCGCCACGGCTTTCGGGATCGACCAGCCGGCCGTCCCGATGCGGATCGTGTCAGAAGAGCCGCCCGCCATTCGGTACTGACACGGTCGGGCCGACCAGTACGACCTTGCCGTCGGCATCGGGAAAACCGAGCGTCAGCACTTCCGACATCATCGGGCCGATCTGGCGTGGCGGGAAATTGACCACCGCCGCGACTTGCCGGCCGGGAAGGTCGTCGAGCGTATAATGTTCGGTGATCTGCGCTGACGATCGCTTGATCCCGATCGCCGGGCCGAAATCGATCGTCAGCCGATATGCCGGCTTGCGCGCTTCGGGAAAGGGCAGCGCCTCGACGATCGTGCCGATACGGATATCGACGGCAAGGAAGTCGTCGAAGCCGATCGTCGGCGCTGCGGCGGCAGCGGGATCGTGGGTCGCGTGCATCAGAGATCGAAATCCACATCGTCATAATGTTTCGGCGGCGTGATCCCCTCCATCCGTTCCGACAGCAACGGGCGGAAACTCGGGCGGCTCTTCAGTCCGCGATACCATTTCGCGGTCTGCTCGTGATTCTTCCAGTCGATCCCGCCGAGATAATCGGTCACCGATATCTGTGCCGCCGCCGCCAGATCGGCGAGGCTCATGGTCGATCCCGCCATCCAATTGTGATGATCGAGCTGGTAATCGGTATAATCGAGATGGCGCACCGCCGCCTTCATCGCCTCGCGCAGTACCTTCGAATCAGGTGACTCCTTGGTCACCAGCCGCTTGACCATGCGCTCGTGGAGCAAGGGTGCGGTGATGTCGGCGAAGAACTGCGTGTCGAACCATGCGACCAGCCGGCGGATTTCGGCGCGATTGACCGCGGTACCGTTGATCATCGCCGACTTCTCGACCGTCTCCTCGAGATATTCGCAGATCGCCATCGAATCCATCAGCAGGATCTTGCGCGACGGGTCGGTCATTACCGGCACTTGGCCGGCCGGGTTCATATCGAGGAATTCGTCGCGGCGCTCCCATGGCGATTCGCGCACAAGGTCGTAACCGACGCCCTTTTCGCCGAGCAGAAGCCGGACCTTGCGGGAAAAGGGACACAGGGGGAATTGATAAAGCTGCCACATGATCTCGTGTTAGATCGGCCGGGCGGCGGGGGGAAGGCATGATGGACGCTGATTTGCGAACCCTTCACCCCAACCGTCATGCCGGACTTGTTCCGGCATCCACTGCGCGGCAAACTCGGCTGCATGAGGGAGCGCGAACCCTGCGTCTATATTCTGGCGAGCGCCTTTAACGGGCGGCTTTACACCGGCGCGACGTCGAACCTGGTCGGGCGTGTGATGCAGCATCGCGATGGCACATTCGACGGCTTTACCAAGAAATACGGCATCAGGCGGCTTGTCTGGTACGAAGTCGGTGAGACGATGGACTCGGTTATCGCGACCGAGAAACGGATCAAGAAGTGGCGCCGCGAATGGCGGATGAACCTGATCGAGCGGGACAATCCGCATTGGGACGATCTGGCCGTGGCGCTCGGATTGGGGCCATTGCGCTAGACAACCACTTCGTCACCCCGGCCTTGCGCCGGGTGCCACGGTTCCGCAATATCAACGCTTGCGGATAACGCGGCGCGGTGGACCCCGGCACAAGGCCGGGGTGACGGTTGAGTGTTGTGGCCGCACCTACTCCACCGCGACCATCTCCACGTTGGCGTCGAGCGGATCGCATCCTGAGGGTTACCTCAGGCCGGACTCGTTTCGGCATCCAGCGTGGGCGGATGGTCGGCAGGGTCAGCTCGATTCAGATTGCTTTCAGGCGTCCTCATAGCTGCTTCCGGGTGTGCCGCGTCACGGGCGTCGGCCCGGCCGACCGACCATTTGAATCAAGCTGGAGCAGGTGATGATTTCCGCCCCCGTCATTTCCCGATATTCCCGTAGGGCGTCTGCGAAATTCCCGTTGCGCTGCTTCGGTTTTCCCGCAGTTTTTCCCGTGGATTCCCGCAGAACGCCCGAAAAAGCATTTTCCCGCAAAACTTCCCGCAGCTGCGGGAAATTGGCACCGGATACGCTTCGGTTTCGGACGGCACCACCCGCCGATTCAATCTTGCCCGTCCAACCGCCAGCACCGCCCCAACCCGGCCAAGCGCGGGGCGGGTTGGACTTGGGCTACTCCGCCGCGACCATCTCCACGCTGTCGTCGAGCGGATGGCTCAGCCGGGTGAGCATTTCCTTCGGCACGACTTGCCAGAAACGGTCGACCACCCGGCCCCAATCGTCGATCAGGCTGCCCGACCATTTCGAATCCGTCGCCGCATGATGTGCGCGGACCAGATTGAGCAGCACCGATTCCCAATGCATCGACGACAGCCGCTGCCAGGTGATGCTTTCGGGGTTGGCGCGGCGTGCGAAACTGCCGTCCTCGTCATAGATAAAGGCCATGCCGCCGGTCATGCCGGCACCGAAATTGGTGCCGACCGCGCCGAGTACGACTGCCACACCGCCGGTCATATATTCGCAGCCATTGGCGCCGCAGCCTTCGACCACCACGGTTGCGCCCGAATTGCGCACCGCGAAGCGCTCACCGGCCTGGCCCGCCGCGAGCAGGCTGCCCGAGGTCGCGCCGTACAGCACGGTATTGCCGATGATCGTGTTCTGCTGGCTGACCAGAGGCGAGCTGACCACTGGTCGCACGACGATCTTGCCGCCCGACAGGCCCTTGCCGACATAGTCGTTGGCGTCGCCGAATACCTCCAGGGTCACGCCCTTGCACAGGAACGCGCCGAGCGACTGGCCGGCCGATCCGCGCAGCCGCACATGGACATGCCCGTCGGCCAGCGTCGACATGCCGAACTTGGCGGTGATCTCGCTCGACAGGCGCGTGCCGACCGCGCGGTGCGTGTTGCGCACCGAATAGGTCAGCTGCATCTTCTCGCCGCGCGAGAAGACCGCTGCTGCATCCTTGATCATCTGTGCATCGAGACTATCGGGCACTTCGTTACGGAAGCTGGTCAGCGAGAAGCGACGCTGATCGTCGGGCGCATCGACCTTGGCCAGGATCGGGTTGAGGTCGAGATCGTCGAGATGCTCGGCACCACGGCTGGCCTGGCGCAGCAATTCGGTCCGCCCGATCACTTCGTCGAGGCTGCGGAAGCCGAGCCGGGCGAGGATATCGCGCACCTCCTCGGCAATGAAGGTCATCAAATTGATGACCTTTTCCGGCGTGCCGGTAAATTTCGCGCGCAGCCGTTCGTCCTGCACGCACACCCCGACGGGGCACGTGTTGGAATGACATTGCCTGACCATGATGCAGCCCATCGCCACCAGGCTGAGTGTGCCGATGCCGAATTCCTCAGCGCCAAGGATCGCGGCGATGACGATATCGCGCCCGGTCTTCAGCCCGCCATCGGTGCGCAGCTTGATCCGCCCACGCAGACCGTTGAGCGTCAGCGTCTGGTTGACTTCGCTCAGGCCCATTTCCCACGGCGTGCCGGCATATTTGATGCTGGTCTGTGGGGAGGCGCCGGTGCCGCCGACGTGGCCGGACACCAGGATGACATCGGCATGCGCCTTGGCCACGCCGGCCGCCACGGTGCCGATGCCAGCCGAGCTGACCAGCTTCACGCAGACGCGCGCACGCGGATTGATCTGCTTCAGATCGTAGATCAGCTGCGCCAGATCCTCGATCGAATAGATGTCATGGTGCGGCGGTGGCGAGATCAATGTCACGCCCGGCGTCGCATGGCGCAACTTGGCGATGAACTCGGTGACCTTGAAGCCGGGCAGCTGACCGCCCTCGCCGGGCTTGGCCCCTTGCGCGACCTTGATCTCGATCTCCTCGCACGCGCCGAGATATTCGGCCGTCACGCCGAACCGGCCCGAGGCGATCTGCTTGACGCCGGAATTGGCGTTGTCGCCATTGGCGTATGGCGTGTAGCGCGCCTTGTCCTCGCCACCCTCGCCCGACACCGCCTTGGCGCCGATCCGGTTCATCGCGATCGCCAGCGTTTCGTGCGCTTCCGGCCCCAATGCGCCGAGGCTCATGCCCGGTGTGACGAAGCGCTTGCGGATTTCGGTGATCGCCTCGACCTGGTCGACCGGCACGCCCTCATCGGGGAAATTGAACTGCAGCAGGTCGCGCAGATAGATTGGCGGCAGCGATTCGACCCCGCGCGAGAATTGCAGATAGGTCGAATAGCTGTCGTTCGCGACCGAGCTTTGCAGCAAGTGCATCAGCTGCGCCGAATAGGCATGCGCTTCGCCCGTGTGGCGCTGGCGATAGAAGCCGCCGATCGGGAGCGTCGCGATAGCGGGATCGAACGCCGCCTCATGCCGCTCCGCCGCGTTGACGAACAACGAGGCATAGCCTTCGCCGGAAATCTTCGCCGGCATGCCCGGGAACAGGTCGTTGACCAGCGCGCGGCTGAGGCCGACCGCTTCGAAATTATACCCGCCGCGATAGCTGGAGATCACCGCGATCCCCATCTTCGACATGATCTTGAGCAGGCCTTCGTCGATCGCCTTGCGGTGGCGCTGGAGACAATCGTCCAGCGTCAGATCGCCGAACAGGCCGCGCTCGTGCCGATCGACGATCGACGCCTCGGTCAGATAGGCATGTACGGTGGTCGCCCCGACGCCGATCAACACCGCATAATAATGCGTGTCGAGGCATTCGGCGGTCTGGATGTTGACGCTGGCATAGGAGCGCAGGCCCTTGCGCACGAGATGCGTGTGCACCGCCGCCGCCGCCAGCACACCGGCGATGCCGACGCGATCCGGGCCGATATTCATGTCCGACAGGAACAGTTCGCTCTTGCCCTCGCGCACCGCCTGTTCGGCTTCGGCGCGGATCCGCGCGATTGCCGCGCGCAAATCCTCGGGCTTGCCACCGGATTCGAAGGTACAGTCGATCTCCGCCACCGCCGACCCGAAATAGGCCTTGAGCCGGGCCCAGTCGGCACCGGTCAGCACTGGCGATTCGAGCACCAGCACGCCATCGCGGCGGTCCTCGGTGTCGAGGATATTGGCGAGATTGCCGAAGCGCGTCTTGAGCGACATGACATGGCGCTCGCGCAGACTGTCGATCGGCGGATTGGTCACCTGGCTGAAATTCTGCCGGAAGAACTGGCTGATCAACCGCGGCTTGTCCGAGATCACCGCGAGCGGCGTATCGTCGCCCATCGAGCCGATCGCTTCCTTCGCGCCCTCGACCATCGGCGACAGGATCAGCTCCATATCCTCAAGCGTCTGGCCTGCGGCGACCTGACGGCGAGTCAGTTCGGCGCGGCCGAAACGCGCCGTCGCGTCGGCGGGCGGGGCGGGCAGGTCGTCGATCGCGGTGAAATTGCCGATCATCGCGCCGTAATCGGCCTCGGCGGCAAGGCGGTCCTTGACCTCGCGGTCCTTGAGCAATTCGCCCTTGTCGAGATCGATCGCGATCATCTGGCCCGGCCCAAGCCGGCCCTTTTCGACGATTGTCGATTCAGGCACCACGACCATGCCGCTTTCCGAGCCGACGATCAGCAACCCGTCGGAGGTGCGGGTATAGCGCAGCGGGCGCAACGCATTGCGGTCCATGCCGGCGACCGCCCAGCGGCCATCGGTCATGGCAAGCGCGGCGGGGCCGTCCCACGGTTCCATCACGCTGCCGAGATATTTGTACATGTCGAGATGCGCCTTGGGCATCTCGTCCTTGCCCAGCCATGCTTCGGGCACGAGCATCAGCTTCGCTGTCGGCGCGTCGCGGCCCGAGCGGCAGATCGCCTCGAACACGGCGTCGAGCGCGGCGGTGTCCGACGCACCCGCCGGGATGACCGGTTTGATGTCCTCGGAATTGTCGCCGAACGCGAGGCTCGCCATGCGGATCTCGTGGCTCAGCATCCAGTTCTTGTTGCCGCGGATCGTGTTGATCTCGCCATTGTGCGCGAGGCAGCGGAACGGCTGCGCCAGCCACCATTGCGGGAAGGTGTTGGTCGAATAACGCTGATGGAAGATCGCGACCCGGCTCTCGAAACGCTGGTCCTGCAGGTCGGGATAGAAGACCGACAGCGATTCCGCGAGGAACAGGCCCTTGTAGATGATCGAGCGGCACGACAGCGAACAGATGTAGAAGCCCTGGATCTGCGCCGCGATCACGCGCTTCTCGATCCGCCGGCGTACGAGATAGAGGTTCTTCTCAAACTCCGCCGCGCTTGCTTCATCGGGAAGCGGACCCGCGATCATGATCTGCTCGATCTCGGGCCGCGTGGCCTGAGCCTTTTGCCCGATCACCGAGACGTCGACCGGCACCTGGCGCCAGCCATAGATCGAATAGCCTTCCTCGATGATCACGCTTTCGACGATCGTGCGGCACGCTTCCTGCGCGCCCAGATCGGTGCGCGGCAGGAAGATCATGCCGACCGCGAGGCGGTTCGGCTGCACCTTGTGCCCCGACGCGACCACCGCATCGTCGAAGAATTTGAGCGGCAGGTCGACATGCAGCCCGGCGCCATCGCCGGTCTTGCCATCGGCATCGACCGCGCCGCGATGCCACACCGCCTTCAGCGCATCGATCGCCGACTGCACCACGCGCCGCGAGGCGCTGCCATCGGTCGCCGCGACCAGGCCGACACCACAGGCGTCGCCCTCGAATTCGGGGCGGTACATGCCATCACGGGCGAGGCGGTCGCGTTCGGCCTGATTGGCGATCTGGCTTTTCATCAGTGGCGCCCCTTCTTGTCCAGCGCTTCGATCTCGGCCTTCAGCTTGGCCAGTTCGTCAGGCACCCGTTGCATCGATCGCGTCATCAGGCCGTTCATCCAGGCGCCGACATCGGGGTCGGCCATGATCGTCGGCGCCAGCGTCAGATAGATCTGGCCCGTAGGCGTCGCGAAAAAGGTCGCCATGTCGTTCAATTGCGCGAGCGTGAAACGGCGCGCATAAGCGCGCGCCATGGCATCGAGCATGCCCGGCAGATTAGCGATCAGGTCGTTGGTGCTCGTCGTCATCTGCCGTTCCATGAAACGGTCGAACACCGCCCGAGCGCCAGGCTCCTGGTCGATCGCAGTGGCGAGTTCGGGACTCTGGGTGAACGACCGGGTAATGTTCTGCATCATCGCCGTCATGATCGATCGCATCATCTGGTCGCGCGTCGCCGGCGGCATAAGCTGATCCATCAGCGCGCGCGCCGCGGTTAACCGCGCCGGATCGACCGGCGTGGCCGGAGCCGGTGCGTTTGGCGGCGGCGCGGTCTGTGCCGATGCGGCTATCGGCAGCGCCGACGACAGGCTCGCGCAGAGCAGCATCACGCCGCTATGGGCGGAACGATCGCGGAAGAATTTGCGGGTCATTTCTTCGCCTTTTCGGGTGGCGGCGGCAGGTGCTTGGTCGCTGCCTCCATCTTGGCCATCATCGCCGGCATTTCCTTCATCATCCGCGGCATGAAGGATTGCATCGCCTGCATCATGTCGGGTCCCATCATCAGCATCATCGAATCATGCGCATAGGCCGTGCCGGTCGGGGTCGCGAAAAAGCGGTCGAGGTCGCCCAGTTCGGCGACGGTGAAGCGGCGAGCATAGGATTTGGCCAGCGCATCGCGCACCTCCGGTTCGACCTCCGTCATGATTCGCGACATCTCGCTCGTCATGACGCGCATGGTGATTTGCATGCGCTCCTCGAAATGAGGATCGCCCGCAGCCATCGCCTCGCCCAGCGTCTCGCCCTTGTGCGTCGCGGCGTCCTTTTTCTTGTCGCCATCGGGCATGGTCGCGGCGATGTCGTCCATCTTCATGCCGTACATGCCCGACATCATGTTGCCGGCCACTTGATCCATCGCGCCGCGCATCAGCCGCTCATAGGTCCCAAGCGGCCAGACGCGGTCGATCACTGGTCGCGCGGCGGCAAGGCGCGCGGGGTCGACCGGCGCGAGTGGCGCCGTTGCACGGGTTGCGGGGATCGGGTCCGTTTGGGCGACCAATGGCGCCGGCACGGCCAACGCCAGCAGCAATGCCGATTTCAATATACAGGTCACGCCGCGACCTTCACATTCGTCGCCTTCGCCTTCAGCCATTTATGCATCGCCGCCGACACGTCGCGCCCATCGCGGATCGCCCACACCACCAGGCTCGCACCGCGCACGATGTCGCCGGCCGCGAACACGCCGTCGAGGCTGGTCATCAGCGTCTTGTTGTCGACCAGCACGGTACCCCAGCGCGTCACGCCGAGTTCGGGTGCACCGAACAGATGCGGCAGGTCCTCGGCATCGAAGCCCAGCGCCTTGATCACCAGATCTGCGGGCACGTCGAAGCCGCCCTCCGGATCGATCTCCGGCGCGCGCCGCCCACTCGCATCAGGCGCGCCGAGCCGCATGCGGCTGGCCTTCACGCCGGTGATGCTGTCGCCGGACAAGAATGCTTCCGGGGCGGACAGCCACACGAATTCGACGCCCTCTTCCTCGGCATTGGCCACTTCACGCTGTGAGCCGGGCATGTTGGCGCGGTCGCGGCGATAGAGGCATTTCACCGATGCAGCGCCCTGACGCACCGCGGTGCGCACGCAATCCATTGCCGTGTCGCCGCCGCCGATCACCACGACATGCTTGCCCGCGGCATCCAGGCTGCCATCGTCGAACGCCGGCACCGCATCGCCGAACCCCTTGCGGTTCGACGCGGTGAGGAAATCGAGCGCATCGACCACGCCGGTACTGCCGACACCGGGCGCCTTGATCGCGCGCGGTTGATAGACGCCGGTCGCGATCAGTACGCTGTCGTGACGGTGGCGCAGCTCGGCCATGCTGGCGTCGCGGCCGACTTCGAAATTATCGTGGAAGACGATCCCGCCCTGCTTCAGCCGGTCGACACGCCGCGTGACGACATGCTTTTCCAGCTTGAAGCCGGGAATGCCGTAGGTCAGCAGTCCGCCCGCGCGGTCGTAGCGGTCATAGACATGAACGTCGTAACCGTAGCCGCGCAGATATTCCGCCGCGCTCAGCCCCGCCGGCCCCGCGCCGATGATGCCGACCGATTGTCCGCGCGGGCTTCCGACCACGAGCGGCTCGACCCAGCCTTCTTCCCAGGCGGTGTCGGTGATGAATTTCTCGACCGACCCGATCGTCACCGCCCCGTGGCCGGAGAATTCGATCACGCAATTGCCTTCGCACAACCGGTCCTGCGGACAGATTCGGCCGCAAATCTCGGGCATGGTCGAGGTCGAGTTGCTCAGCTCATAAGCTTCGCGCAGCCGCCCTTCGGCGGTGAGGCGCAGCCAGTCCGGGATATGATTGTGCAACGGACAATGCACCGAACAATAAGGCACGCCGCATTGCGAACAGCGCCCGGCCTGATCCTCGGCAGCGGGCGGGGCATAGCGATCGGCGATCTCGCGAAAATCCTCCGCGCGCAGCTTGGGTGCGCGCTTGCCGGGGAAAGCTTGTGGCGTTCCCACGAACTTCAACATGGATTCGGTCATCGGCCCCTCACGTTCAACAAGGGGCGCCATAACGCCGTCAACACGCTGAGTCACGGCAAAATCGCCATATAGGTAAGCAGTTCTTACCTATATGGTCTTGATTTGCCGTTGGCCGCCTAATCAGAGCATATTATCGCAGATTAAAATGACCGATCCGGACTTATATAGCGAGTAGCCAGATCAAGCCGATGGTTCCGACAATGATTCGATACCAGGCAAACGGCGCGAAACCATGCTTGCCCACAAAGGTCACGAACCAGCGAATTACCGCCAGCGCGACGAGAAACGACACGATGAAACCGATCGCGATCTCGGTCAGATGGGCATTGCCCAGCTCATGACGTCCATCCCACAAGGCCAGCGCGGTTGCCCCCATCATCGTCGGCACGGCGAGGAAGAAACTATATTCCGCCGCCGTCTCGCGATCGACGCCAAGGGTCAGCGCGCCCATGATCGTTGCACCCGACCGGCTCACCCCCGGAATCATCGAGATGCACTGCACGACGCCAATTGCGAGCGCCGTGCGCCAGGTCATCTCCTCCACCGAACGCGTCGTGACGGTCTTGGCCAGCCGCTCGATCACCAGGATCAGTATACCGCCGACGATCAGCGCGATCGACACGACGACCGGCGCGATCACCGGCGCCTCAAGCACGGCCTTGATCGCCTTGATCGCAATGACACCGACAAGTGCCGAGGGCAGAAAGCCGAGCAGCACGTTGCGCGTGAAGCGGATCGCGGCCGGATCGCGCGCCAGCAGGCCCCGCGCCACGCCCATGAAGCGCCCCCAGAACAACACGATCACCGCGAGAATCGCACCGAGTTGAATGACGATGTCGAAGGTCGCGTCGGCCTGCGGCAGACCAAGCAGCGCGCCGGCCAGGACGAGGTGCCCGGTCGACGACACGGGAAGGAATTCCGTCACGCCCTCGACGATGCCGAGCAGGATGATGATCAACAGGTCAGTCACGCGTACACCCCCAATGCGGCCCTGCCGCTATCCGGCCCGGGCAGCCATCACGGAGCCCCTTAGCCGTTCGTTTCGAGCGAAGTCGAGAAACCCTTGCGGCAGACCGGCGCGGCAGCGGGTCGAGCGCGATGGCGCGGAAACTCAGCCGGCTTCGGAAGCCGAAATCCCGCGCACGCCGAACCGCCCCTGCCGGCGAAACCGTACCAGCCACGCCGGCGCGACCGCAGCGAGCGGCGTCGGTGCGATACCGAATGCCGCCAGGCCGCTCGCGCCGTCCGCAACGACATTGTCCCGCTGCAGCATCATCCATTGATCACGGGTGATCGGCATGCCGGGCAGGAATCCCAGGGTCGCGATCGCCGCACCGGCAATATCCGGCAACTCGATGATCGCCGGATCGCGCCCGATCGCCCCGGCGATCCAGCGGATCAGCTCACCCATCGTCATCACATCGGGTCCGCCAAGTTCGAAGGTCTTGCCGCCAAATCGGGCCGTATCGTCAAGCGCGCAGACCACGGCTCGGGCCGCATCGACGACATGGACGGGCTGGAACTTCACACCGGCACGAAGCACCGGCACGACCGGCGCGCTCGCGATCATTCCCGCGAAGCGATTGACGAAGCGGTCCTCGCGCCCAAACATCAGCGACGGGCGCAGGATCGTCGCGGCCGGAAATGCGTCGCGCACCGCGGTTTCGCCTTCGCCCTTGGTCCGACCATAAGCGGCGGGCGATTCAGGATCCGCGCCGATCGCCGAGACATGCACCAGCGCGCCGACCCCGGCCGCTGTCGCGGCCTTCGCCACATTGCGCGCTCCGTCAGCCTGGATGCCCTGGAAATCACCCGCGAGCACACCGACCAGGTTGACCACAGCGTCCGACCCTTGAACGACGCGCGCCACGCTCTCGGCATTGGTCACATCGACCGCGGCAAATTGTGTCTGACCAAGGCCGCCGAGCGGCCGCAGAAACAATGCCTGACGCGGATCGCGCTGCGCGATCCGCACCCGCGCGCCACCGGCGAGCAATTCCTGCGCGACATAGCGCCCGAGAAAGCCACCGCCGCCGATCAGCGTCACCAGTTTGCCGTTCATGCCTGAAAATCCTGCTCGAAAACGCGTTATGTCCGGTATTCTCCCTGCCGCATCAGGAGCCGTGTTGACAAGCCCGCCACCGCTCCCCTAGAGCCCCCCGCCTACCCCGTGCCCAGATGGCGGAATTGGTAGACGCACCAGCTTCAGGTGCTGGCGATCGCAAGGTCGTGGAGGTTCGAGTCCTCTTCTGGGCACCAGATTTCGTCCCCGGCAACGTCCGGGGACGTCCAGCAAGCGGCTGGTTTCAAAGCATAATTTCATCGACGATCGCTGGCAACCGTCCGGGTTGATCCAGCTGATTCCAGCAAAAGAGACACAAAAAGAGTCTCATTTTGTGTCTGCTGGGTGGACCCGGAGAAAACCGGGAACACGATGATGCTGACACAACTCCAGATTACCTCCGCCACGCCTAGGGCGAAGCCGTACAATCTCCCTGACGGACAAGGGCTGGTCCTCGTCGTCCAGACGAGCGGCTCGAAGCTCTGGCGCTTCCGCTATCGATATGCCGGCCGACCAAAGACGCTTCACATCGGCCCTTGGCCGGCCAAGTCGCTTGCCGACGCTCGCGAGAAATGCCGTGAGGCGCGAAAGGCCATCGCGGCCGGGCTCGATCCGGTTCTCGAGAAAAAGCGCGCAAGGATCACAGCGCGGTTCGCCGTGGCCACGACCTTCAAGGACGTGGCGCTGGAATGGGTCGCTAAGTGCGAGCGCGAAGGCCGTGCCGAGATCACGGTGGACAAAATCCGCTGGCTGCTGGGCATGGCGTATCCGCTGATCGGTTCCCATCCGATCGGCTCCATCACGCCCACCGAGGCACTATCCGTCCTGCGCAAGGTCGAGGCACGCGGTCGCTACGAAAGTGCCCGCCGCATGCGTAGCGTGCTCAGCCGCGTGTTTCGCTATGGCATCGCGACCGCCCGCTGCGATCGCGATATAGCCGCCGATCTGCGCGGTGCGCTGACGACTCCCAAGACCGTCCATCACGCGGCCATCACCGATCCCGATGAGGTCGGCATCCTGCTGAAGACAATGGACGGCTATACCGGCCAGGCGGTCACACGCATGGCTATGCGGCTTTCTCCTCACCTCTTCGTCCGGCCGGGCGAACTGCGCCAGGCCGAGTGGGGCGAGATCGATGTCGAGAAGGCGACCTGGTCGATTCCCGCCGAGCGAATGAAGATGCGGCGCGCGCACCGGGTGCCGCTGTCCCGGCAAGTGCTGGCGATGATCGAAGAACTGCGCAAGATCACCGGGCATCGCCAGCACCTGTTCCCGTGCATGGGGAGTCCGAGGCGGCCCATGTCCGAGAATGGCGTCAACCAGGCCCTGCGTCGGCTTGGATACGAGACCGGCGAGATGACGGCCCATGGTTTTCGAGCGATGGCGGCAACCTTGCTCAATGAGATGGGCCAGTGGAACCCAGATGCGATCGAGCGGCAGCTCGCGCATCAAGAAGCGTCATCCGTCCGTCGCGCCTACGCGCGTGGCGAATATTGGGATGAACGCGTCGCCATGATGCAGCACTGGTCGGATTATCTGGATGGGCTGCGTGACGCTGCAGAAGCGCCAAGGCCTCCGAAAATTTCCTCCGGCACGCCCAAGGCGCGAAAATCCACCAAGGCCGGTCGCCCCCGTGGCCGGCCAGCGCGCTAAGTCACCAATATCCTGCCGGGCACAAGTTCCGTTGATGCCCGGCAGGGTATGACCTGCCAATTCCAATGCGTCAGCTTTGTGCCAATCGATCGACGGCGGTCAGGGACTTCAGGCTTCCATATTGTATGAGCGTGGCGCGCCCCACCTTCACGGCCTCGAGATCGCCCGATTGAATGAGCTCGTAGATGCGGGACCGGCTGAGCCCGGTTATCCGAACCGCGGTCGAGATGCGTACCGTAAGCGGCTCGATCTTCTGCTCCCATGCGCGTTCGATCATTTCTGCCACCGCGAAACCGCTGCTGCCCAATAAGGCGCAGGCGAGGTGTCCAGGAGAGCCCTCGCAGAGCTGACCATCATCCGAGCTGTGCGAAACATCGACCGTGTCATTGGACCTCCAGCCCTAATGCGATTTTGATCGCTGAGGGCCAAACGAACGTGACAAGGATGCGATAGAACCACCAGACCGCGTCTGGGGACGTTCAGGTACCTTTTGGGGAATAGCGACCAGGAAAACCATCAGGCGGACTCTGATTCCCGGTCGCGAAAGGGGTGATCGCTACCAACGCTTTGCAATAGTGAGACCAACATCTTCAACGAATCCTTACTTGCGCAATGGCCGATCTGCCTTCCAGTCAGGCAAGGCCGTCAGCCAGATGGTCGTCGGACACCTGCTTGCCGCTCATTTCGAGGCGTTCGAGACGGTCGCCCCCATCTCCACCGCGTAGCTCCCTGTCCGACGTCGTGCCGGGGATCGCCAACGTCGCGGTATCGGCGGCGGCGACACTCGCCGATCTACTCCGGCGGGATATCACGCCAGGCAGCATCTTTATCGGCTCCGATTCTCAATCCCGCCTCTGGGCCGAGTCCGTGGCGGGGCGTCTGGGGCTCGACGTCTTCACCTCGGGCCACTCTGCCTTGGGCACGAGTGGGCAATGACGTGGATGCCCTTGCCGCCGGTCAGCATCGGGAAGGTCTCCAGACTAGTCGACTTCAGGATATCTCGGAAATGGAAGGCGGCCCTGCGCACCGCCTCGAAGTCGAGAACGTCGTCCGGATCGAGGTCGAAGACGAGCCGATCGGCCTTCTCGACATCCTCGATCCGGGCACCCCAGCCATGGAACTCGATCGAGCCCATCTGGACACATGTCAGCAGACCATCGGCTATGTCGATATAGAGATCGAGGAAGGCGCTCACACCTGCCGCGCGGTTATCGAAACACCGAAGGGCAGCCGATCCAGATACACCTACGAGCCCGAGATCGAGGCGCTCGTGTTGTCCGGGCTGCTGCCTGCTGGGATGAGCTTTCCGCTCGACTTCGGGTTCGTGCCATCGACCCTCGCGGAGGATGGCGACCCACTGGACATCCTCGTGGTCGGCGACGACCCGAGTGCACCCGGATGCGTCGTGCTCGTGACGCTGCTTGGCGTGATCGAGGCAGAACAGACCGAAGGCGGCAATACGGTAAGAAACGATCGCCTGAGCGCGCGCACGTCGCTGTCAGGCGGCGGACAGCGTGGACGATCTCGGAGATTTGTTCGTCAATCACCTCGGCCGCTTCTTCGTCACCGACAACGAACTGAAGAAGAAAGGCTTCAAGGTGCTCGGCGTGGGCGGGCCGGAACGAGCACTGAACCTGCTCCAGGCTGCGATCGAATAAGCGTCTCGAACAGGGGACGGACGCGAAAAATCATCGCGAGAGACGTAGTCCGCGCTTAGCGGAGCTGGCTATCCTTGCTGCCGCGTCGGTTGATCATTGCGAAAGCGGGCCGCTTGTCGCGCTCCCCCTGGCAAGCCACGCATGTGCGCGCACCCGGAAGAGCGTTGCGACGCGCCGCGGGTATGTCCTCGCCGCAATCCTCGCATTCGTCGAGCCCGTCGCCGCTCGGCAGGCGCGCGCGCGCGCTCAGCACCGCATCGGTGATGCTGTCGGCGATCTGATCCTGAACGGCACCATCGGGCGCCCAGCCATTGGCCATCTGCGTTCTGCCGCAATATCGAAGGTTTAACACGCGATCTAGGAATTGTGTCCTGTAATTCCAGGGCCTTGCGCGATTGAAGCGAAGGCTGTGCTTACAAAGCCAGCATCGGCTGCCGAGCGCCCGGGCCGATTTCCTCCACCAGAAATGTCCGCGCGGGTGGCGTCACGAGCAAATCCGCCTCCGGCACGGTCCGATCCAGCCACTGCATCACCTGGCGGCGGTGAATGATAGCGCCGTGCCGCTCTTGGTGAAGCGCGACCTCGCGATTGGCCGCGACAGTGACGATCCGGTAACTGAGCGGCCATTCGCCCATGGCCGGCTCCCAGACGCCGGCAAGGTAGAAGAAATTGCCGCCATCGAGCGTCACCCGGTAGCGCTTGTCGCCGATGCCCATGTGAAATTCGGACGCCGGGATCAGGCAACGATGGCTCGGGAACGTCTGTCCCTCGGACCGAACGAACCGGAAAGACGTCCCGCTGCCGAACCGGGGATCGGATCCCCACGTCGCCTCGACCATTTCCACTTCATCGACAATATCCGGATTACGCCGGATGATGGCGCGCCGGCTTCCCAACGGCGCGTCCGAATCAAAGGGTCTGGGCGTCGAGTCCATGCTTGGAACATACTGGGAACGACGCCGAGGCGCAAGTTAGGGAGCGGGAAATACGATGTGCAATGATTACCGCCTGGAGGTCGATGTCGCGTCGATCGTCGAGGATTTCGCCGACCTCAAGATCAAGATCGATTTCCCGGAGGGCGTGCCCAACGTCGCGCCGCGCGCCGACATCAAGATCACCGACACCGCCCCGATTGTCCGGACCGGCATCAATCGCGTGTCCGGCGAGCTCGTTCAGCGCCGATGGAGCTGGCCGGCACCCAACAAGAAGCCGGTCTATAATTTCCGGTCGGACGGGCGTGAGTTCACCAGCGGCCGGTGCCTGATCCTCGCCGACGGCTTCTATGAGTTCACGACGCCTGACGATCCGAAAAAGAAGCGGAAGGACAAATGGCTCTTCACGCGAAAGGGCGCGCCATGGTTCTGCATCGCAGGAATCTGGCGAAGCAATCCCGATATCGGCGAGGCCTTCACGATGCTCACGATGGAACCTGGTCCTGACATCGCGCCGTATCACGATCGCCAGATCGCCATCCTCGATCGCGCCGACTGGGCCGATTGGCTGGATCCCAACGTTTCCGCAAAGAGCATCCTCAAGCAGCTTCCCGCGGGCAGCCTTAGTGTCGAGCAGGTGGGCTAGCCGGCGGCGCATCACGCCGAGGCGCTCAGCTCAGAAATCATCGACCGTAGAACCCGAGGGCCTCCCCAATCGTTGGGGGCGTGCATACGGAGGTAACGATGGCAAAGCTCAGCACTGAAGACCGTGACGATTTGGACAAAGGGTCGTTTGCCTTCCCCAAGGAGCGCAAGGAGCCGCTTGAGAACGCGAGCCATGTTCGGAACGCGATCGCGCGCTTCAATCAGGTGAAGGACGTAAGCGACGACGAACGGGACGCTGCGTGGAAAAGGATCAAGACCGCGGCGAAGAAGCACGGGGTCGAGGTCAACGAGAAATCCTGGCGTGAGATTGGCAAGGACTAGGAGCCGGTCGGCTAGCGGAAATCTCTTGGCTTGATCTTGATCCCCTCTGTCGGCTGACCGGCGATGATGCCCGAGCCGAGCCGCAAATCAGGAATGAAGATGTCGCGCGGCGGCTTGCCCAAGGGCGATCCTGTTGGGTCGCGCGGATCGGGCCGCACCGGACTTTTGACCACGTCGGCCCGACTGACCCGATAAATGTCGGCTACATCGCCGCGATTGCCGACACTCGCCAGCAGCGACGACAGGTCGTCGAGCCGCTGAGCGATGACGTGAATGACTTCGCCCTCTCGCTGGACCTGACCGCGCACGCCCATCATTGACGCGCCAAGCACCGTTCGCCGGTTCTTCTCGAACACATTGGTCCACACGACGAGGTTGGCGACGTTGGTCTCATCCTCGAGCGTAATGAACATGACGCCCTTGGCCGAGCCGGGCTTCTGGCGGACCAGCACTATGCCGGCGAGGTCGATCCATCGCCCGTCCTTCACGGTCTGGAGCTCTTCGCAGGTGATCATCTTGCGCGCTTTCAGCTCGTCTCGAAGAAAGGCCAGCGGATGCGCGCGGAGCGACAGGCCGGACGCGCGATAATCCTCGACCACCTCGGCGCCGTCGCCCATTGGCGCGAGGACTACAGTGGGCTCGATCGCCTCATCGCGCAGTTTGCCCTCGCGTTCGTCGGCCGCCGCAAATAACGGCAGCGCCGCATTGCCAAGCCCCTTCACAGTCCACAGACCTTCGCGCCTGCTGCTACCGAGCGAACCGAACCCGCCGGCTTCACCGATCCGGTCGAGCGCGCCCCGACCGACCCCGGCGCGACGCTGGATTTGCTCGACACTTTCGAACGGCGTGTCGGCCCGGGCGGTGACGATCGCGGCGGCATCGTCGTTCGACAGGTCGCGGATCATGCGCATGCCAAGCCGGACAGCCTTGTAGCGCCCGTTGCTGGCCTCGAGCGTGCAATCCCACCGGCTGGAATTGACATCGATCTGCCTGACCTCGACGCCGTGCTGACGGGCATCGCGCACGATCTGGGCTGGCGCGTAGAAGCCCATCGGCTGCGCGTTGAGCAACGCGGCGCAGAACACATCGGGATGATGGCATTTCATCCAGCTGCTCGCATAGGCGATCAGCGCGAAGCTTGCCGCATGGCTTTCCGGGAAGCCGTAGGAGCCAAACCCCTCGATCTGCTTGAAGGTTTTCTCGGCGAACTCTTGCTCGTAACCCCGGCTCACCATGCCATCGATCAGTTTGTCGCGAAAATGGCTGACGCCGCCGGTGAGCTTGAACGTCGCCATCGCGCGGCGCAGCAGATCGGCTTGGCTGGCAGTGAAGCCGGCGCATTCGATCGCGACGCGCATCGCCTGCTCCTGGAACAGCGGCACGCCGAGCGTCTTCTCCAGCACTCGGCGCAGTTCCTCGGTCGGATAGGTGACTTTCTCCTCACCGTTCCTGCGGCGGCGATAGGGATGGACCATGTCGCCCTGGATCGGACCGGGCCGGACGATCGCCACCTGGATGACGAGATCGTAGAACGTCCGCGGCGCCATCAGCGGGATCGACGCCATCTGCGCCCTGCTCTCGATCTGGAAGACACCCAGGGTGTCCGCCTGGCGGATCATCGCATAGGTGGCAGGATCCTCGGGCGGAATGGTGGCGAGGTCGTGCTTGATGCCCTTGTGATCTTCCAGAAACTCGAACGCCCGGCGCATGCACGACAACATGCCCAGGGCCAGGACATCGACTTTCATGAAACCGAGCAGGTCGATATCGTCCTTGTCCCATTCGATGACCTGCCGGTCGTCCATCGCCGCCGGCTCGATCGGCACCAGTTCGTCGAGCCGGTCGCGGGTCAGCACGAACCCGCCGGGATGCTGCGAGAGATGGCGCGGCGTGTTGATCAGCTGCCGGGCCAGCTCGATCGTCATGGTCAGACGCCTGTCACCAAGGTCCATGTTGAGCTCCTGGGCGTGCTTTTCCTCGACGCCTTCGCGGCTCCAGCCCCACACCGCGCCCGACAGGCCGGCGGTCATGTCCTCGGATAGCCCGAGCGCCTTGCCGACCTCGCGGACTGCGCCGCGCGCTCGGTAGCGGGTAACGACCGCGGTCAGCGCCGAGCGCGTGCGGCCGTAGGTCTCGTAAATCCACTGAATCACTTCCTCTCGGCGCTCATGCTCGAAATCGACGTCGATGTCGGGCGGCTCGCGGCGCTCCGCCGAGACAAACCGCTCGAAGAGCAGTTCCGAGCGGACGGGGTCGATCGAGGTGATGCCAAGTACGTAGCAGACCGCCGAGTTGGCGGCCGAGCCGCGTCCCTGGCAGAGAATCTCGCGCCGCCGCGCTTCGGCGACGATCGAATGGACCGTCAGGAAATAGGGCGCGTAATCGAGATCGGCGATGAGCTTCAGCTCATGCTCGAGCTGCGAACGGACCTTGCCCTCGATTCCGTCGGGATAGCGGTCAGGCGCCTTCTCCCAGGTCAGCCGCTCCAGCTCCTGTTGCGGCGTGCGGCCCGCATCGCCGATCTCGTCGGGATACTGGTATTTGAGCTCGTCGAGGCTGAAGGTGCAGCGCGCCGCCAGCTCGACGCTCCGGGCGACCGGGCTCGTATCCTTGAGATAGCGCCGGAACAGCCGCTCCATCTCCGCGCCGGTTTTCAGGTGCCGGTCGGCAAATTGTTCACGGCGATCGCCGAGTTCGTCGATCGTGCATTTCTCACGAATGCAGGTGACAACGTCCTGCAGCATCCGGCGCTCGGGCGAATGATAGAGGACATCATTGGTGGCGACTGTCGGCACCCGCATCGCTGCGGCCATGGCCGAGAGATCGCGCAGGCGGATGGCATCCTTTGGCCGTCGCCGGACGGACAGCGCCATATAGATCCGGTCCCCGAAAATGCGTTTGGTCCGGGCCAGCGCCACCTGCGCGACCGCGTCGGCCCGGTCCGGGACCAGCATCGCGATCAGGCCTTCCTGCCACTGCGCTACGTCGGGCCAGTCGAGGTGACAGGCGCCCTTGCCGGCGCGCTCCTTGCCAACGCTGAGCAACCGACACATCCGCCCATAGGCGGCGCGGTCGGTCGGATAGATGAGCAGCGCGGTGCCATCGAGCAGGTCGAGTCGACAGCCGATGATGGCGCGGACCCCGGTGGTCTTCTCGGCATCCCATGCGCGCACGATGCCGGCCACCGAGTTCCGATCCACGACGCCGAGGGCCGATATCCCGAGCAACGCCGCGGCAGCGAACAGTTCTTCCGCCGATGACGCGCCGCGCAGGAAACTGAAATGGGTCGTGACCTGCAGCTCGACATAGGCGGGTTCGCCGTCACTCACGCGAAAGCGCCGTGGATAAACCAGCGCATATCGCCGCTGGACTGGCTGACCCCATCGCCAACGCGGAACAGCCAGTAGCGGCCGCCTGTTTCCGTCTCGACCTGATAATAATCGCGGACGGTCAGCGGCCTGTCGGCTTCCTGGCCGGATTCGCGCCACCACTCGCCATGCAGGCGCTCAGGCCCGTCACCTTGCGTCACGCGATAGCGTTTGCGGCGCCAGACAAAGAGACGCGGGGCATCATCGGGAAGGAGCGCGATCACGGTGATCGGCTCGGGCTGGGCCAGCATCCGCGACGGTCGCGGCAGATCGTCATCCCAGGCCGCGCCACTGGCTTGACCGAGTGCCGGCGACAGCGCGACGGACCGCTCGGGCATAGCGCTGGCTTGTGGACCGGTGCGATGCAGGCTTCGCTGGCCGAACCGGTTGGCGAGCGCATCGACCAATGCGGCGAGATCGGGGCCACGTCGCCCCAGGCTTTCGAGCCCTTCGCCCTGCCGCGCCGCCATCGCTTCGACCAGCGGAGTGACCAGGGTCATCGCCTCAATGCCAAGGCCCGGCTCGATCGTCTCGATCTTAGCGCACAGCAGCTTGGCGAGGTGCTTTTGATCGCGCGATGGCGCGGCCGTCCCGACCCGGACAGCCTGGGTATGATTATCGACCCGGTGGAAATAGCAGTCGAGGCGGCGCGCGCCTTTGCCCATGCGGCCAAGCTGACCGACCACGTCGCCGACGAGATCATCGATCACCTGCGTGAATGCCTCCGGCGTCGCGATCGGCTCCATGAACCCCCGCCTCGCGCGCGGCAGATGTTCGGGAAAGATCGGCTCGATAGGCTCGGGCAGATTGCCCAAGGCCTGATCGAGCCGGCGATGAAGGTTACGCCCAAACCGCTTGGCGAGCGGAGCACGCGGCGCACCGATCAGCTGCTCGATCCGCTCGAAGCCGAGCTTGCGCAGGCCTTCGACGTCACTGGCCGGCAATCGCAGCGCCGAGATTGGTAGCAGCGCGATGGCCTTACGATGATCGCCCGGCTCGATCGTCACCGGACGTCCGGCCGGCACATGGCGCGCGACCGCATGCGCACAGCCCGCAGTGTCAGCCACGGCGATCTGTACCGACAGGCCGAACGAGGCGACCCGGCGATGGAGATCCTTCAGCAGCGCCCTTTCGATGCTGAACAGCGGGCCGCAACCGGTGATATCGAGCCAGATGCCGTCCGGTGCGTCGGGCGACACGAACGGCGAGTATCGCTGCCCGGCCCACAGCGCAATCTTGCGCAGCCCATCCAAATCTGCGTCTGGCTCTGCATCGACGACGTCCAGTTCCGGTGCGAACGACCGAGCCCTGGTGACCGTCATGCCCGGCTGGATACCAAGCGCACGCGCGCCGGCATCGACCGCGGCAATGATGCGTCGGCCATGATCGTGGATCGCTGTCACCAGCGGCCGGTCGGGGGAGATGTCGCCGTCAGGCGGCGACTTGGCGGCCTTCCTGCGCAGCCGGTCTGTCGACCAGTGCGGCAGGAAGAGCGATACGACCCGTCGCATCACTGGCCTCCACGATCCATGAGTGCGGGTTGCCACCACGCACGCGCTCCAAATCCACTCGCCAGCGCGGACGCCCGAGGCTCGGTATGCCTAGATCTTTGCTGGGCGATGCCGATATCCGCCAGCGGGTGATCGCCGCCGTTCCTTCGTTCGTCTGGTCTCTCTTTGAAGCGCGGCGGAACACGAAAGCGGCAACGCCCGATCCTTCGGCCGCGAGCTGGAGCCGTTTCGACGCCGTTGTCGAATATTTGGTGACCTCGCCGACGACTCCAGCGAGGCCGGGGTGGCGGAGGCATTCCTCCATCGCCAGCAGCACATTGGTATCGCTGCCGGCCTCGACATGGATCACACGGTCAGGGTGGAGCCCAGCAAGATGGAGTGCCGGCGCAAACAGGTCGCGCCAGCGAAGGCACCACAAGACCGGGCCGTCCATCCGGGCGAGGATGCCGGCCAGGAAAATCGTCGCGCTGGCATCGTCCGCCAGATCCGGGCTGCCCGTTATTTCGTGAAGCGCTCCGGTCGCGATGCCGCCACCGGGCAGTCGTAAATCAAAATCGTCAATGCCGAACGGTATTACCGCGTGGCGCACACATCGTCCCTCTATCTGCGCGACACGCGCGCGCAATGAATCGAGGATGGCCGGGCTTCGCATAATTTGAACAGACTCGGGAATCGATACAGTGTTCCTAGTTTGTTCTTTTAATTCACCCTTGAGTCAAGTTTGACGCTCATGCTCGGAATGCGGCAAAGCGCATAGACGCGGTCAACGTCACCTCGACTGACCAAGCTTTCGTAATCAGCCAGGACGTGGCGACGTCGCGATTGCGGGTCCCATTGCGTGGTGTAGCTGCGCTGGGACAGTCATCACGATCTCCGACTTTGGCCGGGTTGATCAGGCTGCGTTTAGCGGAAACTGGCTATCCTTGCTGCCGCGCCGGTTGATCATCCGAAAGCAGGCCCCCGGCGCGCTTCGCATGACAATCCACGTGCGTTCGGCCGAGAGTCCTGCGGCGCGTGGCGGGGCTCCTCGCCCCAATCCTCGCATTCATCGTGGCCTTCGGTCGGCAAGCGAGCGCGAGCTCTCAGCACCGCATCGGCGATGCTGCCATCGATCTGATCCTGAACGGGACCCATCGGGCGCCAAGCCATTGAGGAAATCCAGGGGATACTTTACCGAATCCATTCGGAGAGGATCACCTGGGGGTGATGACGTCGGGAGAATCAGATGTTCGGCTTCGGCAAAAAGCGGCAGACCAAGACGGCAAAGATATACGAGCTGACCTTTTTCCCGGATGGCGCGGTGATTGAAAATCAGTGGTTCGACGCCGATGCCGGCACGTTGCGCCGTCCCGGTCAGGGAAAGGTCGTGCAGGAGCTCCGGATCGGTGAATCTGCCTGCCGACTGGACGCGACCCTACGCAATGGTGATGCCATCTTCTCGATGTGGAGCGATGACCGGATCGTCACCTCGTCCTTGTTCCTGTCGTCCAGCGACGCGGCCTTGAACGACCAGCTCACCGGGCTCTACCTGGACAGTATCCGGCAAACCGACCTCGTGCGGCAGCTGACCCAGGGGATGGATGCGCCTTTCCAGGAAGTCTCCCGAGCAGCCGAACGTCCGTTGCTGGTCACGCTGCTGATGCCGGCTCCCTCAGCGGAATTGACCGACACCCTGATCGAGTATCAGCGGCAGTGGGTGTCAGCACTGATCGCATAGCCCGACGGCGGCTATGTCGACGCGACGGTGAATTTCACTCGCCTTACCATCGGCGACGGCGCCCGCGAAACCGCCGTCCGGAACGGTTCGTGCGGAATTCAGCCGGCGAATTGGTCAGCGCCGATCTCAGGCCGGTGAATTTCGACAGCGCCAAGCGCAGTACCCCGCGGTTGGGTTTCGACTTCACCGTGCCGTTGATGTCCGCGTCCGGACCACGTTCTCCGGCCGCGGTGCAGTCGACAGACGCTGCGCGACCGAAATAATGATAACGGGGTGGCTGCGCTCGAAGGTGAATCTCAACCCGTCCGCACGCTTTCCGGCCTGACGACGGCAACCGCCTTTGGTTCTCTGTGACCGATGCGATCAAACTCGTCGACAAGACGACCATCCGTGACGGACTGGATCTCGACTATCTGCATGGAACGGCAGTTCGGCGGAGTCCGCATGGATTGTCGCGATCAAGCCGGGATGCCGACCGCTACGGGAGCTCATTTCTCTGTAAGCTCGTCTCAAGCTTCGCGCGCGTGACCACCCGGTTGAATAGAACCGCTCCTCCCGCAGCGGTCGCGCAGATTTGGAAGCTGCGCTTAGCAAGGTCGATCGCGAGAATGTGAACGTCAGTCAATTGCTCTTCCTTCTCCAGCGCACTGCCGCGCCGGTCAGGCATCATACGATGCCGGGCGAAGGGGGCATCCACCCCATCAGTTCAGTCTTCCGTGCACTCCAAGCGCGACGTGAGGATCGGTACGGGCCAAGGGCAGGGGTGATCGTTAAAGATCGCCCAGCAGAGCCGTAGCGTGGCAAAAGGCTGTCACGCAGTTTGGCTCAGACACTGCCTGCTTTTCACTTGGTGCGCGATCCTTCGGCTGACGCCCTAAGGGCCGTCTAAAATAATTTCACCCAGGACCCCGTAGTTCGCCCAGTGCCGCGTCAACCCATCGACGCCGGAGCAACTGGCGATTGATGGGGAAGACGATGACGATCTCAAGACAGGCACTTTGCGCGACGCTGCTCGCTGCGACCGCATTCCATGCAGGTATGGCGATCCTGCCGGCCAGCGCGCAGGTATCACCAGCAGCGTTCGATCTGCCGACGCAAGACCTTGCGACGACCCTCCGTGCGCTTGCTCGCCAAGGTGGCCGGGAGATCCTGTTCGCGGAAGAGGACGTGAGCGGCAGGCGATCACCGGCGGTGCGCGGCAATTTCACCGTCGAGCAGGCAGTGCGCCTCGCGATCGGCGGCAGCGGCCTGATCGTCGAGGAGCAAGCCGGGGCGCTGGTTGTGCGGATGCCTCCCCAAGCGGGCCAGGATGGCGGGGCCGACACTGAGATCACGGTGACCGGCACACGTATCCGCGGTGCGAGCGCGCCCTCACCGGTCATCATGATGACGCGCCGGGAATTGGAGGAGCAGGGTGTCCCGGACCTCACCAGCGTTTCGCGGATCATCCCGCAGAATTACACCGGAGGGCAAAACCCCGGGGTCGCGGGCGGCGGTGACCAGGGTGGATACAACAACATCAATAACTCGACGACGCTCAATCTCAGGGGGTTGGGTTCGGACGCGACGTTGACGCTCATCAATGGTCACCGTCTTCCTTATGATGCCGTCAATCAAGGCATCGACATTTCGACCATCCCGCTGGCCGCGCTTGATCGCATCGAGGTGATCACCGACGGGGCATCTGCGCTGTACGGCTCGGACGCCGTCGGCGGCGTCGCCAACATCATCCTGCGCCGCGACTATGACGGCCTCCAGGCCAGCGCACGAGTCGGCGCCTCCACCGAAGGCGGCAATGTCCAACAGCAATATTCCGGGGTGGGTGGCGCGCGCTGGGCAGGTGGCGGCTTCATGGCCGCACTCGACTATAGCAAGGCAACGCCGATCTTCGCCGATGACCGGCCGTATTCGCGCGGCCTCGATCCCTCGCAGATGATCGGGACGGGGAGTCGACAAGTGAGCGGTGTCCTGACCGCCCATCAGGATATCGGGAGCTGGGCCTCGTTCGAACTGGATGCACAGCTGGCCGACCGCCGCTCGCGCAAGGCGAATGCGTTTTCGGTGACTGCGCCGGCCACCTTCTACGGGCAGGTCAGCTTGCCGGTCGTGCG
Organism: Sphingomonas sp. So64.6b; assembly: GCF_014171475.1. Taxonomy (NCBI): domain Bacteria; kingdom Pseudomonadati; phylum Pseudomonadota; class Alphaproteobacteria; order Sphingomonadales; family Sphingomonadaceae; genus Sphingomonas; species Sphingomonas sp. So64.6b. Next base: position 3,483,518 of record NZ_CP048817.1, read on the forward strand.
CTCCTATGCCGTCACGCCGTCGCTTCATCTCCGGCCAGGTGCCGGCTGGGAAGCGACCCTCGAGATGACGGACGGAGCGAGCTCAACCGTGAGCAATGCGCGGCGGTACACCAACGGGGTGCTGCGGGTGGGGCGATCGGCGTATGATAATCACCTCACCAACTTCGAGGCGAGCGCTGAGGGGCCGATCACCCACCTGCCCGGTGGCGACGTACGCCTTGCCTTCGGCGGCGGCTACCGGCGCTTCGCGCTCGATTTCAATGTCAGGTCGATCAGCGGCGGCGTCACGCGAGTGACGCGCGACGCCGTGGAACGCCGGGGGAGCCTTTTCGGCTATGGCGAGCTGTCCGTGCCGCTGGTCGGCACCGCCAATAATATGCCTCTGATCGACGCGCTCCGCCTTAGCGCCGCGGTCCGCTACGAGCGCTATACCGGCATCGACGCAGTCGCGACGCCCAAGCTGGGCCTGGTCTATGCCCCGCACCCCGACGTGACCCTCAAGTACAGCTGGGGGCGTTCGTTCAAGATCCCGACGCTGGACCAGGTCAATCGGGTCCGCGAGGCCGTCTTGCTCAGTGCGGACCTGTTCTCGCCGCAACCGACCCCGCCGCTCCCTGCTGGATCGACCGTGCTGCTTGTCGGCGGCGGCAATCCCGACCTGCGCGCCGAGCGCGCGACCAGTTCGACCTTATCTATCGAGTTCAAACCCCATTTCCTCGCCGGGCTCCGCATCGAGGCGAGTTATTTCGACATCGATTATCGTGGGCGGATCGCATCGCCGATCAACGACGCGCTTTCCGCACTGGCCGACCCCGCTGCCGCGGGCTTCATCCTGCGCTCGCCCAGCGCCAGGCAGTTACAGGACCTGATAGCGGAGGCGCCACTCGGCCTTTCGAATCAGAGCGGGCAAGATTATGACCCAGCGCAGGTCGCGGCGGTGATTGACTCGAGTCTGCGCAACACCGCGCGCGAACATGCCCGCGGGGTCGACCTGGCCATCGATTATAGCGCCGAGCTGGGGCGTGACAGCCGGCTCCATCTTGGGGCGTCGGCCAGCTATCTCGATGCTGACCGGCAGCCCGTTGCCAACCAGGCCTATCAAGATCGTGCAGGGCTGATCTTCACACCGCCGCATTTCCGCGCGCGCGGCTCGGCGAGTTGGGAGACACCAGTCGTCCAACTTTCGACATCGCTCAACTACGCCGATGGCACACTCGACAACCGATATCCCATAACCGCGCGTCTCGGTGCCTTCACAACTCTGGATCTGAGCGGCGCGTTCCGGCCCGCCGTGCGGCATGGCCCCCTTAGCGGCCTCGAATTCCGGTTGAACGTGCAAAATCTGCTAAACGAGGAGCCGGACCCGATCCGCAATTCGGATCCCTCCTCCATTCCCTTCGACTCAATCAATCAGTCGCCCATCGGCCGGTTCGTCAGCTTCTCGGTGACCAAGCAATGGTGAGCCCGCGTATCGCCCTGGCGGCCGTCGTGCTTGCCGCGCCTACTGCGGCGTGGGCAGGTTCGGACTGCGCTGACCTCGTTCCGCCGGCCGCCACCGTGCCGCATTCCATGCGCGCCCTGATGCCGGAGGACCTTGTCCGGTTGCGGGACGTCGGGCCGGTGGACCCGTTACAGCAATATGATGGCCTGTTCTCGGTATCGCCAGACGGTCGCCACGCGGCCTTCCAACTCCGCCGCGGCGATCCGGCGACCAACGGCTATTGCCTGGCGATGCTGGTGGTCGATCTGCGCACCAAGGGGCGCGCGGTGGTGGTCGATCGCGGCGGCGACTTCATCCGGTTGGCCCTCGATTTTCGCGGCAAGGCCGGGTTCCCGACCGGGTTCGCCGATCCGATCACGCCGCGCTGGTCGCCCGATGGCAAATGGATCATCTTCCGCCGGCGCGACAAGGGCGCCGTGCAGCTCTGGCGCGCCGAGACGGACGGCAGCGGCAGCAAGGCGATTACAGAAAGCATCGATGACATCGACGACTTCCGGATCAGCGCGGATGGGCGCAGCGTCGTCTATGCGACGAGGCCCGGCCTGCGCGAAGCCATCGCCGCAATCGCCAAGGAAGGTCGTTCAGGATTCCGGTACGACGACCGCTTCTCTCCTGCTTCGAGCAACCGGCCATTCCCGCCGGGACCGATCGAAAGGACAGCCTGGATCCTCGATCTCGCCAGCACGGCGACGCGCGAGGCGACGCTGGACGAGGCCGCTTTGCTCGACAAGACCTCAATGCAGGAAGGGAACTGGACCGAGGCAAAATCGCCTGCGGGAAACCGCGCTTGGGTACAGGCTCCGTCCAAGACGTTCGACGCGTCGCGCGGCCGGCTCGCCGTCAGTGCCGGCGAACGCATCCTTTCGTGCCGCGCGCCGGAGTGCGCCGATGCGAGCTTCCCATATTGGATGGGCGACAAGGTTCGTTTTCTGCGACGCGAGGGGTGGGAGAATAGCGCCACCGCCCTCTATGAGTGGAAGCCGGGCAGCGCCCGCGCGCGCCGACTCTACGTCACCGAGGATTTGTTCCTCAGCTGTGTACCGACCGAGGAGACGCTCACCTGCCTGCGCGAGGGCTCGCTCCAGCCGCGCCGGCTCGAGCGGCTCGATCCTGTGAGCGGGCGCCGCGATATATTGTTCGACCCGAACCCGGAGTTCGCAAATCTCCGGCGCGGCCGCGTTGAGCGCTTGCGATCGCGCAACAGCTTTGGGCTTGAGTCCTTCGCCGACCTCGTGCTGCCGGTCGCCTATGAGCCCGGTACCCGCTATCCGCTGGTCGTGGTGCAATATGCCTCGCGCGGTTTCCTGCGCGGCGGAACCGGTGACGAGTATCCGATCCAGGCATTCGCCAACCGCGGCTTCGCGGTGCTGAGCATCGACAAGCCTGACGCGGTCGGCCTGCGTGCCACAACCGACTTCCGCGAAGCGGACAGGATCAACCTCAAGGGCTTTGCCGACCGCCGCAGTGTGCTCGAGGCGGTCGAGGCGCCCGTGCGCATCGCGATCGAGCGCGGAATCGCGGATCCGGCACGCATCGGCATCACTGGCCTGAGCGACGGTTCCTCCACGGCGGGCTTTGCGCTGCTGCACAGCAAGCTGTTCTCGGCCTATGCGATGAGCAGTTGCTGCTGGGAAACCAACCTGCCCGTTCGGGTCGGGCCGGGCGCGGCACGGCTGTTCTACGATATGGGCTATCCAAAGCTCACCGATGACAGCGAGACCGCTCGAGCCTTCTGGCGCGAGATCGCTATTTCTCCGAACGCGGCGGAAATTCGCGCGCCGATCCTGGCTCAGGCCTCGGACGACGAATATTGGAGTGCGCTGCAGACCTTCACAGCGCTTCGCGAGCTGGGCCGCCCGATCGAACTCTTTGTCTTTCCGAACGAGCACCACGTCAAATGGCAGCCGGCGCACCGGCTGGCGGTCTACACACGCTCGATCGACTGGTTCGACTATTGGCTGAACGGCGTAAAGACCCCCGGCCGCGCCGAGGAGATCGCGCGATGGGAAGCGTTGCGACAGGAGCTTTCGACGACGTCTCACGCTCGGAGCACCAACGTATCCAGGCCCTGAGACATTGGCAGGCCATCGATCGGCCCGCGAGCAAGGCCACAGGCTCGCCTATTTCACGCTTGTACGCCGGAATGCAGCATCCACGCTGAATTCGCCGTCGCGGGGCCGCTCACCCGGCCTCCCGCGTTCGCGCTCACCGTCCCGCGCTCCATCGCAGCGATAGCTTCCGTGGGCCTTTCCAGCGCCCTCATTTAGGCTTCAGTCATCTCCGCCCGGACCTGTGGCGGGCTCGGCGCCGCGCGACCGCGATGTCCAGGCGGTGAGCCAGGCCTCGACATTGACCAGCTCGAGCAGGCGCACATTCTCTTCGCCGGTGGTCAGGCGGCCCGGTCGAAAAGCCTCCTCGATCGCAGCCGGATCGAGGATCCGGTGTGCGACAAGCTGCCCGTCCAGCAGGCGCTCGCGCAGTTCGTGACGCTTGCGTCGGACGATCTCGCCGCAAAATGGGTCGGGCGTCCCCTTCACCTTGCGCTCGACAATCGCCTGCGGGAGACTGCCAGCGAAGGCTGCCCGCGCGGCCGCCCGATCGCGGCCACCCTCTCGCCATTGCCAGCTCGGGATCGACAGGCACGTCTCGATGACCGGCTGGGACAGCAGAGGATTGATCAGAGGCGCAATCCGGCTGCGGTCGGACTCGAGATTGAGATGGGCGCGCACTAGCCCTGCGATATGCGCTGCCTTTCCGGGAAGCGCCCATCGCGGCGCCTCCAGCCATGGATGTGACAGCGCCATGCCGCGCATCGAGGCAATGAGCTCGGGGTGCAAAAAGCCCAGGCTTGGTCTCCACCGATAGCAAGCAGGCTGCCGTGCGATCCGCACCGCAGCCCGCGTCACGCGGAGCGGGCCGGCGCCGGTCTGGCGACAGATGTCGCGAAGCGTGGCGAAGGCACCGGCACCTGGCCCTTCATACAACGCGCGATCTGCGAGCGCGGCCGCGGATTGGGAATAGCCGAAGACATTGTCGCCGCCATTGCCGCTGAAAAAGGCATCGGCATGGAAGTGCGCGGCGAGCGCGCGGTGCGCGGCCTCGTAGGGCTGAGCTTCCGCACGACCCGCAGGGCGCGGCAGGTGCGCGCCGAGGGGACGAGCCAGATCGACCGCGTCCAGTGCGTAGCGGCTTTCTGTGAGCGGCAAATCGAGCGCATCGCACAGGATCTTCGCGAATCCGCGCTCATCGCCCGCAGGGTCGTCCGTATACATGGTCAGGCAGGAGGCGTTCCTGCCTGCATGCGCCAGGCAGGCGGCGACGATCGAGGAGTCGAGGCCGCCGGAAACGCTGACCAGGGGGCGCTCATAGAGCGACGACCAGGCCGCAACGCATTGCTGGATCACACGGCGCAACCGCTCGGTGGCCGCCGCGGTCTCCTCGCCCGCCCGGGGCTCGACAAAGTCCCAGGGCGACCAACCCGTTATCGTCCGCTCGGATTGACGTTCCAGCGTAATCGACTCGCCCGGGCGCAGCGTGGCAACACCGTCAAGCGCTGTCTCCGCCGTCGGGAGACCGCAGGAATAGAGAATCCGGCCGAGCGCATCCCATGCTATTCCGTCAATTCGACCGCCCGCTGCTGACAGGAGATCCACGTCAGATGCGAACAGTGCTGTGTCGCCGTCCTGTGCGCGATAGCAGGGAAGCGCCGCCGACGGGTCGCGCAGAATCTCGACCGCATCGCCCCGAACCCGCACGCTGAGGTAGCCGCCCCAATATGCCTTCAGCAGCGTCCCGGCCCAGCCCTGCGCCATCGCGTTGCGCTCGGCGCTGCTCAACATGGTGATCGCGCGGGGAGCCCCGTGCCGGTAGAAGAGGGTGCCGATTACCACGCCGTCCGCGTCGATCTCGATGCAACCGCAGGCTTCGTTCACCAATACCGCGACAGGCGGCATGCATCGCGCGACCCGCAACCCCGTCGCATGCGCGATGCGCTGTGCGTTGGTCGCGAGATCCCCGCCCAAGGAGGCGAGGAGGAGGTAGCGCGGTCTCACCGGACCACCAGGATCGGCGTGTAGAGCCGCACCTGTTCGAGGTCCCCGACGATCACCGCGTCGCCGGACTGGACCCAGCTGTGCGCTGCGAAGGGGTTGAGGCGCACGCCAAAGATCAGCGCGGCGGCCTGCCCATGACGGTGGCATAGCTGCCGAGCCGCAATCGCCCGGGGGAGGCATCGATCGGCCGCGCGCAAGAGCATTGCGCTGGTGCCGAAGGCGCAGGCGATCCGCCGCTGGCGCATTTCTCCCTGCGATTGGAGGGAAGCGCCCATCTGCTGCATCGTAAGGTGGGAGACAATGCTCGCCAGCGACAGGCGCTTGAGCCGCAATTGGGCGCGAAGCTGGCCGAGCATTGCCGCCAGCACGTCGGAGAAAGATGCGCCGGACACACCATCGGTCGCGTAGTCCCGCATCGCGGGCGGGTAATGGGCAGGGCCCGCGCACCGGCTGCCGCCAGGTTCGATCACACCGCATCCGACCAGCAGTTCCTGCTCGGCAAGGCTGATCGGTTCGCCCGCCGCCCAGCGCTGGAAGACGCTATCAAGTGCCTCGGATAGGCAGAAATAGCGATCGCGCGGGAGATCCAGGAACACGGCTTGGTGCGTGCAGATGCACCAAGAGAGTCCGGAACGCAGGACGAGCGACATGGATGGGGTGCCCATGGAAAGGGCGCGTGCCGCAAGGCACGCGCCAGGTTCCGTCAGTCGTCGCTGAGGCCGATCTTGTGCTGTTGGGCGAAATCCGAGTCGGCGAGACCGACCGGTAGGCCCTTGGTATCGGCGCTCACACTGCCGAGTTCGATGGTGTCTTCATTTTCGCGTTTCATGGCATTCCTCCATTGAGAGAAACGTCATGGCCATGACCAGACCAATGTACCGGGCCTGGCAGTTATAAGAACCTTATAATTCACTTATAATCCGATTGTTTTTGCAACAAGCGCCTCGCGTCCTTAAGCCGGGCGGGAAAAGCATGCTTGGACATGCGCCACCACCTTTAGCCGAAAGGCCTGGACATAGTGGTGGCCACCCGGCCGCATTATTTGCCACGCCACATTAAATGCGGGAATCGACGAAATCTGTTCTTTGCGGATTAGATCGGGCTAGGACTGTATGTCAAAATTTGATCTTTCGCGCGGTGACGTGGAAGTGGGTGACAAAGGTCGCCGGGCGACGCTCAGGACCCTGCCCCAATGGCTTCACCCAGCGAGCCTGACGGTATCGCGACGATTGCATTGCCCGATAGCGGCTGGCCCTGCCAAGGAAGAGATCAGCGCGTGGACCCGTCAGCTTTTGGGTTGCCGTGTCCGTCACGGTCTTGGTGCGGTCTAGCGCAGCCGATCGTAGCAGGCCGTCTCGAAGACGACGCGATCCTCCTTGTCGAACAGAAACGTCTCGACGCAGTTCCGTCCGGAGTCGTCCTCATAATGCAGCGTCAATGCCAGATGCCCCGAATAGACCGCGCGTTTCTCCAGCCTGAGCCGTGGCATGCGCCGCATCGCCTCCCCCCAGTAATCCCGCAGGGATTCGATGCCGCACACCATACCATCGACTGCATATACCTTGGCGAAGGGCGAACGCATCTCCACTGCCGGTGCGTACAGCGCGAGCGGGGCCTCCAAATCCCGCCGGTTCCAGGCGTCAATCCATTTATCCGCCCAGCGGTCCGCAAGGATCATGTGACCAGTCCAATCTCTCGGCCCGACAATGGCCCGCCGCGATTACGTCCACGACTTGCCGAACGCAAACACCCGTAATGGGCGTTGCTTTTTCAATGCTGACGCCCCGAGCATTTTTGGCGCAGGTACCTTGTGCTTTTAGTCGACGATCTTGACGAGCGCGTTAACCGGCTCGACATCGACTGGACCTGATTCAGCCACGACTCCGAAAAGATCCTCGGCGCCATAAGCATAGCCCTACGAAGCACCGACCTGGCAATGATGTGGAGCTTAAACCAGACCCGATCGGCGCCGGATCGATCAGCGAAGCCGTTCGGCGTCAAATACCTTCTGGACGATTTGCCGATCACCGTTGAGGAATAAGCACGACTGCAGGTCCGTCACCTCACGCAGAGGGATCCGAAGGCTGATCGCGGCGCTACCTACGTGCGCTAACGATGTCTGATGCCCGGTTCTGTGTGCACGCGCGCTCTGTCGGGGTGCCTGATACCTAAATTCGGCTGACAAACGTTCGTCTGCGCCGGCAAGCTGCGACGAACGATTTGCGACGCATCCGCGTGAAAGGCTTTAGCGGTGGCAACGCAATTCGGCGGCTCTTATTCCCGCAAATGCGCAACGCTCGTCGATGTCAGGTGTATCGCCGGACACTCCAACCGCAGCGATCGGCAACCCATCGTCGCCGACGATGATGACACCTCCTGGAGACGCTACCAAGCCATGGACCGACAAGGATGCAAGCGACGTCACGAATACGGGGCGATCAACAGCCATCACCGCGAGTTCGCGCGAAGACATTCCCATGGCAAGCGCCCCTGCCGCCTTAGCAATGGCAATTTTGGGCCGAAGGATTGAAGCGCCATCCTGACGGGCGACAGCGACAAGATTTCCGCCATGGTCAAGTACGGCGACGCAAAGCGGCCTCGCACCGGTGTCTCGCGCTTCAGCGAAGGCGCCGGCCAGGATTGCGTCGGCCTGAGCAAGCGCCAGGCGGCTCACTGAGCCCTGCTCCGCGTAACAGGGCGTCGGCCGCGGCTCGGCGCGGGCCTGGCCTTGCCGTTACGAAACGTGACAGCGAGCTTCGCCGCAACTTCGTCGATCGCGTCACGGCCCGCTGGAATCGCTCCGCCCATGTTTACAAACGCATGGATCGTGCGGCGGTAGCGATGCAAATCCACCGACACGCCGGCATCGCGCATCAGCGATGCATATTCCTCGCCATCATCCCTCATGATGTCGAATTCGGGTACGATGACCAACGCAGACGGTAAGCCGTCGAAGCGGGTCGCAAGGATAGGTTGTACGCGGGGGTCGGACAGTTCTTTGGCGTCTTCGACATATTGCGCGTAAATCCAGGCCAGCTCCGCCTTGCCGAAGAAATAGCCTTGGGCGTAGAGATCCATCGAGCGGCTGTGTCCGCGCGTTCCGACGGCTGGATAAATAAGGACCTGAAGTTGCAATGGCGGGCCATGGCGGTCCCGCGCCATCTGGCTGACGACCGCCGCGATGTTGCCGCCGGCAGAATCGCCACCAACGGCGATGCGACTGCTGTCCAAGCCGACACTGGCGCCTTCGGCATGGACCCACTGAAGCGCGGCATAGCTGTCATCGATACCTTGCGGGAACCGATGCTCTGGCGCGAGCCTATAATCCACCGACACGATCGCTGCCCCCGATTTTGCACTGATGAGCTGCAACATGGAATCATAGGTATCGGTGGAATTCGTCATGGCGCCACCACCATGAAAATAGACCATCACCGGAAGTTGTTTTGTCACCGCACCGAGCGGGCGAAAGATGCTGATCGGGATCTGGCCGTTGGGTCCAGCGATCGTCCTGTTCTCGCGTGACGCGACATGGGGATTGGGCAAGCTGAACTGGCCAAAGAACGCGTCATAGCCTTGCCGGAGTTGGACCGGTGGAAGGGTCCAGGGCGCAGGCCCCTCATTCGCGGCGATGCGGTCAAGGACCAGGCGCGATCCCGCATCGAGATCGGCTTCGGTATAAGGAACCAATATCGCGCGCACCGGGGCTTCGTTGATCGGATTCAAACCGGTCGTCGTCTGGCTGTAGACGGCCGGGGTCGCGATGCACGCGATCAGCAGTGTTACAAGTTTCAGCGGTTTCATCATGGGGAATCTCCGTCGCCATCAAAGGCGAGATCACCCTGTTCCTACCGACGAGGATGTGCGCCGTCCGAAAGTGTGGTGCCTCGGCCATCCTTTCGAGCGGCGTTTCTGCCGCCATGGGCTTCGATCTAAGGCAGTCGTTGATGGGGAGAATATTGTGATCAGTGCGATCGAGCTGACGAGGGCGCTGCTCGCGTTCGACACTTGCAACCCGCCCGGCCTCGAAGCCGAATCTGGCCGGTATCTCGCGCACTTGCTCGAAATGAACGGTTTCGTCGTCGAAACACAGGACTTCGCGCCGCATCGCCTGAACATAATCGCCCGCCTCGATGGCAGTGACGCCGACGCGGCACCGCTGGTCCTGACCGGGCATTTGGACACGGTTCCCCTTGGCGCCGCGCCTTGGTCGCGGGACCCGTTTAACGGAGAGCTGAGTGACGGCCGGCTCTACGGACGCGGTGTTTCCGACATGAAGGCCGGAGTAGCGGCGATGGCTTGCGCCGCGATCCGCTTCGCGCGGGGACCGCGATTGCGGCGCGGCCTGGTCCTTGTGTTCACCAGTGGCGAGGAAACTGGCTGTATCGGCGCCCTCGCGTTCGCCAACGCGGCACGGCCATTGGTGCACCGGGCAAGCGCAATGCTCGTCGGTGAGCCGACCGCAAATCGCATCTCGACCGCCCATAAAGGCTGTGTCGCGGTGAAAGCACATACGACCGGGATCACGGCGCATTCGTCCATGCCTGAAAAAGGGGAAAACGCCATCTACGCTGCTGCACAGGCAGTCGCGAGGATCGCCGGGCACGTTCCCGCAGGCCGCGTCGATCCCTTGCTTGGCTGCGCAACCATCAACGTTGGAATGATTACGGGCGGCCTCAATTATAATTCCGTACCCGACGCTGCGGAATTCACCGTCGATGTGCGCACGGTGCCAGGAATGGACCACGACATGGTGCATGCCTCGCTGGCAGATCTGCTCGGAAACGCCGTACGGCTTGAACGCTTTGTCGATATGCCGCCGGTGGGAACAGCCGCCGATCATCGCTTCGTTGGTGTGCTTCGCGATATCGTTGCGGATGTTTTTGGATCCGACGCAAATCTGGAGCCGCTGCCGATCCCCTTCTTTTCAGATGCTTCCGTGTTCCAGCCGCTTTGGCGTTGCCCGACGATCATCATCGGGCCCGGTGAGCCCTCGCAGGCTCATCAGACCGATGAATGGTGCGAGGCAGAAGCAATCCCGATGGCGGTCGAGATCTATGCTCGGACGATCGCGGCGTGGTGCGACCATACCGATTGAACCAGCCCGCCTAGAAGATCCCGTTCGTGTGAGCCATGTCGGCCGGCACGTCCTGTATGACGTCCCAGTGCTCGACCATAAGCCCCTCTTCGAAACGGAAGATTTCCACGATCGCTTTGCCGCGCGGGTCGTCAGGACCGTAGGTATAGTGGCAATGCGCCCAGACATAGTCACCCTCCGCGATCAGACGCTTCACCTCGACCGCATAGCTTTGGAATTGCTGATCGAACTTTTCCACCAGGCTCATCAGGCCGTCAAAGCCATCAGGTACCACGGCGCTATGCTGGATATATTTGACCGGATTGATGTAGGTCGCCATCGCCGCCCGCTTTTCCGCCACTAATCGACCGGGCGTGAACGCTGCGTTCAACAAGGCAGTCACCTTCATTTTGTTCTCTTCGAGGTTCATGCGCCGGTCTCCACTGGCCGTGCGGCAACAAATTCGGCCGCGCTGCATGAGCGGATAACGCTCATCCGCCAGGTCTTTGCCATACAAAGGTGTGGTGAAATCTTGCGCCCGCGCCGGCAGTAGCGCTGGCTCGTCTATCGGGAAATGGCCATGATCAAGATCACCGTCTTATACCCCAGGGCCGCCGGCACCTGGTTCGATTTCGACTATTATCTCGAAAAGCATATGCCGCTGTCGATTGCGCGGCTCGGTTCGGCAATGGAGCGAATTACCGTCGAACGGGTCACCAGCCCCGGCGAGCCGTATCCCGAGCCAGGCTTTCACGCGGTCTGTTCATTCGTCTGCGCGTCGCGCGACAAGTTCGAAGCTGCATTCCTCCCGCACATGGCCGAATTGCAGGGCGACGCGCCACATTACACCAACAGCCAGCAGATCGTCCTGTTGAACGAAATCGAAATCGATTTCGCAGGACTGGAGGCGCAGGCGTGATGCGCGATTGTCATCAGTTCTATATCGGCGGCGCCTGGATCGATCCGGCGGACGGCGCGGATATTCTCTTCCCCGTCATCGACCCCGCGACCGAGCGGCCGATCGGAACTATCGCGTTAGGCGGTGAACTGGACGTCGATCGCGCAGTCCTTTCCGCAAGGACGGCACTGCCTGCATGGTCGGCAACCACTGTGCCGGAACGGCTTCAGACGCTCCACAAGCTGGTTGCCGAATTCAAGCGGCGCTACGACGATATCGCCGAAGCGATCACCCTCGAAATGGGCGCTCCGCCTCCGCTGGCTAAAGGCGCACAGACCGGCATCGGGCTGTCGCATCTTGGCGCCGCGATCGAAGCACTCGAGCATTACGCGTTCGACACGACGCGCGGCACGACCCGGATCGTGCGCGAGGCGATCGGTGTTTGCGGGTTCATCACGCCCTGGAACTGGCCGATCAACCAGATCGTCTGTAAAGTCGCGCCGGCGCTTGCCTGCGGGTGCACCATGGTGCTGAAGCCATCCGAGCTTGCGCCCTTTTCGGCAGTGATCTGGGCAGAAATCTGCGATGCGGCGGGCCTCCCACCCGGCGTGTTCAACCTGGTCAATGGCGACGGTCCGACGGTCGGCGCTGCGATCGCGCGCCACCCGGGCATCGACATGGTGTCTTTTACCGGGTCGACACGCGCCGGTATCGAAGTCGCGCGCGACGCCGCCGCAAGCGTCAAACGGGTCCATCAGGAACTCGGCGGAAAGTCGGCACACATTATCCTCGACGACGATCGCCTCGAAGAGGGCGTGCGCTGGGGTGTTCGCGGTGTGGCGCTCAACGCCGGACAGAATTGCAACGCGCCCACCCGCATGTTGGTGCCGCGAAACCGGCTCGATGAAGTGTTCCGGGTGGCGCGTGACGAGATCGCGAAGCTCAGCGTCGGCGGGCCCTCCGCGGATGTCGGCCCAGTCGTGAGCGACGCGCATTGGCAACGGATCCAGAGCCTCTTGAAAGCCGGTATCGAGGAAGGCGCGACGATTCTCGCCGGCGGTGTCGGTCGCCCCGCTGGCCTGGAAACAGGATACTTCGTTCGCCCCACGGTGTTTGGCGACGTCGAGAATAATATGTGCATTGCGCAGGAGGAAATTTTTGGCCCCGTCCTCGTCATCATCTCCTACGACAGCGTCGATGAAGCGGTCGCGATGGCGAATGACACGCCCTATGGACTCGCCGCTTATCTCCACGGCCGCAATACGGATGTGCTTCGATCGCTCGCGGCCCGCCTCCGCGCTGGCCAGATCAATCTAAACGGGTCCGATCCGGACTTTATGGCGCCGTTCGGCGGGTACAAGCAGTCCGGCAATGGGCGGGAATGGGGCCATCACGCCTTTGCCGAATTTCTCGAGACCAAGGCAATCCTCGGCTATCGTGCCGCTGGTTGAGAACACGGCAATCCTCCATACTTTCAGATGGCTGCGCGGCGCCTGCCTCGTTCCAGGGTCAGATCGAGAACCGGCATCAGTCAGACCGGAATCGTCAAATAATCTTGGGGAGGAATAATGACTTATCGCCATCGATTCTGGCTTCTCGGCGCCACTTCACTCATGATGACGCCTTACAGCGCGCGGGCGCAGGTCGCCCCTGTTGCAACACAGGACCCGGCCTCCGCCGACGTCGGCGACCAGCTCGAGGATATTGTCGTGACCGCGCAAAAGCGCCGGCAGAGCGTGAACGACGTCCCTATATCGATCACGGCCCTTGATGGCGGCCACCTCGCTGAGCAAGGCGTTCGTCGTTCTGAAGATCTCGCCCGTGTCGTCCCAGGCCTGTCCTTCACGGAAACACAATTCGACGCGCCGATCTTCACGCTTCGTGGCGTCGGCTATAATGAAAACAGCCTCGCAGCGAGCCCCACGGTCAGCGTCTATGTCGATGAAGTCCCTCTGCCCTTTCCCGTGATGACACGCGGTGGCACGCTCGACCTCGAGCGGGTCGAGGTCCTCAAAGGCCCGCAGGGAACCTTGTTCGGACAGAATTCCACCGGCGGAGCGATAAACTATGTCGCAGCCAAGCCGACCGCACAGTTTTTAGCGGGCGGCGAAGCGACCTTCGGTCGCTTCTCAACTTTCGATGCCAGCGCCTTTGTGAGCGGACCTCTGTCCGACACGGTGCGCGCGCGCGCATCGGTGAGCACGACGCAGGGCGGCGATTGGCAGCGGAGCACCACGCGCAACGACCGGCTCGGATCGCAAGATCTGCTCACTGGTCGCCTGCTGCTCGACTGGGCGCCATCAAGCGATGTGCGCTTTGAACTCAACATCAATGGCTGGCGCGACAAATCAGACAGCGCCGCGGCACAACTGGTCGGCCTTTTTTCGGCCAATGGCAGTCCGCTTCCAGCGTCGTTCACGAGTGCGCCGATCGTGCTCGATCCCCGGGCTGCGGACTGGACCCCCGGACTGCCGCTCGCGCGCGACAATGATTTCGTCCAGGCCTCGCTTCGCGCGGACTGGTCGCTGGGGAAGAACATCACGGTCACGTCAATCACGGCCTATGATCGCTTTCGGCGAAACAGCTTGCAGGATGCCGATGGCCTGCAGGCGACCGACCTTCATCTAAGGCTCGGCGGCCGCGTGCAGTCGTTCACTCAGGAGCTTCGGCTTGCCGGGACAGGAAGCCGGTTCAACTGGGTGGTTGGGGGTAACTACCAGAGGGACCGGGTTCACGACCTGCAACAGGTCTTCTTGGAAGATTCGCCGGCGTCGTTCATCGGGCCATTGCAGTTTCGCAGCATCATCAACGATGCCCAGAATGCCATCACAACCTGGGCCGGCTTCGCCAATGCCGAATATGAGATCGCCGACCGGCTGACGGTCCAGGCCGGCGCGCGCTATACGCGCTCGTCGATCGACTATCGCGCGTGCACGAAGGATACCGGCGCCGATGACATCGCCGCCATCATTCGGTTCGTACAGGGACTGGTTGGCGCTCCCATGACTGCCGCCGCTGGCCAGTGCGTCACATTGCAGCCCGATTTCTCGGCCGGAGATTTTGTCGACTCGCTGGATGAGGACAATCTGTCCTGGCGCGCCGGCGTCAATTTCAAGCCGAGCGCCGGCGCACTGGTCTATGCGAATGTCTCGCGAGGATACAAGGCGGGCAGCTTCCCAACGCTTTCCGCACAGTCTTCGACTCAGCTGGCGCCAGTGACTCAAGAAGCGTTGATGGCCTATGAGCTTGGCTTCAAGCTGCCGCTTGCCGGTAACAGGGTGCGCCTGAACGGTGCGGCGTTCTTCTATGATTATCGGGACAAGCAGCTTTCCGGCCGTATCCAGACCTTGTTCGGCCAGTTGCAGAACCTCGTCAATATCCCGCGCTCAATGGTCAAAGGGGCGGAATTGCAGCTCTCCTGGCTTCCGGTGCGCGGCCTCAATGTCAGCGCAGCCGGCACCTATCTTCAGACCCGAATCCGCCGCAACCCTGACGGCACCTCATTTCAGAATTTCGATCAGTTTGGTAGCGTGGTCTCGCTGAGCGGTAACGCTTTCCCATATTCACCCAAGTGGCAGCTCAGCGGCGATGCACAATATGACTGGCATGTATCGGGCCAGATCGACGCGTTCGTCGGCGCAGCGGCAAACTATCGGAGCGCCACCAAGGCCGCACTTGAAGACGATGCGCGGCTCGCCATCGACGCCTATACGCTGGTCGATGTACGCGCAGGCATCAAGGACGCCGACGACCGCTGGCGGTTGTCGATTTACGGACGCAACATATTTAATGCCTATTACTGGAACAACGTACTCCATATCCAGGATACAATCGTCCGCTATACAGGGCGCCCTGCGGAATATGGCGTCTCGGTCGGCTTCAAATTCTGATCCCCATGACGCGGCATGAAGGTCTCAGGCTACTCGCGGTCGCGGGTAGCCTGAGGGAGGCCTCGTCGAATCTCGTTCTGCTCGAAGCGGCAAGTTCGATGGCGCCGGCGGGTGTTCATATTGAACTGTTTCGCGGGATCGGAGACCTGCCGCATTTCAACGCCGATCTGGACGCGGATGGCCTCCTTCCCACCGCGGCACTAGCCTGGCGCGATCTTGTCGCGGGATGCGCAGGCATGATAATCTCCTGTCCAGAATATGCCGGCGGCATTCCTGGCACATTCAAGAACGCACTCGACTGGCTGGTCGGCGACGCACGATTCCAGGGCAAACCAATCCTCATCCTGAATGCGTCGCCACGCTCGGTCTCGGCACAGCAAGCGTTGCGGCTCGTCCTGCGGACAATGTCGGCCGACATCGTCGAAGAGGCATCGCTAACGCTCCCGCTTCTGGGCACCCGCTCAACTGCCGGCGACATCAGGGCAAGCGGAGAATCTGCCGCACGAATGGCAACGTCGCTGCAGATCTTTGCGGATCATGTGCTTGCCGCGGACCATACTTTATAGGGGCGCGGCTTCGTCCAGGCAAAGCAATGTCGACGCTTCATAGCGGGGAGCGTATCAGTGGCGGACGAGCATCAAGTAGCAGCAGGACTGGCCGATCATTCGTTACTCGACGCGCAGACTGTCGATATCCTGATGCGGCTCGAGCGCGATCCGTTTCTCGATCCGACAATGGCCCCTTCGGACATGCGTGCCGCCTTTGACGCCTTCTATGCCAGCCTTCCGATAGCGGCGCCGCCGATCGGCGCGGCGGACGATGTCACGATTGACGGCCCTGCCGGCCCGATCGCGCTTCGTATCTACCGGCCGCGCACTGCCGTCGGCGAGAAACCGCCCGTTATCCTGTTCATTCATGGCGGCGGTGCCATGATGGGGGGCCTTGCTTCCTATGATGGAGTTTGCCGGCGGCTGACGGCAAAATCAGGCGCGATGCTGATTTCGGCAACATATCGCCTTGCGCCCGAGCACAAATTTCCGGCCGCGACTGACGACATCTGGGCCGTCTTCAATTGGGTCTGCGCGAACGCCGCAGCGCTTGGGGGCGATGTCGAGCGGCTGGTCGTCATGGGTGAATCGGGCGGTGGCGGACTTGCCGCAGGGTGCGCGCAACGCGCGCGCGATGAAGGCCAAACGAGCATCGCGCTCCAAGTACTGATCAATCCTGCGCTGGGCATGCTCGGTAGCTCGAAATCGATGGCTCGCTATGCGCGCGGATTTTTCTTCGAGCCAGAAGCCCTTGAGTGGATTTACAGCCAATATCTCGAGAATTCGACCGACATTACAAACCCTCTCGTCTCGCCGATCCTCGCACCCGATCTTGCCGGCCTGCCACCGACCTTCATCATAACAGCGGGTCACGACATTCTGCGCGATGATATCGAAGCCTATGCCGCACGACTGGCTGACGCGGGCGTTCGCGTCGAGATCTCGTGCTACGAAACGACGATCCATGGCTTCACGGTCATGGCGGGCGCGATTGACGCCGGCCTGGACGCGCTTGACGAATGCGCCGAAAAAATCCGCGCGCGTTTCGACCTTGCGACACCGCCCGAATAGCACACGAACGGGCAGACGGGCGAGGCATCGCGCTCATTCAGCGCAGTGAAGCATTAACGCCGCAAGAATTGGCATGATCGTGTCGCGCGCTCCTCGATCCACTCGCACAGCAATACGGCCATCTTGCTCTTCCACGCTCCAACATTCGTCGGGCACGCCCAAGGGATCGAGAAGACTGTGCAGAACTGTGGCGGCCGCAACCGCCCGCATCGCCGGCTTATAGGGTTTGCCCGCACCAGTCAGCGGGAGGCGATGCATCACCTCGATATGCCTGGGAACCGCGGGCCCTTCGACCCGCGCGCGAATTGCGTCTGCTATTTCTGCCAGGGTCGCTATGCCGCCCGGCTTCAACTGAACAAACAGATAGGGTACTTCGCCGGCATACTGGTCCGGCGCCGCGACTGCAGCCGCGCCTTCGACCGCCGGGTGCGTCAGAGCCGCTTCCTCGATCAGCGCAGCGTCGATATTATGGCCGCTACGGATGATGATGTCCTTGGCTCTGCCAGTCAGAGACAGGTTTCCCGCGTCGTCCATTACGCCGAGGTCACCGGTGACCAGCCAGCCATCGGCGTTGAACAAGTCGCCGTTCAAGGTTGCATCAAGATAACCCGGCCCGATGGTCGCGCCCCGCGCTAGAATGTGGCCGCGAACGCCAGGGGGAACGGTAGAGTCTGCGTTTCGCGGATCGTCGACCACGCGCAGTTCGACGCCAGCCGCCGCAGGCCCGACCGAACCAGCTTCATATATCTTTCCAGCGACGCGGCTGGCGAGCATCCCTGCGCTTTCGGTCATTCCGTATACAATGGTGACGGCTAGGGCCCAGCGCTCTGCAAACAGCGTTTCGACCGGGAGCGGCAGCGCCGCACCGCCCACGATGATGCTGCGAAGCGCCGCCGGACGGCGTTGCGGCAGTTGAGCCGCGACCGCCGCGACGATCGTCGGCACGCCAGCGATGATCGTCACGGCGTGTCGCTCGATCATCGGCCAAAAAGCGTCCCGAAAGCCTGCAGCGCGCGCGCCTTGGTGCGTCGGCAGGAGCTGGCAGGCACCGCTCAGAATCGTGGACAGTCCGACGCAAATCGACCCGGCCACATGGAATAGCGGCAATGGGTTCAACACGGTATCGCCTGCATGGATTCCTGCGCGTTGGGCAAATCCCAGGGCGGCCGCGACTTGGTTACGCTCTCGGTGCAGCGCAAGCTTCGGCGCACCGGTCGTTCCACCGGTGTGGAATGCCGCAATCACACGATCATGATCCACTGGTGCGGGGCTGAACTTCGCGAGCGCGGTATCGCTGGCCAGCCGTCTCAGCGCGTCGTGGGTAAGCACGTGCCGAAGCTGCTGTCCGTGATGATGCAGAGCGGCGTCTCGCGCCGCATCATCTTCGACAATCATGATCGTCGCCTGACCCTTCTCCAAAAGATGGGAGACATGATGGTGCGGCAGCAACCCATTGATGGGCATCGCGATCCCGGCAATCTCTGCGGCCCATAAAGCGATCTGTGCGTCGGGCGTATTCGGCAAGATCAGCGCGATCGCCGACTGATCGCCGAGCATGAGCGAACGAAAAAGAACCACGATACGCAGCGTGCGCGATACGAATTCAGCGAAGCCAAGTTCGACGACTCCGGCGTCGGCGCTGAGCTCCGTGATCATGCGAAAGGCGGGCCGGTCGCCATGCTCCTCGCCAAGTGCACGAAACCGCTCGGCGAGCCCTGTGTCGGATCGCTTCTTAACGTGCGGCATGATTGACGATCCGCTGCACCGCGTCCCGGTATTCATGCTGTAGTCGTTCGACGAGTTGCCTGGTCGGGACTATCGACTCGATCGGCGCGATTCCCTGCCCGCAGCCCCAGATATCGCGCCAGGCCTTGGTGGCGCCGGATCCGAAATTCATCGCGCTTGGATCGCTTTCGGGAAGTCTGTCGGGATCGTATCCCGCGGCGATCACCGAGGCTCGGAGATAATTGCCGTGAACGCCGGTAAACAGGTTGGAATAGACGATATCCGCCGCGCCGCCTGCCGCCACTGCCTGTTTATAAGCATCACTGGCCCGCGCCTCATCGGTCGCGATGAACGCCGACCCGATATAGGCGAAGTCCGCGCCCATCGCCTGCGCCGCCAGGATCGAGCCGCCTGAGGCGATTGCGCCGGACAGCGCGACCGGCCCGTCGAACCAGCGCCGGATCTCCTGCATGAATGCAAATGGCGACAGGCGCCCGGCATGCCCGCCGGCGCCCGTGGCCACCGGGATGAGACCGGTTGCGCCCTTTTCGATCGCCTTGCGGGCGAAGCGGTCGTCGATCACGTCGTGTAGCGTGATACCGCCATAGCCGGCGACCTCGCGATTGAGATCTTCACGCGCGCCTAACGACGTGATGACGATCGGAACCCTGTATTTCGAACACAGCGCGATGTCCTGATCGAGTCGGTCGTTCGACCGATGCACGATCTGATTGACGGCAAAGGGCGCGGCCGGCGTATCGGGATGTCGGCGGTCCCATACCGCGAGCGCCTCCACGATTTCGGCCAGCCACTCGTCCAACTCGCTGGCCGGACGCGCGTTGAGCGCGGGGAAAGATCCGATCACACCGGAGGTGCACTGCGCAATGACCAGCGCCGGGTTCGAGATGATAAACAATGGCGAAGCGATTACCGGCAACCGCAAGGGCCGGGAAAGGGGACCATCCGGAATCACAGCTTGTTGCATTTCGGGCGAGATCGATTGCCGTGTAAACGATGGTCTGGCACGATGTGCTTCTCCCTTCCCTGCGAGCGAACTACAAGCCCGGTACCTGACGCTGATCGGCGAGCCGCCGCTTGAAAGTATGGTTGGCGACATCGTGACACCCATACTTTCGTGGGGCCTTGCCCGAGCGGATCATGCTATGGCCGCGCTTGAATTGAGGGATGATGGGCAAGGTCTTGAGCTTCGGACAGAGAGTCGCCCTCCGCACAGCGGCAGCGCCTGTGGCGCCCAGCGGCTGGCCGCGCACCCGACTCTCCTCGCTTCTCGATGATGAGCGCGCGCCACACACGATCCTGCTCCACGCGCCAGCCGGGTTCGGAAAAACGACGCTGCTCGACCACATCGTCAGTCACCACAAAGTCTTGGGACGACGGGCGGTTAGCGTGACACTGGGAGAGGCCGATCGCAGTGAAGCGGCTTTCGACGAAAAACTGTCGCTTGTTGTCGAGGATGCGCGGTCCGAGCCCTTGCTGCTCGTGTTCGACGGCCTCGAACATATCCAAGGCCATCCGGCTGAAAAGCGCCTGCTGCGCCTTGTCGAATCACTTCCCGAGAACCTCCGGCTGGCCATCGCGTCGCGCGAATATCCGAGCCGCGGTGTCGCTCGACTTCGCCTGAGCGCAAAGCTCAGATTGGTCGGCGCGGAAGAATTGCGCTTCACCGTTGATGAAACTCGCGCGTGGCTTGCTGCCACTGATGTGCATCTATCGAGCGAAGAGCTTGCCGAACTCTGCAAACTGTCTGACGGGTGGCCAGCGGCAATGGGAATGGCAGCATTGGCGCTGGCCGCGCCGGGGACGAGAAGGGCCTTGTCGCTGACGACCGACATCGCGGCTTGGCCATTGTTGAGGCAATATGTCGATGACGAGCTGTTCGGGCTGCTGTCGGACAATCTGAAATGTTTCGCTCTTGAGACAGCGGCGCTGAGTCGCTTTACGCCTGAACTCGCTGCCCTGGCGACCGGCCGGGAAGATGTGGAGTCCTTGATCACCGGTCTTGAGCATTCGGGCCTTATCGTCCGCGAGGTCGAGGATCATCTGGCCCAGGGCTGGGTTCGGTTTCAGCCACTCGTGGCGCGTTGCCTGGAACGACGGCTCGAGACGGATGCGCCCGAACGGCGGCTGGCGATTCACCGTGAAGCCATGGCCTGGCATAGCGCCGGTGGACGGTTCAGCGATGCGATCCGTCATGCCTTCGCCGCAGGCGAAACCTTGGCGGCGGCAAACCTGCTCGAGGCCGCCGGCCGGGAGCGTCGTCGACAGGGCCATGCGAGCGGCAGCCCGGAATGGTCAAGGCATCTCTCAAGCGAAGGTTTTGCGGCACATCCGCGTCTGCATGTCGATGCGGCATGCTCTCTCGCGGCGAGGTTCGACCTCGAGGCAGCGCGAGCCCATCTCGCCACCGCACGGCAGCGCTTCAACGATCTTGAGCCTGTCGTCCGTGACGATCTGCTGGCCGTCGATGCGATGATAGCGCTTTATGCCGATCGGCCCGAGATCTGTCTTGAGGCAGCCGAGCGTGGCCTTCGTGAATGCGAAAACGGCGATCCCTACACCTTGGGGACACTGCGTTCGATCGCTGCGGTCGGCTGGATCGCCCGATCATCGCTCGACAAGGGTCGCCAATTCGCTCTGGAAGCGCTTGCGGACAACGATCGCGCTGGAAGTGCCTTTGGAATGGCCGTCGCGCACGCGATCATCGGCCAGACGGAAATGATCGCTGGTAATGCGGTTCGCGCGTTCGAGGCTTGGCGAGCCGGCGAAGCCCGGATTGTCGGCGCGCGCGGCGATCCTGCGGTGGAGAAGATCGCTTTCGCCTACATGCCTTCGCTGCTTTACGAGTGGAACCGGTTGGACGACGCGGATACTTATCTTGCCCGCTGTGCCGAAGGGCCGATGGAAATCCTTCTTCCGGACATGATTATGTCGCTGGCGCTGACCGAAGCTCGCCTCGCGCGGGCACGCGGCCGCTCGGAACAAGCTGATCGGGCGCTGATCCGCGCTGAAACAACCGCAGCCGCAAAGCACTGGCCGAGACTGTTGCATGCGGTCCGCGCCGAACGGTTACGCAGCGTCGTCCTTTCCGGACACGAGCGGGATGCGCGGCGCCTCCACGCGGAGTTCATTGCAGACGGTGGGTTCCGTGAACTTCCGGGAATCATGTCGCCGGCATTAGAGACCGAATCCTATCTGATTGCAGAGCTACGGTTCGAAACGCATTTCGCAGGAACACCGGCAACGATTTCGCGGCTACGGGCCGCGTGCGCGAAGGCGCTGTCGACCAATCGCAATATACGGGCGGCCAAGTTGCTTGCCCTGGAGGCGATCTGTCGTGACAGCCTTGGAGATCGATCGGCAGCAATCCGGACGATGCGGCGTGCGCTCGAAATCGGTTCTCCAGGGCGCTTGATCCGAACAATTCTAGATGAGGGACCTCGTGCACTCGCCCTGGTGAAAGCAACAGTCGAGACCCTTGATGCAATGTACGGCGCGATATCGACCGACTATCTCGGCGCAATTATTGGCACCGACCCTGCTTCACTTCCGCAGGTCCCTTCCGAAGTCGTGCAAGTCGACCGACTCTCGAGCCGGGAGAAGGAAATCCTGAGGCTCGTATTCGATGGATATAGCAACGCGCTCGTCGCGCGGAAGGCAGCGCTTTCCGAGAACACGGTGAAGTGGCACCTGCAGCACATTTATTCCAAACTGGGTGTCTCGAACCGCACAGGTGCCGTCGCCGTTGCTCGCAGCCTTGGATTGTTCGGATAAGATTGGATGCGGGCATTGGCGCCCCCATCCGTCGGCCTTCAGGCCGCGCAGGTTCGCCGTTCTTCAAGCTAAGGCCTGCTTGGACGTCTGCATGAGAATACCGGCTGTGGTAAGGACTCGCTCATCAGAGCCGGTAGATGTCGGTTGCGGCGAAGGCGACGCCGGACATGGCCGTGTGCCAGATTGCCATTCCCGCCTTCGATGCGAGGAATCAAGGGATCGCGTCTATCCGGTCGCAAACCCACTATCCGCGGGCGCACTCCGTGGCCGAGGAGATCGGGCAAATCGCCAATCTGAAGATGATCGACCATAGCATCCGCGAAGCCGGCATCAGGGTATTCTGCGCCCCGCATCGCCGCTGGGAGCCGGGTGACTATGAAGACTGGTGCCATCCCAATCCTCCCAGCTCGCCGTCATGCACCGCCATTACTTCGCACGTGGCGAATGGGGCGGTGCATGGCATCCCGACTTTGTTCCGAAGCCCGGCGATATCATCGCCAAAGAACACTGGGGGCAGAGCGGTTTCGCCAATGGCGACGAACGACATCAAGCCGCAAGCGCCGATGTTCCGGCGGCTTCGTAGTCACCACGTGTCCAGATAGCGGGCCGCTGCGAGGAGTGGCGGGTCTTCTCAGAGCTGTCAATCGGCGCGGCAACGGGGACCGGGATCGGCATGTAAAAGGAGACCACTCACGTGCCGTCGTTCTGGGGGATGTCGGCGTAGGGCGTAGCCCGGAGCCGACATCCCCCAGAACGACATCCTCTTTGGCAGCGGCAGCGACGGCGCTCAGCTTCGGTTCTTGAACCGCCAGCTCTCGTTGCCTGTCTCGACGATGTCGCAGTGATGGGTAAGTCGATCGAGCAGCGCGGTCGTCATTTTCGCATCGCCGAACACGGTCGGCCATTCGCCGAACGCCAGGTTGGTGGTGACGATGACCGAGGTGTGTTCGTAAAGTCGGCTGATGAGGTGGAACAGCAGCTGCCCGCCAGCGCGTGCGAACGGCAGATAGCCAAGTTCGTCGAGGATCAGGAGGTCCAGCCGCGACAGATGCTCGGCAAGCTTGCCGGTGCGGCCCTGAAGGACCTCCATCTCGAGCCGGTTCACCAGATCGGTGGTATTGTGGAAGCGAACGCGGGCACCGGTGCGGATGCAACTGCGCGCGATGGCGATACTCAGATGCGTCTTGCCCGAGCCCGTACCGCCCACCAGCACGACATTGCGCTGGTTGGCGAGGAACGCCCCGGTGGCGAGATCGCGAACCAGCGCTTCGTTGATCGGCGTGCCGGCGAACTCGAACTCGGCGACCTCCTTTGCAAGCGGCAGCTTGGCGATCGTCATCTGATACTTGATCGAGCGGGCATGCTTGTCGGCGATCTCCGCCCGCAACAGATCGCCGACGACATGCTGAACGGGATACTGGCGCTTGATCGCATCGGCGATCACCTCGTCATAGGCCTGGCGCATACCGGCGAGCTTGAGGTCGCCCATCAACTCCAGGATCTGGTGGCGCTCCATCATCACGCCGCCTCACGAAGCGGGGTCAGCAGGCGATCGTAGCGGCCTGCATCGGCGATCGGCTCGATCTCAAGCCGCAGATGGTCGGGTGTTGCAATGGTGGGCTCCACCGGCGCCGATCGGGACCGGGCCAGGATGTTGAGCACCACATCGGCGCTGGCCACCCCGTTCGCGAGTGCTTCGGCAGCGGCGTTCTCCACGGCGTCAAGACCATCGACGGTAATGGCGGTGAGGATCTTGACCATCTGGCGGTCGCCATCGCTGCTCTCCTTCAAACGGGTGCGCAGACGCTCCAGTCCTGACGGCAATGCGAGTTGCTTGAACGGCGCGCCGTTCCTCAGCGCACCCGGCTTCTTTGCCAGCACCGGTACGTAATGCCACGGATCGTAGATCGTCTGATCGCGACCGTAGCGCCGCGCATGCTCTGCAACGATATCATCACCCTGCCGGATAACGATCCGGTCGGCATAGGCGTGGACCTCCGCCGGGCGGCCCAGTGCGCGGGCCGCGACCGAGTACTTGTTGTAATCGAACCGCACGAGCAGTGTTTTGGAGACGGTCGCGGTCACCGCATGGAAGCCATTGAACGCCGTCGTCGGCAGCCGCATCAGCGCCGCCTTCTCGTCGTCGAACACATCGGCGACGGTCCGCTCGCGCAACTCGGGATGACGATGGGCGCTGGCATGTTCGATGCAGCGATCGAGCAGCCAGGTGTTCAGCTCCTCGTAGCTCGCAAAGCGCAGCCGCGGGGTGAAGAAGCGCTCGCGCACGAGGCCAACCTGGTTCTCGACCTGTCCCTTCTCCCAGCCAGCTGCCGGCGTGCAGGCGGTCGGCTCGACCAGATAATGGCTGCACATCTGCAGGAACCGCCGGTTGAACCGGCGTTCCTTGCCGAGGAACACCACGTCCACCGCCGTCGACATATTATCGTAGATGCCGCGCGTGCAGACACCGCCAAAGAAGGCGAACGCTCGTGCATGCGCATCGAACACCATCTCCTGCGTCTCGCGCGGATAGGCCGCCACGAAGAACATCCGGCTGTGGGAAAGCCTGACGTGCGCGACCTTCACCGTCGTCGTCACGCCCGCCATCACGATCACTTCGTGGCTCCAGTCGAACTGGTACGCTTCGCCAGGATCGAAGCTCAGTGGCACGAACGCGGTCGCCGTCCGCCCCGCTTCCTCGCGTTGCCAGCGACGGGCATGGCGGCGAACAGCATCGTAGCCGCCCTCAAATCCAAGCCCGCGCAGCACCTCATATAACCTGATCAGCGTCAGACGTTCGCGGCGTGGCTTGCGTTCGTTCTCGGCCAACATCTGCTCCAGCGCGGCCGCGTGGCCACCCAGCTTCGGCTTGGGCTCCGCAACCCGCGTGTACGTGAACACGGGCTCCTCCGCCTCGATCGCCTTGCGCACCGTCTTGCGCGACACATGCAGTCGACGCGCGATCTCCCGCACCGACAACTTCTGCACGAAATGCGCGCGCCTGATCCGTCCTATCGTCTCCACCGTCGTCATCCTCCACCTCGTCGCCAGCCAACACAGCAGGCGAACATAGATGACCCGGAAGGTGGTCCCCGTTTAGGTGCCGATTACCGGGTCAGGTGGTCCCCAATCTCACGCCGAAACACAGGGTAGGTGACATTCACGCCGTGATTTCGAGCTCTCCTTGTCTATTTTATCGCAGGCACTCACAGAACTAACCGCCATGTGACAAACCCTCTGACAGGATCAAAATCTCTCAGGGGATTTGTAACAAGGTCGTGCCAGCTTTGGCCGAAAGCATTGAATTATTCTATTGAAATATATCATGTGTATGATTGGGGAAGATATTTCGATGTTCGCATTGCGAAACATTGAAAATTATGCCATAGATATACCATGGGGCTATCACGATCGGAAAAATTGAGGTCGCTGCTCGACGCTTGGGAGCCACAAAGCGTTGCGACCAGCACCTATCTCAAGACTCTCGGAATAACGTCGCAGGATCTTCAGAACTACACCTCGTCGCGCTGGCTGACCTCGCTCGGCCGCGGCGCCTTCAAACGTCCGGCGGAGACGGTGACCTGGCAAGGTGCGGTGCACAGCCTCCAAACCCAACTGCGGTTACCCGTCCATGTGGGAGCGCTGACCGCGCTCGAGATGTCGGGAAACAGCCACTATGTGCGGTTCGCCGCCACCAAAGCTTATCTGTTCTCACCGCTCAACGTCGCGTTACCGCTCTGGTTCAGAACCCATTGGGGCGATGACGTGCGGCATGTCCAGACCAAACTCCTGCCTCCCGAACTCGGGCTGACAGAGCAGCAGGCGCCCGAGGGCTTTGCGTTGAGGACATCTGGTGTCGAACGCGCCGCCCTGGAACTGCTACATCTCGCACCCAAAGAATTCGACCTCGTCGAAGCCGGAATGATCATCGAGAGTATGACCTCGATACGGCCCAAACTCATGCAGAGCCTGCTCGAGCAATGCACCTCCATCAAGGTACGCAGGCTGTTCCTCTACCTTGCGGAGCGCGCCAACCTGCCGGTGATGCGCCATCTCGACCTTGACGGGATCGATCTGGGGGCGGGCGATCGTAGCCTTGTGCCGAACGGGCGCTATGTCGCGAAATATCAGCTTCTGCTTCCCAAGGAGCTGGTCGATCATGGCTGAGCCTTATCGCGACCAGGTTCGGCTGCTGCTCGACATTCTGCCGCTGGTGATGGCGGAGCCGGTCTTCGCGCTCAAGGGCGGCACCGCCATCAACCTGTTCGAATGGGACCTGCCGCGCCTGTCGGTCGATATCGATCTTACCTATCTGCCCAACCATGATCGCAAGGAGTCGCTCGCCGCGATCGGCGAAGCCTTGGCGGGCATAGGTGCCGAGATCGAGCGTCGATTGCCGCCGACCCGTGTCACCCAAGCGAGACAGGGCGGCGAGGGCATGGAGGTAAAGCTCAATTGCCAGCGCGTCCGCACCCAGGTGAAGATCGAGGTCAATCCCTCGCTGCGCGGCCATCTGATGCCGGTTCGCGATCTGACCTGTTCCGACCAAGTTCAGGAGCAATTCGAAGCCTTTTTGGAGGCACGCTGCGTGTCACACGGCGAGTTGTTCGGCGGAAAGATCTGCGCGGCACTTGACCGGCAGCATCCTCGCGACCTGTTCGACGTCAAGCGCCTGCTCGACCGGGAAGGCCTGACGGACGAAGTTCGCCTGGGCGCGATCGCCGGCTTCGTCAGCCACGGCCGCCCGATCGCCGAACTCGTCGATCCCGCGCGCAAGGATCAGCGCGAAACCTTTCGGTCCCAATTCGAAGGCATGCCATTCGAGCCTTTCACCTATGACGATCACCAGGCAACGCTCGAGCGACTGGTCAGCGCGCTTAGCGGATCGTTCACCGATGACGATCGCGCCTTTCTCCTGTCCTTCGAGGCCGGCGATCCGGACTGGAGCCGCTTTCCGATCGCAGCGCTGGCCGAGTTGCCCGCGCCGCAGTTCAAACTGATGAACATCCGCAAATTTCGTGAAGCCAGCCCGGAGCGCCACAAGGCGGTTCTCGGCACGCTGGAGAAGTCGCTGACATAGGGCCTGCCTACCCGCTTATCTGTCCGAAATTTGTAGATGTATTTCGGACAAAGCTCCAACCAGCCTGATGCCCG
Source organism: Sphingomonas sp. So64.6b (assembly GCF_014171475.1). Lineage (NCBI taxonomy): Bacteria > Pseudomonadati > Pseudomonadota > Alphaproteobacteria > Sphingomonadales > Sphingomonadaceae > Sphingomonas > Sphingomonas sp. So64.6b. The sequence goes on from NZ_CP048817.1 coordinate 3,511,226, forward strand.
GAAGGACTCGAACCGCCCCGTCCATTCACGTCCACCCTTTTCCATGAATCCAGATCGTGCTATTGATGGCTTCGGCGACTTCTCAAGTCTATGATTTGATTGAGAAATCAACCGCTTAGGCGGCGCCCCAGAAAGCTCTTCTGGCACTGATGTCCAGTGGCTCCGGCGCAAGCCCGGCCTCAATCAGTATTATATGCTTCCTCGCTCAGTTGCTTGCAGCCTTGCCGTCCCCGACGCGCGTGGAGTCCCTACATCGACTCTCGGTGGCACCAGACAGGCACTGATGCCGGGAGCCTGATTAGCGGAATTTAGCGGCCGAGCCCGCGCAGACTGATTCTGGTGCGGGCGGAGGCCCGCATGACCCCGACCAAACTCCTCATCGGACAAATCATTGTCGTGTTCGCCATCATTCTGGCGGGCGTGTGGTTCGCGACGCAATGGGCAGCGGCGGAACTGGCCTATCAGCCCGAGCTTGGCCGGCCCTGGTTCATCGCATTTGGCCGTCCGATCTACCTGCCCTGGGCTCTGTTCGGCTGGTGGTTCTCGTTCGAAGCCTATGCCCCGGTGCTGTTCGAAAAGGCTGGCGGGATCGCCGCAGCAAGCGGTCTCGTCGGATGCGGAGCCGCGATCTTCGGATCGCTCTGGCGTGCGCGCCAGCGTAACAATCTCACCACCTACGGCTCTGCCCGCTGGGCGAATGCCAAGGACATCCGGGCCGCCGGGCTGCTCACGGACGCCGGTGTGTTCCTCGGTCGGACAGGACCCCGTTATCTCCGCCATGACGGTCCCGAACACATCATGGCGTTTGCGCCGACGCGGAGCGGCAAGGGTGTTGGCCTGGTCGTACCAACCCTGCTCGGCTGGTCGGGCTCGGCCGTCATCCACGACATCAAGGGCGAGAACTGGCAACTGACCGCCGGCTGGCGGCAGCGCTTTTCGCACTGCCTGCTGTTCAATCCGACCGATGCGCGCTCGGCGCGATATAATCCGCTGCTCGAAGTTCGCCGCGGCACCGACGAGGTGCGCGACGTCCAGAATATCGCCGATATCCTCGTCGATCCTGAAGGGGCGCTCGAGCGTCGCAGTCATTGGGAGAAGACCAGCCATTCGTTGCTGGTCGGCGCGATCCTCCACATCCTCTATGCCGAGGAAGAGAAGACGCTGGCACGCGTCGCCACCTTCCTGTCCGATCCGCAGCGCCCGTTCACGGCGACGCTGCGGCGGATGATGACCACCAATCATCTCGGTACGGCCGACGCGCCGATCGTCCACCCCGTAGTCGCTTCGGCGGCCCGTGAAGTGCTCAACAAATCCGAGAACGAACGCTCCGGCGTGCTGTCGACGGCAATGTCGTTCCTTGGCCTCTACCGCGATCCGACCGTCGCGACGGTCACTTCACGGTGCGATTGGCGCATCGCCGACCTCGTCGAGGGCAAATCACCGGTCTCGCTCTATCTCGTCGTCCCGCCGTCCGACATCAGCCGCACCAAGCCGCTGATCCGCCTCGTGCTCAACCAGATTGGCCGACGGCTGACTGAACACCTTCATGCGGAGGACGGAGCCAACGCGGCGAACCGCCACAAGCTGCTCATGATGCTCGACGAGTTTCCAGCGCTCGGCCGCCTCGACTTCTTCGAGACCAGCCTAGCCTTCCTCGCCGGCTACGGCGTGCGCGCCTTCCTGATCGCGCAGAGCCTCAACCAGATCGAGAAGGCGTATGGCGAGCACAACGCCATTCTCGACAATTGCCATGTCCGCATTGCCTTCGCGACCAATGATGAGCGGACGGCGAAGCGGATTTCCGACGCGCTCGGTACGGCGACCGAGCAGCGCGCAATGCGGAACTATGCCGGGCACAGGCTCGCACCGTGGCTGGCCCATGTCATGGTCAGCCGACAGGAGACCGCACGCGCATTGCTGACGCCCGGCGAGGTTATGCAGCTTCCCGCGACCGACGAGCTCGTGCTGGTCGCCGGCACACCGCCGATCCGGGCGACCAAGCTGCGCTATTTCGAAGACAGCACGTTCAAAGCCCGCGTATTGCCGCCGCCTGCCCTCGTCGACGGCGACTATCCCGATCGGCCAGTGTCGCGCCCAGACGATTGGGCAGGGATCGTGCGCGGTATCGACGCGCGCCTTGGCGCCGCCACCGACAATGACAGTGACGATGTCGGCGGTGGTCTCGAACAGGCCCGCCATCCCGGACAGGAAATTGACCGGACGATCTCACCCGACCCGATCACCGCTGATCCGCTCGGTCTCGCCGAAGACGACGGCGATCTCGCCGCCGACCAGCGCGCCATGGACCAAGCCCGCGCGCTCGGCACGGCACGCACCGTCTATGCGATCGACGCGGCTGATCATCGGCCCGGCGATCTGCAGCTGGATCTCTGACGATGGTCGAGAAAATCCGCCACCAGCTCTTCCTGCCCAAACCGGTCAGCGACCGTCTGGAAGCGCTCGCCGCAAAGCCCGGTACATCGAAGTCCGCCATACTGACAGATGCTGTGACCGCCTGGCTCAACCGGCGCGGCGCATCCGAACTCGAGGACCGTTTCGGCATCCGGCTTGATCGCCTGACCGCAGCGATCGGCAGGCTGGAGCGCGACGGCCATATCCAGATCGAAACCCTGGCCCTGTTCGTCCGCTACGAACTGGCGATCCAGGCGCCGCTCGCCGAAAACGACCAAGCGGGCCGGGCCATCGCGGCCAAGCGGTTCGATGCCTTCATAGCGCAGGTCGGACGGCAGATTGCCGCCGGACGTCGAACGATCGGCTCACCGGAGTCCGGCGAATGACGGGCGGCATTTCCGCTGATCGTCGGCGCGCCATGCTGCGCACGGCCATGGGACCGGCGATTGCCGAGGCCCTGGCCGACCCTCGCGTCATCGAGATCATGGTCAATCCGGACGGAGCCTTGCGGCTCGACCGTCTTGGCGAGGGCCGGACCGATACCGGAGTCAGCATGGACGCCGCTCAGGTCGAGCGGATCATCAGGCTTGTAGCCTCTCATGCGCGCGCCGAAGTGCATGGCGACGCGCCGATCGTGTCGGCCGAGCTGCCGCCGCATGTCGAAGGGCGTGCGGGCGAACGCTTCGAAGGCGTGCTGCCGCCCGTATCGATCGCGCCCTGCTTCTCGATCAGAAAGCCGGCGGAGCGCCTCTACAGCCTCGACGATTACGTGAACGACGGCCTGATGACGCAGGTCGCGGCCGACCGGCTGAAAACCTGCGTCACCCAGCGCTACAACATCCTCGTCGCCGGCGGCACAAGCTCGGGCAAGACGACGCTCGCTAACGCACTGCTCGCCGAGATGGCGTGGGTCGACGAACGGGTCATTCTTATCGAGGACACGCGGGAGCTGCAGAGCCCCGCCGCCGACACGGTCGCACTGCGCACGCGGCCCGGCATCGTCACGATGGCCGATCTCGTCCGCTCGACGCTGCGCCTCCGCCCCGATCGCATCATCGTCGGCGAGGTACGCGGCCCCGAAGCGCTCGACATGCTCAAGGCCTGGAACACCGGACATCCGGGCGGCATCGCCACCGTCCACGCCAACAGCGCCATGTCGGCGCTCTATCGTATCGAAGGCCTGGTGCAGGAGGCGGTGGTCACCGTGCCGCGCCGACTGATCGCAGAAGCGATCGACATCATCGTCTTCATCTCCGGCCGGGGCCTTCAGCGCCGGATCACCAGCATTGCGCGCGTCACCGGGCTCGACCCCGACACCGGCAGCTACGCGCTCGCCGACCTTCTCAACCCCGCCAACCCCAAAGGAGAATGACCATGCAGCTTGCCAGGATTCCGTCTCGCAGATCGACCTTCCTCATCGGTGCCGTCATCGGCTTGACACTCGCTATTGCCCCTGCCGCGCAGGCAGCCGGATCGGGCATGCCCTGGGAGCAACCGCTCCAACAGGTCCTGGAATCGGTCCAAGGTCCGGTCGCCAAGATCGTCGCCGTGATCGTCATCATCACGACCGGGCTCACGCTGGCGTTCGGCGAGAGCAGCGGCGGTTTCCGCCGGCTCATCCAGATCGTGTTCGGCCTGTCGATCGCGTTCGCCGCGTCGAGCTTCTTCCTCAGCTTCTTCAGCTTCGGCGGCGGGGCGCTGATCGCGTGAGTGCGGTCATGAACAGCACCGGCCAGCACCTCGAAGGCTTCGAGGCCCCCATCCACGGGAGCCTCGGGTCGCCGATCCTGCTCGGCGGGGCGCCGCGAGGGATCGCGATCGTCAACGGCACGATCGCCGCCGCCGTCGGTCTGGGCTTGCAGCAATGGATCGCCGGTCTCGTGCTCTGGGCGGTCGGGCACAGCATCGCCGTGTTCGCCGCCCGGCGTGACCCGGATTTCGCGCCCGTCCTGATCCGCCACCTCCGTCAGAAGGGCTATCTCGCGTGCTGAACCTCGCCGAATATCGCCACCGGTCCGACCGGCTCGCGGACCATCTCCCCTGGGCGGCCCTGATCGCGCCCGGCGTCATCCTTAACAAGGATGGCAGCTTCCTGCGCGTCCTGCGCTTTCGCGGACCCGATCTCGAGTCCGCCACCGAAGGCGAGTTGATGTCGGCCTGCGCAAGGGCGAATAATGTGCTGAAGCGGTTCGGCACCGGCTGGGCACTCTTCTTCGACGCCGAGCGGCGTGAGGCATCGGCCTATCCGGGCAGCAGCTTTCCCGATGCCGCGTGCTGGCTCGTCGATCAGGAACGCCGGGCGGCGTTCCTTGCGGAAGGCGAGCATTACGAAAGCCGCTACCACCTGACGCTGACCTGGCTGCCGACGACCGACAGCGCCGAAGCCGCCGGGCGATCGCTCGTCGAGCGCCCCGACGCGGAGAAGGGCCGCGACTGGCACACCGCTTTGACCAGCTTCATCGCCGAAAGCGATCGCGCGCTCGATCTGTTCGCGAGCTTCATGCCCGAGGTCCGCGCGCTCGACGATGCGGAGACGCTCACCTTCCTGCACGGCACCATTTCGGCCCGTCCGCATCCCGTGGCGGTGCCCGAGACGCCCATCTATCTCGATGCGCTGCTCGCCGACACGCCGCTGACGGGTGGCTTGGAGCCGCGGCTTGGAGAAACCCATCTCCGCACGCTGACCGTCCTCGGCTTCCCGAGCATGAGCCGGCCCGGCATTCTCGACGCCCTCAATCATCAGGATTTTGGCTATCGTTGTGTCACGCGCTTCATCGCGCTCGACAAGAGCGACGCCACCAAGGCACTCGCGAAACTGCGCCGCCAGTGGTTCAACAAGCGCAAGTCGATCACCGCGCTGCTCCGCGAGATCATGTACAATCAACCCTCGCAGCTGCTTGACACCGACGCCGACAACAAGGTGGTCGACGCCGACATGGCGCTGCAGGTGCTTGGCGGCGACCATGTCGCGTTCGGCTATCTGACTACGACGATCACGGTGACCGACACCGATCGTGCCCGCGTCGAGGACAAGGTCCGGCAGGTCGAGCGGATCGTCAACGGGCTCGGGTTCACGACTATCCGCGAAGGCGTCAACGCGGTCGAAGCATGGCTCTCGTCGCTCCCTGGCCAAGCCTACGCCAATGTCCGGCAACCGCTGGTTCACACGCTGAACCTCGCGCATCTGATGCCGCTGTCGTCGGTGTGGGCCGGGCCGGTGCGCAACGCCCATCTCGACGGACCCCCGCTGTTTTACGCAAGCACGGCCGGATCGACGCCGTTCCGGCTCTCGACCCATGTTGGCGATGTCGGCCACATGCTGGTGGTCGGTCCGACCGGCGCAGGCAAGTCGGTGCTGCTCGCGCTGATCGCCCTTCAGTTCCGGCGTTACGCTGGCTCCCAGGTCTACATCTTCGATAAGGGTTTCTCGGCACGCGCTGCCGTGCTGGCGATGGGTGGCGCGCATCATGCGCTGGGGCTCGGCGCCGACGCCGGCGAGACACTGGCGTTCCAACCATTGCGTCGGATCGATGATGCCACCGAGCGGAGTTGGGCGGCGGAGTGGATCGCGGCGCTGCTTGCGCATGAGAAGGTCAACGTCACCCCCGAGGTGAAAGATGCCGTCTGGTCCGCGCTCAGCAGCCTCGCGTCCGCGCCGCCCGAAGAACGGACGCTGACGGGTCTCACCCTGCTGCTCCAGTCGAACGCGCTCCGCACCGCGCTCGGCGCTTATACGCTCGATGGCCCCTATGGCCGATTGCTCGACGCGGCCGAACAGCATCTCGCATTCGCCGACGTCCAATGCTTCGAAACCGAGGCATTGATGGGCCAGACCGGCGTCGTCGCGCCGGTGCTGACTTATCTGTTTCACCGGCTTGAAGAGCGGTTCGACGGCCGGCCAACCCTGCTGGTGTTGGACGAGGCCTGGATCTTCCTCGACCATCCGCTGTTCGCGGCGCGTATCCGCGAATGGCTGAAGGTGTTGCGCAAGAAGAATGTCGCGGTGCTGTTCGCAACCCAGAGCCTCGCTGACATCGCATCGAGCAGCATCGCGCCCGCCATCATCGAGAGCTGCCCGCAGCGGATATTGCTGCCGAACGATCGTGCGATCGAGCCGCAGAGCCGCGAGGCGTATGAGCGGTTCGGGCTGAACGACCGGCAGATCGAGCTGGTCAGCCGCGCCACGCCCAAACGGCAATATTATCTGCAATCGGCGCGCGGCAACCGGTTGTTCGAGCTGGGTCTCGGTCCGATCGCGCTCACTTTCTGTGGCGTCTCCGACCCCGCCACCCAGACGATAATCGACGCGATGATCGCCGAGGGCGGCCAGGCGGATTTCGCCGCGCGCTTCCTCGTCGGTGCCGGCCTCGATTGGGCTGCCGACCTTCTCTCCAATTTCCCCGCCCCCCAAGCACAGGAGTAATGTGATGCGTTTCCTCACCCGCAAATATCTGATCGCGAGCGCGCTCGGTCTCGGCACCGCCGGATCGCTCGCCATCGGCCTGACCATGACCAGCACGCCCGCCCAGGCACAGTTCACGGTGTTCGATCCGAGCAACTACAGCCAGAACCTGCTGACCGCCGCGCGGACGCTCCAGCAGATCAACAATCAGATCCAGTCGCTTCAGAACGAAGCGAACATGCTGGTCAACCAGGGCAAGAACCTCACCCGCATCGACTTTCCCGAGCTGCAGGCGCTGACCCAGACGCTTCAGCAGGTCGACCGGTTGATGGGCCAGGCGCAAGGCATCCAGTTCCGCGTTTCCGGCATCGACCAGCAGTTCCGCCAGATGTTCCCGCAGAGTTTCTCATCCGCGTTGCGGACCAATGATCAGGTCATCGCCGCACGAACCCGTCTCGACACGACCATGTCGGCCTACCAGCACACGATGACGGTGCAGGCGCAGATCGCCGAGAACGTCGCGGCCGATACCCAGACACTGTCGGCGCTCGTTGCCAAGAGCCAGGGCGCGGAAGGCTCGCTGCAAGCACAGCAGGCCACCAATCAGCTGCTCGCGCTGACTGCCAAGCAGCAGTTCCAGATCCAGAACATGATGGCGGCACAGTATCGCGCCGAGACGATCGAGCAGGCCCGCCGGGCTCAGTCCGAGATCGACGCGCGGGCCGCTACACGCAAGTTCCTCGGTTCCGGCACGGCCTACACCCCCCAGTAGCGCCGCCGGACGGGGCGATGGTGGTGCCGCCTCCCGCCATCGTCCGCCGCGGGGCGGGGCTTCGCTCCCCCGGTCCCGCTCCGCGGCATCTCTTCTCTTTCAGGAATTTGCGCCCGTGAACGATCTCAATGTCATCGACCGCTTCTTGGCAACGTTCACCACTTACATCGACAGCGGGTTCGGACTGCTTGGCGGCGATGTCCGGGTCCTGACCGTGACGCTGATCGGCATCGATATCACGCTCGCCGGCCTGTTCTGGGCGCTGGGCGGCGACGACAATGTCATCGGCCGCTTCATAAAGAAGATTCTCTACATCGGCGCGTTCGCGTTCATCCTGAACAGCTTCTCGACGCTCGGCGACATCATCTTCCGGTCATTCGCTCAGGCTGGGCTGACGGCCGGAGGAGGAACGCTGACGGCCGCCGATCTGCTGAAGCCGGGCAAGCTCGCCAGTACCGGCTTCTCAGCCGCGTGGCCGCTGCTCGAGCAGGTCTCGCAGTTGATGGGGTTCACCACTTTCTTCGACAACTTCCTGACGATCGCCGTCCTGCTGTTCGCCTGGGGAATCGTGATCATCACCTTCTTCATCCTCGCGGTGCAGATGTTCGTGACGATCATCGAGTTCAAGCTGACCTCGCTGGCCGGCTTCATCCTTGTGCCGTTCGCGCTGTGGAATCGGACCAGCTTCCTGGCCGAACGCGTGCTCGGCAATGTGGTGTCGTCGGGCATCAAGGTGATGGTGCTCGCCGTGATCGTCGGCATCGGATCCAACTTCTTCACCGAGTTCACGACGGCGTTGCAGGGCCAGGAACCGGACATCGGACAGGCGATGAGCCTGACGCTCGCCAGCCTGACGATCTTCGGCCTTGGGATCTTCGGTCCCAGCATCGCGTCCGGCCTGGTCAGCGGAGCACCACAGCTTGGCGCCGGCGCTGCGCTCGGCACCGCCGTTGGCGCGGCCGGAATTACCATGATCGCCGGCGGCGCAGCGGTTGGCGGCGCGCGTGCGCTGGGTGGCGCGGCGCTCGGCGCTGTGCGCGCCGGCACGTCGATGGGATCGGCGGCGTCGACTGCCTACACGCTAGGCAAGGAGACCGCGGCTTCGCCGACCGTGTCCGCCGGCATTGGCGGTGTCGCACGTTCCGCCGGCAATGCGGCGCGTGAGCGCGCCTCCAGTGCGCTCGGCCTAGGCGAGGCAGCTTCGCAGGGTCGAGCGGCGGCATGGAACGCGCTCAATCGCACCAGCGGCAGCAACGCGGACCAGTCACCCAACAATGACGGCGTGCCGGCCTGGGCACGCGCCATGCGCGGCCAGCAGACCGCCCGCCACCACCGCCAGATCGCGCTGCATACCATCCAGCAGGGCGACCGCGGCGGCGCCTCCGCCACCCCCGATATCAAGGAAAGGGACTAGTCGATGATCTTCAAACGCGCCCTCCAGCGCTACGGACGAACCCCTGAACCGGAGACGCCCTACCAGCGTGCCGGCCAGCTCTGGGACGAGCGGATCGGGTCCGCACGGGTACAGGCACGCAACTGGCGGCTGATGGCGTTCGGATGCCTCGCACTGACCGGCGGCCTGTCTTCCGGTCTCGTTTGGCAATCCATGCAGAGCCGCGTCACGCCCTACGTCGTCGAGGTGGATCGCCTGGGCGAGGCGCGCGCCGTCACCGAGGCGGAGGCCGGCTATCATCCGACCGATCCGCAGATCGCATGGCACCTTTCCAAGTTCATCGCGCATGTCCGGGGCCGATCTCTAGATCCCGTGCTCGTGCGACAGAACTGGCTCGAGGCCTACGACTTCACGACCAAGCGCGGCAGCCAGTTTCTCGGGGACTATGCGCGCGGTGCCGATCCCTTCGCCAGCATCGGTGAGCGAACCGTATCGGTGCAGGTCACCAGCGTCGTGCGGGCGTCCGACCGCTCGTTCCAGGTCAAATGGACCGAGACCGCCTATGAACGCGGTAGCGAGGCGGGAACATCCCGCTGGACCGCCATCCTGACCGTCGTGCTCAAACCGCCCAGCGACGCCGACACGCTCCGGAAAAACCCGCTCGGCGTCTATGTCGATGCGGTCGACTGGAGCCGAGAGCTCGATCCCCTGGCGCCGGATCCATCCGCGACACCGGCACCTGCGCCAGCCGCCCCGCCGGGTCTGCCGCTCGGCTCGCCCCTCGATCCCAACCTCGCTGCCCCCGCGCAGCCCGCTCAGGAGACACGCCCATGAAGATCATCCTCACCGCTTCGGCGCTTGCCTTATGTGCAGCGCCGGCTTTCGCGCAGAATATTACTGCGCCGGCGCCTGCGGCACCTGTGGCCGCGACCGTCAGTCTACCGGCTCCGAAGCCACCGGTCCGTCATGCACGGAAGCGAAAGCCGATCAGTCCCGCCATCGCGCGCGTCGCTGTTGCCAATCGCGCGGCCACGCAGGAACCGCTGGCCCAAGCGTTCGTGAACGCCGTGCAGGTCTATCCCTTTAGCGATGGCACGATTTATCAGGTCTACACCGCGCCCGGCGCCGTGACCGACATTGCCCTGCAGCCAAGTGAAGGCCTGATATCGGTAGCCGCTGGTGACACGGTGCGTTGGGTCATCGGCGACACGACCAGTGGCGCCGGTACCGACAAGCGCACGCACATCCTGGTGAAGCCGTCTGCGTCGGGGCTCGCGACCAATCTCGTGATCACGACCGACCGCCGCAGCTATCACCTTCAGCTCACCGCCACGTCGCGCATCGCGATGGCGGCGCTGTCCTGGACCTATCCCGCCGACCAGTTGATCGCCCTTCGACGCGTAGCCGAGCAAACCGCAGCGGCAGCGCCGGTCGCCGAGGGGCTCTCGGTCGACAGCCTCCATTTCAACTACGTCGTCAGCGGCGATCAGCCTGCGTGGCGACCGCTGCGCGCGTTCGATGACGGACGGCAGACATTCATCGAGTTTCCAGCAACCATCGCGGTCGGAGACGCTCCGCCACTGTTCATTGTCGGCCCGACCGGTGAGGCTGAGCTCGTCAACTACCGTGTCCGCGGCCGCTTCTATGTCGTCGATCGTATCTTCGACGCGGCCGAACTCCGGCTCGGGACAGGCAAGCAGCAGATCGTCCGCATCGATCGTGTCGCCGAGGGCGGCAAGTCGCGGAAGGGGAAGCGCTCGTGACCGAGACTATGATCACTGCCGCCCCGAAGGTCGACCCAGAGACGCTGGCCATCCGCGCCAGGCCGGCACGAGCCATCCGCTTCCGACGCGGCGTCATCATCGCCATCGCCGCGCTTGGGTCGATCAGCCTGATGGCGGTGGCATGGTTCGCCTTGAAACCGCGGGTGTTCAGCGCCGTCGCCGATCGCCAGGAATTGTCGGAGCCCAGCAATCGTCCGTCGGCAGACGCGTTGAACGGTCTGCCTTCGACCTATGGCAGCGTTCCGAAGCTCGGTCCGCCACTTCCCGGCGACCTTGGCCGACCGATCCTCGAAAGCCAGCGCAGAATGGCGACAGAAACCGGACCAGGCGGCGATCCGTCCTCCCAGCTGGTGGCGCTGGAACAGGAACGTCGGATCGCCGAACTCAAGGCTGCGCGCGAATCTGGTGTGCTGGTCCAGAGCCGCACGCCGGCATCTGCTCCCGCCGTTCCAGAGGAAACGGGCACACCGACGCCGGCCCCGTCTCCTTCCGCCAGCCCAGCGCTCGACCCTGCCCGTGATCCGAACGCACAAAGTCGCAAGGCACAGTTTGTCGGCACGCTCGATAAAGCCGGCGACATCAATCCGCACGCGCTGACCGCCGCGCCATCACCATATTTGCTATCGGCGGGCAGTGTGATTTCGGCGAGTCTGATTACCGGGCTTCGTTCGGATCTGCCCGGCCTCGTGTCCGCACAGGTGACGAGCCAGGTGTTCGACAGTCCCACCGGGCGCATTCTCCTAATCCCGCAGGGGTCGCGGCTGCTCGGCAGTTACGACAGCGTCGTGGCGTTCGGTCAGAAACGCGCCCTAATCGTCTGGCAGCGGATCATGCTGCCCGACGGTAGCTCGCTCCGGATCGACAATGTCCCGGCCACCGATGCGTCGGGTTATGCGGGCCTTCAGGATAAGGTCGATTTTCACACATGGGCGCTGCTCAAGGGCGTCGCACTCTCAACGCTGCTCGGTGTCGGTTCGCAGCTGACGGTGACGGGCGAGAGTGACCTCGTCCAAGCCATCCGGGAATCGACCCAGCAAAACGTGTCGCGCGCCGGCGATCAGCTGACCTCGCGCAATCTCAACATTCAACCGACGATCACGATCCGGCCGGGGGCGACCGTACGCCTCGTTGTTTACAAAGATTTGATCCTTGCGCCGTGGCGCGAATAGGAGGCCATCATGCCCGAACTGAAACTGGCAAAGCTGCCGGACAGGACGCCGATCAAACTGGCGATCACCGTGACGCCCGATCTACACGAGATGCTGCAGCAATATGCCTCTCTCTATGCTGCGGCCTATGGCCGCGAAGAATCTATCGCCGAACTCGTGCCAGCGATGTTGGCAGCATTCCTCGAGAGCGACCGAAATTTCGTTCGCAGCCGCTCGACTGGAAGATGAGCGTGCAGACGGAGCTCCCGGATCGGTTCGTCAAGCTTGATGAGGTTAAGCGCCGCGTCGGGCTTGGCAAGACGATGATCTACCGTCTGATCCAGGAAGGAAAATTTCCAGCGCCGTACAAGCTTTCGCCCTTCGCCTCGCGTTGGAGTGACCGGGAAATCGTCGCTTGGATCGATGACGTGAAGGACGGTTTTGAGGGCAAGAAAAGGCAGGCTTGAATTACAGTTACGTGGGCAGTCCGAAAATCGGCGGCCTTCCCAATTTCGGCTTCCGATTTGGGCGAAAGATTGCTGTGAGCAACTCGTCAAATGGTGACGGATGACGTATTCGTTCGATGAAATCGATCCTTTTCCAGTCTGAAAGGAAAGGAGGTAGTTCGTCCACCGGTCTGACCATAAGAGGCACGATCGTCATTGTACCAAGTTCGATCTGTCGATTGAGGGCGGACCTAATCTCCTGTCTCACCCAATTGGACTTCATTGAAGCCGGTGAGACGAGAAGGAGGAAGAAATCGCTCATCTTAATGCCAGCTTCTAGCTTATCGATGACGGAGTCGCCGCCGTAGATGTCCCACTCGTCAAACCAGACTTCTACGCCGTGATGCCGAAGAAAACGACCAATCTCCCGGGCCATCGGTTTGTCGGAGCGATTATGACTAAGAAAAACGCAATGCTCCGGTGGACCTTCTTGCAATGGCGTAAGGTGAATAGGGTCGTCTTCTTGCGATGCGACGACCCGCCTTTGAGGTGAGGGCGGGAGAGCCTCTTCAAGGTCGGCGAACGGGTCACCCAGTGGTTCTAAATCTTCGTTGAGCCAACTTTCCGCCTGATGTTCACGCCCACAGTTTTCACACTGAATCAGATGCCAAGGCTCAGCATATGAGAACCTTTGATCGTGGCTACAGTGCGGGCAATAAACCATCGCAGATCCTCGAAAGATGTTGGTGATCGATGCGAACCGATCTTTGCTGCCGTTGGCGCAGACCCTCAACTCCGAGCCGTAAGCAGAAGAGGAAAATCCATCACGCAAGGCACTCGCCGATACAAAATCCGACAAATCGCCATGACCAGTACCGAGCAAAGGTGTATCGATTTTCCGGATATCCAAACGAAGCTGCGTCAGGCGCCCGAGATGCGCAGCGACTTCCTTGATGGCAGCGCTCGAACTGCCGCCGTGACCAACTGAGACCGCATAAGCAAAGTGAGCCGAGATTTCCGACGACCCCGGAAACGGCAATACCTCTGTGACATCCCCCAACCTAAGGCGCGTCGCTACCGTCTGCGGTGAGGGAAGGCCAAACAACTCGATCCAACGCGTCGTCGACGGTGTCGTCTTTGCGCTGACGGAACAGGGTAAGACGGTTAGCTCTGCGCCACCATCGAAGATGTTTCCAAAATATGCCGTGACCAAACCCCGCATGCGTCAATTGTGCAGTGTCTGGGGCGCGAGCGCCAGATCATTCTGTCGCCCCGCGTGGTGTAGGTGAGGTTGCCTTTGTATCGTGGGTTCGATAGAGTGGGCGTCCGTCGAACTGAGCCTGCAAAGGTATGTTTTCGGGCGGAAAAGTCGGCATGGTACTTTTCATGGTACGCGGCGATAAAGGTCGGATCAGGATCGCGATAAATCAATCGCTTAACACCTGAGTTCGAATCCCTCCCGCTCCGCCACCTTTGCGCAAGGCTATCGTTATGAAACGATAGCCTTGCGCAAAGGTGTGCATTTGCGCGCGTTGCTGACACGATTCGGAAGCTAGAGAAGGCTGATCGGAGGCAAGTCTCTGATTTATCTAGCTCTTTCTCCGCTCGCCGTTCGAGTGGTACGGAACTGAATTGACGATCATCTTTGGCTCGGGGCTGTTTGGGGTGAATGTCCACATGGCCGATAGACGCCCTGTCCGCTTTCGAGTGATGAGTGCGGGAAAGCCGCCATTCGTTCAACTAGCTGCAGTATCCAGCAAGACCCAATCGCGGACGTTCAGGGAAGTATCGCTGGTTCCCGAAAACGGCCGTTCGTTCATGTTCGATCTTGGCTGTTAGCCGAGACGCTTCGACATGCCACGGGCCATGTCGATGAGCGCTTTGAAGGACGCACCTACACGGGCAGCGACGCGATCCAGGCATGGAAGGCGGATTCCTCGTCAAGATACAGCTATACCGTCGAGCCGACCGCGATCCGCACCGAAGGTGATCGCACCGTTGTCACGGGGCATCTCGTCGGCAACTTTCCGGGCAGTCCGATTGACCTCCGCTATGCCTTCACCATCGACGGCGACCGGCTCGCCGGGCTGGAGATCGTCGCATGACTCCGTTCATCACACTCGAAGGCAAGCGCGCGCTGATTACCTCGGGAACGAGGGGCACTGGTGCCGCTACGGTGGCGTTGTTCCGGCAGCTCGGTGCGCGTATTCTGACGACTGCCCGCACCAAGCGTGAGGGGCTGGCGGCGGAGGAGTTCGTCGCCGCCGATCTCACCTGCGCCGAGGGCTGCACGGTCGTGGCCGACGCTGTGCAGGATCGGATGGACGGATCGACATCGTCGTTCACATGCTGGGCGAATCGTCGGCGCCCGCGGGGGGCTTCGCCGCACTCGGCGACGGCGATTGGCAGCGCGAGCTTGATCTCAATCTGATGCCCGCGGTTCGCTCGATCGCGTGCTGGTTCCGGAGATGGCGTCGCGCGCCGAAGGCGTCGTAATCCATGTGACGCCGATCCAGCGCATGCTGCCCCTGCCGCACGCCACCACCGCGTACGCCGCTGCGAAGGCGGCATTGTCGACCTACAGCAAGCCTGTCCAAAGAGGTTTCACCACGGGGCGTGCGCGTCGTGCGCGTATCGCCCGGCTGGATCGAGACCGAAGCGTCGATCGATCTCGCCAGGCGGCCGGCCCTGGAGCATGGCGGCGACATCGAAACGGGAAAGCGGATGATCATGGAATCGCTCGGCGGCATCCCGATCGGCCGGCCGTCGACGCCGGACGAAGTCGCAAGCCTGATCGCCTTCCTCGCCTCAGATCGGGCTGGGACAATTACGGGCACGGAGTATGTGATCGATGGCGGCACAGTGCCGACCGCCTGACGCGCTTTGGCACTAATCTCGAAGAGCGTGTGGCGGCCAGTGGGGATCCGATCACCGGGCCAGCGGCAGTTTAGGCCCAGATTCGGACGCTCGTAGCGGCTTATGCGCCTCCCAATAGCGACATTGGTTCAGATGCAGCTCGGCGGCAGGAACTAGGCCGGTTGCGGAGGGACGGCTTTTGGTCGAACGATCCGTCAAGCTGACGTCAGCACCCCTTTCGAGAATGCAGACATACCGGACGGACGGGGTCCGGAGAGATATGCCATCAAACCCTTGCAAAGACCCTCAACGGTCTGAGCCGTGTCAGCGTTCACGGAAAGAGCAGCAGCTTGCCCGTAGTCGCGCGGCTCTCCATCGCTTGGTGGGCCTTAGCGGCCTCGGACAATGCAAAGCCGGTCGCGGGTCGCACCTGCAGCTTGCCCTCGCGGACCCACTCGAACAGACGAGTCGTGCGGGCCGCCAGCAGCTCGGGCGTGTGGATGTGATCGGAGAAGACCGCGTAGCCGAGCTTGATGCTGCGCGGGAGGCTCATGATATCGATCCGGCCCGGGCCACCCAGCACGGGACCGAACCAGCAGAACGTACCCGAACGGCGCAGCGATGCGAGCGAGCCTTCGAAGGTCGCAGGCCCCGACCCGTCATAAACGACATGCACGCCCTCGCCCGACGTGAGACGGAGGACTTCCGGCGCGAAGGCGCCTTCGGCGTCGATGATGACGTGATCGGCCCCAGCAGCCCTCGCCGCGTCCACCTTGGCGGCACTTGAGACTCGGCCGATCACCGTGCCGCCGCGCAGCTTGATGATCTGAGTGAGCAATTGCCCCAATCCGCCCGCGGCGGCGTGTACCAGCGCGACGTCCCCCGGTTGGACCGGATAAAAATCGGTCGCAAAGTGACTCGCGGTGAGACCCTGCATCATCAGCGAAGCGGCGGTGCGATCGTCGATATCATCAGGAACCGGCACCAGCGACGCAGTCGGAATCGTAATCCGTTCGGCATAGCTCCCCGGCGCATAAACCCAGGCGACGCGCTGTCTGATCGCAAGGCCGGTTACCCCATCCCCCAGCGCAACGACGCGCCCTGCACCTTCGACGCCCAACGCCCGGGGAAGCGGCATTTCATGCCACGCCATTCCCTGGCGCACGCCAATGTCCATGAAGTTGACGCCGCTTGCCGCGATTTCGACAAGCACCTCGCCGGACCCTGCGACAGGTTCGGGGAGATCCATCAGTTCCAGCACCTCGGTTCCGCCGATCGCTGTCATCACTACCGCTTTCATATTCAAACTCCTTGTTGAATGATCGTTCCAAAATTAGGTAAAAAATCAGCGCAGGGCGCGCAGCGCGAGATCGACAAGAGCGGCGACCTGCTCACGACCGGCGCCGGCCCGCGCAGCGAGCCGGATGCTGGAAATCGTCGCGATGACAAAGGTCGAAAGACTATCGAGATCGAGATCGACCGCGACATCGCCCTGCACCTGAGCACGGGCCAGTGTATCCTTCACCGCCTTGTTAAGCGTCCCGCTCGAAGCCTCACGAAGCTTTACCAGTTCGGGCTTGGTGCAGCCGAATTCGACGGTGGCGCTCAGGCCCAGGCACGACCGGCTTGCCTCCGCTACCACCCGGTCGAGCATCGCGCGGATGCCGTCGATCGCTCGTTCGCGGCTCGCCAACATCTCAGCATGCGTGCGCACTTCGTTCTGCGAATAGTGCTGCACCGCCGCTCGATAGATGCCCCATTTGTCGCCGAACGTATCGTACAGGCTCTGCCGGCCAATCCCCATGCCGTCGACAAGCCCCTGTGCCGAGGTGCCCTCATAGCCATGCTCGCGGAACACCTCCACGGCGGCCTCCACGGCGGTCTCGACGTCGAATTGCTTGGGTCGTGCCATGCCCCTGAGATAATATACTGGAACGATCATTCAAGATGTGATTGAAGGCTTTCGATCGATTTCTTTGCGGCAGCTTTCCGATGATCACCCCAACCTGGTACCGTCACCTCGACTCGAATAGTCGCCGCGCGTTCCGCAGCACCTATGCCGGCTTCAGCGTAGATGCGATGAACGTCCAGCTCTATTCGTTTGTCCTGCCGGTACTGCTGACGCTCTGGCACTTCTCCCCTTCGGCAGGCGGGTTGCTTGCGACCGTGACGCTCGTCGCGTCGGCCGCCGGCGGCTGGCTCGCGGGTCTGCTGTCAGATCGTCTTGGCCGGGTGCGCGTTCTGCAGGTTACGATCCTTTGGATGGCCGTTTCCACCACGCTGTGCGGATTGGCGCAGAATTACGAGCAGCTCCTCGTCGCACGGACGCTTCAGGGTTTCGGTTTTGGCGCAGAATGGGCGGTGGGCGCGGTGCTCATGGGCGAGATCGCCACCGCCGCGACGCGCGGCCGTCTGGTCGGGACGGCACAGAGTGCCTGGGCGATCGGCTGGGGCCTCGCTGCTGCGATGTCTTTTGTCGCCATCGCCGTGCTGCCACCCCCGCTCGGATGGCGCGCGGCTTTCTTCGTGAGCCTGCCGGCGGTCGCCGCGATCTTCTTGGCCCGCACGCGGCTCCGGGAATCCGCGACGTTTCTGGCGAGCCCATGCGCCGATGCCTGGCACCGGATTTTCTCGCCCGGTATGTGCGGGAACACCGCCCGGGGCTGCCTGCTCGCGATCGGTACGCATGGCGGCTATTGGGCGCTCGCGACCTGGTGGCCGACGATGCTACGGCTCGAGCGCGGCCTGAGCGCGGCCGAGACCGCAACGCACATGGCCGTCCTCGTGTCAGGGTCGCTCGCCGGGTATATCTTCGGCGCCTCGCTCGCCGACCGGATCGGGCGCCGCGCCACCCTCGCCCTGTTCGCGCTTGGCGGTATCGCCACTGTGCTCGTCGCCACCGGACTGTCGGTTTCGGCTCCCGTACTGCTGGCGCTCGGCGTACCGCTCGGTGTGTTCGCCATGGGGCTCTACAGCGCCATCGGGCCGGTTTTGAACGAACTCTATCCGACGCGGCTGCGTGGATCGGGCCTGGGCTTTTGCTACAATGTCGGCCGCGGCGTGGCGGGCTTCACGCCCTTCGCAGTCGGCGGCAGTATTTCCGCCTTCGGCATCGCCCATTCGATCGGCATCTACGTGTCCGTCGCCTATGTGCTGGTGCTGATCGCCGCGGCGTTGCTGCACGAGACGAAAGGCATGGATTTCATGGCTGCCCCGACCGCAGCTTGACTGCCTCGCCTGTTAGCCGTTGTCAGGCCGCAGGCGGCCCGCGCGTTCCTCACAACAGATCACAGCGATTAACAGGCCTTCCGTTGCGCGCGAGGCTATCTCCAATGCCGACCCCATTTCGCCTGGAAGGACTGTCTCATGCCGAAGCTCTTGCCCGAACCCTATGCGTCCGATCGCCGCGGCTTCCTCCACGGCGCTGCCGCGATTGCCGCCGCAGTGGTGGGCGGCGCCGGTCCGGTGCAGGCAACCATGACGCCACGCTCCGCGGGCTCGACTTCGACGCCCTTCGGGCCGGTAAAGCAAATCGATGCGGGCGTTCTCAGCATCGGCTATGTCGAGATGGGTCCGGCGGCCGGCCCAGCGGTCCTGCTGTTCCATGGCTGGCCCTATGACATCAACGCCTTCGCCGAAGTCGCGCCGTCGCTCGCCGAGCGCGGCTTTCGCGTGATCGTGCCGCATCTGCGCGGCTATGGCACCACCGTCTTCCGCTCCGACGACACGGCGCGAAACGCGCAGCAGGCCGCCCTGGCGGCGGACGGGCTCGCGCTGATGGACGCGCTCGGCATCGCAAAGGCAATCGTCGCGGGTTTCGACTGGGGCGCCCGCACAGCGGACATCATGGCGGTGCTCTGGCCCGAGCGCTGCATCGCGCTCGTCTCGGTCAGCGGCTATCTGATCGGCAGCCAGGCAGGCAACATCAAGCCGCTGCCGCCACAGGCCGAGCTGCAATGGTGGTACCAGTTCTATTTCGCAACCGAGCGCGGCAAAGCCGGCTACGCCGCGAACACCAAGGCGTTCAACAAGCTGATCTGGGAACTGGCTTCGCCCAAATGGAATTTCGATGCTGCGATCTATGACCGGTCGGCTGCCTCGTTCGTCAATCCCGATCATGTCGCGATCGTGATCCATAATTATCGCTGGCGGCTGGGCCTCGCCCAGGGCGAAGCGCACTACGACGCGATCGAGGCGAAGCTCGCGGCCGCACCGCCGGTGACGATCCCGTCGATCACCATGGAAGGCGACGCGAATGGCGCCCCCCATCCCGATCCCTCGCAATATCGCGCCAAGTTCACCGGATCCTATGAGCATCGGTTGATCAGCGGCGGCATCGGTCACAATCTGCCGCAAGAAGCGCCGGCTGCCTTTGCCAAGGCTGTGCTCGACGTGGCGAAGCTCGCGCGCTGAACGCCATGGCCGGGCGCGTCCTTGCGGCGCACCCGGCGATCGTTCGAGGAGAATAGCATGAAGCGCCTTTCCATCTGCTGTTTCGCGCTCGCGATCGTGTCGTTCGGGGTATCGGCTGTCGTCGCCGCCCAACGCCCCGAGGATCAGCGTTCGCCGGTATATGGCGTGAAATTGCCCAAGGATTACCGCGACTGGACGCTGATCAGCGTCGCGCACGAAGCGGGCAGGAACAACGACATCCGCGCCATCTTGGGCAACGACATCGCGGTGAAAGCGTTTCGCGCGGGAAAGCGCCCCTTTCCCGACGGCTCGGTCATCGTGAGGCTTGCCTGGCAGTATCAATCATCGTCGCGCAATGACACGGTGTTCCCCGCGCCGCAGTCCTTCATCGCCGGGCCGCCAACCAACGTCCAGGTCAGCGTGAAGGACTCGAAGCGCTACGCCGCAAGCGGCGGCTGGGGCTATGGGCAGTTCGAGAATGGCATGGCGAACCAGGATAGGATGCTCACACAGTCCTGCTTCGGCTGCCATGTGAAGCTGGATGCGCTCGAGAAGAACGCGGATCTCGTTTTCACGGCCTATTCCCAATAGCGGGCGACGAACGCACTGACGCCTGCGGCAGCTGATCTGCCGCAGGCGTGTTCGTATCGTTGCAGCGAAAAAGAACGCCCACGACCGGCAAAGGGGGGAGCGAAGCCGGCCGTGGGCACGAGGCGCCGGGGTAAGGGGGCTTGGACCGCCGGCGCTCGTATCATCGGGCGGCGGCGGCAGCCTTTTCGATCAGGCCGGCCACCGCGACCGCGTTCGACACCATCACCACGTGCGAAGCGCCCTTGACCACGAGCGTCCCGCGCGACTGGGCCCGATCCGCCATGAACTTGAGCGCGACAGGCGGGATGTTGCGATCCTTGTCGCCATAGACGAACCAGGATGGGATATGCTTCCAGGCCGGCGCGGTCGAAGCCTCGCCCAGCGCCGCCTCGGCGACCGGGCGCTGGCCCGCGGCCATCAGCCGTGCCTCCGCGAAGGGCAGGTCCGCCGCGAACTGATCATGGAAGCGCGCCTGGAGGATGTAGAGATCGTTGCCGCCGCTCGTGAGCCTGACCGGCGGGGCCAGCGTCGGCGCGAGCGTGCTGCCGGGGAACTTGCCGGTAAGCCCCAGCGCCGTCTCGCCCGCGTCAGGCGCAAAGGCCGCGACATAGACCAGTGCCCTGACGTTCGACGCGCCTTCGGCTGCCTCGCTGATCACCGAGCCGCCATAGCTATGGCCGACCAGGACGACCGGGCCCTTTATGCTCTTTACGAGGTCGCTGACGACATCGGCATCGGCGCGCACGCCGCGCAGCGGATTGGGCGCCGCGACGACGGGGTAGCCGTCGCGCTCAAGAACCGCGATCACGCCGTTCCAGCTCGACGAGTCCGCGAATGCGCCATGGACAAGCACGACCGTCGGCTTGGCGGTCTGGGCCACTGCCGGTGCGGCTAGCGCAGAGGCGGCGAGCAGCAGCCCGCCGACAAGCAGTCTATTCATAGTCGGTCTCCTGGTGAGATAATGGTCAGACAAGCGCGACGACCGCGTCGATATTGCCCTTGATCGCCTTCGAGTAGGGGCAGGTGCGATGCGCGGCCTCGATCAGCTGGCGGGCCATTTCCGCATCCATGCCGGGAACGCTCACGTTCAGCCGGGCGGCGAGAGAATAGCCGTCCTCGCCGTGCCGCAGATCGACCGTGGCATCGATCGCGAGGTCGGCCGGCAGAATGATGTCTTTGGCCCTGGCCGCGATCGCCATGGCACCTTCGAAACAGGCGGACCAGCCGGCGGCGAACAACTGCTCGGGGTTGGTGCCGGGGCCGGGGCCGCCCGGGGTGGCGAGCTTGACGTCGAGGCGTCCGTCCGAAGCGCGGGCAACGCCGTCGCGCCCTCCGGTCACACGCACGTGCGCACTGTAAAGGGTCTTGGTGTCGGTCATCGGTCTGCTCCTTGGGTTTTGGGGGATATCAGCGCAGCGTGCGGAAAGCGGCGCGCACTTCCTCGCTGAAAGCAGCGGGCTGTTCCCAGGCGGCGAAATGACCGCCTTTGCCCGCCTCGTTGAAGTAGAAGAGATGCTTGTAGCAACGTTCCGCCCAGGTCCGGGGCGCGCGGAAGATCTCGCCGGGGAACACGCTCACCGCGACCGGCATGTCGATGATGCCGCGCGCGTTGAAATTGTTGGAATGATCCTCCCAATAGATCCGCGCGGCGGACGCGCCTGTCCCGGTCAGCCAGTAGAGCGAGATATCGTCGAGGATCGCATCGCGGCCAAGGACCCGTTCGGGCTCGCCGCCGCTGTCGGTCCATTGCGCGATTTTCTCGTACATCCAGGCCGCCATGCCGACCGGGGAGTCGACAAGCGAATAGCCAATGGTCTGCGGCCGCGTGTTCATCATCGCGGCATAGGCGGCATTGTCGCGGTAAAAGGCTTCCAGCTGATCGAACGCACGGCGTTCCTTTGCTGAAAGGCTCGCCGGGGCGGGGTCGCCGGCGGCGAGGACCCTGGCGACGTCCGCAGGGACGACCGCGGGCATGTTGAGGTGGATGCCGAGCAGGCCGGGCACGTGCTGAAGCGCCATGCGTTGGGATATGACCGAGCCGCAGTCTCCGCCCTGACTGACATAGCGGTCATAGCCAAGGCGGTGCATGAGCAGACCCCAGGCACGGCCGATATGATCCGAGCCCCAGCCGGGCACGGTCGGCTTGGCGGAGAATCCGAAACCCGGAATCGATGGAATCACCAGATGGAACGCATCCTCCGCCTTCCCGCCATGGGCCGTCGGATCGGTGAGCGGATCGATGACCTTGAGGAACTCAAGGACCGAGCCCGGCCAGCCATGGGTCAGGATCATCGGCATGGCGTTGTCATGCCGCGAGCGGACATGGATGAAATGAATGTCGAGGCTGTCGATCTCGGTCATGAACATCGGCAGCGCGTTGAGTCTGGCCTCGATCCCGCGCCAGTCATAACCGCGCGCCCAATAACGCATCAGCGTCTCAAGCGTTTGCCGGCGTACCCCCTGGCTGTCATCGGGCACTGGCTGCGCGTCCGCCCAGCGCGTGCCGGCGATCCGGCGCTGCATCGCCTGAATTTCTGCTGTGGGCACCGCGACCTTGAACGGGCGGATCGCATGGCTGCTGCTCGTCTCGGCCAACAGGCGGGATGGAATGGCACTCGCGGCGGCGGCGATCGCGGTGCCGGCCACGAACTGGCGGCGCGACGCCCTGATATCGGCGAACATTGGCTTCTCCTGATCTGGTCGCGGCCAGATCTAGAGGGAGCGGCCGCCCGGCGCCCGTTAAGTGGCGTGATGCGCTGTTAGCGCTCGCGTGCGGTCTTCTCTCAGGAACTAACACCCGTCTGGCGCGGACTAACAGGCAGCGGCACGCTTGCGCACTACATCTGCCGGGAACCGCACGCATAAGGGCTCCCCATGATCCAGAAACGCTCCATCGGCTTTGCGGCCGCTGCCATCATCGCCGGGGCCGCAACCACCGCAATCTGCTTTGGCGACGCGCTCGGCCTCGCACGCTCCGCGGCCACCGACAGCGAAGCGACGGCCGCCGCGCCCGTGGGCACTACCTCGCACCCGATCGAGGTGCTGCAGGGCAAGCCCTGGCTCGTGCCCGTTGCGGATGGCCCAAAGGCGCTGCGCGGCAAGGTCGTTGTGGTCAATTTCTGGACCTATTCCTGCATCAACTCGCTGCGCGTCCTTCCCTATCTGCGCGCCTGGAACGCACGCTACGGGCCCAAGGGTCTGCAGGTGATCGGCGTCCACGCGCCGGAGTTCGCTTTCGAGAAGGATCCGGCGAGGGTCCGCCGCGCCACGAACCAGCTTGATGTCCGCTATCCGAACCTTCCGGACAATGACTATGCCGTGTGGCGCGCTTTCGCCAACCAGGGATGGCCCGGCTTCTACTTCATCGATGCGACCGGCAAAGTTCGCGGCTATCAGCTGGGCGAGGGCAAATATGACGAAGCCGAGCAGCTGATCCGCAAGCTGCTGACGGAGACGGGTGCCGACGTTTCCAGCATTCCCCTCATCCCGGTCGAGGCCGGGGGCATCGAGGCACAGGCCGATTGGACCGACCTTCGTTCGCCCGAAGCCTATATCGGATATGACAAGGCCGCCGACTTTACCTCTCCAGGCGGTTTCGGGAAGGATGCGGTGCGAACCTATGCCAGCGCCACCACACTCTCGCTCAACCAATGGGATCTGGCAGGTCGCTGGAGCGTCGGCGGCGAGCATGCGACGCTGAACGGCGGCCCCGGCACGATCCGCTTCCGCTTCCATGCCCGGGACGTCCATCTTGTCCTTGGCGGGGCGCCCGATGGCCGGCCGGTCCGATTCCGCGTGACGATCGATGGTCGGGCGCCCGGGAGCAGTCACGGCACTGACGTCGACGCTGCCGGTTCGGGCGAGGTGAAGGAGGACCGGCTATACCAGCTCGTCCGCCAGCCCGGTGCGATCGCTGACCGCACCGTCACGGTCGAGTTCTCACGCCCGGGCGTGCGGGCCTATGTCTTCACTTTCGGCTGATGGGATCATCATCATGACTAGAACCTGGCTGGTGACCGGCAGCTCGCGCGGCTTCGGACGTGCGCTGTGCGAGGCGATTCTCGATGCGGGCGACAACCTGTTGGCGACGGCACGCGACCAGGCACAACTCGCCAGGCTCGGTGACGGTCGTCCGGGCAGGCTCGCCACCGCGCGGCTCGATGTTACCTCCGAGGACGATGCCGCAGCCGCGGTGGCCGCCGCGATCGCCGAGTTCGGCACGCTGGACGTACTGGTCAACAACGCGGGTTATGGCGACGTTGGTTCGGTCGAGGACACGTCGATCAATTCGTTCCGCCGCCAGATCGCGACCAACCTGTTCGGCACGATCATCATGACCAAGGCGGTGATCCCGCACATGCGGCAGCGGCGCAGCGGTCACATCGTCCAGTTCTCCTCGGTTGGCGGTCGCGTCGGCGCTCCAGGGCGCGCGCCCTATTCGGCGGCGAAATGGGGCGTCGAGGGTTTCTCGGAAGTGCTCGCGCAGGAGATGCGACTGGTCGGCGTTCGGGTGACGATCGTCGAACCCGGCGGCTTCCGCACCGATTTCGCCGG
Organism: Sphingomonas sp. So64.6b; assembly: GCF_014171475.1. Taxonomy (NCBI): domain Bacteria; kingdom Pseudomonadati; phylum Pseudomonadota; class Alphaproteobacteria; order Sphingomonadales; family Sphingomonadaceae; genus Sphingomonas; species Sphingomonas sp. So64.6b. Next base: position 3,535,997 of record NZ_CP048817.1, read on the forward strand.
CGCCTCGACGACGCTCGACGCTGGCCGCGCCGAATATGACGCGGTCGTCGGCAATGCGCGCGGGTGCAGGCGGCCTATCACGGCAGGCAGCCTGGCGATCCGCACCGCGGCGCAAAAGCAATCCTCGAAATCGTTGCGGCCGAAGCATCACCGCTTCGTCTCCCCCTCGGAAGTGACGCGGTCGCGACAATCGAGCGCAGCGACAAGGCCCGGCTCGACGAGCTGAACCGCTGGCGCGCGCTCAGCATTTCGACCGATTTTCCGCAAGGATAGGAGATTGCGGGATTGAGGCGCAGCGCCGCTCGCGGCATGGTCTAGCCGAACGGAGAGGGATTCAGCGGATCGTGGCAGATTTGGATCAGCAGGCTGGCGTTCCCATATGCTTCGGGCCCTTCCGCCTGTCGCCGGGCGAGCGCCTGTTGACCAGAGACGGCGAACCGGTCGAGATCGGCGGCCGTTCCTTCGATCTGCTTCTGGTGCTGACCGAGCAGCCCGGCCGGGTCTACTCCAAGCGCGATCTTCTCAAACGCGTCTGGTCCGATGTCGTCGTCGAGGATGGCAGTCTCCGCTTCCACATGGCCAGTCTGCGCAAGCTGCTCGGCGACGGCATCGACGGTGCGCGCTATATCGCGACTCAGGTCGGCGTCGGCTATGCCTTTGTCGCGCCGGTCGAGCGGCAGGGCAATGCGCCCCTGCGCCGCCCGGCGGAAGAGAACGCAAAGGCACCCGCGAGCAGCACCAATCTGCCCGCGCGCCTCACCCATCTGATCGGGCGGGAACGCGACATCGCCTTTCTAGTGGAGCGCGTCGTCGATACGCCGCTCTTTTCGATCATCGGCGCGGCAGGCGTCGGCAAGACCTCGCTCGCGGTCGAGGTCGGCCGCCGGCTCACCGCCCCGTTCGAGGGCCAAGTCGCCTTTGTCGATTTCGGCATGCTCGAAAACGAGGCGGTCGTGCCCTCGATGATCGCAGGCGCAATGGGGATCGCGGTCCAGAGCGGGGATCCGCTCGCGGTGATCCTCGGCCATTTGCGCGAACGGCCTTATCTGCTCATCCTCGACAATTGCGAACATGTGATCGAGCCGGTCGCCAACATCGTCGAACGGATCGTCGAGGATGCGCCCCTGGCGCGCGTGCTCGCCACCTCGCGCGAACCGCTGCGCGTGCGCGCCGAGCATGTGCTGCGCCTTGATGCGCTGGGATATCCCGAGGAGCTGTCCGGACTAACGCTCGACCAGCTCCTTTCCTATCCCGCGGTTCAGCTGCTGTGCGAGCGCGCTACCGCCGCCGACAGCGCGCTCGTCATCGACGAGGAGGCAGCACGTCTGATTGCCGGGATGTGCCAGCGCCTCGGAGGGATGGCGCTGCCGATTGAGCTGGCCGCGACGCGCGTCGCAACGCACGGTGTGGCCGCCGCCGCGCGCCAGTTGGGCGAGCGGCTCAGCCTCGCCTGGCCGGGGCGGCGGACCGCTCAGCCGCGGCAGCAGACATTGCGGGCAATGCTCGACTGGAGCTACGATCTTCTCGCCGATGGCGAACGCACCGTGTTCGAACGCGTCTCGATCTTTGTCGGCCCATTCTCGATCGACGCCGCGGTGGAGGTCGTGGCGGATGTCGGCATCGGGTCGGACGAGGTCGCCATTGCCCTGGACGAGCTCGTCTCCAAATCGCTGATCGCCCCTGACCGTATGCGCCGCACGGTCAGCTACCGGCTCCTCGATATGACTCGCGCCTATGCCCGGGAGAGGCTGCTCGCACGTGGGCCGGCCGAACAGAATGCGGTCGCGCGCCGCCACGCCGCCTTCTTCCTCACCGAACTCGAATTGGCGGAGCAGGACGATGGCTGGCTGCAGGAAACGAGACCCTTGCGCCAGCAGCTCGGCAATATCCGCAGCGCGCTTGATTGGAGCTTTGCGCATAGCGGCGAACGCGGAATCGCGGTGCGGCTAGCCGCGGCCAGCGCGCCGGTGTTCCTCACTCTTTCGCACATGATCGAGTGCCGCTCCTGGTGCGCCCGCGCGCTCGCCGACATCGACGAAGCCGAGCGCGGTACGGCGCTCGAGCTCGAGCTTCAGGCCGCGCTCGGCATCACGCTGATGTTCACCAGGGGCAATAGCGAGGCAGCGGGACATGCGCTTGACCGCGCACTGGAGATCGCGACGAGCCTTGACGACAAGTGGAACCAGCTACGCCTGCTCGGCCGCCTCCACATCTTCCACGAGCGGATCGGCGAATATGACGCCGCGCTGCGTCATGCAGAGCGGGCCGTGGAAATCTCCGAGATCCTGGGCGTGCCCGAGGCGATCGGCATCGCTTATTCGCTGTCCGGCATCTCGCACCATCTCCGCGGCGACCAAAAGCGGGCGCGGCGCGAGCTCGAACTCTCGTTGCAAGAGAGCCCGCCTTCGGCACGCAGCCGGACGATCCATTATGGCTTCGACCACCGAAACCGCTCCGGCATCGCGCTTGCGCGCACCTTGTGGCTCACCGGTCATGCCGAACAGGCCGGCCATCTCGCCCGGCAGACCGTTCGCGAGGCCGCGGGGCTCGACCATTCAGTCACCCATTGCATCGCCCTGATCTGGTCGCTGTCAGTCTTTTTGTGGATGGAGGATATCGCGACGGCTGAAAAGGACCTCGCAACCTTTGCCGAATGCGCGGAGCTTAACGCGCTGGGCCCTTACGTCGCGGCCGCGGAAGGCTTTCGCGGCGAACTGGCGATCCAGCGCGGTCACGCCGGTGACGCGCTGGTCGCCTTGGAGGAAAGCCTCGCCCGGCTGCGCGCCGCACGCTACGAACTGCTGACGACACCCTTCTCGATCGCGCTTGCGCGCGGCCTCATTCTGAGCGCGCGGCCGGATGAAGCGCAGGAACTCATCGCCGCCACGCTCGCCCGCTGTAACACGAATGGCGAGCGGTTCGCGGTGCCCGAACTACTCCGGCTCAAGGCGCAGCTACTGCAATCGTCCGCCAAAGATGCGAGTGAGCACCTTGCCGTCCTTGACGAAGCGCTCATGCTCAGCCGGGAACAGGGCGCTCGCGCCTGGGAAATGAGAATTGCCGTCGATCTCGCCGAAGCTCTCAACGCCGCGGAAAGAAGGCAAGAAGCGGTCGCTCTGCTGGAGACGGTATGTTCGGGAAGTTCGTCGGACGACGCTGCAGGACGGCGGACCCGTCTGCTATTGGAGTCGCTACTTTCTCAAGGACGCGCGGCAGGAACAGTGTAGCTCGGCTGTCAGCCAACACTTGGGCAAGCCATTCACTCAACAAATTGGGCCTTGTCGGCTGAGCGCAATGTCGGAATCTGGGCCGCTAGCCTGCTGTCCGCTTTGGGCTGCCCGGGCATAGAAGGCGGACCTTCGCTTGAAGGCCGGGATCTGGCCGGGCGAAGAAGCTCAAGTTCAAGGCGAGTTCGAGGCGGAGCGGCGCAACGGGCCAAGATCATTCCGCCGATTGGCTCGCGCTCAGGCGGCACCGTTCCGGGCAAGCCACAGGCAGAATGAATCGGTCCAAAGCGATGCCGGCGTGCCCTCGCGGCCGACACCGAAGCCGTGTCCGCCTTCCTGTAGAAGATGCAATTCGCAGGGCCGCTTTGCTGCGCGGCACGCCGCCATCATCATAAGACTGTTATCCGCAAGCACCTTTTCATCATCCAGCGCGTGCGCAAGGAAGATTGGCGGCGTCGTCGCATCGACATGGTTTTCCGCCGAATGTCCTGCGATCAATTCCGCAGCGGGCGCAGCGCCAAGCAGCATGCGCCGCGAAAGTGCGTGCGTCGCGGACGCGTGCATGGTTATCACTGGATAGATCAACCCTATCGCCGCGAGGCGCGCATCATGCGCATCGATGGCGTCGACTGGATCATGCAACCGCCGCGCTGCCGCCGTGGCCAGGCTTGCGGCAAGATTGCCCCCTGCCGAGAAACCCAGCGCTGCGACCCGCGCAGCATCCACGCCAAATTCCGTTGCACGCGCGCGGATCAAGCGCATTGCGCGTTGTGCATCCATCAACGGCACCGCCCAACGCGGGTGCCATCCCTCGTTGGGCAGGCGATAGGTCAACACAAAGACGGTGTAGCCGTACCGGTTCAGTCGCTGGGCAATATCCATGCCCTCGTTCCGGATCGAGAGGAAAGCATAGCCCCCGCCCGGCATAACCAGCACCGCGGCGCCGTTCGCGCGCTGCGGTCGGAAGATCCGGAGTTCAGGCGTCTGTACCCAACGGAGAAAATCGGCCGGCCAATTGGCGAGCATCTCAGGCGCGAAATCCGTCGTCAGGTCGGCGGGCTTTGCGAAGTTGCCGCCCGGCGGAACACCCTGCCATAATGGAACTGCGGGCAAGTTCTTCCACACTGCGAGCGGACTGTCGCGATCGGCCAGAGCATCGATCGCCGGTGCCAGAGCCTTTACTTCGGCCATTCCGGGCAAGATCTTATGCTGGTTGCGGCGCCCCGCATAAGCAGCGACGGGCACGCCCGCGACCCGCGACCGGAATGCCAGGATGCTCCCCGACAATCCGAATTTTTCGATGTCAGCGGGGTCGAGCCCGTAGGATGCGGATGTGACGAACAAAGTGCGCCCGTCATTGCCGCCAAAGGCGCAGCTTGTGGGACGCTGACATGGCGTATCGAGCAAGCCGATCGGCTCGCCAGCGGGAGACAGGCATTGGATCCCGGCGCCATCCCACATGGCACACCAGATATTTCCCGCGATATCGACCGCAAGGCCGTCGGGCTTGCCCGGGATCCCGACAAAGTCCTGAATGACCTGCGGGTTCGCGATCGTGCCCGCGGTCAGATCATAGTCGTAGCGATAGAGGAGACGGGGAACCGTATCGACAATGTAGAATGATGTGCCGTCGGGGCTCCAGCCCAAGCCATTACAGACATCGAATCCACTCGCCATTTCGATCGTGCGACCGTCTGGGTCGAGTCGATACAGACACCCCTTGCCGAACGATCCGTCGCTGGAGCGCGATCCGACCCAGAAGCGTCCCATCGGATCGCATTTGCCGTCGTTGAAATGCGTGCCGGTCATGTCCGGGGCAGCCCAAGGACGGAGTTCGGATCGCGAGTCCTGCAACCACAGTTCGTCTTCCAGCGCCAGCAGCACCGCACCATCCGGCCCGGGGGCGCCCGACCCGATCTTCGCCGGAACGACCGTTTCGGTCGAAATGCCGGAGGTCAGATCAAGGATATTGACCGATGGCCGGACGATGTCGACCCAAAGCAGCGAATTCGTGTCGGCGATCCAATACGGACACTCGGCCAGCCCTGCGTGAACGGGCCAGGTTGCGATTAATGGCATATCCGACAGCAACGGTGGTGAGGCCATCAATGGTGCGCGATCTTCGATCATATTGTTGCTATAAACGATACATAGGCGTAGCAAAAGGGCGAGTTTAGATTAGCAGCGCAACGGCGCGCGGTTCGGGAGAGGGCGGAAATGGTAGCCGAAAGGGCGAAGATTGCCCGGTTCCGGTGGCTAATCGTGACGATGCTCGCGCTTGCCGCGTTGCTCAACTATCTCGATCGCCAAACGCTGGGGCTGATGGCGGGTGTCGTCCAGGGCGAGCTCAGGATCGACGACAAAGGCTATGCTTCCGTCGTCAATGCCTTTCTCGTCGCCTATATGCTGGGCGGCCTGGTGTCTGCCTTTATTGTCGACCGCATCGGCGCGCGTTGGGGCATGGTCGTCTTCGTCGGCTGGTGGTCGCTCGCCAGCGCGTGCACCGGCCTGGCAAGCAACATCTGGCAACTGGGTGCAAGCCGGTTCGCACTTGGGCTTGGCGAGGCGGGCAATTGGGTCGCCTCGCCCAAGCTGGTGCGCGAATGGTTTCCCCAGCGCGAGCGGGCGCTCGCGATCGGTATCTATTCCTCTGCCGCGCATTTCGGAGCCGCGATAGCGCCGGTCGTGATGGCCGCACTCTTCCTCGCATTCGGCTGGCGGCTCACGTTTGTCATCAGCGGAGCGTTTGGCCTGATCTGGTTGGCTGCCTGGCTCTTGCTTTATCGTCCGGAGCAACCGTTGCCCGTTTACGATGAAGACGCCGTAGCGGGCCCCGATATCGTCGCGGAACGTGCCGAGCCAGTCGACGATTCCGGCTGGAAGGGCTGGATCGCAGTGATGCGCACGCGCGGCGTATGGTTTTATGCGGTCGGCAGTTCGCTGACCAATCCGGTGTGGTTCTTCTACCTGTTCTGGTTCCCCAAATATCTGACCGAGGAGCGCGGACTGACCATCGGCGAAATGGGGCGGACGACATGGATCGTCTATGCGGCCGCCGGTTTCGGCGCGGTCGGCGGGGGCATATTGTCCGGATGGTTCGTCGGCCGCGGCGTGCGACCGGCGCGCGCGCGGGTGGCCGTGATGGGCCTGGTCGCGCTGGTCGCCCCGGTCGGCGCGATCAACGCGCTCGAGCCCAGCATCGCGATCAGCCTGGCACTCGGCGCGATCGTCGCGTTTTGCCATACCGCGTGGGTCACCAACCAGACCGCGTTGCCGGTCGATCTCTACCCGAGCCGCCATCTCGGCAAGGTCATGGGCATTGGTGGTATCGTCACCGGCATCGTTACGATCGGATCGACTTATGCGGTCGGGCAGCTTGTCGTTGTGCTCACCTATCGGCCAATGTTCCTGGCAATCGCCGTCGCCTATCCGCTCGGTGTGATCGCCGCCTATCTTGCGACGACCGGCCGTTCGATGGCTGACCGGGAGGGCAACGCATGAGCGCTCGGATGTTCATCGCGGTCGAATGGGGCACGACACGAATCCGGGCGCGTCTGCTTACGGCGGATGGCGATATTCTGGACGTTTTGGTAGAGGATGTGCGGCTGATCGATCTGGACCGGTCGGCCAGGATTGCACGCCTGCAAGCGATGCGGGCGCGTTGGCCGGACGCCTGTGCCACGATGTGGCTGGCCGGGATGATTGGTTCACCGATGGGACTCGAGGCGGTCGAGCAACTGCCTTGCCCGGCCACGCCGGCGATGATCGCGGCGCATGCACGCCAAACACAAATCGACACCTTGTCGGTCGCGATCCTGCCGGGCTTGTCGTGCATTTCCCGCTTCGGCGATCCTGATGTCCTGCGCGGCGAGGAGGTCGCAGCCGCCGGGCTCATCGGAACCGGTCGCGCCGATGGCGCGCTGTTGCTGTCGGTACCGGGGATGCACGGCAAATGGATCGAGCTGGGTCAGACCATGGTCGAGCGGTTTCACACATCAATGACGGTCGAACTCTATCGCGTGCTCGCCGAGCGAAGCATCCTCGCACCGTTGATGGTGACGCCCGCGCGGGACGGGGACGCCTTCAGAACCGGCTTGTCGCGCGCGGCCGATGGCGGCGGTCTGGGCAGGCTGTTGTTCTCCGCGCGGACCGCGGTGCAGGCAAAACGTTTCAGCGAACAGGATGCAGCATCCTATCTATGGGGCATCCTCATTGGCTCGGACGTGCGCGAAAATCTGCCCGCCGCCGGAACGAGCGATCAAACGTGCTTCGTCACCGGTGCCGAGGATGTCGCGCCGCTATTCAGTACAGCGATCAATCATCTGGCAATGAAGGCCGAGCTTATCGACGATAAACGACTTTCAGCGACCGGCTTCGCCGCGATACGACGGGTCTCGGCCGAGCAGGAGCGATTGCGATGACCAGATTGGAAGGACATACCGTCGTCGTGACGGGAGCCGCAGGCGGGATCGGCAGCGCCATCGCTCGGCGGTTCACGCAAGAAGGCTGCCACGTGGCGGCGCTCGACCTGATCGAGCCGGCCCATGGTGACCTGAAGCTGACCTGTGATCTGGGGGACGACATCTCCGTGCGATCGGCTACCGACGTGATCGCTTCGGCTGGCCTGCTGCCCACCATCGTCGTCCATGCCGCTGCGCTTGGCGGTCGCGGATCGACGCTTGAAACCGAAAGCCTCTCCTTTTCCCGGATGATGGACGTGAATGTCGGCGGCGCCTTCCGTCTCGCCAGGAGCTTTGCCCCGGGTATGCAAGCGCGGCGACGCGGGGCATTTCTGTTCATCTCGTCGATCAATTCGACTTTCGCCACGCCGGGTCTGGCGGCCTATGCCGCGTCAAAGGCGGCGCTCGACAGTGTGACAAAGACGCTCGCGCTCGAGCTTGCCGGAGACAATGTGCGGGTCAATGCGATCCGCCCCGCGTCGATCGATACGCCGTTGCTGCGCCAAGGATTTGAGGCGCACCCGGATCCAGAGGTGGCGCGGACCGCCAATATCGCACGGCATCCGCTTGGCCGGCTCGGCACGCCTGAGGACGTTGCTGCACTAGCATTATTTCTCTGCTCGGATGAAGCGTCCTGGATCACTGGTGTCGATTATCTGATCGACGGCGGCGCCAGCATCACCCGGCGCTGAATCCGGTAGCGCACAAGTCGGCGTCTCCACAGATTTCGGGTCGAGCCGTGTAATGGCACAACGATCGATGCGCGTTTTTGCAATTGATTTTCGTCAACGCCCTGTTGACATTGTAGCTAAATGTGCAACACTTTGCCCGAAAGAAAATAAGAATCGCAGGGGAGAGTGATATGCGAAGGACGAATCTTTGGCTCGGTGGCGCTTGCCTCGGAGCGATTTTGGCCGCGACATCGGCGACCGCGCAGACCCAGCCGCAACCATCGCCCCCGGCCGAGACTCCGCCTGCTGCGGGGGAGACGGCCGACAGCGAAATCGTCGTCACAGGTTATCGTCAGAGCCTGGCCGAAGCGCTCGACGTGAAGCGCGAAACCAATCAGTTTCAGGATTCGATCATAGCCACCGATGTGGCAAAGCTTCCCGATAACAATATCGCTGAATCGCTCCAGCGTGTGTCCGGCGTGCAGATTCGTCGCGCGCTCGGCGAGGGCACCAGCGTTTCGATCCGCGGCCTTCGGCAGAACCGGACGGAGATCAACGGACGCACGCTCGTCAACCCGAACGGCCGCGGTGTCGGCATCGCCGCGGTCGCCGATTCGGATTACGGCCCGTTGTCGCTTTTTCCGTCGGAAATGATCGGCCGACTCGACGTCATCAAGTTGCAAGGCGCGGAGCGCACCGATGGCTCACTCAGCGGCACTGTCGATATCATCACCCGCAAACCATTCGACAAACCCGGTCAACTAATCTCGATTTCAGGTTCAACCGTCTATTCGGACCAGGACAAGCGCTGGGGCTATGACGGATCGGCGCTCTATTCGAATACCTTCGCCAACGACACGTTCGGCATTCTCTTGAACGCGACCTATTCGAACAAGCCGGTCAATGAGGATTCATTCAACTCGTTCACCGGCTACACGCCGCTGACATCGGCGTTCAACACTGCCGCCAATCCGAGGGCGAACGATCCAAATGGTGACGGCATTCCGGGTACCTATATCGCGGACTTCCGCTTCCAGCGCCTGCGCGAGAAACGCGAAAAGATCGGCGGCAACGCGGCGTTCCAGTGGCGGCCAAGTGACAGCTTCGAACTCTATGGCGACGCCGCCTATTCGCACCTGAACACCAACCGCACGCGCGACTGGTTCTCAGTACCATTGAGCAGCAATGCCAGCGACTACACGTCCTATACATTGTCGTCGAACGAGATTCTCACGTCGGGCACGATCAATCAGGTCGCCCAGGGCAACGCCGAGGCGTTGAAGGTAAAGAGCGATACAATCAGCAGTGGGATCGGTTTCAAGTGGAAAACCGATAACGGGCGATTTTCGGTCAATCCCGAATTCAACTATTCGCGCGCCACGATGGACGTAACCCAGGAGTTCGTCCGGGTGCAGAGCATCAACAAATATCTGTTCGGATTTGATATCAACGACGGCGGCATTCCGACCGTTACGGCGCCCCCCGCGCTTGACGTTACCTCCCCCGCCCAGTTCCGCTACGCCAACGTGTTCGACAATTTCAATCGCAACACGGGGCAGGAAACCGCTGGCAAGATCGACTTTGCGTTCAAGCCGGAAGGGGCGTTCCTGTCGCAGATCGATGCAGGCATACGCTATTCGGCGCTGACGACCAGTCGCGATACGATCCAACGGCAGATCGGGTTCGGCGGCACGACGCCCGCCAACACGCTGCTCGTCTCCAACGGTCCGGCAATCTATAATATTCGTGACTATTCCGACTTGCTCGGCGGCGGCGCACCAGCAATCGCAATGAATTATGTTGCGGCCATAGCGACGGCGCTGCCGATCGGCACGGCGTGTGAGTTCCTTGCTCCCAACAGCGGCCTGTGCCCGGCACGGTCTGTCGATCCGCTACAGTCTTTCCGCATCTCCGAAAAGACGATGGCGGCCTATCTCAAGGTGAATTTCGCGACCAGTCTTGGTTCGATGCCGCTGTCGGGCAATGTCGGCGTGCGCTATAGCGATACCGATCGCGATGCGCTGGGCGCGATCCGCCGAACCAGTGGGGCTGTCGATCCGCTGGAGGTCAAATCCCACTTCGTCGACTGGCTGCCCAGTGCCGTCGTGAAACTGGAACTGACCGACAAACTGCTGTTCCGCGCCGGCTATGCAAAGGTGCTTGGCCTACCCGACTCGGTCGATCTGTCGCCCGATCTCATTCTCAACCGTCTGTCGCCGTACAACGGGACGTCAGGCAACCCGCGCCTCGATCCGCTCCGCGCCAATCAATATGACATCGCGCTGGAATGGTATTTCGCACGCGGTTCGGCGCTGACCATCGGCGGTTTCTACAAGGACGTGAAGACCTTCATCTTCAGCCGCGCCGCCTATGAAATACCGCCGGGCGAAGTTGCGCCTCCGGGCCAGCCCGAAGGCTTCCTGGTGACGCGGCCTTTCAACGGCACGGGTGGCAAAGTGAAGGGCGTCGAAGTGCTGTTCCAGACCCCATTCTATTTCCTGCCGTCGCCGCTCGACGGCTTCGGTGTGGTCGCCAACTTATCCTACATCGACAGCACGACCTCGCTGCTCGACCGCAACGGATCGGCGTTGCCGCTCCAGGGCTTGTCCAAAGTGAATTACAATCTCGTCGCTTATTATGAAAAGTACGGCTTCGGCATTCGCGCCGCGTACAATTATCGCGACAAATTCTTCGACAGCGTCGGACCAGGCAGCACCGCTATCTATTACGCACCGTATCGGACGCTCGACGCGTCGGTGCGTTATGAATTCGGACCGTTCACGATCTTCGCCGATGCCTCGAACCTGACCAATGAGGTGCAGAAGCGCTATGTGGAATCACCCGAAGCAACGTCGTTCTACGGGTTGCAGGGGCGTCGTTTCTCGCTCGGGTTCAACGCCAAATTCTGAGGGCTCACATCGCCCTCGCTGTGCTCCTCCCTGGGGGACCGGAAGGAACCTCCGGTCCCTCATCTTGTCTGGTCTAACCGGCGCGGAAATCCGCTCGGCGTTCGCAATTCGTCCTGGAGATTGAAATGACTGCAAGTATTGGCGGCGTGTTTCCCGTGCTGCCCACGGTCTTCACCGCGACTGGCGATATCGACGAGAATGGATTGGCCAACGTCATCGACTACGCGATCGATCGCGGTGTCGACGGGGTGGTATTTCCGGGCCTCGCCAGCGAATATGATATGCTCACGCTGGATGAGCGCGACGCGATGATCCACTTCGTGGGAAACCGCGTGGCAGGCCGCGCGCACTTCGTCGTTGGTGCCAGCGGCGGCGACCTGCACGAAAGCACACGCCTGGCGACCGCCGGGGCTGCTGCCGGCGCCGTCGCAGCCATGGTGATGACGCCGAAGTCGGTCGGCGCCGACGCTATGTTACTGAGCGCATTCTACGCTGCGCTCGGTGCGCGTGCGGATCTGCCGCTGATGCTCCAGAACGCGCCCACGCCGATGGGCCTGGGACTATCCGGCGCGCAACTTCGCGAAATCGTGCAAGCAACCGATGCGATCCGCTGGGTCAAGGAAGAGAATATGCCTTGCGGCCAGCGCATCAGCGAGCTGCTGGAGCACCGCCCGTCCAGCCTCCTCGGCGTGTTCGGCGGTGCCGGCGGGCGCTACATCACCGATGAACTGGCCCGTGGCGCGATCGGCACGATGCCCGCGGTTGAGACCCCCGAAATCCACGTCGCGTTGATGACCGCGCACCTTGCCGGCGATAGCGAAAAGGTACGTGATCTCTACGAAGCCGTTCTGCCGATCCTGATGATGCAGGCGGTGTTCCGCTGGCGCCTGACCAAGGAAGTGCTGCGTCGCCGCGGGCTGATCGCGAACGCCTATACGCGCTCTCCGGGGCCCGAATTCGACTCCGGGGATCATGAGGAATTGACGCGGATTCTGGATCGTCTCGAAAATTACTCCGAAGGCGGAGCCGTTCGCTAAACCGCGACGCGATAATCAAGCGCCGGATCGGCGAGGTCGAGCTGCACCCCACGCACATCGCCACTTTCGCCGATCTTGCGCGCCGCCTCATGCAGCGCATCGAGCATTTCGGGCATTGCCGCCGTTGGTATCCACCCGGACAGACCGATCGCCGCATAGACCGGCTTGCCGATCGTGATCGCCACCGTGTGCTGCTCGCGCTCATCCTTGACGCGGAGCCGGACATAGCCCTGGGCGCGAACCTCGTTGAGTGCGGTCAGGAGCGTCGGAAGATCCGCATAGCCCGGGATATCGTGGCTGGCGTAGGTTTCCTCAACCTCAAGATCGTCAAGCGCCGCCAACAGCGCCATGCCGATGCCGCCGCGCGTCGCTGGATACAGGCCGATCCGTCCCAGCGCGTCGGTCTCGGGCATGTTGGGCGGCGCGTGGAACAAGTAACTGACATTGTCGCGCCACAACACACCCATCGCGACCGTATGACCGAACCGGCGCAAGCCTTCGAGCGCTGGCAGCGCCCGGCGCAGCAAACCCGACGCGAACAGGCTCTGCGCCGCGAGGACCGTCATGCCCGAGCCTGGGCCGTATTTGCGGTCACTGGTCTGCCGCGCGATCCCCAGATAGGTGAGCGTCTTGAGTAGTCGATTGACCCGGGTAGTTTCCAGATCGACACGGCGCGCCAGTTCCCGGCATCCGACTGGCTCGGTCGAGGTCGCGAGCGCCTGAAGCACTGTGATACCGTCGATCAGACTCTGGTTGGGCTGCGCGCCCGCTTTCGCTCTGCCGGCTCCCACGCGCATGTTCAGTTCCATCGTTGCTTGTTCAGCGTCACTTGCGAACCCGCTTCAACCCCGCAGCTATCCCGCCTGCAAAGTTTCGTCCAGACGAGCAATTGCCTCTCTCGAAACTCTTGCCACCAGAGCATCGATTAGTGTTGCTAATAAAGCTTCAAATGACCTAAACGAGTTCAATAGCGCGAACGACGCCTTTTACGAACGGGAGCAGGATGTATGACGCTGGATGATCGGATCGCGTCGATCGACGTTTTCTCCGTCACGATTCCACAGGACGACGCCTATCTCGGCGGCCTTGGTCCGGGGGAATCGATCAACAGCGCCGGCTATTTCGTCCGCCGCGGCAATCGCACGATCTACCCAGCGGCGATGCGTTCCGCGGTCGTGCGGGTGACGCTCGATTCAGGCGCTGACGGCTGGGGCGAAACTTACGGCCTGGTCGCGCCCGATGCGATCCACGCGCTCATTTCCGATATCATCGCGCCGATCATTGCCGGTCGTTCGCCCTTTGACGTGCAAGCGATCTGGGAAGACCTGTACGATCTTATGCGCGTGCGGGGCTATACCGGCGGCTTCTGGCTCGATGCGCTGGCTGCAGTGGACATCGCGCTGTGGGATCTAATGGGGAAATTGACCGGATTGCCGCTCCATCAGCTGCTCGGCGGCAAGCATCGCGACCGCATCCCGGCCTATGTCTCCGGCCTGCCTCGCCCGACGATTGCCGAGAAGGTCGATCTCGCGCGGAGCTTCGTCGACAAGGGTTATGACGCAGTGAAGATCGCCGCCTCGGTCAGCTATGAAGGCGTCGAACGCGAAATCGCCGCGCTCCGCGAGGGTCTTGGCGCCAATGTCGCGATCATGCTCGACTGCCACTGGATGTATACGCCGGCGGAAGCCATCGCGCTGCTCCAGCGGCTGGCGCCCTATAATATCTATTTCATGGAAGCGCCGTGCAAGACCGAGGACGTCGCCGGCCTTGCCGACATTGCCGCCCATGCGACGGTGCCGATCGCCGCGGGAGAGGAATGGCGCACCGTCTATGACGCGCGCTCGCGGCTTGAAGCGCGCGCGGTCTCGATCGTGCAGACCGAGATGGGGCATAGCGGCATCACGCAATTCATGCGCATCGCGCACTTGGCGCAGGCACATCACGCCAAGATCATCCCGCACGCGACGATCGGCGCCGGTATTTTCGCGGCTGCCAGCCTGCAGGCATCGGCGACCGTGCTGAACCTCCCCTATCATGAGTTCCAGCACAGCATATTCCCCCATTCGGCGAAGTTGATGAACGGCCGGCTGGAATGCGCGGAGGGCTATTTCGCGCTGCCGGAGGGCCCCGGGCTGGGCGTCGCTCCCAACGAAAAGTTTTGGGATAACGCCAGGAAACTCGGCTGACCTGGGCCTCGTGGCAAGCATCCGCGGTGTAGCGGAGGCTGCGCTAAGACACCCGCGGCAAACACAGGTTGGATTTCCATAGAGGTCACCAGCGCCAGACCAGAATCGCGCATCTTCTGAGGCAATATGGGCCGGCCGAACGAGTTCATTCGTCGTCGAACGCCTGGGTTTGCCGCGCGATGCGCAGAAGATAGCCGTCGAGTGCGCCCAATTCCTCGTCATCGAGGTCGGCCGTGATCGTATCGAAAAAGGTGATGCGCTCGCGGCGGAAGCGGTCGTGAAGCGCCAAACCTTCCGGCGACACATTCACCTGTTGGCGCTTGCCATGGTTGGGATCCGCTTCCCGGGTAACCAGCCCCGCTTTCTCCAGGCTGAGCAGTGCCCGGCTCACCTCGGCGCGATCGACCGCTGCTGCGGCGGCGATGCGGCTCGCGTTCGCGTCGCCGAGAACGACCGCATGTGCGAGCACGCGCCATTCAGCGAGCGTCAAGCCGGCACCATCGCGCACCTGACGCGCGGTTGCGCGATCGATCATCTTGGCGAGGAGGAGGAGCCGGTAGGGGAGGTGGCCGCGATCGAACAATCCCCAGGTTTCCGTGATGTCCGTTCGCTTCGTCATGCTTCGCCAGATCCCTTCCTTGCCAAGCTCATATGTGTTGAGTAATCAACATATACTAGAGAGCAGCCGAGGGAATTTTTCGTCGATGGATGGCATGCACCGCTTCCACCCCCAGTTCGAACATGCGTTTAGCATTTCGATAGCATTGACCAAGCCTTATTGGATCAAACCCTCGGCACGGGGGGACACGCGTGCTGCGATCTATGCCGCGAGCGGCACGGTCGAGGGGCCGCGGCTGAGCGGGCGCGTGGTGCCGATGTCAGGCGGTGACTTTCCGCTGCTACGGCCCGACGGTGTGATAGATTTCGACGCGCGCTATTTGATCGAGGCCGATGACGGCGCGATCATTTATCTCCAGAATCGCGGTTATCGCTGGGCGCGCTCGCCGGACATCGCCGAACGGATGGCGCGCAACGAACCGGTCGCGCACGAAGATTATTATATGCGTGTTTCCCCCAGCTTCGATGCGCCGGCCGGGCCGCACGACTGGCTCGCAAGGCATGTCTTTGTCGGGGTCGCCGAGAAGACCCCCAATGCCAACTGCATCCATTATTTCGTCGTGCTCTGATGGTCGAGCGATCCGCTGCCTTCGAGACGATCATGCGCCCCGGCGTGGATCCGGCAAGCGCCCCCAACAAGCCGCCGCTCCCGCCTCTGGAGCATGTCGTGTGGCGGGAGCGCGGCCTGGTGATCGAACGCAATGCGGGAATATGCCTGCGCGACGGCACCGAAATCTATGCTGATCTATATCGGCCCGAGGGGGAGGCCGATCTTCCGACATTGTTGGCATGGGGCCCTTACGGCAAGCACGCACTGTCAAACCAGGTGTTCTGGCCGCTTTCCGGCGTCGATCCCGATTGGTTGTCGCCGCTGACCCCGTTCGAGGGGCCTGATCCGTTATTCTGGGGCCGCTTGGGTTATGCCGTGGCGGTGGTCGATCCGCGCGGGGCGTGGCTGTCGGGCGGCGATTTTCATCACAATGGCCGCCAGGAAGCCGAAGATTGCTACGACACGATCTGCTGGCTTGCCGATCGCCCGGGATCGAACGGCAAGATCGGGATGACCGGCGTGTCCTATCTTGCCGCGATCCAGTATCTCGTCGCATCGCTGCGTCCGCCGGCCTTGGTTGCGCTCAACCCCTGGGAAGGCTTTTCCGACTGGTATCGGGAGTTTGCCTATCATGGCGGGATACCAGAGACCGGCTTCCTTCCTCGTGCCTCCGACAATATCCGTTTTTCGCTCAACCGCACCGAGGATAGCTGGGCGAACATCCAGGCGCATCCGATGATCGATCCATTCTGGCGGTCCAAGGAGATCGACCTCGAGGCGATCGATCAGCCGGCCTATGTTGTTGCGAGCTGGTCGGACCAGGGGCTGCACTTGCGCGGTACGATTGAAGCTTATCGCCGGATGGGCAGCGCGCAGAAATGGCTTGAAGTCCACGGGCAGAAGAAATGGGCGCACTATTATCGCCCCGAGAGTCGTGCGCGGCAGCACGCCTTTTTCGATCATTATCTCAAAGGCCGCACGACCCAGGCCCAGGCATGGCCCAGGGTGCGGATCGAGGTACGTGAGGCGGCCGGAGTCGCGGTGGAACGCGCCGAGGCCGAGTGGCCACTCGCCCGCACCATCTATACCCGGTTATGGCTGGATGCCGCGACGGGCCTGATGACGATCGACGAGCCTGCCCGCGAGGCCGAATTCCGCTACGACGCCGTGACAGGCCATGCTGCGTTCGACCTGGAGTTCGACCAGGACACCGAGATCACGGGGCATACCAAGCTACGGCTCTGGGCAGCCGTCGAGGGTGCGGACGACATGGATCTGTTCGTCGCCGCGCAGAAGCTCGACCGCGCCAAAATGCCGGTCGGATTCACCTTCTACGCCTTCTACGACAATGGTCCGGCCGCGCTTGGCTGGCTGCGCGCAAGTCATCGTGCGCTCGATTCCGAACGGTCCTCGCCATCGCAGCCGGTGCATCTTCACGAAGTGGAGGAACCCCTGACGTGTCAATCGGCGCGGCAACGGGGACCGGGATCGGCATGTAAAAGGAGACCACTCACGTGCCGTCGTTCTGGGGGATGTCGGCGTAGGGCGTAGCCCGGAGCCGACATCCCCCAGAACGACATCCTCTTTGGCAGCGGCAGCGACGGCGCTCAGCTTCGGTTCTTGAACCGCCAGCTCTCGTTGCCTGTCTCGACGATGTCGCAGTGATGGGTAAGTCGATCGAGCAGCGCGGTCGTCATTTTCGCATCGCCGAACACGGTCGGCCATTCGCCGAACGCCAGGTTGGTGGTGACGATGACCGAGGTGTGTTCGTAAAGTCGGCTGATGAGGTGGAACAGCAGCTGCCCGCCAGCGCGTGCGAACGGCAGATAGCCAAGTTCGTCGAGGATCAGGAGGTCCAGCCGCGACAGATGCTCGGCAAGCTTGCCGGTGCGGCCCTGAAGGACCTCCATCTCGAGCCGGTTCACCAGATCGGTGGTATTGTGGAAGCGAACGCGGGCACCGGTGCGGATGCAACTGCGCGCGATGGCGATACTCAGATGCGTCTTGCCCGAGCCCGTACCGCCCACCAGCACGACATTGCGCTGGTTGGCGAGGAACGCCCCGGTGGCGAGATCGCGAACCAGCGCTTCGTTGATCGGCGTGCCGGCGAACTCGAACTCGGCGACCTCCTTTGCAAGCGGCAGCTTGGCGATCGTCATCTGATACTTGATCGAGCGGGCATGCTTGTCGGCGATCTCCGCCCGCAACAGATCGCCGACGACATGCTGAACGGGATACTGGCGCTTGATCGCATCGGCGATCACCTCGTCATAGGCCTGGCGCATACCGGCGAGCTTGAGGTCGCCCATCAACTCCAGGATCTGGTGGCGCTCCATCATCACGCCGCCTCACGAAGCGGGGTCAGCAGGCGATCGTAGCGGCCTGCATCGGCGATCGGCTCGATCTCAAGCCGCAGATGGTCGGGTGTTGCAATGGTGGGCTCCACCGGCGCCGATCGGGACCGGGCCAGGATGTTGAGCACCACATCGGCGCTGGCCACCCCGTTCGCGAGTGCTTCGGCAGCGGCGTTCTCCACGGCGTCAAGACCATCGACGGTAATGGCGGTGAGGATCTTGACCATCTGGCGGTCGCCATCGCTGCTCTCCTTCAAACGGGTGCGCAGACGCTCCAGTCCTGACGGCAATGCGAGTTGCTTGAACGGCGCGCCGTTCCTCAGCGCACCCGGCTTCTTTGCCAGCACCGGTACGTAATGCCACGGATCGTAGATCGTCTGATCGCGACCGTAGCGCCGCGCATGCTCTGCAACGATATCATCACCCTGCCGGATAACGATCCGGTCGGCATAGGCGTGGACCTCCGCCGGGCGGCCCAGTGCGCGGGCCGCGACCGAGTACTTGTTGTAATCGAACCGCACGAGCAGTGTTTTGGAGACGGTCGCGGTCACCGCATGGAAGCCATTGAACGCCGTCGTCGGCAGCCGCATCAGCGCCGCCTTCTCGTCGTCGAACACATCGGCGACGGTCCGCTCGCGCAACTCGGGATGACGATGGGCGCTGGCATGTTCGATGCAGCGATCGAGCAGCCAGGTGTTCAGCTCCTCGTAGCTCGCAAAGCGCAGCCGCGGGGTGAAGAAGCGCTCGCGCACGAGGCCAACCTGGTTCTCGACCTGTCCCTTCTCCCAGCCAGCTGCCGGCGTGCAGGCGGTCGGCTCGACCAGATAATGGCTGCACATCTGCAGGAACCGCCGGTTGAACCGGCGTTCCTTGCCGAGGAACACCACGTCCACCGCCGTCGACATATTATCGTAGATGCCGCGCGTGCAGACACCGCCAAAGAAGGCGAACGCTCGTGCATGCGCATCGAACACCATCTCCTGCGTCTCGCGCGGATAGGCCGCCACGAAGAACATCCGGCTGTGGGAAAGCCTGACGTGCGCGACCTTCACCGTCGTCGTCACGCCCGCCATCACGATCACTTCGTGGCTCCAGTCGAACTGGTACGCTTCGCCAGGATCGAAGCTCAGTGGCACGAACGCGGTCGCCGTCCGCCCCGCTTCCTCGCGTTGCCAGCGACGGGCATGGCGGCGAACAGCATCGTAGCCGCCCTCAAATCCAAGCCCGCGCAGCACCTCATATAACCTGATCAGCGTCAGACGTTCGCGGCGTGGCTTGCGTTCGTTCTCGGCCAACATCTGCTCCAGCGCGGCCGCGTGGCCACCCAGCTTCGGCTTGGGCTCCGCAACCCGCGTGTACGTGAACACGGGCTCCTCCGCCTCGATCGCCTTGCGCACCGTCTTGCGCGACACATGCAGTCGACGCGCGATCTCCCGCACCGACAACTTCTGCACGAAATGCGCGCGCCTGATCCGTCCTATCGTCTCCACCGTCGTCATCCTCCACCTCGTCGCCAGCCAACACAGCAGGCGAACATAGATGACCCGGAAGGTGGTCCCCGTTTAGGTGCCGATTACCGGGTCAGGTGGTCCCCAATCTCACGCCGAAACACAGCATGTTTAGCAGTTTCACCTTTCTGCCGGTGTTTTGCCTCGTTGAACTGCATCAGAACGCCATCCATGCGCTTGGCGAATGGAATATCAGCTCGCATTATCGCATCCGACGATATCGGCCGCCTCACTGCGCTGCGAGCCGCGTCCCGGCCCGTCCTAGACGATCAGGTGGTGTTCGTCGCTTAGGCACGCTTACCTACCACGAAATCGCCGATACAGTGGAACGCGTCACGGGCCGGACGATGGAACGGACATTGAGGACGGTGCCACAGTTGATAGTCGACGTCGCTGCCCATCCCGCTGACATTGCGCAAATACCGCATGGCATTCGCGCGGACAGATGGGGTCGCGTGGCTCAAGGAACGGACCGTCAACGCGACACATGGTCTTGCTGTCGTCGATGTCGCGACCTGGCTACGAGGGACGCGCAACTTGGTGCGCGGGCCGACATTCGGGTGACGACGCTGGCTAGTCACCGGCGATCACGATAAGCCGATTATGAATTCGAGTCCGATGCGTGGCTGCCATTTTGACTGCCCAGTGTTGTGGACGGCGATTAAGTCTGTCATGAAAGGCTGATATCCCTTAGAATAAGTCATTATGCATAATATCGGCTTTTTTGTTTATCCTGGGCATCAGATCCTCGACCTTGCGGGGCCGTTCGGCGCTTTCGAATCCGTCACGAAGGTTGCCGGTCGATCGCTTTATACACTCCACGTCCTGTCCAGCGATGGTGGTCTGGTGCCAGGCAGTGGCGGCCTGTCAATCGCAACCGCATCGATAGGCGCCGCATCATTTGATACGCTGGTCGTTGTCGGCGGCGAAATCGCCCCCATGTTCGAACCCCGAGAGGTGCATGCGGTGACAAAGCTCGCCGCCATGACGCCGCGCGTCGCCAGCGTGTGTTCCGGCGCGTTCCTGCTCGCCGAAGCAGGGTTGCTTGCCGGACGGCGTGCGACCACTCATTGGCGGGTGGCGCATCGACTGCAACAGCAATATCCAAACATAAAAGTCGAGGCCGACCGGATTTTTGTAGAAGACGGTCCGGTATGGACTTCGGCGGGAATTTCCGCCGGCATCGATCTGGCGTTGGCGCTTATCCAGGCGGACCATGGGATAGAGATGGCGCGCCTGGTCGCACGCGAGCTCGTCGTCTATCATCGGCGGTCGGGCGGCCAATCGCAATTTTCCGATCTTTCCCAGATGGATCCGGAATCAGATCGGATTCGCATCGCGTTGACGTTCGCGCGCGATCATTTGCACGAACCCTTGCCGATCGAGCGCTTGGCCGATGCCGCTCATCTCAGCGTTCGACAATTCGGACGGGCGTTTCATCGGGAAACGGGCAAGACACCAGCCAAAGCCATTGAACGTATCCGCGTGGAAGCTGCCCGCATGCGCTTGCAAGATGGTGCTGAGCCGGTTGAACAGATCGCGCTGGCGGTGGGGTTCACCGACCCAGAGCGGATGCGGCGCGCCTTCGTAAAGCTGTATGGACTCCCGCCGCAGGCAATCAGGCGCGCCAATCGGCGGGATGGGCTGGCGCAAGACCCGACAAAGTAGCGAGAATTCCCCGATCCGATCTCATCCATAATTGGGCTTAAGGTAATTAAGTTCGATCTTGAGCGTCGAACGGCAATGCCCTTCTGTCAATGAGGGTTGGGTGCGGCTGGCCAGAGCCTAGAAAACGAGAGCTCGGATTGGTTAGCGAGGCACCTTACTGACATCACCCAAAAGGCGCATGCCCCGAAAATTCCGAGGCCGTGCGCGCTAATGGCGCAAAACAAAGACTTCCCACCTTTTAGGATGACTTTCCCGAAAAAGATTCCTATCCAGCTTGCTGTGGAAGCGCTTCGCGCCTTGGTCCGTGAGCATCGGTGGTCGGCAATATTGCTCGTCGGCTGCGTGCTGTTCGTGAAAGGCGTCGTGCCATCCGGCTTCATGCCGCTCGCCACGAGCCAGGGCATGGTGATCCAAATCTGTACCGGCATGGCGCCCCAGGGTGCAGCTACGACCATTCCCGGCACGCCGACCCCGCATGACGGGCATAAGGCTAAGATCGAAAGCCCCTGCGCCTTTGCCGGTCTGGGGATGCCATGGCTCTTCGGCGCAGAGCCATTGCTGCTGGCCATCGAGATCTCGCTCGTCATAGTCATGGGTTTCCGCAAGGTCCGGCCGCTCGCGCTTTTCCCGACGCATCATCTACGGCCACCGGTGCGCGGACCACCCGCGCGAGCTTGCCTTCCGCCAATGGCGTGAACGGCGGCGCGCAGGGCTCCGCATGTCCAAGCGGGGCGGCATTCCCATGAGTGTCCGCTTGCTTTTGGATGACCGAGGCATGCACCGCTTCATTGGGAGCGGGTGCATTTGGCGCGATGATTCCATCGGCCTTTCGTGGCCAAGTGGCACAGTCTCGTCATTCTCCGCTTCGGCTGAGCCGCTCCACATCGCCTGTGGGTTCTTCCGCATGCGGCGCTCCTGCTTGCCGGGCGCGGCCGATTGCTCATGCCTGACGGCATTGGGTCGAACAGATCACAAGAGAGAAGTTTCGTGACCATTCCCGCTCATTCGCTCGCCTTGCTGGCGGCGACCATCGCTGGGCCGAACCCGCCCTATGAAAAGCTGCCGTCATCCACCGATGCCGACGACAAAACGGCGATCGTTATCACCGGCCACAGGCTGGCGGCCGATCGCGCCGTCGGCGCGACAAAGGTCAACGCGCCGATCCTGGAGGCGCCACAGGCGATTTCTGTGGTCGAGGACGCCTTTATCAACATGCTCAAGCTTCGGACCGTGGCGGAGGCGCTGAACTACACGTCGGGCGTGCGCAGCCAGGCATCCGGCAGCGACACTCGCATCGAATATTATCAGCTCCGCGGCTTCGCCAGTTCGAATTTCTTCAAGGACGGTCTGGCGCTCTACAATTCGGGCGCGTTCCTGTCGTGGACGACGCCGGCTGAGGGGATAGAACGTCTCGAAATCCTGAAAGGACCGGCGTCTGTTCTCTATGGCAGTGGCAGCGCGGGTGGGCTTGTCAATATCGCGTCCAAGGCACCCCTCCGCACGCGGCTAGCGCGGATCGAGGCGGGCGTGGATGAATATGGCAGCGCCTATGCCTCGGCCGATTTCGGCGGGCCGATCAGGGACACTTTGGCGTTCCGTGCCATCGGCCTCGTCCGGCGGGGTGACACCCAGGTCGAAATGGCGGAGGATAATCGCAGTTACGGCGCCTTGGCTCTAGCATGGACGCCGCTTCCCGACACCAAGCTGACGCTGCGTGGCAGCTATACGGGCGATCGCTCCAATCGACCAACCGGGTTCGTGCCCTATGCCGGATTCGTCACGCCGTTACCCGATGGCCGTAAGATCCCTATCGATTTGTTCGTCAGCGACCCGTCGGTCGATCCTTACGATCGCAACCAGTATGAAGTCGGCTATACGCTGGAAAGCCAGTTATCCAAGGCGATCCGGCTTGTCTCGAACGGCCGTTATGGCCGGATCGATCTTACTTACGCCGGACTGTACGGAGCTTTTACCGGTAATCCTGTGCCGGCCAGTGGCCGCTATTATCTTAACCGGGCCTATTCACGGCAGGACGCATGGCTCGACAACATCGCCTTCGATAATCACGTGGAGGCCAGCTTCGCTACCGGGCCGCTGACACATGATCTGCTCGTCGGCATCGACGACAGCTTTTCGACGACCGCCAGCGTGGTTGCGGCTGGCGCTGCCCCAAGACTGGACATCTTCGATCCGCAATACGGCGTGACGATCCCCGCGCCGGACGCCACGATGACGATGCGGCAAAAGCTCGACCAGACCGGACTCTATGTCCAAGACCGTATCAAGCTAGGCAGGTTGGTGGCCTTGCTGTCTGCGCGACACGACTGGATCGGCATTACTGCGATCAGCGCCACCGGCGCGATCACGCACGGTCAGCCTAGTAAAGCGACATATCGCGCGGGCATTAGCTACGTCACGCCGTTCGGGCTGGCGTCCTATCTCAGCTACGCGACATCGTTCACGCCCGTGATCGGTGTCGAAGCGGCGACCGGCAATTTTTACCGCCCCGAAACGGGCGCGAGTTGGGAAGCGGGCATTAAGTTCCAGCCGCAATCTCTTCGGATGATCGCCACCGCATCGCTGTTCACGATCGAACGAGACGGCGTGCTAGTTTCCAACCCGGTGGCGGGTTTCCCCGCCAACCAGAGCCAGCTTGGTCGTGTCCGCTCACGTGGCGGCGAGGTAGAGGTTCAGGTTCGACCGGTTCCTACGTTGAGTCTCACAGCGTCGCTGACCGCGTTCAATACCGAGAACAGGGCGGGTGCGCCGTCGTCGGTCGGCAAGACACCAACTGCTACGCCGGAACTGACTGCTTCTGGCTACGTGGATTTTACTTTCCCGAAAGATGGGCTGGTCCCCGGCCTCGGCTTTGGGGCCGGGGTCAGGCATGTCGGGGAAAGTTATGCCGACGTGGCCAACACGCTGATTGTGCCGTCGGCGACCGTTTACGACGCGGCGCTCCATTACACCTTCGCCCGCTTCAAGGCGGCGGTGAACATCTCGAACCTGTTCGACGAGGCTTATGTCGCCGCCTGCCCATCGGCGGGTGTCTGTTACGCCGCGAACCTTCGCCGAGCTACGTTCAGCCTAGCCTATTCCTTTGGAGAAATACGATGACCGACACGTTCAATCGGCGGGCCCTGCTCGCGCTCGCCACCGCCGTTGGAACTGGAGCCGCCATGCCCTCTCTTGCTCAGCATCTCGACCGGGCCGGCGACAAACATATGGACGACATGATGGCGATCCCGCCGGACTCGCCCGTCGTCGCAATGCTCATCCACCCCAAGATGATCGCGCTGGATTTGATCGGCCCGATGACGGTGCTCAACATTCTGCGCTGCCGCATCGACCTGGTTTGGAAGGACAAGACGCCGATTTCGACGGAACTCGGCATTCCGTTTACCGCGACGCGCACGTTCGAAGACTGTCCGCGCGATCTGGACGTGCTGCTGGTGCCCGGCGGGATATTGGGAACAATCGATTGCATGAATGATCCGCAGGTCATGGCTTTTCTCGCGGATCGCGGGTCGCGCGCGAAATGGGTGACGAGCGTGTGCACCGGCGGTTTGGCGGTCGCGGCGGCGGGACTGCTCAAGGGATATGATGCGACTGCGCACTGGACGATCGCCGACCTGCTGCCGCTGATGGGTGCCCGTCACGTGGATAGACGCGTCGTCGCGGATCGTAATCGCATGACGTGCGGCGGCGTTACCGCCGGTATTGATCTGGCTCTTACCCTGGCGGCTGAACTGCGGGGTGAGGAAGCTGCACGCAACGTTCAGTTGATCATGGAATACTCTCCGATGCCGCCATTTCGCAACGGTACACCTGCCGAAGCTGGACCTGACCGGGTCACCGCGATGCGTGCCAGGCGGACGTGGATGGATGCCCAGGCGATGAGCGCCGCAACGGCGGCGGGAAAGCGGCTGGGCATCCCCGTCTGAATGTAGGACCGACCGGACCTGACACTCGTTCTGAGCTTTTGCCCGATTGAGGGATTGCTATCGGTGGAGGCAACTCCGAGGTTACGAGCCTTCACCTCAAGGCATGCTCGCCCGTCACGCGTGCAACTTGAGAATATCGATAAACCCGCGCGGCCCGGCGGGCGCATGACGATGGCCAGGATAATAAAGGCAGAGGCCTGGCATTGGAGGGCACCAATCTCCCGAACAGTCGCTAAAGCGCATATGTCGAGCAAGCACGCGCCGGTTACGTCAATCGTGATTTCTTGCGTCTGTCTCCCGAATTCCCACCGATAGGGCCTGCCGCATAACCGCGTCCGGCTTAGCCTTTCCCCCGCCACGCAACATCTGACTTGTCGCGCGAGAAGGGGGCGTTGCATTTGCTGGTCGAATCGCAGCGTTTCCTGCTGTCTCGCAACAAGTCTCCGGTCCAGGTTTTTGAATTGATGTCGCGGGTTGACGATATGCCGGCCAGTGCGAAGGCGAGATGAGCGGCGTCGTTTCGAAGCTGCCACACGGATTCGCGCACATCGCGGGGAAAGGCGTCGCGTTTAGCTTCGACCAGAAACTGGATCGTCCGACCGGCCGCTACATGGGCTTGGAGCTGGGCACGTGCGACCGTTACGACGCGCGTGACGGCCTCGGGGTTGTCGAAAAGGGTGCGCTGGATCACGACCTCGATTACGCGTATCTGACTATCAATGGCGCGGTCGTTCTGCCGCGAGCGTCCCTCGGCACGCTCGCTAGGTTGGTGCACAAGCGCAGGGACTCGGCCCCTCGCCGACCAGGCACCGGATCGAGGCTCACGTGGCATTGCGCGCGACCATAGGCGCAACCGTGTTCTTGCCCGCGTCGCTATGCAGCCGGACGAGTTCCTGCCGATCACGGTTATTGGGCTTGTAACCCCGGACAACGAGCCGCTTCCGACGCTGCCGAGCGCCGGAAAGCCTCGGTCCCGGCGACATGGACTTTGTCCCAGCCAGGATGGTGGGTGGTGGCGACGCGATCCTTCACCACTTCCTGGCTCTCGGTCGCCGTGATCAGTCGATGCACCTGATCGTCCGGCGTAGACTGTTCAGGATGGTGGCTGGGCATGCACATACCACCGGGTCTTTGTCACCGTGGTCGTGATCATCAGGACGCGTACCCGGCTTGGCTTCTTGAGGTGTCCAGCCAGGCGTGGATAAGGCTGGCGGGGCGACAAATACCGCGGTCAGAGTGCCGCTATATAGCCCGCACATTTACGGGCTAGCTGGTGAGGTCTTCCATTTGATCCACGAGATCATGCTGACCCGAGATGTCCAAAGCTGTGTGCCTCGTCGGCAGCCTTGCGCATCTGTCGATACGTGGGATCCAGCCTTTCGCGGACCGCCGACAGGATTGCCGGATCGGCGGTGGTCGGTGAACCAGCTCTGAAAGGCGGTTGTGGATCGTATTCGTTGGAGAGCTGCATAGTCTCCGCGACTTCGCGACCACGGAGATTTGATGCGAGCACCAGCCCAAAATCGACACCAGAGGTCACCCCTCCGCCTGTCATACGGTTTCGATCTTGAACGACCCGCTCCTCCACCGGCTTAGCGCCGAAAACCGGCAGAATGTCACGGAACATCCAATGAGATGTCGCCTCGTAACCCTGCAGCAGACCGGCGGACCCTAGGATCAGCGACCCGGTGCACACACTGGTAACGAAACGGGCGCGGCTTCCACGGTCCGCAAGAAACGAGAGCACCTCCTCATCCCCCATCATAGCTACTGTACCCCATGTTCCACCCGGTACGAACAACACGTCAAGATCGCGGGGGCATTGAGCGATCGACGTGGTCGGTACGATGCTGAAGCGTCCTTCTGTCGTTATGGCGTCGTTGGTCTTCCAGACAAGGTGAACGCGAGTATTGGCAAGCCCGCTCAAAATGCAGTGAGGACCAACGAGGTCTAACGGTTCGAACCCCGGATAAGCGAGCATTCCAATCTGAAGCGGCTGCCCCGCGCGAGCATTTTCTCGTCCGGATTCGCTCTTAGGTTTTGGGCTGCCCGATGAAGGCTTCCGGCGCGCGTCTGCTCTGACAGATATAGCTGCGACCGTTGCGCCTACTGCTAGCGTCAATGCCCGACGTGAGATACCATCATGCGCCATTTCATCATTCCAGTGCCGGTCATTTACGAGATGGCGCTCGGCCTATAACCGAACGCTGCGCACGGTATGGATTGTGGTAAGCATTGACGAAAGGACGGTGATCCCTCATTTCGCGACAATGGCAAAGTCGATCGGCGTCTTGGTATCCTGACTTCCAGATTCTCGATGCGACGGGCCCGATCGCCGTTTCTAGATCGCGAACGAACTTGCCCCGGGGTCTTACAAATTGGTGCTTTTATCGATCAACGCGCGACCCATAATGAGTTCATTAGGGCTCGTTGTTGATACCGTCGCGATCGACGGTGGGCACTTCCCAAGGACAAGGCGCCGATCTCGACGGAGTTTGGCATTCCGTTCACCGCGGCGCGCACGTCGAAGAATGTCCGCGGATCTGGACGTGTTGCTAATGAACCGCGCCGGGTCTACCGGAGGCACTGGGTTGTGAGTCACGCTGCCATATCGATGTTGTCCGCGGCAGCATAATATTGATCTTCGGCTTCAGCAGGCGGGATGTTGCCGATGGGCTCCAGCAGCCGGCGATGGTTGAACCAGTCGACCCATTCGAGGGTCGCGTATTCCACCGCTTCGAAGGGTCGCCAGGGTCCACGACGGTGGATGACCTCGGCCTTGTAAAGGCCGTTGATCGTCTCGGCTAAAGCGTTGTCGTAGCTGTCGCCGACGCTGCCGACCGACGGTTCGATCCCGGCTTCGGCGAGGCGCTCGGTGTATTTGATGGACACGTATTGCGAGCCACGATCGCAATGATGGATGAGGCCGCCCCGATGGGTCGGCCGGCGATCGTGAAGCGCCTGTTCCAGGCATCGAGGACGAAGCTCGCGTGCGCCGTCCTGCTGGCGCGCCAGCCGACGATACGCTTGGCGTAGGTGTCGATCACGAAGGCGACGTAGACGAACCCGCCCAGGTTGCGACGTAAGTGAAGTCCGACACCCACAACATGTTCGGTGCTGGCGCGTAGAACCTGCGGTTGACATGATCGAGCGGGCACGGTGCGGCCTCGTCGCTAATGGTCGTGCGCACCGGCTTGCCCCGGATCACCCCTGCCAAGCCCATCGCGCGCATCAGCCGCGCGACGGTACAGCGTGCGATGGAATGACCTTCCCACATCATCTGCCGCCAGACCTTGCGCACGCCGTAGACCGCGAAGTTCTCGGCGAACACGCGCGCGATCTCGGGCTTGAGCGCCACGTCCCGCCGCGCCCGCGCCGACAGGCGTGTCGAATCCTGTCGCTGCGCGACGCGCTCGTGGTAAGTGGATGGGGCGATCGGCAGGACGCGGCAGATCGGCTCGACCCCGTATGAGGCGCGGTTATCATCGATAAACGCGATCATCGCTTGAACGGGCGGTCGAGCTCCGCCTGCGCAAAATATGCCGACGCCTTGCGCAGAATCTCATTAGCCTGCCGCAGCTCGCGAACCTCGCGCTCCAGCGCCTTCACCTTGTCGGCAACCTCTGTCGGGACACCGGCGCGCTCGCCGCTGTTGACCTCAGCCTTCTTCACCCAATCATGCAATGTCTGCGGAACGCAGCCGATCTTCTCCGCGATCGACACCACCGCCGCCCACCGCGATGGGTAATGCCGCTCGTGATCGGTCACCATCCGGACCGCGCGCTCGCGCACCTCCGGCGCAAACTTGTTCGTTGTCTTGCCCATACAGGCTCCCCCTTCTCAGGAGTTGAAGCCTCCGCAAACCCGGCGCGGTTCAGATGCCGTCGGCGGAACGCGAGCTACGCGATTACATCGAGTGCCGCTTCAATGCAGTCGGACATTTCTGGCATTCCGATATCGTTGCGATCGACGCTCGCTGATCCCGGTCCGCCCTAGTTCGGGGTCGCCCATTGATGGGAAGCGCTGGATCCGAAAAGCGCGAGAAGCACTGGCATCGATCCGAGAAGGCAAATTCCCGGCCAGTCTCCGATGATCCAGGCGCCGCCGACGAGCAGCGACATAACTGCACCTCCCAAAAACATCGCCACTTGATAAACCGCGTTCAGCCGCGTTCGGACTTGCGCATCCAGACCGTACAGTATCGTTCGATTCGAAAGGTCCGCGATGGTCACGCCAAGATCCAATAGCACGAGACCGACGGCCATTGCCGGGAGAGTGCCTTGGAAGAGCCAGACTATGAGCCAGGCCCCCGTCATCGCAGAAAGGCCGACCCTTCTCGCCAAGATTGGGCTCTGCCGGTCGATCAAACGGCCAAATATCGGCGCCGCTAGCGCCGGAATTGCACCAAGAATGGCAACCAGCCCGACGGCACGGGGCGTCCAGTGGAATGCCGGGCCTTGCAAATAGAGGCTAATCCCGAGCCAGAACACGTTGAACGAGCCGAACGAGAGCGCTTGGCAGAAGGCAGCGAGGCGCAGTTCTGGACTATTCCGGAAGAGTTTAGGCAATGATGCGATCACCTCGAAATAATGAACCTTGTCGCGCTTGATCGAAGCAGGCTCGGGCCGGATGAGCTCTATGGTGAGAAAGAGTACGGGCAGGAGCGCGATCGCGGCGACGCCGTAGACTGCCCGCCAGCCAAAACGCGTGCCGACCTCTCCTGAAATAGCGCGAGCCAGTAGGATGCCGATTATGACGCCGCGCGTAAGGACACCGGTAGCAAGGCCGACCTTCTTAGGCGAAACATGGATGCTCACATATGGCGGCAGTATATACGGCGTGATGCCGAATAACCCGATCAGCAATGACGCGAGGGCGACGACCGGCGCCGATCCGCTCACGCAGAACAGAACCAGTGCCGCGCCCTGAGCCGGGATCACGAAAAGCAGCAGACGGCGAGGGGGAATCACATCGCCCAGAGGCAGGAGAAACGTCAGGCCGATGGCAAGGCCAAGCTGACTTAAAGCCGGAAGCGCGCCTGTCAGCCATCCCGTCAGTCCAAGTGATTCGCCTATCTGAACGATCAGTGGCTGAACATAATAGACATTCGCAACGGTCAGGCCGGCTACCACCGCCAGAAGCCCAATCGCGCGATTGTCGAGCGTATCGACGTACATCTTGGGATCGCTGGGAGTTCGTTGCAACGCCGAATTGTTATTTGTCATACGATGGGTCTCACATGATCGGCCCTGCGGCTATTGACCGGTCACGAAGGAACTTTGCTCGATTGCTCAGCGATCGTCGGTTTTTAACGGACCGTTGCGGGTCCAGATGTCCCGGTGAAGCTTCCACACGCCGTCCTTCTTCACAAAAATTAGGATCTGTTTGCCACGAGATTTAAGTCGCCCGCCGGCATCGCGAACTTCCGTGTCGGTTACCTCGGTCATGACCTGATCATTGCCGTAAAATTCATAGTTACTGAAACGCAAGGTCGTTGGTGGCGCACCGGCACTAATGCTTTTGAAATAGGCAACGATTGCCGCCGGGCCGGTCACGGCCTCGCTTCCTTCCGGCAGCAGTTTTGCGTCTGGCGTATAGAGGACGGCAAGCGCGTCCATGTCGCCGCGTTTATGGGCTTCCACCCAGCGGTCATTCTCTGCCCGGATCGCCGCCTCCCGAGTTCGCTGTGTGCCCGTCGCGAACGCGGGCCCGGAAAATGCAACAACAGCGGCCATGCAGGCCGGAATGATCAAGAAATTGAGACGTGACATTTGTGGTTACCCAACTTGGTCCGAGATGAGCTGAAGCGCGCAGCGGTCGCTGACGATATCGGCGGACGAACTGACTATCTTGTAAGCCCGGCTATTTTAGCGAGGCTTGCATACTGTTGCTTGAATGCGGCGATCACCTCGGGCGGAGCCGTTTCCGGCCGACCGGAATGGAATGGCGGATCGGGCTCATATTCCATCAGTAACTGAATGACCTGGGCCTGAACCGGACCGCGCAGCATTGCGGCCACCGTCAGGGCAAAGTCGATACCCGCGGTCACGCCGCCGCCGCTGATGTATCGGCCGTCCCTTACAACGCGCGCAGGATCGGGGATCGCCCCATATTGTGGAAGAAGATTACGCTGCGCCCAGTGACAGGCGCTCCGGCGCCCTTTCAGCAGACCGGCTGCGCCAAGTATGAGCGAACCGTTGCAGATCGACGTGACGTATTTCGCATCATCGGCAAGGCGCCGCAGGTGGCTCTGGATGTCCGGCGTTAACATCGTCGAACGATCGGTGCCGCCCGGCACACAGATGAGATCACAGCCTGTAACTGCGGACAACTTGTCGGTGTTTGTCAGGGATACATTGGTGTCTGAAACGATCGTGCCGCCCTCCGGGCTGGCAACAAGCACCTTAACATTGGGCAGACGGGCGAACACTTCATTCGCGCCGGCGAAGTCCTGCAACGTAAACTTCTGATAGAGCACGAAAAGTATTTGAAACGGCTCTCCGGCACTGCCGATTCCGGTCGCGCCCGCGGTTTCCGGCGTCAGCCCGCCCAACAGCGCTATGGCGGCGGCCGCGCTACCGAACATGAGCGTCTGCCGTCGAGAAAATCCGCTACGTGGCGGGGCGTCGAGATTGATTTCGGTGTCGTCGGCCATCGATTGTCGTCCTTATCAAGGCGCTTCCGCAGCGCTCAAACGCGCGCCGCGACGTTCCTATCGACGTAGGCACGTGGCCGTAAGGACTTATTTCCCTTATTTAGAGACATCGTTCGTTTTGAACGCCTATCGGCATGTTACCATCAGTGCGTGACCGAAATTGAGGGATCTTTGTCATTTTCCTATCCAGACGGATTGAGTAGGCTTGGTCCATCGCTGGCGCCTTGCCGCTTGAATGGAGGGCCACGCGATGACCGACGAAGGAGAGTGGCGTATCGCCTTCCAACGCCTGACGCGTACTTGCTTCGAGCCCCTAGTCGACGGCGTACGACCGCAGGGATACGATCTCTTCGTCCGCATGCGTGGCTTCAGGGGGCCTCCATCGACTGGATGCCTAACCCGCAACATAGCGAGGAACGATGAAATTGACCGAACCGCTTGACCGCCGCCGCATGATCGGCGTTGCCGGCGCCGCGATGCCCTTCGCCGTTGTCAGTACCGAAAGCCATGGGCGGCAACCCGAGCGCTTCACCGGGAAGCAAATCCTCAACATACCAAAGGACAACGCGATGCTGGCGTCCAGCATCGCTTCTTATGAGAAATTCGGTTATTCGCCCGCAGTTCGCGCTGGCGGATTGCTATTCATCGCGGGGCAGATTGGGCGCAGGCCAGATGGGGGAATCGGAAGCGTTGCCGAACAGGCTGAATTGGCATTGAAGCGTACCGCCGAGATACTGCACCTTGCTGGATTGACCATGGCTGATTTGGTCGAGGTCGTTAGTTACCACGTTGACATAGAAACTAACCTTAAGGAATTCATGGCAGTTAAGGCCCGTTACACTGTCAAGCCGTTTCCAGCCTGGTCGATCATCGGGGTTCAGGCTTTGGCCTCGCCGGGCCTTAAGATCGAGATCCGCAGCATCGCCGTCTTCCCGGATTGACGCAAAGGCACTGCGATGCCTGCCGCTTCGTCTAGGAAGGTTGGTCGTTCGATGGCCGTTCAAATTGAAAGTGACCAGGTGCTTAACCTCGACGGTATGACGGCGGTCTGGCTGTTGCCAGTGGTCGCAGCCGAAGTGGCAGGGGTTAGGGCTGATAGACGGCACCAGTTTGTAGTGCTGGCGACCAGCTATGTGCTGTGGGCGTATTCGGCGCTGGTCGCGTTTGGCATCCTGGCGATTCTGCTCCTGCGTATAGCGCTCCACAAGTTGCCGCACGAGAGCATGGCGGCGTCGAGTTGGCTTGCGCTCGGCCCGATCGGCACTGGTGCGCTCGGAATGCTGGTGCTGGGTGCGGACGCACCCGCGATGCTCGCTGCAAACGGCTCTGGCGGAATCGGCACCGTCGCTCAAGGGATCGGCGCGGTCACCGGGTTGATGCTATGGGGTTTCGGCCCATGGTCGCTAGCGCTCTCGACGCTCATCACGTTCCGTTATTGGCGTGCGCAAGTGCCGTTCAATCTGGGCTGGCAAACCGGCGAACTGCTCGCGCTTAAAGCTGTGTGCTGATCATGGCCGGCCCCACTACAAGTGATACGTCGGTACCGAAACGAATGTGCTCGCGATCAGCTATTTTCGGACGAGGAACCGCATCGCATTACTCCTGTGGTTGGGGGCCGGGCAAAAACGGGCAGAAGGTCTGCGGCCGGATCGAGGCCGGCACCTACGAGGAAGAACGCCCGCAGATTGCGGCCCCGCATCCGATCGGGCCGCTTGCCGCTGCGATCCCGCCT
Organism: Sphingomonas sp. So64.6b; assembly: GCF_014171475.1. Taxonomy (NCBI): domain Bacteria; kingdom Pseudomonadati; phylum Pseudomonadota; class Alphaproteobacteria; order Sphingomonadales; family Sphingomonadaceae; genus Sphingomonas; species Sphingomonas sp. So64.6b. Next base: position 3,569,516 of record NZ_CP048817.1, read on the forward strand.
GCCTTCTCGGACACTGGGGCATAGGCTTCAAACGAGACCCACCAGCCGAACAGGGCCGAGGGCAGGCAGATCTGGCGTCCGAATGGAATGAACAGCATGGCCGGGGTCATGCGGGCGTCCGCGCGGCAGAATCAGTGCGCGCGAACTTGCCTGCGGTGTCCTTGTTCTGCCGTGCTAGTGTCAGGTCCTGTATGGCGTCGTCGCCCGCCGATTGGTGAACCCCGTGCAGGTCCGATCGCATCCGGCACGCGAAAAGTGCGTCGCTATTCCGGCGCCCCAGCAAATTTTACACATCAGCTCACGTTGGAGAACTGACGGCGCGCAGCGTCCGCGATCGGATGGAGTACGGACGCTGCAAGCGGCCCCACCAGACTATAGCCAAGCCCGTCGCGCGACCAGCTGACGCTGGAGATCGAACCGCTGGTGCCCTCCCGCATCGGCGCGTCCCGATCTAACGCCATTTTTCGGGTGAGCATGACCAGACGCACACCTTGACCATTGTCGAACATGTACAGCGCGGCTGGCCCATGCGGCGTGGGCACCACACGTCCACCGATGAGCTCAAAACCAGCCGCCGAGAGGTTTGGAACAGCCACCGGCCGTTCGAGGCGGCTCGAAGCCCATTTGACGAGCTGGGCTTGATCCGAAGCCTTGATCTCCACCGGGCGCCCAAGATCGGGCGCATAGACGGCATAACTATCAGCCGCCTCATCTGCCAGAGCAGCTATACCGCTTTGGGGCCGTTCCATGGGGCCATGCAGGGCCCAACCGCCGGCACCCCCAATGGAGAGCAAGGCCGCCGCCGCAGCTGCCCGCCAAGCTATGCCGGACCGCCATCGGCGGGCGGTGGATCGTTCGTGCAACAATCGCGTCAGGTTCAGTTCGGGCGGCACCGGCTCGTCGGCGATCGACTGAAGCGCCTGCCGCAACAAAATTCGCTGCTCAGCATACGCCCCGATCCGCTGCCCCACATCGGGATGCTTTGCGAGATAGGCGACGACCTCGGCCGTACGTTGCCCCTCGATCGCGCCATCGACATAGGCTTGCAGTTCGTCTTCAGTTATCGGACGCCCTGTCAATTCACGCTCCTCAGATGACTGGCGCTGGCTGGGCGCCTTTCGTCGGCGAGATCGATGCGCAGGCGTTCTCGCGCCCGCGACAAGCGCGACATCACCGTGCCGATCGGCACGCCAAGTGCCTTGGCGGTTTCCGCGTAGGAAAGATCCTCCACCGATATGAGTAGCACGACCGCCCGCTGGTCTTCGGGAAGCCTGGCCGTGGCCGACATGATGTCGCCCTCGTGCAACCCGTTCTCTTGAGTCGCCGGCCTACCAAGAATAACGTCATCGGCCGACTCCAAGGGAACATGAGCACCGCGTCGCTTGCTTTGCTTCAGCCGGTTCATTGCGAGGTTGTGCAGGATTGTGAACATCCAAGTCCGGGCGTTGCCGTCGGCGCGCCGCTGGTGCCAGCGGCTGATCGCCCGTTCGAGGCAATCCTGCACGAGATCGTCGGCCGCCGCCGTGTCCTGCAGGAGCGCATGTGCATAGCGCCGCAGGCCGGGTATCAATGGCTCCACCAGCAGCATCATATCGCGCATCGTACCACTCAGTTCAGCTGGATCTGCACCGGGGAGCCATGAACGGAAATTTCACCGTCAGATACGATTACGAGGAAACGACGCTCTGCCTTTTTTACGCTAGCGTCAACGAGTTGCCGGATTGGACCGACAGCATTGACAACAGCCGATCCGGCCGGGTTGGTCGTAAAGCGCGCGAGCGGTTCGAGCGCCCCTGATCCATCGGGCATCTTCGCCAGCGCCAACACATAGGGCTTTTTGGATGACAGCCCAGTTACCGATGCCTGCAGGATCTGCGTCAGGCCTTGGTCGAATAGCGTCACATTCGTCGGGGCCGAGTCTGCCGCAGCGCCAGGAGACCCGAGGGTGAGGTGTGTCGTGTTTGCCGCAATGCCAAGGGGCTGCAAACCAGCGCGGCCGTCCCCCGCGACAACCGCATTTGATACATAGGCAATCGCCTGCGGCCCCTGACCGATGGGAACTTCGGCAACCACTTTATTGGTGCGGGTGTCGATTGCCGCCAACGCATCGGCGTTCTCAAGCCCGACATAAATCTTGCTCCCATCGCCAGAGGGCCAGATGCCGTGCGGCAATTGGCCGACCGGAATCGTCGCTACCTGCGAGAAATCGTCGGTGCGAAATACCTTCACTTGGTTGAGGCCTCCAATCGTCACGTAGGCGAACTGGCCCTTTGAAGTGCGTGCAAAATTGACGTGATTGGTGATCGGACCGGTGTTGATCACCTTCACGATATTGAACGGCGGCGCAGCCGACATCACGACGGTATTGCCAACGTCTTTGAGGGTAAACCAGACTTGTTTGCCATCGGGTGTTGCGGCGATGTTGGGGCAGAACGGGCTTGGCTGCGTCACGCGTCCGGCAATAGTGCGCTTCGCCACGTCGTACACGACCAGCTCTGGATTGAAAGAGGAGCAGATATACGCGTATTTCCCGTCGGGCGAGAAGGTCGTCATGCCAGGACCACCCGGCGTCTTGAGCCGCAACTTCTCTTTGAAACTGGTCGGATCCAGCACCGAAATATAGTCCTCACCGCGAATGGTGACCCACACCTCTTTGCCATCGGGCGTGAAAAACGCCTCGTGCGGAGACCGGCCGAGATAGGTGGTATGCTTCACGCTATTGGTCCCGGCGTCGATGAACGTCACGGAGTTCGAAGCGATCGAAATGACCGCCAACGTCTTGCCGTCCGGCGAAAATCCAAGCCCGTGGACAAGTACCTGCCCCTTGTACAGGGCGCTCAAATTGGCTGGCATTGGATCGCCCAGCTTGATTACCCCGATCAGCTTGTTATCGACCGGGTCGGTAACTGAGAGCGTGTTGGAGTATTGCTCGGCGGCGTAAATACGATCGCGATGGGTGATAGGCTGATCGGGCGCTCCCCATGGCGCCTGCTGCGCGAAAGCGGAAAGTGGCGATGCGCTCACGAGTAGCGCTGCGAATGTGGCGACACGGTTCATCTTGGATAGTCCTCAGCGATTAGTGTGATGGTGATGCCCGACCCGCGCACCGCAGTCGGGTTGCGTCGGCGCGGGCAGTGACGTCGGCAGTGGTTCGCCCAGCGCAAGGTTCATGGCCGCGATTTCCTGCTGTTGCTCGATGATAATTTCTTGCGCGATGCGCTTAAGCTGCGGATTCCGGCCATGACGCAGTTCGGCGATCGCCATGTCGATCGCGCCCTGATGATGGGGGATCATCATCGCGGCGAAGTCTCGATCGACGTCGCCGGTGGGTTTGCCTTCCATGCCGACCATCATCCTCGTCATGGCCGCGTCATTTTCACGATAGAAATCCGTCTCCAAGCACTGAGGGATTCCCACAGGATCCGATGGGCTAGTGGCCCCGGTCAGACAGGCAAACAGCACAGGCAACAGCACACGCCGCTTGGTGGACGTCCCTCGCCGCTGCGTCGGGAGCAGATGTTTTTGGTCGGTCATATGGGTTAGACAATCGTGGCACCCGATTATTCCCTGCTTGAGCTTGCCCACCAGTTTTTTCCGGCAGGCCGTCGATGCGAACTTCGAGTCCTGCACTCCATGGGCGGCTCGACGACGTTCAGCATAGAGCGCGTCGCAAGGAGAAGGTGCGATGCGCGCCCTTTGCTAGCTGCAGACCCACGATTGCGGAGGCTGTCTGAGCCCCGAAATACTCGCAAAAGCAATCGACATAGCCATACTCAGCGGTATTAGCTGCGACGCGCCTGCATCCGCCGGCCGCAGCAAGTGACGGGTACACTGCTCGAAAGAAATCCGCCTCGGGTTTCCCTGAGACGGTTGGCATGATGGTGGGTTGCGGGGACACGCACAAGCCGGTTCCGAACCTATCGACGCCGAGAGCTTGCACTGCCTCCCCCCGGCGAGGATCATCGCCAGGCCGATGACAACGGGACGCGTCACCCTGTCCAGGGAGGAACCGTTACGGTCGCTGCTAACAACGCGGGAGTTCCCACGCTGGCCAGCGCTCGATCGCTCACCGAGCGGTTGCACACGATGGCCCGGCGAAGGGTTCGAAGTTTGTCTGCTGCTCTGGATTGACGAAGGTCGCACCGGCCTAACCGCGTCTGTCGCAGATGGTGTCGCTTGCGCTATTGCCGCGGTGCCCCGCCGCGATCGTCTATGCTTGCTCCAACGATCAGACGAAGGCCAGATCACCGAGCTCAAACTCGTGATGCTATCGCGGTCAATGCTCTTGAGTGGGGAGACTGGCATGGTCCCACCGACAAAGCGCATCGGTCGCCGACTGGGCCCGGGTCCCTTTTTTCTGGCAGCATTTGTCTCAGGTTGACCGGTTTCACGCCGCAGTCGATGACGTTCGCTTGTAGACGCGTGCTGCGCGCCAGTAGCTCACGCACCCGATTGCCATGAGCGGTGCGAGGCTCAGCAGTGAGTAGCGAACCGCGTCCGGGCCGAAGCTAGCCGTGACCTGGTCGTTTAGGAAACCGATCAAGAGGGGACCGCCCCCGACCCCGATCACTGTCGTGAACAGAGTCACCGTCGCAGCAGCGAGTGCGCGAACATCGGGAGCCACAATGCCTTGCACAGCTGCAAAGCCGATGCCGATCGGCATGCCGACAAGCACCTGATAGACTGCGACCCCGATAAGCGCGACGATCAGCGAACTGCTTTGCGTGAAGACAATCAACGCCGGAATTGCCAGCGCGGCGACGAGCGCGCTGAGGGCGAACTGCCCATACACGCCGCCGCGGAGAAAGCGTGTTGCAAGCAGTCCCCCGAGAAGGGCGCCGCTGACACCCGCGACCCCCTTGGCGATCGCGACCGTGAGCCCAAGTTGTTTGAGGTCTAGATGGTGGATGCGGCCAAGCAAGGCCGGCGTCCAGACAAGCGTTGCACCATTTGCAATCGCGAGCATGGATGCCGCGGCGATGGCCCAACGATAGGTCCCGTTGGTCGCCAACTCAGCAATGGCCGGTCGAAACGAGCGGTGTGCTGCCTTGACTAAATCATACCGGCCACGCTCAGGCTCTCTCAAGGTGAGCAGGCCAAGAAGCGCGAGCGCCAGCCCCGGCAGTCCGACCGCCATCAGGGCAGTTCGCCAGCCATAATGGAAGCCGAGCCAGCCGCCGATGAGCGCACTCAGCGAGGTGCCGAGATAGACCGAAGTCGCATAGGCACCGAATGCCACTGACCGCCGCTCCGGCGGGAAATAGTCGGTGATGAGTGATTGGGAGGCAGGCGTGGCACCAGCCTCGCTGGCGCCCACTGCCATGCGGCCCATAAGCAGCTGCAAAAAGTTACCTGCCAGTCCGCAAGCTGCAGTCATCAGGCTCCAGACCGCGATGCTCGAAAGCAACACCATCTTGCGCGAGCGCCGGTCGGCAAGCCTTGCCAGCGGAATCGCGGTGACGCCATAAAGCAGCGAGAAGCCGAACCCGTTGAGCAGTCCCATTGCCGTGTCCGAAACGCCGAGATCGCGCTTCATCGGGTCCAGGAGGATCGCGATGATGGTTCGATCCATCCAATTGAACACATTAATCATGCTCAGAATCACGAGAACGTAGACGGCATACCCGCTGCGCATACTCCGATGATCCGCCATCCGAACGTCCCCGATCTTTGTCACGTATTATGAGCCATGGTCATGCACGATGGATATACCGAACTGCAAGCGGCTTCGGTTGAATGAGCCCGAATCGCGCAACGTGGTCTCGAAGTGCGGGGTGACATCCGGTCGCACCGTCCCAAAGGAGCGACCCTCGTCGTTACGGCGGGCTACGACAATGCATCTGTCTTATATTCCGATATTATGTATCGCATTGCAATACCGCTCAGCTGGATTAGAATAACGGCGACGACTGCGGATTCGAATTTTGGAAATGGAAGATTGGATGGCTGACCTGAAGGTGAATGAGATCCGGATACCCGATTTGATCGTAGATGGGCGGCGTCTCGAGACCGCGACCACCTTCGACGTGGTCAATCCCGCGACGGGGCGCGTTTTTGCCCAGGCACCGCTTGCCAGCCGCGACGATCTCGACACTGCCGTCGCAGCAGCGCGTCGCGCCTTTCCGGAGTGGGCCAGGACACCGATCGACGAGCGAGCGGCCGCAGTGCTGGAGATCGCGCAGGCCATCGAAGCGGAGAGGGAGCCGTTGGCCCGCCTTTTGTCGGCGGAGCAAGGTAAACCCATACACGGCGGCGCGGCCGGTGAAATCATGGGAGCCCTCGTCTGGGCCAGGGCGACAGCGAAACTGCGACCAGTTGTCGAGACGGTGCGCGACGACGATACCGCGCTGGTCCAGGTTCACAGGAAACCACTAGGGGTCGTGGGATCGATCACACCTTGGAATCACCCGGTCATGATCGCCGTCTGGCACATCATGCCGGCATTGATCGCGGGGAACACCATTGTCGTGAAACCATCATCCTATACGCCGCTCAGCACGTTGAGGCTGGTCGAGATCGCCAATGCGCATTTGCCGCCAGGCGTCCTTAATTCGGTCGCGGGTGAAGGCGGGCTCGGTCGCGCGATTGCCGAGCATCCCGGGATCGACAAGATCGTCTTTACGGGATCGACGCCGACCGGCCGCAGCATCATGGCCAGTGGCTCGGCCAACCTCAAACGACTGACGCTGGAGCTTGGGGGCAACGACGCGGCGATCGTTCTGCCCGACGCCGACATCGATGCGATCGCGCCGAAAATATTCGCCAAGTCGTTTGGGAACAGCGGCCAAACCTGTGCGGCGCTCAAGCGCCTCTATGTCCATGAGTCGCTGCATGACCAGTTGGCGGGACGCCTGAGCGCGTTGGCCCGTGAGGCTAGGCTGGGGCCAGGTGATGACCCCGCGAGCCAGTTCGGACCAGTACAGAACCGCGCCCAGTTCGACTTCGTGTGTGAGCTTGCCGACGACGCGCGCGCCAATGGTGGTCGGTTCTTGGTTGGCGGACAGCCTCTGGCCGGAGACGGCTATTTCTTTCCATTGTCGATCGTGGTCGATGTCTCAGATGGAACCCGCGTCGTCGATGAGGAGCAATTCGGCCCCATCTTGCCGATCATCCGCTATAGCGATCCCGAGGACGCGCTGGCACGCGCCAACGCCAATGAGAATGGACTGGGCGGGTCTATTTGGTCGAGCGATATCGACGCCGCGACCGCCATGGCGCAGCGGCTCGAGTGCGGAACGGCCTGGGTCAATGATCATGCGACCATTAGCCCGGACGCCCCTTTCGGAGGCGCTAAGCAGTCCGGTATCGGCGCGGAGTTCGGCCTTCATGGCCTTGACGAATACATGCAGCTCCAGACTCTCAGGATCGGTCGCGGCTGACCAAGGCGCTCCTTCCGTGTCGCGCAGCCGGCAGCGTCAGCTTGGCAAGCCGGGCCAGTGTGCCCCAGCGGGCGGGCGCGGTGGCTCCGCGAACAACTCTAGGAGCGGCGTATGATGCAGCCGCCTTCCGTTCCCAAGCGAGTGCTGCTCCTCGCTTTTGAGGGGATTAACCTGCTGGACCTAGCGGGGCCGCTACAGGCCTTTGAGGCGAGCGAGCCACATCGCATGGCGCCCGAGCGTTACGAGACGGTCGTCGCGTCGCTCGCCGGTGGGGATATCCAGACGTCGACGCGCCTGCCGATCGGCACCAGGAAACTCAGCGATCTAGAGAGTGGATCCTTCGATACGATCATGGTCGGTGGAGGTGGTGCGAACGGACGGCCGATTGTCGTGCCCCTGCTCGTCGACTGGCTCCGAAACAATGTCGGCACAACCGATCGCATCTGCTCGATTTGCGCGGGTGCGTTTGTTCTCGCAGCCGCCGGGTTACTCGACGGCCGGCGCGCGACCACGCACTGGCATTGGACGGCGCTACTGCAGCGCGAAAACCCGTCGGTCGACGTCCAGGCAGACTCGATTTATACCCATGACGGTAAAATCTGGACGTCGGCGGGAGTGACCGCCGGGATCGATCTGACCTTGGCGCTGATCGAACAGGATCATGGCCACCAGGTCGCGATCCAGGCGGCGCGGCGGCTGGTCGTCTTTATGAAGCGACCGGGCGGCCAAGCGCAATTCTCGGCTCCCCTCATGCTGCAAAGCAGGAGCAACAAGCGATTTTCGGATCTTCATGCATGGATGAGACAGAACCTGGCTGATGATCTGAGAATCGATCGGCTGGCCGAGGTTGCGAGCATGTCCGAGCGCAATTTCAACCGGCTATATGTGGCGTCGGTCGGCGAAACACCGGCTCGGTCGGTCGAGGCGATGCGCTTCGAGGCAGCCTGTGGATTCCTCGAATTGTCGTCGCTCCCGCTGAAGACGATCGCTTCTGCCGCAGGCCTTGGCAACGAACAGAATCTTCGCCGCCTGTTCGCGCGGCGGGCGGGCGTCACCCCGGCAGAGTATCGCCTGCGATTCGGCAAAGCCGGGCCTTCTTGATTGATCGGCCGAGCGCGTTGATGACCAGCGCCAGACGCCTTGGCCGGAATTGACGGCGGAACGTCATGGTCGATGAGCGGTGCCGATCATAGATTCGGCGGCATCAGAAAACGGCCGGTCTTGCGGTGTTTCTGTCTGCGGACTCTGGTTTTACCTAAAGAAAGGGACATTTTGTGGTGAGTGACGCGCAACCCGAAGATCACAATGACCGACGCCGCTTTCTCCAAGCCATGACCGCAGCTGGCCTCGGCGGGCTTATGATGACACAAGGTGCAGGAGCGTTGGCGCAGCATACAGAGCCCCAACCGAAGCCGATCCCACCGGGAACGCTAGGTGCCGCCGGCGCGGGTCCAGGTCGGCTGAAGATCGCCATGCTCGTCCACCCGATGATGGTGATGCAGGATCTAATCGGCCCACTCACCGTCTTCAATCTGATGCGCTGCGAGATTCACCTCGTCTGGAAGAACCGCGAACCGGTCATGACCGAGGTCGGTCTGCTGGTCGCGCCAACGACGACGTTTGCGGAATGCCCCGACCGTCTCGATGTCCTGTTCGCGCCGGGCGGCCTCGATGGATCGGTCGCGATCATGGATGATCCCGAAGTACTAAACTTCTTCAAGGAGCAGGGTAAGACGGCGCGCTACATCACTAGCGACTGCACCGGGTCGCTTATCCTCGGGGCCGCCGGCCTGCTGCGCGGCTACAAGGCAACGAGCCACTGGTCGGTGCGAGACGAGCCTCTCGCGTTGATGGGGGCGATACCAACGCACCAGCGCGTCGTTGTCGACCGGAACCGCATAACGGGCGGCGGCGTCACCGCAGGCATCGACTTTGGTCTGACACTTGCCGCCCTCTTGCGCGGAAAGGAATCGGCCCAGACCATTCAACTCGTCATCGAATACGCACCCGCGCCGCCATTCAACGCGGGCACGCCGGAAACGGCGCCAAAATCCATCTACGATGCCCTGGTAAGCCGACGTGCTGACCCGGTCGAACGGGCCCGACAAAAGGCTGCGCGCGCGGCCGCATCTTGGACCAGCGCCGGTCGGACGACGGGCGGCGCTCGGGCGCACTGAATGACCAGCGCCAGTCAGCTGAAGGAAACCTGCGGCCCTTGATCGACCTTTGTACCAGCGCAGGAGAGCACGAAGGAACGCCGTGCTCGTCCGGCTTGAGGACGCGTGGGAAGCTCGATTGAAACGTTACGTGACGCGAGCAACCGTAAGTGCGCAACGAGGCTTGGGCCTGGAAAAGCGCACCTATCTTCGCCCTCAAATCATCGGTGGCAACGGTCAACTTCCATTCTAGCGACAGCCTGATGGCATGCGGTCCGCGTGACTGCGGCGGAGCGCCTGTTAAGGGCGTCACTCGCAACTGTTCACGTCCCGGGTTGATTTTTTCCAGCGTGCGCCATAGCGCTGTGTAATGTACTGCGTTATCGCGTATCGTATAATGTGACAGTTTGGAGATGTTGATGTTTGGGGACCTTGCTGAACCGCCCGTCGATCCGATCCTCGGTCTTGCGCAAATGCTTGCGCGGGATACGAACATCGACAAGGTCGATCTCGGGATTGGCATCTACCACGACGAATGGGGCCGGGCCCCCGTTCTCAAATGCGTGAAGGACGCCGAGCGTTGGCTGCTCGAAACCCAGTCGAGCAAGCGCTACCTGTCGTCCGCGGGCAATGCTGACTTCAACTTGCGGACACGCGAATTGCTGTTCGGCACAGGCAGCGATGCCTTTGATCGCAGTCGCGCACTGCAGACGCCGGGTGGCACCGGGGCGCTCCGGGTGGCCTCCGATCTGTTGAAGCGGTTGCGACCGGAAGGCCGGGTGTTCATCCCTGGACCGACTTGGCCCAACCACCCTGGCGTGCTCAAAGCGAGCGGTCATGAACTTGTAGTCTATCCCTATTATGATCAGGCGACCGCCACCCTCACTTTTGGTGCCATGATGGACGCGCTGGCGGACCTAAAGGCCGACGATACCCTCTTGTTGCACGGCTGCTGTCATAATCCGTCTGGCGCTGACCTCAACCTAGATCAATGGCGTACGATCGCAAGCTTGGTTGCCGCAAAGGGGTCGGCGGTACTGGTTGATCTTGCCTATCTGGGTCTTGGGGACGGCCTTGACGAGGATTCCGCCGGCCTTCGCCTGCTCGCAAGTGCCCTTCCCGAGCTGATCGTTGCGAGTTCCTATTCGAAGAACTTCGCACTCTACCGCGAACGTGTGGGCGCACTGACAGTGGTGGGCGCGACCGAGAAGGCGGCGGCCCTCGCACATTCCCATTCAATCCCGGTGGTACGTACGCTTTATTCGATGCCGCCTGATCACGGAGCCGCCATCGTCGCCCGTATACTCGAAGACGGCGAGTTGCGGCGCGGCTGGGAAGCCGAGCTCGCGGTTATGCGCGAGCGTATCAACGCCATGCGTGCCCAGTTAGCGGCCAGATTGGCTGCTCAGAGCGGCCGCGATTATAGCTTCATCGCGCGCCAGCGCGGGATGTTCACGATGCTCGGTATCTCTCCCCCAATGGTCGAGATTCTACGCAGCGATCATCACATCCACTTGACCAGTTCAGGCCGGATCAACGTCGCCGGTTTGAACACCCAGAATGTCGAGCGCGTCGCGGACGCGATCGCTGCGGTAAACTTGCTGTAACGGTGTCGAGGGGGAATTCGGTCCCGGCGCCATGGCAGCGGCGCTTTTCGCATGCTGTCAGGCGCGCGGGGACCGGAGTCAAAGGCCAACGTAAACTTTGTAGCTGGCCGCTCCCGTAGAGGGCTCCGGTGGCTTCCCCGTGTCGACATCGAGGCGAGCCGGCCGGTCGCTGCAATCGGGTGAACTTAGCTGGCAGCGACAACAGCGCCTGGATTGCAGTGGTTCTGTGGATCCAGCGCGTGTTTGATCGTGGCGAACAACGCGTTCTCGACCGGATCGACCGCGCCCGCCACGGCGTCGCGCATTTTTCGCCCTACCCCGTGCTCGGCGCAGATCGATCCGCCCAGCGCCAGGGCCGTTTCGTGGATGGCCGCCGTTAGCGCATCGAGCGGCAGCTCCGAGCCGTCTTCCGGGTGGTGGATCGAGTAATGCACATTGCCATCACCGACATGGCCGAAAGCGAGTGACCTGCACCCTGGCGCCACCGACATTGCTCGCTGTGAGGCCTGCTCGATGAAAGAAGCAACGGCGCCGAGCGGGACGGCGACGTCGACATTGACCCCAAGCCCGGCTCGACGCTTGCCGTCGACCAAGCCCTCGCGCAGACGCCACATGGCGAGGCGCTGCGCTTCGCTCTCCGCGATCGCGGCGTCCAGAATGACTGCGCCCTCCAGCATCCCTGCGAGCGCCTGCTCGAAATCGTTGCGCAGTCCCGCGCCAATGCCCGATGTCGCCACTTCGACCAGCACGTACCATGGATGCTCGTCGGCCAGGGGGAGCCGCGTTCCAGCGATCGCGTTGAGCGCGAGTTCTACACCCCAGTGCTGCATCAGCTCGCACGCAACCACTAGATCTCCCATCTCGTGGCGCAACCTGTTGAGCAGCGTGAGCGCGGCGCCAGGTGAACTCACGCCGACTATAGCCGTCTCGATGCGACGCCAAGTCGGGACGAGGCGGACGGCCGCCGCCGTAACGATACCTAAGGTTCCCTCCGCGCCGATAAAAAGCTGCTTCAGGTCGTAACCCATATTGTTCTTCAAGACGGTGCGCAGACCATGCCAGATGCGTCCGTCAGGCAGGACCACCTCAAGGCCCAGTATCTGCGCCCTCATCACGCCGTGGCGTAGTGCACGGGTCCCACCGGCATTGGTCGAAACGAGCCCCCCGATCGACGCGCTACCTTCTGATCCCAACCCCAGCGGAATTTGGAGATCGCTTCCCGCGACCGCTGCCTGCACCTCTGCCAGCAAGCACCCCGCCTCCGCGATGACCGCGGGCGTATCCGGTTCGATCGCGCGAATCGCGCGTAGTCGGCTGAGCGATAGAAGGATCGTTGGTTCATTCGGGTCACCCGCGCTGCCTCCTGTCAGGCCAGTGTTCCCGCCTTGTGGTACGACACCCAAGCCGCTGGCGGATGCCGCTCGGACGATCGCTGCGACTTCCACTGTGTTGCGCGGCCGCGCCACGGCAACGGAGCGACCCGGCCAGCGCCCCGTCATATCCTGCATGAACGGCGCCATCAGGCACTCCTCGGTGATAATGAGGCCATCCGCGAGCGCTCCCAACTCGTGGATCAATGCTTCGGTAGATCCGCTCTTTAAAGACATGATCAGGGCCTCCCTCTGGGCTTTACGATTATCGAGATTCTCGTCATAATACGACACACTGTATCGCGCTACGTTACACTCATGCTACACTAAAAGGAGTTGAGCCATAATGTCGCTGACCATCGGGATGATTCTTTTTCCCGGCCTTACCAATCTCGATCTCGCAGGCCCGTTCGAAGTGCTGGCGAAACTACCCGAAACGCGCGTCGATCTGTTATGGAAGACCATTGAGCCAGTCGTCAGCGACGCTGGCCAGAGACTGATTCCCTCCCGCGCGCTCGCCGATGCGCCGCAATATGATATTCTTTTCGTGCCTGGCGGGCCCGGTCAGGTCGCGTTGATGGATGATTCCGAGGTGATCGATTTCGTGCGGCGGCAAGGCGAGGGCGCCCGTTGGGTCACGTCGGTATGCACTGGCGCGCTTGTGCTGGGCGCCGCTGGATTGCTGGCAGGCTATCGTGCTGCAACTCACTGGACCGCGATGGATCAGCTGGCGCTGTTCGGTGCTATTCCTACTCAAAAAAGAGTGGTCCAGGACCGCAACCGGCTGACCGGCGGCGGGGTTACTGCGGGGATCGATTTTGGGTTGACGCTTGCTGCGCTGTTGTTTGGAGAGGATTTGGCAAGGCGCATCACGCTCGGCCTGGAATACGCTCCCGAGCCGCCTTTCGAGTGTGGGACGCCAGAACGCGCATCACCTGCCTTGATCGAGGAACTCAGGAGCCGCGGAGCCCGCCGGGGAGCCGACCGGCTTGCCGCCTCGCAACGCGCTGCTGCACGACTAAACGCGCTGACCTGACCGGATCAAAGGGCTTCCCTGCAGCGCATCCGCGCTCTGTTACAGATTGACGTTGAACGCCCTTTCCGCACGCGCCTTAGCGATTGGTCGGATCAGCAGCATCGCCATAAGCGACGACAACGCTAGCGTCGCCGGATAGCACCAAGCGATGGCGGCGGTGATGGCGCCTGGCCCATGAAAGAACGTTTCGGCGACCAATGCGAAGAAGGTCGGCCCGATTGCGAAACCTAAAAAATTCTGGATGAGATTGTACAAGGCGACGGATTTGCCGGTCAGTCGCCCGGGCGTGATTTCCGTGAGCAAGGCGAAGGCAGCGATCGGCATTGAGCCGATCAGCAGATTGGCCAAGGCAAAGCATAACCACATTCCCGCCTGAGTAGGCACGTAAAACATCGCGACGGCCGGGATGGCGTGGAACAGCTGGACCAGTGCCGAGACCTTCAGCAGCGCGGCACGATCTCCGCGTACGGCCCGGCCATCAAGGTAGAAGCCCAGACCAATCGACCCCGTCGATGCGCAGATCAGAGCGATCATACCGGCGGTTGGTCCGATGTCGGCAGGCGACAGCCCACGCGTCCTTCCGATCGCCGCCGCCATCCATGCGTTCCAGCCCGTATTCCCGAGCGACCACATCGTCGACATCCCGACGACCAGTGCGTAGAGATACCAGTGGGCTCGCCAATGCGCGAGCGTTGCTGCAAAACCAGAATTATGAGCCTGGGGTGCCTCGCGGCGGGTCGGCTCATGTACCGTGACGGCCAAAAGAGCGACCAACAGGCCGATCACGCCGGGGACGATCAACGCGAATTGCCAAGGTTTGAGCGCGCCAATCAGGGGAACACCGGCCACGTATCCGTCGCGGGCAAACCCGTAAAGCGCACCACCGACGACCAGCGCGAGCGCAGATCCAATCAGCGGGCCGGTCGTATAAATGCTCAAGGGACGCGCCCGGCGCTCAGGCGGGAAAGCATCGCGAATCATGGACATCGCGGCGGGCTGGAGTGCCGCCTCGCCGATTCCCAACCCCATTCTTCCGACGAACAAGGTCGCATAAGAGCCTGCGAGGCCGCACACCATCGACATCGCCGACCAGACCGCAACGGCTCCCCCGAGCAATCCTCTCCGGTTTGTCCGGTCAGCAGCGTAGCCGAATGGAATGCAGGATACGCTATACAATGTCGCAAATGCCAGCCCGACCAGCAAGCTGATTTGCACGTCGTCTATCCCGAGATCGGCGCGGATCGGATCGATCAGGATTCGGATGACGTTGCGGTCAATGAAAGACAACACGAAGAGCAGTGTCAGATAGACGACCATCCACCACGATCGAAGCGAGGTGGTGCTGGCGTCGTCGGCCGAGAGTGCCTGAACGCCCTGGATATCCGTCGCCATCTCCGAGTCTCCCCCCGTCATGTCTCGCCGTCTAATCGCGATATAGACAATTTAAGTTAGATCGTATAGCGCAACATGGTATCGCATGACGCAACAAGCCTCACAGTGCATCTGTTCTCTGGCGGCTGAACGAAAAATGGGAAAAGAACCGATGGTGAGCATGGATAAGGCAATAGCTGTCGACACGCGAAGGACGGGCGGCGACCTCGTAGTGGCCGGCCTGAAGCGCTGGGGCATCGATACGATGTTCGGCGTCCCGGGCGTCCAGCTCGATCAGCTGTTCGACGCGCTATCCCGTGGCGGAGAGGGGATTCGTTTGATTCATACGCGTCACGAACAGGGTGCCGCCTATATGGCGTTGGGGTATGCGATGGTCACAGGCCGGCCCGGCGTCTGCGCCGTGGTTCCCGGCCCTGGCGTCCTTAACGCGGGCGCGGCAATCGCAACAGCCTATGCCTGCAATGCACGAATGCTTTGCCTGACCAGCACCATAAACAGCGCGATGCTCGATCGGAGATTCGGCGCTCTCCATGAAATCAACGATCAGTCGGGTGTCTTGCGAAACCTCACCAAATGGGCCGCCCGGGCGAGCCATGCCGACGAAGTGCCCGGGTTGATCGATGAGGCTTTCCGCCAATTGTTGAGCGGGCGTCCGCAGCCGGTCGCGCTCGAGATCCCGCCCGACATCCTGGCACAGCTGACGGTCGGCGATTATCCGGAGGACCGGCCGCAAATTTCCAATCCGCCAATTGATGCGACGTTGATCGCACAGGCGGCAGCTATAGCGGCGGCAGCCGAGCGGCCAATGATTATCGTTGGTGGCGGTGCTCAGGGCGCCGGCGCCGCAGTTCGGCGCCTCGCGGAGCAGCTTCAGGCCCCGATCGTCAGCCGCAACATGGGGCGCGGCGTGGTCGATGACGACGATGATTATGCGCTCCCCGCTGCGGCGGCAATCGACAAATGGCCTGAGGTCGATGTGGTGATCGGCATCGGCACGCGCCTGCAGATTCTTCGCGAATGGGGCACCGATGCGCGGTTGAAAGTAATCCGGATCGACATGGATCAGGCGGAGATGAACCGCATCGCCCTGCCCGCAGTCGGCATCCGCGCCGATGCGACCGAAGGTACTGACGCCCTGGCGGATGCGATTGCCCGCGAGCGAAACAACCGGCCCTCGCGCACCGAGGAAATCGCCGTGTTGCGTACCGCGTTTCGCTTGGGTGTCGCCCGCGACATGGCGCCGCAGATGGCCTATGTCGACGCTATCCGCGCCGCGATGGGCGAGGACGATGTGCTGGTCGATGAGATGACACAGATCGCGTATGTCGCGCGCTATGGATTTCCGGTCCACTCGCCCCGGGCGTTCGTCACCTCGAGCTATCAAGGAACATTGGGATATGGCTTCGCCACAGCTCTCGGTGCGCAAGTTGGAGCGGGCTCGCGCCGCGTTATCTCGATCAACGGAGATGGTGGCTTCATGTACACGATGCCGGAGTTGGCAACGGCGGTACTGCACAATATCCCGCTCATCGCTGTGGTATTCAGCGATGGCTATTTCGGCAATGTGCGGCGGATCCAGCAGGGCAGCTATGGTGGAAGAATGATCGCGTCGGTGCTCCACAATCCGGATTTTGTGAAGCTGGCCGAGAACTTCGGTGCAGTCGGCATTCGCGCGGAGGGGCCCGAGGCGCTCCGTCAGGCCATCGAGAAAGCGCGCGGGATCAATGGCCCAGTGTTGATCGAGGTGCCCCAAGATACCGATTCTATGCCGTCGCCCTGGAAGCACATCCACGGGCGCAAGGTTCGGTGAACGACATCTCTGCCCGGCGTCCGAGCGCGTCGACCCTTGCCATTCTGCGGACATTGGTCGGCTTTCCAACGGTCAGTCGCAATTCCAATCTCGCGCTCATCGAGTGGGTGCGCGATTATCTCGCGCAGTACGGAATCGACTGCCATTTGTCGCACGGGACCAACAAGGATAAGGCCAATCTGTTCGCGACGATCGGAGAAGGAGCGGGTGGTATAGTCCTATCCGGCCATACTGACGTCGTGCCAGTCGACGGCCAGAACTGGAGCAGCGATCCCTTCGAGCTGATCGAGCGCGAAGGGAAACTCTTCGCGCGCGGCACTTGTGACATGAAAGGGTTCATCGCGGCGGTACTAGCCAAGGTTCCCATGCTGGTTGCGGAATGCCGGGATGAGCCGGTCCACCTCGCCTTCTCGTTCGACGAGGAAGTTGGGTGCCTCGGCGTCCGCCACCTCCTTGCAGATCTGGTCAAACGCGACGTTCGGCCGCGCGGCTGCATCGTTGGCGAGCCGACCAATATGGTCGCTGTCGTCGGTCACAAGACCGGCTCGGCCTATGGCTGTACGGTCACCGGACGCGAAGCGCACAGCGCGCTCGCTCCTTACGGCGTAAACGCGGTCGAATATGCCGCGCAGCTCATCGTACGCATCCGGGCCATTGCCAATCGGCTGAAGGCCGAGGAGCGCCGACACGACGGCTACGAGGTTCCGTATTCTACGCTACAGACTGGCGTTATTGCCGGCGGACATGCAAGCAACATCGTACCCGCGATCTGCACGATGCGCTTCGACATGCGCACCTTGCCCTGGACTGATCCGGACGTCCTGTTCAACGAACTTCAAGAGTTTGTGCGCGACGAACTCCTGCCCGAGATGCGGGCGACGGCGCCCGAGGCCGATATCACGCTGGCGCTGAACGGACGGGTGCCAGGATTTGCGATAGCGGAGGATGCGCCGCTGGTCAGCTATGTTCGGCGCCTTGCCGGCAGCAATCAGCCGCCGGGGTTCGTCACCTTCGGATCGGAAGCCGGTCTTTTTCAGGAACAAGGCATACCTGCGGTGATCTGCGGGCCCGGGTCCATAAGCCAAGCGCACAAGCCTGACGAATATGTTTCGCTCGAGCAACTAGCGCTGTGCGAGGATTTCCTCGACCGCTTGGCTACGATCTCATTCTGATGATCAAGCCGCGGTCAAAGGTTGGTCAGCGCCTTGTCCTTGGCAGCAAGGCATCATCGATTCCGGCTGCTCCAGACTGCCTCCACTGAAGTCGGTTGCCTGGCCGGACACTCACTGGCAATCACGCTATTGAATGAAGAAGCCGGACCGCAAACTGCCCGCCTATAGCGACTCCCTCGCCGGTACGCTGCTTGCCGCGCGCGAGGCGGTCATGTCGCCGATCCGGCCGATGCTGCGCGATGCGGCGGTCACCGAACATCAATGGCGTGTACTGCGCGTGCTCGACGATCACGGATATATCGAGCCGACCGCGCTGGCGGGGACAGCGCTGCTTTATGCGCCAAGCGTCGCTCGCATTCTCAAGGATCTGGTCGAACGCGGCCTGGTGCTGCGCGCGCCCCACCCCGGCGATGGCCGCCGCTCGGTGTTGTCGCTGTCAAACGCCGGCAAGAGCTTGATGCGGCGCACCTCCGCTAAGACCGTAGCGAAGCTCGACGACTATACCGAACAATTCGGCCAAGAGCGAATCACCGCGCTGATCACCGAGCTCAAAGCGTTGACTGAGGCGATCGGATCAGCCGCGAGCTCAGGCAAAATCCCGTCAGAGACCTAGGCAGACATATTTGAGCTCAAGATAGTCATCGAGCCCGTGCCGTGAACCTTCGCGGCCAACACCAGAGGCCTTGACGCCACCGAATGGGCCGAGTTCGGTTGAAATCAGCCCCGTATTGACACCGACAATTCCAGTTTCCAACCCCTCCATGATTCGCCAGAGCCGACTTAGGTCCCGGCCGTAAACATAAGCAGCCAAACCGAACGGACTGTCATTGGCCAGTGCGAGAACTTCGTCGTCGGTCTCGAAACGGACGACAGCCGCCAAAGGACCAAACGTCTCTTCGTTCGCGACAAGCATGCTGCTCGTGACATCGCCGATTACGGTCGGCGTATAGAAGCGGCCATGACGCCGCGCGCCGCCACACAACAGGCGCGCGCCCTTGTCGAGCGCGTCGGCAACATGGCGGTCGACTTTTGCAATCGCCGCTTCATTGATCAGCGGGCCGATTGTACAGGTTTCGTCGGTACCGGGACCCACCCGCAGCGCCGACACCGCCGAGACAAGCCGGTTGAGGAAAGGTTCGTAGACGCCGGACTGGACGTAGAAGCGATTGGCGCAAACGCAGGTCTGGCCCGCGTTACGAAACTTTGACAGGATCGCGCCAGCCACAGCCGCATCCAGATCGGCATCGTCGAATACGATGAATGGCGCATTCCCACCCAGTTCCAGGCTAAGCTTCTTGATGGTCGGCGCGCACTGGGCGAACAGCTTCGCGCCCGTTGCAGTAGAACCGGTGAAGCTGAGCTTTCGGATGCGCGGATGCGCGGTGAGGACGCCGCCGATCGCAACAGGATCGCCAGTGACGATGTTCAGCACGCCGGCCGGCACGCCTGCTTCCTGCGCAAGTGCGCCGATCGCCAGCGCCGTGAACGGGGTCTGTTCGGCGGGCTTGAGAATGAGCGCGCAGCCGGCTGCCAGCGCCGGCGCCAGTTTCCGCGTTACCATCGCCGCCGGAAAATTCCAGGGCGTGATCGCGGCGACCACGCCAACCGGCTGCTTCAGCACGAGGATGCGCTTGTCGGCAGCAGGCCCTGGCACGATTTCGCCGTAGGCGCGCTTCGCTTCCTCGCCGAACCATTCGAGGAACGCCGCCGCATAGGCGATTTCGCCGCGCGCTTCAGCCAGCGGCTTGCCCTGCTCCGCCGTCAACAGCTGCGCCAGCTCCTCCTGGCGAGCCATCACCAAGTCGAACAGCCTGCGAAGCACGTTCGCACGGTCCTTCGCTGCCAGCGCCGCCCAGGCTGGCATTGCCGCCGCCGCTGCATCGATTGCGGCGGCGGTTTCGTCTGCTCCAAACGAAGGGACGCGACCGATGATCATCCCGGTCGCAGGATCGTCCACCTCAAGCCACTCGTTACCCGTCACCCATTGACCGCCGATCAGACACGCCTCGCGGCGCAATGCCATCATGCGACGCCGAGCCGAGGCACGTTGTGGGTACCATATGCGAGCGCGATGTTCTTCGTTTCCATATAGAAGTCAAAGCTCCAGTCGCCCCCGTCGCGACCGATGCCGCTTGCCTTGGTGCCGCCGAACGGCGTTGGGAGGTGACGGACATTGTCGCTGTTCACCCACACCATGCCGGCGTTGAGCGCGTTGGCGACGCGCAATGCCCGTCCGCCGTCGCCGCTCCATAAATACGCGGCCAGACCATAAGCAACATCGTTCGCCTTCGCGACCGCGTCCGCCTCGCCGTCGAACGGAATCACGGTTAGAACAGGGCCGAAAATCTCCTCCTGCGCAATCCGCATATGTTGGCGACCTTGCGTGAACAGAGTCGGCTGGAAAAAATAGCCGCTTTCGCCATGCCGCTCGCCGCCTACGGCGATCGTCGCCCCATCGTCGCGCGCTACAGCCATGTAGCTCTGGACCTTCTCCAAATGACGCGGATGGATCAGCGGGCCGACTTCTGTCGCAGGGTCGAACGGATCGCCAACCTTGAGTTGCTTCACGCGCTCCTCGAGCCTTGCCACGAATTGGTCATGGATCGATTGCTCGACAAGCAGCCGCGACGAGGAGGTGCAGCGCTGTCCGTTGAGCGAGTAAATCATAAAGACCGCCGCATCGAGCGCACGCTCAAGGTCGGCGTCGGCGAAGACGACCACCGGATTCTTCCCACCCAGTTCAAAATGGACGCGCTTCAGCGTATCCGCCCCCTGCCGCATGATGGCTGAACCGGTCTTCGACTCGCCGACAAAGGCAATAGCCTTGATGTCCGGATGCTCGGTAAGCCGCCGGCCGGTGGTCTCCCCCAGACCGTTCACCGCGTTGAAAACGCCCGCCGGGAGCCCGGCCTCGTGCGCGATCTCGACGAGCAGTCGCGCCGAATAAGGCGACCATTCGGCGGGCTTGTGCACGACGGTGCAGCCGGCCGCGAGCGCAGGCGCGATCTTCCAGGTCGAGAGCATGAAAGGCGTGTTCCACGGCGTAATCACGGCGACCGGCCCGATCGGATGCCGGGTCGTGACGTTAAGATGGTCGGAGCTGGGAAGCGACTGACCATCGCGCGCGGCCGGCGCGCGATCGGCGAAGAAACGGAAATTCTCGGCGCCGCGTACCGCTGCCTTCGACATAAAGCGCCATGCCTGGCCAGCATCGAGACATTCCACGCCCGCGATCTCGTCGGCGCGCGCTTCAATCATATTGGCGACCCGGTGAAGCAGCGCCTTGCGCTTTTCACCCGACAGCGCAGCCCAACTCGGAAACGCGTCCCGCGCCGCCGCCACTGCTGCGTCAACCTCGTCGGGGCTCGCGTCAAAGGCCTGCCCGATAACGCCGCCGGTCGCCGGTTCGAGCACGTCGAACGGCTGCCCGCCCGCGGCTACGGATTCCCCGGCGATGAAGTGGCCGAGCGGATTCGGCATACGGGCGACGGTCGCAAGAGCGGCTTCGCGGGATGACGGCATCATAGTCTCCATGGTTGATGTGAACGCAATAACGGTCGCGCTGTATGTTGACAACTTATCATTGCTAAGTATATTTCAGAGCATGATTTCGGGCACGGTCTATGGCGTCGTCTTGAACGACCAGAGCGAACGCGCGGCCTTGTCGGGGGCCTTTCTGGAGGCGCCTTATAGGGCGCCGCCCGAAGCACCTGTCCTCTACATCAAGCCGCGCAACACAATTTCCGCGAGCGATTCGATCGTGGCGGTGCCGGCCGATATTGCCGAGGTTACGGTCGCCGCGACCTTGGCGCTGGCGATCGGCGACAGGGGACAGCCAGTGGCTGCGCGACTCGCCATCGACGTGAGCGAACCCCACGACTGCTATTTCCGTCCGGCGATCCGCGAACGATGTCGCGACGGCTTCCTGCCGCTCGGGCCGGAGGGAGCGCTTCCAAATCCGACCGAACAAATCGTGACGCTGATCGATGGTCATGAGGTGCATCGTTGGTCACTCGACCGACTGGTGAGTCCCATGCCGGAGCTCTTGCACGATATCGGCTGTTTCATGTCGCTCCTGCCTGGCGACATCCTTCTGATTGGGCTCGCGGGCGATGCGCCGAAAGCCCGCCCGGGGCAGACCGTTACCGTCCAATGCGGCGATAGACTGCCGCTCGTCGCCCATATCGGCGTGGAGAAAGAGGCATGAAGCGCGCTCGGTTGAGCCATGCCGGCAAGGCACGCTGGGGAACGTTGGTGGATAATGATCACGCCGTCATGCTCGATGGTGGCCCGATGATCGCGGTCGCCGATGCGCGGTGGCTGCCGCCGGCGGAACCGGGTGCGACGATCTTCGCGCTGGGCCTCAACTATGTCGATCACTCGGCGGAACTTGGCTTTGCCGCCCCCAAGAGGCCGTTGATTTTCCTCAAAGGCGCCAATGCGCTTGTGGGTCATGGCGCCGCGACGCCTCGCCCTGCGGATGCTAACCAGATGCACCCCGAATGCGAGCTCGTGGCGGTCATCGGCCGCCAAGCCCGCAGAGTTTCGATCACGGATTCCCTAGACTATGTCGCTGGCTACACGGTCGCCAATGACTATGCGATTCGCGAATATCTTGAGAATTACTACCGGCCAAATCTGCGCGTAAAGAATCGCGACCGTACGACCCCGCTTGGGCCGTGGATCGTCGATGCGGCAGACATTGCAGACCCACAACGGTTGGCGCTCTCGACGACGGTCAACGGCGACATCGTGCAGCAGGGCTCGACGGCGGATATGGTCTTCTCGGTTGCGCAGCTGATCGAGCATCTGTCGAGTTTTATGACTTTAATGCCCGGCGACCTCGTCCTCACCGGAACGCCGCATGGCCTCCGCTTCGTAGCGCCGGGCGATGTCGTCACCTGCGAGATCGAGGGCGTAGCAAGGCTCGTCAATCATGTAGAGGCAATATGAGTCTCTATACGCTCAGCAAGCTCCTGTTCGAACTCAATCGCGACGAGGCGCTCAAGGCAGCGTTCGTCACCGAGCCGACTGTGGTCGTCGATCGCTACCGGCTGACCGACGACGAGCGCCAAGCCGTGCTCGAACCGGACATCGGGCTCCTCTACGTTCTTGGGGTAAACGGCCAGATTCTGATGCATTATGCCGCGCAGCGCGGCATCGAATGGTCAGATTATCTTCAACGGATGCGTGATGGCGTGAAGATGCATGGCCCGGTCCGAGCCGGAATTTATGCGATGACCACCAGGGTCGATGAAAAGGTGGCAGGCGCATGAGCCTCGTATTTGCCGGTGTCTGCAGTCACGGCCCAGGAATAACAGGTCGCGCGGATCGCGCACCGCCGGTCCAGCGGGATGCACTCTACGCGGCTTATGACCGGCTGCGCGAGCGACTCTGGGACGCCCGACCTGACGCGCTGATCGTCATCGCGGCAGAGCATTTCGCCAACTTCTTCATGAACAACATGCCCCCTTATGCGATCGGCATGGGCGAAACCTATGACGGGCCGATCGAGGATCCCGACTGGCTCCGTATACCCCACCGCGAAGTGCGCGGCGATCCAGAGCTGTCGAAACGCCTGATCGCCGAGATGATGCACACGGTCGACGTTGCCTATTGCGAAGAGTGGCGATTTGACCACGGCATCATGGTGCCGCTGCACTTCCTCGATCCTGGCAACCGCCTCACCATCATTCCGGCGAACATCAACTGCCAAGGGCCGCCCCTCACGCCGCTATCGCGCGCCTGGGCGTTTGGCGAGGCGATCCGACGCGCGGCTGATGGGGTGCCCGAACGGATCGCGCTGGTCGGCACCGGTGGGATCTCGCATTGGCCGGCAACGCCTGACAGCGGCCGGATCAATGAGGCGTGGGATCTCGAGTTTTTGGCGCGATGGGCGGCGAACGATCGTGACACGTTGATCGGCTATTCCGACGAAGAGATTTATCGCGACGCGGGTCAGGGTGGGTTCGAGATCCGCACTTTCGTGGCAACCGCAGCCGCGGCCGGCGGGAGAGGGACGGTCCATCACTACGACCCGATCCCAATCTTCTCTGTCGGTTGCACGACGGCCACGATGGAGATCGCGTGATGGCACACGTTACCGTGGAATGGTCTGCCAATCTGGCGAGTGACTTCGATCTCGGTGCACTGCTTCGGTTGATCGCCGAAACGATGCGCGAGCGCGCCGACGGTACCTTTCCCGTTGGCGGCATACGTGTGCGCGGCCTGCGCACCGACAGCTATGTCATCGCCGACGGCGCGAACCCAAACGACGGCTTTATCGACCTTCGCGTACTAATGGGCGCTGGCCGCAGCGCTGAGTTCCGCCGGAGCTTCTTTGACTCTCTGTTCGCGGAGGTCCGCGACCATTTGGGGGACCTTTTCGACCGCCGTCCCGTCGCTTTGTCGATGTATGTCGAGGAAGCAGAGGGCTGGAAGCACAACAGCATTCACCGCCGTCTGGCGACAACGAAAGCAATCTGATGGCTTTGGCGCACGACACGGTGGAAGCGCTGGCTGAGCGCCTGGACGAGGCGGAACGCGAGCGGCGTCAGTTGCCGCAATTCTCCCGCGACAATCCTGACATGACGATAGAGGACGCTTATGCGGTGCAGCGTGCCTGGACGGCAAGGAAGCTAGCGGGCGGCCGCAAGGCGATCGGTCACAAGATCGGTCTAACGAGCCGTGCCATGCAACGGTCTTCGAACATTACCGAACCTGATTACGGCCTGTTGCTCGACGACATGCTGTTCTCTGATCAGCGCGACATACCGATTGATCGCTTCATCGTGCCCAGAGTCGAAGTCGAGCTCGCTTTCCGGCTTAAAAAGAGTCTCGAGGGCCCAGGACTTACGATCTTCGATGTGCTCGATGCGACCGACTATATCGTACCTGCGATCGAAATCATTGATGCCCGGATCGAACAAGTCGATCAGGCCAGCGGCGTCACGCGTAAGGTGTTCGACACGATCAGCGACAATGCCGCAAATGCCGGTCTCGTGCTTGGCGGCCGCCCGATCCGCCCGCATGATGTCGACTTGCGCTGGGTGTCAGCGCTTCTGCATCGCAACGGCGTGATCGAGGAATCGGGGGTCGCCGCCGCCGTGCTTGGCCATCCGGCGCACGGACCGGCCTGGCTCGCGAACAAGCTCGCGGCGCATGATGAACGATTAGAAGCGGGCGAGATCATCCTTGGCGGGAGCTTCACGGCACCCGTGCCCGCAGCCCGTGGCGATACCTTTCATGTCGACTATGGTCCGCTCGGTTCGATCGCGGTGCGGTTCGCATGAGCCTCTTTGGCAAGCTGTGCGCTGAGGGGCGTCCACTGCTCGGGTTGTGGCAGGCGCTGGCGAACCCGTACACCGCCGAGATCTGCGCCGGTGCGGGATTTGATTGGTTATTGTTCGACGGCGAGCACGCTCCCCAAACAGCGCAGACCCTTGTTGCGCAGCTCCAGGCCTGTGCGCCATACTCACTCCATCCCATCGCCCGCGTTCCAGTCGGCGAGCCGGCCTTCATGAAACAGTATCTCGACATCGGGTTCGAGACGTTGTTGGTCCCGATGGTCGACACAGCCGCGCAGGCCGAAGCGTTGGTCGCAGCTACGCGCTTTCCACCGCAGGGTATCCGGGGGGTCGCCAGTGCGACCAGCCGCGCGTCGGGTTTCGGGTCGAACACGAGCTATCTCGCTGAAGCGCGCAATCGGACGGCGCTGATCTGTCAGATCGAGACCCGCGCCGGCCTCAGCTCAATTACCCAGATCGCGGCGGTCGAGGGCGTCGAGGCGCTCTTCATCGGACCGGCCGATTTGGCCGCGTCGCTTGGCCATCTAGGCCAACCACGCCATCCCGATGTACAGAGGGCGATCGCGCAAGCTCTCGCCGCGATCCAAGGGGCCAACAAGCCGGCTGGAATATTCGCGCTCGATGCGGATGACGCCCGCGCCCGCATCGCGCAGGGTTTTACGTTTGTCTCTGTTGGGACCGATATCGGGGTGCTGGCGAATGGCGCGAAAAACCTGCGCATCGCGTGCCTCGCCGGTTAGGCAGAAACTAGACGATTGCGCAGCACGCCGATGCCTTCCACTTCCAGCTCGACGACATCGCCGTCGTCGAGAAAGGTGAGGCTCTCATAGCCGCAGCCATCGCCCACCGTTCCGAACGCGATCAAGTCGCCCGGATGGAGCGTTTCGTCGGTTGAGATATAGGCGATCGTCTTCGCCGCTGAATGCTGCATGTTGCCGCTGGTAGTGCGCACTTTCTCGACACCGTTCACCCGCACAATCATCGTCAGCGCTTCCGGGTCGGCAATCTCATCGGCGGATACGATGTACGGCCCGATCGCATTTCCGGTGTCGAAGTCCTTGCCCTTGGCCGGGCCGAAGCGAAATGAGGTCTCGCGCGATTGCAGGTCACGCGCGCTGAAATCGTTAAAAATAGTATATCCAAACACCGCGTCGAGCGCGTCGGCTTCGCTCAAATTCTTCGCTGGGCCACCGATGATCGCGGCGAGTTCTAGCTCATAGTCCATCAGCTTGGCGGCGCTTGGCCGCACGATGTCGGCGTCAGGGCCGACCACTGTCATCGGGTTCCCCTTGTAGTACAGCGGCTGCTCATACCAGACCGGCGGGATGTCGAAAGCGCCTGCGGCCCGAAACCTAGCCAAAGTCGCCTCGGGATCAGGCGTCGCGCGGGCGCGTAACTGCTGCGCGGCGGCGATCGCTTGCGAGACGTGCTTCTCGTAATTACCGCAGTCACGAATCTGGGTCGGCCGCATAAGCGGGGCCAGCAACGACGCTTCCCTGCTGTCAACCAACATGCCCGCAGGCGGCTCTGCGAGCCAGCTGGCGATACGCGCGAGGCCGGCGCGACCCGCAGCGATGACGGCGAGCATGTCATCGAGTGGCACCCCGCCCCCGGCACGCGCCGCAGCGGCGATGTTGAGGATGTGCCCATCGCCGGCAATGGCACCTGGCGTTGGCAGGCCGTTCGCGACGGTGAAAGTGACGAATTTCATGCGTTATCCTCTCTGGCACCACGAATCCGATCGATCAGAGCTCCCGGATCGCCCGGCAGCGCATCGCCGCGCCACGCGACATGCAGGTCCGGGCGCGAGAGCAGCAGAGCATGGCGATAGACTGCGGTGCGTTCATCAGGCGAGATGTCGAGTATTTTGAGCGGCACGCCGCACGCCGCCGCGGCGGCAGCCAGCGGCACCACGTCGATCGATCGATCGAAGCGTAGCAAGGTGTACCATGGCCCGAAATCGTCATAGGCCGAACGACCGTTCGCACGCCAGAAATGCGGCGTCCGGCAGCCCGGCACCGAAGACGGCGTGAACTCGCTGATCGTAAAGCCAGGCGCGGATTCGCCGTCATAGGCGATCAGCGGCGAACGATCGTAGAAATAGCCATAGTTCAACCCGCCACAGCAATATTGCTGGACGTTGAGGTCATAGACCGATCGTCCGAGTGTGTCGCGTGCGGCTTGCCCTGCTGGGCCAGCCGCCTCGACCGCAGCCGGCACTGCGCGGCGATGGGCAATCGCGCCCAGCGCGTGGTTCATCGCGAAATGCGAGACCTGCTCCGTGATCGGCAGGCGTTCCGCCTCGTAGGCGTCGAGGAGATGGTCCCCACCCCAACCGACAAGCCTGGCGGCGAGGAGCCATCCGAGGTTTATCGCATCGGCAATGCCGGCGTTCATACCATAGCCAGCATAGGGCACCCAGAGATGGGCGCTGTCGCCGCAGATGAAGATGCGTCGATCACGGAATTTATCGGCCACCAGCCGGCGACCGATCCAGTCCTCCTTGCTCAACACTTCATACTCGAAATCGTCGCCGACGCCGAGAATGGTGCGGATAGACGCGTCCCGATCGACCGCGTCGAAATCTTCCTCATGCTCGTAAAGATAGGTGTGAATCAGCCAAGTCTCACGTCCGTCAATCGCAACCGTGTTGCCGGACCGTCTCGGGTTGAGCGAAAGATTCATCCATCCCGGCCGTCCCTGGATCATATCGAGAAGCTGCGGAGCGCGAATATAAGTCGACTGCACACGCTGTACGACAGGATCGCCATGCAGCTTTGCGCCGATCAGTGTCCGGACAAGCGAGCGTCCGCCGTCGCAGCCAACCAGATAGGTGCATGAAACCTTGCGCGAGAGCCGGGTTCGAAGGTCGCAGATAGTGGCGACGACGCAAGTTTCGCTTTGCTCGGCCTCAACGAGCTCGCATTCGTTGATAATGGTGATCAGGGGTTGCTCGGCTGCGTGCGCGAAGATCAGCGGTTCCAGAAATATCTGATTGATCCTGTGCGGTGGTTCGGGCGTCGGCCACCAGGTGTCAGGGCCATCGAAGTCAGTCCAGCGTTCACCGCTGGCTGGAATTGGGATGCGCGTGATCTCGAGACCAGCAGTGACCGATGTGCGATATACGCAATCATTGGGATAGTCGGCCGGCAGGCCGGCCGCGCGGATCTTGGACGCAAGGCCCAACCGTCGAAACGCTTCCATAGTGCGCGAGGCAACGTGATTGCATTTCACACTCGGTGGTTCGCCAGCCTCGCGCCGTTCTACGACAATGCACGCGACGCCGCGACGAGCCAAATCGAGCGCAAGGGTGAGACCGACTGGGCCGGCACCGGAAATGAGGACTGTCGTTTCGATCATGAGAAAGGCCGCCGTCGAAGATGATTCAAGACAAAAGAGAGGCGTACGTCGGCGAGGGTCGCTACTTCCAGCTCACGAAGGCGCAGGAACTCCCGGTCCCGCCCTCCGTGCGATAGAGCGTTTGGTACCCGACGACGTCCATCGTCAGCCCGGCCCGAACCATCGCAGCCGCGGTGGCGATCCAGCTCTTGCACTCAGAGGTGCCCGCCATCAGTTCCTCCTGCGGAATGGCCGACAGGGTCTCCGCATCGCCGCGCTTCATCGCATCGAGGAACATCTCGTCCCATTCGCGATCGACGACGAAGTGCGTAAGTCCACCGGTGGTGAGTATCGCCACCCGCGCGTCACTCTCCCAAGCCCCGATCGCGTCCGCGACCGCTCCGCCAAAATCAAAGCAGCGCCGCGCGGTCGGGGTATTGTCGAAATACCAGCAGTTCACATCGACCGGCACGGTCGGCTTTACTTCATCGCGCATCACATTTTTGAACAGAAAGCCATAGGCGTGCGGCAAGCCGTAAAGCAGCGACTTGTCGTTACGCACCGTCGGCTTCTCGTGACACAATGCGATGTCGAAGCCGGCCTCTCGGACAAGATAGTGCGCCAGATGCAGACCCAAGGCCCTCTGACCAGGATAGGCGACTGCTTCATCCGGCAGATGGCCATGATCCGCGATCTCAATACCGATTGGCAATCGTGCATTCTGCTCCTCGGTTCGAGGTACGTTGGTAAGTTGGTCGGTCGCAATGATGGCGAACGCTGGCACGATTTCCGAAAAGATTTCGTGCTGATCATTTCCCAGGATGACCACGACGTCCGGATTGGCTTCGACGAAGATGTCGTGAAGCTTGTCGATCGCGGCGAAGCTTGCGTCGAGTGCGGCCTGACGCGTTGGCTGGTCGAGCTTCTCGACCAGCCGCTCGCCGGCCCGCTCCGCCTCAAGCTCCGCGTATTTCAGCTTGCGGCCCTTGAACCATAACGGGATGCCGTCGGCCCGATCGCGATCGGCCCTAAGGTCCCAGTCCTTGGCGAGTGTATGAAGCTGCGGCGTATGTGCGCAACCGATTCCAAGTACGATTTGTGCCACTGCGTGCCTCGCCGACCGCTTTCGCGACCTACAACAGGTTGATGGTATTGGTCAGCTTGCCGAGACCGTCGATCACGACGTCAGTCGTCTTGCCGCCATATTGGCCCAGATAGGTGCCAATATTGCCCTTGGGATGCTTCTCGGTGCCTTTGGACGCGGTGCCGGTGTGGATGCAATCGCCGGGTTCCATCGTAAACCATTTGGTCGCCTCCGACAGCACGCGTTCGACCGGGAAGAAATAGTTCGCTGTACTATCATCGGCGTAGCATTCGCCGTCGATATAGCCTTGAACATGCAGCGTGTTTGGGTTGGGAACCTCGTCCTTGGTGGTAAGCCACGGACCCATCGCAGCGAACGTGTCCGCGGCCTTCGACTTCGAATGATAGATGAACAGGAGATACGTGTCCTCGCCCTCGAACTTCGGACGCCACGCAGTGTGATGTGGCTTGATGATATCAGCCGTCTGTTTCAACGCGATCGAATCTTGACCAAACTTCACGCCGCTCGCCGTCACGTCGTTGGTCAGGGTCCAGCCGAAAATATAGTCGAGGACATCTTCGGGGGCGATATTCTTTGCGCGTCTGCCGAACACAGCGACGGGCTCGGGCTCAGGGATCGACTGACCATGATCCGGCAGGATGTCGATCGTCTTAAGGTGACCGGTCAAGGCCGATCGCCCCTTTATGAAGAACATCGGTGCCGTCATCGGCTTAACCGCTTTCGAGTTCAGATTGTTGTTGTTGACGGCACAACCCAGGATCTTCGACGGGCGCGGATTAGGCGCCATCCAGTCGGCGTTCGCAAGGTCGATGATGGCGACGCGACCCGCTCGCGCCTCGTCGATTGCGCGCGCTGCGGCATCGAGACCCGCATTGCCCGCCTCAATGAGATCCTCCATCCAGCGGTAGTCAAGCGCGACGGCGGAATTGTCGTCCACCCGCGCTATCACCGTCGGGCGACCCGCGTGCTGAATTGTACCAAGCTTCATGATATCCTGCTCCTGCTTGCTTGGCGGTTCGCGGCCTAGACCGGCTCCGCTGCGTCTTCCGGGATCATCCCCATCGCGATCTGATATTCGAGCTTCACCTGATCGGGCTGGCCGACCTGATGCTGATAATCGGGGCGGTTAAGGCGATACTGCAGCGTGTCGCCCAACCGCCGGCTTTCCTCTAGCGTCATCGAGCGCGTGAACATTTCCTTATGCTTGATCGGCAGTTCTACGCAGCGATTGCTCTCGGGATCTCTGATCAGCCCCTTGGGGTCGCGACCTTCCGCGACCGCCTTCATGTTGTCTTCAAAGCTGCGCCGAAGCATTGTGATGCCTTTGTCGCTGCGGCCCAGATGCTCTTCGGTTCGGTTGGCGATGATCCCCTGCCCGACCCAGGCCACGATGTCCTGGTTCATCACGTGGCTGGTAATCCAATTGCCGTGCTGGTCTTTAACTGGACCCTTCCAGTAGGGGACGCGTGCCTGACTGTAAGGCTCACGGTCCGACGGGACGCGGTGGAACATCCAAGTGATTGACAGCGTATTTTCGTCGTCGACGGGGACGCGCCACTCGATATGGTCGCCGAGGAAGAAGGCATTGGGCCACAACGCCGTCGCTCCGACCGTCCAGTGCGGATTGTCCTTGTCGGTGTCCTCGCGCACCCGCCGATAGATATGACCGAACTCGAATTCATCGAATTCGAGTTCTAGATGGGTCGGCCCGTAAGACCCGTGTCCCTTGAGGACCGACGACCAGTTGCGGTGCATCCACTCAAAATGAACCGGGTCGAGGCTGTTCTCCTGACACTGGAACCAGTTGCACGGCACATCGGCGAAGACGACTTGCTGGAACCCGTTATCCCAGGTGAACGGCTCCCAATTGGGCACGAGCGGTGCAGGCTGCGGCCCCATATAGGCCCATAACATACCGGCCTTGGCCTCTACGGGGTACGCCCTGATCGTGATCTTGTCCCGAAATCGGGCGGCCGGGTTAGCAATGTCCTCGAAAGGTTGGCTCAGGCACTTGCCGGAGGGCGCGAAACACCATCCATGATAGCTGCAGCGAAGACCATCATCCTCGATGATCCCGAACAGCAGGTCGGCGCGACGATGCGGGCACTGCCGGTCGACCAAGCCGTAGCTGCCGTCCTTCGTTTTAAATGCGACCAAGTTCTCGCCAAGTAGACGAACCGGCATGACGCCTCCCTCGTCGACCTGCGCGATTGCCGCGAACGGATGCCAATAGCGTCGCAGAAGTTCGCCCATGGGCGTGCCTGGCCCTACCCGCGTCAACCGTTCATTCTGCAGCGCACTCGCCATCTCGTTTCTCGCGTTCCCTCACTTGCATCTAAATAGATCATGTTGGATCGCATAGCGCAACACTGTCTCACAGTAGTTGCGGCAGGCGCAACACCCGCTATAAGTCGGGCATGAACGATCGTGATCCCCGCAGACAGGCACCGTCGACCGCCGCGCCGACCATAGAAGTCGTCGCAACCACCTCGGCGATCATCGATTTTCTGGCGGAAAGCGCCGCGCCGGTCGGCGTGCAGCAGGTCGCGACCGTCCTGGGACTGACCAAGTCGCGCGCATCGCGCCATCTTGCCAATCTCGAGCGGCTTGGCATCGTGACACGGAGCAATCGAGGTCGCCGATTTCAGCTCGGTTGGCGCGTTATTCGCTGGGGCCATCTTGCCTCCGCCTTGCCAGACTTGCCGGAGGCATTGGGGGAACCGCTTGCGGCCTTGAGGGACAAACTCGGGCTGACGGTATTGATCTGCACGGCGGCTGGCGGCGACGCAGTGGTGCGGCGGTGTTTCGCGGCACGATCGGCGATCCGGATCGAAGTCGAGACGGGTTTGATGCTGAGCTTACCGCATTCGCCCAGTGCGCGTGTCGCGTTTGCGTTTCAGTCGCGCGAGCGCCGGCGCGAGTTGCTCGCGCATCTGAAGTCGCGCGAAGCGAGTTTCCGGGTCGAAGATGCGGACAACTTTACCGAGCAGGTTGCCGCCATCCAGCGGGACTATTACAGCTGGACGCTCGACAAGTTCGATCTCGGTCACGGCGCGGCGGCCGCCCCGGTGTTCGATTTCGAAGAAGCGCTGGCCTGCGTCGTCACGATCATGCTGACAAGTGACGCGCTGACGGACCGCGCGCCTCCCCGACACGTCATTGAAGCTCTTTTGGATTGCTGCGAGCAGTGCTCGCGCTTGCTGCGCTCGCGCATCCGCTTTCCAGTGCCGCAATAGTCGCAGCCGCGCACAAATTCGCGGCCCAACCGCTCATATCATTCGCTGAGCCGCAGCCTGTCAGGCACGAGCGCATTGGCACAGACGCCCGCTGCGGCGAGTTGCTCCGGAAGGGCGTCGCCATTGACCAGCGCTGCGACCAGTTGGGCTACGGCGGGCGCCGTCTGGATCCCAAAGCCGCCTTGGCCCGCCAACCAAAAAAAGGCCGGCTGTGCAGGATCGCGTCCGCACACCAGATTACGATCCGGTGCAAAGCTACGTAGCCCAGCCCAGCGCGAATGCAGTCGTCGTGGCACCATCGTCGTCGCCTGTTCGAGGCGATTGATGAGTTCGGCCAGATGCAGCTCCTCCGGCTGGACATCCCCCGCCACCGCTGGTTGCTCGTCGGAGAGAGATGCCAGCACCCGGCCCGAATCGGGTTTAAAATAGTAGGTATGATCGGCCGCCATCACCATCGGCCAATCGCCCGAATCAACCTCGGCGGCGGGATCGAATGTGGCAACAGTGCGAGCGAGCGGGGAGATTCCGACGGGCGCCACGCCTGCCAACTCTGCCACGTTGTCCGCCCATGCACCCGCCGCGTTCACGATCATGAGAGCGGAAAAGTGGCGGTCGCCGCAGGCAATCTGCCAGACGCCGCCCGATCGATCGAGCGAGGCTACCCTCGCCCCGCAGAGAAGCTGTGTGCCGCGCCGTCGAGCTCCGCGAAGGAATCCGGCATGGAGCGCGGCGACGTCTATGTCGGCAGCGGCCGGCTCATACAGTGCAGCCGCGAGGCACTCGGGACGCAAAACGGGTACCAGGGACAACGCACTTGCCGCGTTGAGGTGGCGCACTGAAACGCCAACCGCGTCCGCTCGCGCGGCAAGGTCGTCCAACCGATGGCCGTCGTCGGGGCCTGCGGCAAATAATAAGCCGCGCGGCGTCAGCAGCGGGTTTTCGGCGAACCCGTTTGGCGGCGCAGCAAGAAAAGACTGGCTGGCTGCAGTCAGAGCGCGAACCTGATCGGAACCATACGTCCGACTGAGGATAGCGACCGACCTCCCGGTCGAGTGATAGCCGGGCTGATCTTCCGCCTCGAGGAGCAGGACGCGGTGGCGTCCTGCGAGTGCCCACGCTGCCGCAGCGCCTGCGATGCCGGCCCCGATGACGGCAATGTCGAATACAGAATCTTCCATAAGGCGTATTGTATAACGTGACGACGGCTCGCTATACAATACCCAAGGTTTTTTTGATCGCAGGAATAGGGAACCCAGAGATGCCGCAGATTTCAGCGTTGGTGGAAGCCAGGGGACACCGCCTGCCACAGGTCAAGCAGGGAGCGACAAGCTTCCTTCTGTACCGCATGGTCGGGTCCGTGCTGCATATCTCGGGGCAAATTGCGCAGTGGGAAGGTAGTCGGCCCCATCTCGGCCGTCTCGGCGCAGAGATCGCGACGCCCGATGGCATCAAAGCGGCCGAGCTCTGCGCGCTGAACATCCTCGCATGGCTCTCCCAGGCAACCAAGGATGACGCTGACCGTGTAGACTGCTGCCTAAGGCTTGGAGGATTTGTCGCCAGCACGCCGGAGTTCACCGAGCAGAGCCAAGTGATCAGTGGCGCGTCAAATCTTATCGTCGACGTGTTCGGTGAGCGTGGCCGGCACACACGAACGGCCGTTGGCGTGGCATCCCTCCCCTTCGGCGTCGCGGTGGAGATCGACGCACAATTCGTGCTGCGCTGAGTGCGCGTCTTTACTGCGTCGCTGGGCACCGAGACCAATAGCTTTTCGCCGCTGCCAACCGGCATCCAAGCTTTCCGCGACATGTTTTTGTGGCACGCAGGCGAACATCCCGACGATGGCCCGCAGATCACCACTGCGCCATTGTGGGTGGCGCGGCAACGCGCTCGATCCCATGGTTGGCAGGTCAGCGAAGGGCTTTGTGCTTACGCGACGCCGGCCGGGCCGGTGACGCGGCCTGTTTATGAGGCGCTGCGCGACGAATTGCTCGACGATCTGAAGCGGGCGCTTCCAGTCGACGCGGTTCTGCTCGGCCTTCATGGCGCGATGATCGCGGAAGGGTACGAGGATGCCGAGGCTGATCTCCTCAAGCGCTTGCGCGCCATCACCGGGCCAACGGTGGTTGTCGGCGCGGCAATCGACCTCCATGCCAATCTGAGCGAGGCGATGGTTGCGCTGACCGACGTCATCATCGCTTATAAGGAGTATCCACACGTCGACTTCGTCGCGCGCGCAGAGGAGCTTGCCGATATCGTAGCGGCAACCGTCGCGGGCCGGATACGTCCGGTCCAAGCGCTCGCCGACTGCGCGATGATTACGCCGTTGTTCACGACTCAGCCAGAGGTCGCGGCATTCGTCGAGCGCCTACGCGCAGTGGAGCGCTCTCCTGCAGTCCTGTCCGTATCGTTCAATCACGGCTTTCCCTTTTCGGATAGCCCCGACATGGGCGCGAGGATGCTAGTCGTTACCGATGGCGATGCCGCGCTGGCGCAGCGCCTCGCTGATGCGCTGGCGCTTGAGGCCTTTGCGTTGCGCGGAAGCGCCAGCCGACAACGCTCGACGATCGCCGAGGCGCTGGCGGCCTTGCCGCCTGGCGGCTACAAGCCGGTGATCTGGGCCGATATCGCCGACAATAGCGGCGCCGGCGCGCCCAACGATTCAACATTCATTCTCCGCGCACTGCTCGATGCGAAGGTTGCCGATGTTGCGCTCGGTCCGATCTGGGATCCTGTTGCTGCCGCAATCGCATTTGACGCCGGGCTTGGTGCGCGACTGAACCTCAGGGTCGGCGGCAAGATCGGCCCGGTGTCGGGCGATCCGCTCGACTTGACCGTCGAGGTCGTCGCGCTTCATCGGTCGATGACTCAGCATTATGGCCAGTCGGTCGTCCCCCTGGGGGACTGCGCGGCTATCCGCGCGAACGGCATCGACATCGTGCTGTCGTCGACGCGCATCCAAGCCTATCATCCCGAACTCTTCACGCAGTTGAACGTTGATCTCGCGAGCAAGCGGTTGATCGTCGTAAAGTCCGGGCAACATTTCCACGCCGCCTTCGCACCGCTAGCAAGTACCATCGTCTATGTCAGCGCGCCCGGTACTTTGGTGCCGGTCCAGAGCTTACCATTCATGCGTGCCGCACGGCCGAAATGGCCGTTCGATCCACCCGAGGTTTGCCGTCCCGTAGGCTGAAGGCTGCTTCTTTCTGAATGATGCTTTCGCGTAGCGCAACGAGCGCCAAATTCATCATACAGTGCGGACCGAATAGCTCGTCGAAATGGTGAAGTGATTATACCCGGCGGCCCATGCAGCGTCGATGGGCGCGATGGGCTGTTACAAATCCCCGTGGTGCGTTTCTGATTGATATCTGGGCCGCCCAACTCAACGCCGCCAAATCCGGTCGCAATCGGCGGACGCTCGGCGGAAGACGTAGCATCGGCCCGAACGATCCGGCTGTTTTCTTGTCGAGCTAGCCTGGCGTTGACGGACGGGAGGCGAATGCGCTTTGAGGTTAAACAGACCGCTGATCGCGACGACGCCGCTGATTCCTTCCTCGAGGCTGAAGCTGACCGACAAGTGAACCGGTTGAAATGGCAGGTCACAAACAGACCTCGATCGACCCGCCGAGCGATGTCGTCGATGACTTAATCGAGCGAACCGCCAGCCGCGCATCGGCGATGACCTGGGCGAAGGTCACAAGGGCGACAGCTAATGTGTGACGATCGCGACGTTGAATCCCTTGGAGGGCGATCGCTCCCCGACGTAGCGATAATGCTCCTTCGTCGATGTTTGCCAATAACCACGGCTTCAGAAGATCAGTGTTGGGGCGGTCGCCAACGACGTCGCGGTTCTGAAATCGTGCAGCCGATGGCAGGGACCATCGCGATAATGGGCATCGGGCGTTGCGTTGACCTTTTGTGGCAGAGCCTCGGCCAGGGCCATGCGCTCGTCGCAAACCGCAAGAATTCGATCCGACTCGACGCCCCGATCATTCTCCTAACCAGCGTTAACCGCTCGCGCGCTCATCGCGGCATAATCGAGACCCATCATGCAATCCTTTTTTCTCTACAACGCGCCGCTCGATGAGCGGGAAGGCGCGATCGCGAGGCGCTAGGTCGGTGTCCTGAGCACTACTGAAAAGTGGCACCGTCGCGCCGAGCACGCCATCCCGGCGGATGAGGTGATGGTAGCTTGCTGCCTGACCCGTCAGAAGGGCCAGAATCGAATAAGCGAGGAGCGGCGTGTCAGCATTAAATTGGGCCAGAGCCGGTCATCCTTGGCCAGAAGACTACGGAACGCGAAGAGTCCAAACACCGCTTACTTGGACCCAAATAGAAGGGCATGAACCGGCCGGCTCAGTGGAACGGCGAACAAAAGCACGTAGAAAAAGCGGTGGACGGATTTCAGCAACGTGTGGTGCCGTTATCCAGGCCTCGTGGCAGCGGCCGACGCTTGTCGTCAGCGTCCACGCGCGCGGCTTAAGCGATCAGGGTTGGCGCGCCAAGGCTCTAGAAATAAGTGCGAATGCCGAGCACTAGGCTGGTTTTGCTCGCATCTCGACCCGCGGCACGAACAAGTGCCACACTGCTGCCGACCGATGCTTCATGCGAAATGCCAATATATGGCGCGAATTCGCGCCGGAGCTCGTAGCGCAGCCGCAGGCCCAGTTCAACGTCACTCAACCCAGGACCCATCTCAGCAAACCGGACCATTTGAGCGGAGAGCTCCGCCTCGACGCGCGGCTGCAGGACAAGGCGTTGGGTCAGGCGCATGTCGTGGGAAAGTTTCACCCGGCTGAGCAACTCGCCGCGATTCGACAGGAAGAGGTGCGCTTCAACGTCGATCCAATAAGGAGCCACGCCCTGGACGCCCAGGACGGCGTAAGCTCGACCCGGTCGCGGGCGCAGATCGTAGCGAATACCCGTCTGCACGCTGAAATAGGGATCAACCGCGCGCGACCATAGTGCCTGAACTTCCGCATGATCTGTGACGCTCTTTGTCGACCCGGCCCCCTCGCTTTTAACAAAGAGCCGATCGCGATCCCCGCCATACCAGAACTGCCCGTCCCAGCCGTAAGCGCCAGCCTCCTTGTTCACGGAGATCTCGGCAATGTCGATCAACAACATCGAGTAGGTTGCTCCCCCATGTTCGCGGCGCAGACCATCCCGAGCCAGCGCCATCACGTCAGCGGGGTAATAGGCGTCGGCGGCGGCAGCGGCCGGCGCGGTGGGCCCCGGCGCTTCCGGGCCGGCTGGGCTTGCCGTCGGAGAAGCCGAAGGTGCGGGGATTGTTTGGGCTTGAAGCGCCGACGCGCCGCCCAGGAACGCGGCTGCGGCGAAAAAACACTTCATGCTCCCTGCTCCAGCGGGCGCACGGAGACGACGCGGAACATGCCAGCGTGCATGTGGAATTGCATATGGCAGTGAAACGCCCAATCTCCTGGCGCATCCATCGTCGCGTCGAACACGACCTTGCCACCTGGTTGTACATTGACCGTATGTTTGCGCGGTGCGTGGCCGCCTTTGCCTGTCACAAGCTCGAAAAAATGACCATGCAGGTGAATCGGGTGCGACATCATCGTGTCGTTGATCAGCGTCACCCGAACACGCTCGTCCTTCTTGAACGCGAGTGGTGGCGCTCGGTCACTGAACTTTACTCCGTCGAACGCCCAGACATAACTTTCCATGTTACCGGTCAAGTGGACTGTTATTTTGCGTTCCGGCGGTCGCGGATCGGGATTCGGGGTCAGAGCGACGAGATCTCCATAGTTGAGGACGCGGTGACCTACGTCGGCCAGCCCGACGCCGGGCTCCCTAGTCCGGTTGGTCGCCATCGGCGCCAAGGTCGCGACACCAGGATTGAGTATTACGCCGGGGGCGTTGACTGGATTGCGCATCGACATGTCCATTGCTGCACCGTCCGACGTGCCCATGTCCATGCCCATGTCAATCATGCCGAGGATAGGCCGTTTGCGTAGCGTTGGGACAACCGGCGTCATGCCGATGCGGGGCGAAAGCATTCCCCAGACCATGCCCGATCGATCGACCGCCTCGGCT
Organism: Sphingomonas sp. So64.6b; assembly: GCF_014171475.1. Lineage (NCBI taxonomy): Bacteria > Pseudomonadati > Pseudomonadota > Alphaproteobacteria > Sphingomonadales > Sphingomonadaceae > Sphingomonas > Sphingomonas sp. So64.6b. The sequence continues at coordinate 3,608,479 of NZ_CP048817.1, forward strand.
ACAACCGCATAGGCGCGATCCCCTGCGGGCTCCACGATCACGTCATAGGTTTCCGCAACGGCGATCTGTAACTCGTCGACCTTGACCGGTCGGACATTCTGTCCGTCGCTTTGGACCACGGTCATGGCGAGGCCGGCCAGACGAAAGTTGAAATTAGTCATCGAGGAGGCATTGATTACGCGCAACCGCACCCGCTCGGCGGCGGTGAACAGGCCGGTCCAACCCTGCGCGGAAACCTGGCCGTTCAACAGATAGCTGTAGGTTGCACCGGTGACGTCGGAGATATCGGTGGGCTCCATCCGCATGCGGCCCCAGTCGAGCCGGTCCCTCAATTTCTGATCTCGGGCCGCGATCAACCCCGTTATGGTCTGGCGCTGATAGTTGAAATATTCCGTGTCTTGCTTGAGCTTTCGCATCAGCGCATGGCCATGCAGCGAACTCCAGTCCGAGAGCACGATGACATGTTCGCGATCGCTGGCGACCGGGTCGTTGCCGGCGGGGTCGATGACGATCGCTCCATACGTTCCCTCCTGCTCCTGCATCCCGGAATGGCTGTGGTACCAATAAGTGCCCGCCTGCTTCGGGGTGAAATCATAGGTGAAGGTCTCGCCCGGGCGGATGCCGGGGAAACTGACGCCTGGCACGCCGTCGAACTGGAATGGCACGAGCAGACCATGCCAATGGATGGAAGTATCCTCCTGTAGCCCGTTCGAGACGACTAGGCGCACCGGCCTGCCCTCACGCAGGCGAATAAGCGGCCCGGGAAGAGACCCATTGATCAGCACGCCATGACCTCGACGGCCGCCGATCGTCAGCGGTCGATGTGCGATCGACAACCGGATTTCATCGCCTGAAAGGACGTCCGATGACGAGGGAGTGGCAGACCAGCCGGAGGATGGCCTGAACGCAACGACGGCACCAATTCCGAGCGCAGACCTGAGGAGCGTACGGCGAGCAAGAATTAGCGGGCGAGGTACCGACGCTGTATCGAAATTGGCCATATCCCACTCCCCTTCCGCCCATCAATCAACGCTTGATGTATCGCAATATGAGACGTAGTATCTCTTCGTGCAACAGAAAACCGCTCGTGAATTCGTCCGCCCAATGTTCAGGTGCTGCGGATCACGCTCTTGAAGGGACATGCCAGTGCGATTGAACGCTCTTATCCTTGCCATCGCCGTCAGTGCGCCAGCCGCCGCACAACAGGTTACGTCCACTGTGGGTCCTGGGATGTCAGTGCGGTCAACGCCGCAACCATGGATCAAGACGTCGTCACCGCGCGATGGCGCGATGCTGCAGTCGCCGCCTTCTCAGTTCGAGGTCACATTCAACCAGCCAATGGCGCTCAAGCGCATAGCCTTGACCGACGATACGGATAGCGAAGTCGCCGTGACCGCCACGCCGGCGCAGCCGGATGCGAGCTCCGCCACCGTCCTGTTACCTCAGCTCGATCCCGGGACCTACAAGCTGCATTGGGTCGGCTCGGATGCAAACGGCAACGAGCTGGCAGGTGACCTGTCGTTCATGGTGCATCATTCCCGATGATTCACTTGGTGGCCGCGCACCTAGGATCGGACGCACTAAGCCTGTTCTGTCAACATAGTTCGACGGTCGAGGCCTCGGTTAACCCTCAAGATCACGAGCCTGCGCGCACGCTGGTCTCACTGACAAAGGAAAGAATATGTCGGTTGTTGATTCTCCGGTGATGGTTGAAGTCAATCGTCGCCTGCTAGGAAAAATGCTTGCCGGTGGCATGCTCGGCGGAAGTTTGTTGGGCCCCTCGGCTCTCGCTCTGGCCCAGGAACCGAAACCAACTCATGTCCATCCCAAACCGCCGGCCAATGCGCCGACCATATCAATCCTTGTCTACTCAGGCATGGTGTTACTCGACCTTGCCGGCCCGCTGTCAGTTTTCACGATCATGGGGTCGTTGATTCAGCTGATTGGGAAGAATTTACAGCCAGTCACCACCGATTGTGGGATATCGGTATCGCCGACCCATGATCTGACGACGGCGCGCAAGGCCGCTGATGTTTTCCTGATCCCGGGCGGAACGATAGGGACCATCGAGTGCATGAATGATCCGGCCATCCTCGATTTCGTACGGGCGCAGGGCGATGCTGCTAAATATGTCACGAGCGTTTGCACCGGGAGCTTGGTTCTCGCAGCTGCCGGCCTATTGCGCGGCTATCGCGCGACGTCGCTTTGGGCTGTGGCCGACCTACTCCCGCTGATGGGCGCTCAACATGTAGATGAGCGGGTCGTCGTCGACAGGAACCGTATCACGGCGGGGGGCGTGACGGCCGGCATCGATTTTGGCTTGATGCTCGCGGCCAAGCTGACGGACGAACGAACTGCCAAGCGGGTCCAGCTTACATTAGAATATGCCCCCCAGCCCCCCTTCCATGCTGGCACACCGCAAGATGCCGGCCCGGAACTCCTTGCTTACACCCGCGGGCGACGCAAAGGGATGGACGCTGCAGCAGCAAATGCCGCGAGGGTTGCTGGAAAACGCCTGAGGGTCTGACATCGCCACCCTGACGGGACACATACTGAGTGCTGTTGCGCGATGATGCCGGCGCGTCAATGATACGCCGTTTATGAAACTTCATGCGTCTCCTAGGTATTTAGGCGGTCAGAGGACCTCAAGCATAGGGCGTGGGAGCAAAGGCAATTCAGCGGTACGCGACTTGGCTACGGCCGACCGCGTCCCGTGTTCGCTTTTCTGAGGGCGAGGGAGTCCTTCGCCTTGCTCAACCACGGGACCTAGTCCAGGCTATCCAAAACACTCGATGTTGCGTATTGCGAGACAAAGGTCCCACCAAATGGATTGTTACGAAAGATGATGATGGAGGAAAGCGACAAGCAGAAGGCGGATCGTCCTGCCGCGGGGGTCAAGAGCGTCGAGGTAACGGTGCAAATCCTGGAAGCGCTGACCGAGTCCACTGGCGTCGTTCGGGTCACCGATCTAGCCCGCCGCCTCGATATGACAAAGGCGCGCGTTTCGCGCCACCTTCAGACGTTGACCGCGCTCGGCTTGGTCGATCGCGCGGCCGAAGGTGAGGGTTATGTCTTCGGCCGCAAGCTCTTGAAGTTCGGGCGCGCCGCCGTGTACCGCAGCAATATCGTTCAGATCGCGCAACCGTATCTTGCCGAGCTACGCAACCAGTCCGGCCACACTGCTTTCCTGACGGTGCCGACCAAGGATGGAGCGATGGTGGTCGCAGCCGCGCATAATCAATTCGAGCCTGGCGTTATGATCCATCCAGGCACCGTCCTGACCTTGCCGAGTTCGCCCGCCGCCCGCCTGATTCACTTCTTCGAGGGGCAAACGCCCAAGCCAGCCCATGTCCAGGACCGGCTGCGCCGCTTCGGTGTCGACTTTGAGGCTAACACGCGAGGCAACGGCCTGGGTGGCATTGCCGCGCCGATCTTCGAACCGGAAGGGCCCATCTCATCCGCAATTGGCATCATCCTCTCATCTTCACTGCTTCTACCTGAGCCCCGGGCCGATCTGGTTGCGCAAGTGAAGGAAGCAGCGAACCGCATCCAGAACATTTACGCTGAAGGCGCGGTCTCGCCGCTCATGCCCGTCTAACGGTTCGCGCGCCAAAAGCCGGGCTTGGGCACTCCGACGGAACGTGGTCCACAAGCTTGGATAATAAGATCCGACCGGGCCTCGTGGCCCGGCCGGAACAGGCTGGCCGTTAGAAATTGAAGCGAACGTTAGCGGCGACCTCGCGCGGACGGCCCACGTCCCATTGGCTCAAACCGATGATGTGTTCCTTGATCCCAAAGTCGACACCGCCGATGTAGTAGAGTTTGTTCGTCAGGTTGGTTGCGAGAACGGCGATGCTCCATTTTTTGTTCGGTGCTCGATACTCCAAGCGGGCGTTTAGCAGGCCGTAAGCCGGCACCACCAAGCTATTCGTGTCCGAGGAAGCCGTACTCTGGCTCGATCGATAGCTATAGGAGATATTGCCGAGGACGGAGCCGCTGCCCACCGGCGCGTCATAAGTGGCTCCGATGTTGTAGTTCCACTTAGGCGAGCGCAGCACGAGGCTGTTCGTGTTGACGCCGGTCGCGGAGCCGACATTATCATATTTGGCGTCGAGATATCCGAGGTTGCCGTTGAGCGTCAGGCCGTCGAACGGCTTGATGATAGTCTCGAGCTCGACACCCCCGCGATGCGCCTTGCCGACGTTCTGGATATAGACCAGGTTTACGGTGTCATCGCGCGCGGTGAGCTGCTGGTTCGAGTATTTCATGTAAAAACCGGTCAGGTTGAACCGGACATGATGGTCGAACAGGTCGGCGCGTAACCCGCCTTCATAATTCCAGACGACTTCGGGCTCGTAGGTTTGGCACGAATAGTTGAAGGCGTCAGGACATCGGGCGACTAGGCCCGGACTGGTTCGCGAGATGGGCGAGGTCAGGATATTGATACCACCGCTGCGGAAGCCCTTTGTAACCGATGCATAGGTCATGAAGGTCGGCGACCATTGATACTGGATCGCCAACCGCGGCGAGAAATTGTCCCAGCTGCCCTTGCCGGAGCCGAAATAGCCGGTAACGGGCTTTGCGCCTGCGTCCGTGCGGGTGGAGTTCGCCGATTTGTTGTCGCGGCTGTAGCGGATGCCGGCGGTCAGCGACAGCTTCTCGGTCGCCTTCAACGTGAACTGCCCGAAGGCCGCATAGCTGTTCACCGTCTGCCCCTGCGTCGTCAGGCGCGGCGCGGGATACTCGACGTCGGTAGCTGCATAATTGTAGGCGTTGTCATACGGTGACTCGGTAAGATAGTAGAGCCCCGTCGCGAAATCGAGACGGTCGTCCCATAGCTTTCCCGTGAGCTGCAGTTCTTCCGAGAATTGGTTTGTCGTCCGATAAAGTCCCGTATCAAACAGCTTCGGCAAGCCACCATCCCAGCTGCTGATATTGGTGATATTCGCCGCCGAGTAGGCGGTGATCGATTTCAAATTAAAGTGATCGCCCACCTCAAGATTGATGACACCAGAGACGGAAAAATTGGCGTCCCGATAGTGCTGGTCGTCGCCGCCGTATCGATTGTACGGGCTCGTGCTCTGATACCGACTGTCGAACGGCTGACCCGTCTTTGCCAGATAGGCCCTCGGATAACTGGAATTCGGATCGATATAGAACACCGTATAGGCACGGCCATTATTCTCCGACACCATGTAATCAGCGGTCAGATCCACGGTTAGCCGATCAGAGAGCAGCGCCCGGAACTGCAAGCGCCCCATTCGAATGTCTTGGTTGCCGTCCTTCCTGTCACCCATGATATGAGAGACGTAGCCATCTTCTTTGATTATGCCGAACGTTGCCTTGACGAAGAACGTGTCGCTCAAGGGGACGTTGATGCTTGCCTTGATGCCGAGCCGGTTGAAGTTTCCGGCTGTCACATCGACATAGCCACCGAGCCGGCTCGACGGCTGGCGGCTTATATAGCGGATCGCTCCGCCGATGGTGTTCTTCCCGAACAAGGTGCCTTGGGGACCACGCAAAATTTCGATGCGGTCAACATCGAGCAGCGAGAGGAAGCTGCTGTCGCTGCGGCTAACAAAAACGTCGTCAACATAAACACCGACACCTTGGTCAAAGGTGATGCCGGATCGATCCTGGCCGATTCCGCGGACAAAGAAGCCACCACTTTGGGTGCCGCCGGTGGACTGGCTGCCGGCGAGAACGTTGGGGGCCAGCGCACCAATATCGAGAAGCGATTCGACATTTTTCGTCCGCAGATCTTCCGACGACACGGCAGTGATCGCGAGCGGGGTCTGCTGTATGTTAGTCTTTCGCTTTTCAGCGGTTACCACGATATCGGGAAGTCCTCCCGAAGCATCGCTCGCCTGCGATGGATCCATTGCCTGGGCCTCGCACCCTGAACTGGCCGCCATCGATATCGCGACGGCGATCGCGGTCACCGACACGCGGTGCATGCCCGTTATCTTGTTGCGCGTGATGTTCATTAACGTTTCCTTTTACGTTCGGAACCCTGTCTTCCCTTGGACATATTCTGGAGATGTCTCTCTCCATTCACTTGTTGACTCACTGAATTTGCAATGCTGCGCCGCGGTCTTCGGGGCTCTGCCTGCATTAAGCGGACGTCCACTCGCCATGAGAAGGCTGCGAAGCAGTTCGACACGAGCCGAAGTGGCAGCTTCGGCGACGGCTTGCGACGACACCGAGCGGAGCGACTTGTGGAGCAAAGGACGAAAGTCGTATTCGGGTTGGCTGACCCCTCAATTGTCATGCTATGCGTGACGATAGATCGTGTAGCGTAACATGCAACAATTTTTTAGCATGTTAGATTCGTAGCCCTTGGGCCGTCCGAAACAGCGTGAAATTGCTGGCTTCTGCGTCGCTAGGCCGCTTGTTAGGTCTATTGCCGGGCAGTGTGACAAAACGGACGCCTCACCAAGGCTGCGAAGGGCGCGGTCTACACGACGGGCCGCGCCCGTCTCGCAGCAAAGTCGATCAAATGGATCAGTAAGCCAAGCGAACGCCGGTGCGAAAATAGCGCCCGATACGATCATATTGTCCGGCGATGGCGGTCACCGGAAACGGCGCACTCGCGTCGATTACGTTATTGGCAACAATGTAGAATTGCATCTTTCGCCGGCCTTGGTTCAGGACGTCGAATTGCAGCGACAAATCAAGGTAGGCGCGCGCGCCAACGCGATTGCTGGCGATCGAGATTGGCGATGCCGGATCGTAATATTTGTCGCCCGGGCCGACCAGCGTGGGATCGATCTTGCCCCCGCCGATATAGCGGCCCTGGATGTTGAACGTCACAGGCCCTTGACTGATGGTTGCAGACCCGGTCGCCGTCCAGTGCGGCACGTCGGTCGCGCTGGTCTGCTGTCCGTTGGTGAAGCCCCCAACGGCGCCGGCCCGGTTTATCTTGCCCCCGAGCGTCTGGATCACACCCGCAGCATTAAAGGTCGGCGCGACCCCCGTACCATCATCGACCACCAGGTCGGGCACATAGGTGGCGATACCGCGCAAACTCACCTGCGCGTTTTTGATCGGGAAGCGATAGGATGCCTCGAAGTCTAATCCGCGCTCATGGATCGATGCGATGTTGAGCAATTGTACCGCGACGCTGTTGACGACCGTCGTGCTGCCGGTTCCTGAGCGATTCACAAAAGTGCAAAAGAAGGGCGTCGCGCCGCCATTGGTCTCCGCAAAGCAATTGTCGAGAATGGTCTGAGGAGCGTAGCTGGAGATCGCTCCCTTAAGATTGATGTCGTAATAGTCAATCGACAGCGAAAACCGGGGGATGAAGCGCGGCGTCAGGACCGCACCTGCGGTCCAAGTATCGGCGCGTTCAGGCTGCAATGACGGACTCGGTTGGTTGAACTGGCTGATCTGACCGGTCACGCCACTGAACGGGTTGCGCAATTGGGCGATGGTGCTTGTCGTCGCGAAAAGCTCCGAATTGTTCGGCGCGCGAATATCACGCGAACGCGTGGCGCGAAATCGAATGTCTCGGACAGGCGCGTAGATCAATCCGGCCTTCCAGGTCGTAACGCCACCACTCGTGCTATAGTCCGTATATCGGACGGCGCCGTTTAGCTCGAGTGTCTTGGCGAAAGGAGCGTCCCGAAGGATCGGCGCCACGATCTCACCAAAGCCTTCCTTGACGGCGTAATTGCCAATGTAGGACTTGGGATTGGAATAGTTGAAGCCGCTTGCTTGCGAGATGGCATCCGCCACCGCATTAGCCTTTTCCTGGCGGTACTCGCCACCGACCGCCACCGACACCGGGCCGCCAGGAAGACGGAACAGGTCGCCCTGCAAGGTAAGGGAGCCAACCTGCTGCTCGGTGAGGACCTGATAATTTATTGTACCGGTGACGTAGTTGATCGCGGACGGCGTCGGCGATCCAGCGCCGAACAGGTTAATTGGCACGCAGCCGCTCGCCGCGGCGTTGAAGCGATGGAGAATCTCGCCATTAGCGGCGACAGTGCCGTTGGGCTGCGCCGCAGCGCATACGACCTGGCCACCGACGGTAACCGCATCGACCGCATAACGGAAATTCTGTTCGATTCGTAGGCGCGAGACCTGCGCGGTTAGCGTGTTGCGGCCATATTCGTAATACCCTTTCAAATTCCAGCCACCCCCAAGGCCGGCACTGAAGCCACCAACGAAACGGTAGGTCTCGTTCTTGTTGTTGGTCGCCACGGTACCAAAATCATTGTCGGCGCGACCGAGCGTGAAGGAACTGATGTTATTGGCAACCATGATCTGGCGAATTGAGGCTGGCAGATAGGCATTGTTCTGCAAGATCGTTGTCGCGCTGGCGCCGATTGTCGCTGTATCGCGCACCGGGGGTGATGCGCTGTTCGCTCCGCTTTTTCCGTAACTACCCTCAAGGAACATCGATATCGTGTCGGTGATATTGTAGTCGATATGACCGAATGCGACCTGGCGCGTGACGGGTGTGACAATCGGGAAGCCGTCTTGCGGGAACAGGCCGCCGTTCCCGCCGGTCAGGCCACTCGCGAGCGTGCTCGCCGTGCCGTAAGTAGCGAAATTGCCGTAATTGAAGGTTGATGGCGCTCCACCCGCCCCAAACTGGATGCCGCGCAGCACATCGGCGCCGTTGGCTACGTTGAGGTCCGCGTTGGCGCCGGTGATCAGGCCCCCATAAGCCATGTTGATGAACGATACGCCGCTGAGATAAGCGCGCGACGGTAAGCCGGCGGCCCGGGTGCCGGTATAGGAGACCAGTCCTGGCTGCAGCGCGAAGGCATCGCGTGCGCGGGTGGCGAGGATACCGTCCGACGTCACATAGTCGCCGCCGAGCATGATATGACCGCGGTCGCCCGCGAAGCCAGTGCCAAACGCAAGCGACAACCGCTGTTCGCGATCGTCTCCGCGGCTTGAAATTCCGATTGAACCATCGGCCTTGAAGCCTTCGAGCTTCTTATCGAGAATAATGTTGACGACGCCCGAGACCGCGTCCGAGCCATAGGCGGCGGAAGCACCGCCGGTGACGACATCGACGCGATTGATCAGAATCTGCGGCACAAGATTGAGATCGACCTGGCCGGTGGCCGCTGAGGGAACGAAGCGCCGGCCGTCGACCAGAGTCAGTGTGCGGATGACGCCGAGGCCTCGGAGGTCGGGCGAAAATTGGCCGGTACCAAGGGTCGTGCTGGTCGAGGTCTGGGGACCCTGACTGTTACGGAAGGACGGGATTTCGCCGAGGAACTCGCCAATGCTCGTCGACCCTCGAGCGTTGATCGCATCGATGGTGAGAATCTTGGTAGGGGTCGGCGCCTCCATTCCGGCACGCGAAATGCGGCTGCCGGTCACGATGATGTCGGGGCCTGGCTCTTCCGCTAGAGTCGATCCAGTGGGAGCTTCTTGTGCCCAACTGGCTGCCGGCAGCGCGATCCACGCGGCAGAGGCCAACCATCCACAAAGCCTAATACGCTGGCGCGTCCCCAGCGCCGTTTCACCGTCTTGCGAAATCCTGTCGCGCGCCATCGTCACCCTCTCCCTTGATCCTCGGCCGCTTTCGGCTCTGGGGCGATCCTATTTCTGCTAAACTGATAAGTCAATACGCGTGACATCGTCTCGCCCCTCGCGACATCGCCGAAGCTGGCCCCTGCGCAATCGTCCCGGCATTAGTCGAAAAAAGCAGCGCCAATCCGTCGACGATGCCGCTAATCGTCGCGGTAATCGGTCCCGATCGCAGAGGGCGCAGCGCGCGCATCATGGCTTGGATCGATGACAGCGATCGCCGGCCAAAGAGGCGATCTGGGGGATCTACCGCGCGCCAGCTGCGTCGCGACATTTGTCTCAGCGGACGCGTGTGTCGGGATAGTATTGGACAAAAACGGTGTCGGTCGCCGCATGCGTCTGGTGGAAGTTGTAATAAGCAGCTGCGGGAGCGATGAGCTCCCCGGGCTGGCCCTTCTTGACAATGAAAATATACTTAGTCCGGCCCAAGGTTTGCCTGATCTTTGATATTCTTCGGGCCGCACTCTAGCTCCAAATGGCGGAAAAAGGGGGTCACGTCACTTGCCCACCTCCTCGTTGACGACGCCGTAAGATTGATACCGATGGACTGGCCCTGAAGTTCGCAGTTGAGTTTCGCCCCAGGGCGTCGCCATCGTTGTCGAACAGGAGTGACACCGGTCCCAGCGCGCGTTCCACGATTTCCGCCGTCATCCGCGCCATAACGTGAAATAGTCTGTTCGAGCGTTAGGGCTCAGCTTCCTCTGCGTGAAATGTAAAGCCGGGACAAGCAATGCCTTCGCGGAATGACCGGAAAGCCGGTATTCTTCCGTGACCGGTAGCAGGCCATGCAGCGCGCACGCCACCATCGTGTATTGTGAGAAAACGCGCACGGCGCTGTGTATACTTCGCGTCTTTTTTCTCACAGCCCGTTGCGCTGCAAGGGTCCCGCAGCGCGTGAATTCGTCAACGGAGTTTGCGCGGCGACGCAAACGCCGCGATTTGCGACTCTTCCTATACATCGGCGATGAATTCACAGTTTCGCAACGGAAGGCGACGACTTACCCACTGGTCAGTGGCAGTCATGCATAGTAGGAATGGCTACATGACTGACCGACGCTTACTGTACGTTGTCTCCACCGCACGTTACGGCTCCTTTACCGCCGCTGCGGATCGGGTGGGAGTGACTCAGTCGGCGATCACCAAAAGTGTGGCGGATTTGGAGCGGGAGCTCGGCTATTCACTCTTCAATCGAACCGCCCGTGGAGTTTTCCTGACGGAAGAAGGGCGCGCGTTTGTGGAGCGCGCGACGCGCATCCTTGATGACATGGAGGATTTGTTTCGCGGAGCGCTTACCGGATCGGATCCCTATACTGGCATGCTCCGGATCGGCGTGTGCCCGGCGTCCCTCGAGTGGGTGCTGGAGGAACCATTATCCACATTGGTGGCGCGACACCCAGGCATACGGCTGAATATCGTTGGCGGCAGTTTCGACAGAGTTGTACAAATGTTACGCGCCGGCGCAATCGACGTCGCCCTAGGGTACGAAGTGGCATTTGGAGATCAACCAGACTTTCGGCGTGAACTGCTACCACCTCTTCGAACCACTCTTTTTGTCAGGCTAGAACACCCCATTCTCAAGTGCAGCGAGGTTACGACAGCAGATATTGCAAAGTATGACCTTATCTCGCCTTCAGGTACTTCACCCAATGATTTTTACTGGCGTAAGATATACGAAGATGCGGGTGTCGATGCACATGATAGAATACACCTTATCGATTATTTTCCCATCGTAGCAAGGCTAGTGCGCAATACCGATGCTGTCAGCGTGGTCTCGCTCCACTACACGCATACCCACATCTTCAAAAGCCGGTTTGCTTGCGTGCCTTTTTTTGATTCGCTTCCGGCGTCATCGCTTTGTTGTGCAACACGTCTCCGGTTGAGCCCGCGCCCAGCGGTTCGCGCGTTCATCAAGGCTTGCCGCGAGCGGCTACAGTTCGAGGAGGCTCAACATTCGTAAGATCGAATATTTTTATCGGCCTACGCCGACATATCGATAGCTTTTTTGCCACGGGCTCCCCAAATTTGAATAATAGTGCGGCGAAGGAGCGTCACCCGCCGCATTCAGGAACCGCGGCGCGCCGTTGTCACGCGGGTACTGCGACAGGCTAGACTAGCTCGCGAGCGACGGACACGGGTTACTACCACGCCGCGGTCAATGCAGAGGGACGCTGCGGGGCGCTTCCATCCCGATTCTCGAGCGCGGGGACCTTATCCTTGATAGCTCCTGCCAATTGCGAACAGCCGCGGCACGGGATGGGAAGTAGGAATACACCGAGGACCGCGGCGAAGTTGGATCAGGTGGCGAGAGCGACTTTAGCGTGTGTTTCGGCGTGAGATTGGGGACCACCTGACCCGGTAATCGGCACCTAAACGGGGACCACCTTCCGGGTCATCTATGTTCGCCTGCTGTGTTGGCTGGCGACGAGGTGGAGGATGACGACGGTGGAGACGATAGGACGGATCAGGCGCGCGCATTTCGTGCAGAAGTTGTCGGTGCGGGAGATCGCGCGTCGACTGCATGTGTCGCGCAAGACGGTGCGCAAGGCGATCGAGGCGGAGGAGCCCGTGTTCACGTACACGCGGGTTGCGGAGCCCAAGCCGAAGCTGGGTGGCCACGCGGCCGCGCTGGAGCAGATGTTGGCCGAGAACGAACGCAAGCCACGCCGCGAACGTCTGACGCTGATCAGGTTATATGAGGTGCTGCGCGGGCTTGGATTTGAGGGCGGCTACGATGCTGTTCGCCGCCATGCCCGTCGCTGGCAACGCGAGGAAGCGGGGCGGACGGCGACCGCGTTCGTGCCACTGAGCTTCGATCCTGGCGAAGCGTACCAGTTCGACTGGAGCCACGAAGTGATCGTGATGGCGGGCGTGACGACGACGGTGAAGGTCGCGCACGTCAGGCTTTCCCACAGCCGGATGTTCTTCGTGGCGGCCTATCCGCGCGAGACGCAGGAGATGGTGTTCGATGCGCATGCACGAGCGTTCGCCTTCTTTGGCGGTGTCTGCACGCGCGGCATCTACGATAATATGTCGACGGCGGTGGACGTGGTGTTCCTCGGCAAGGAACGCCGGTTCAACCGGCGGTTCCTGCAGATGTGCAGCCATTATCTGGTCGAGCCGACCGCCTGCACGCCGGCAGCTGGCTGGGAGAAGGGACAGGTCGAGAACCAGGTTGGCCTCGTGCGCGAGCGCTTCTTCACCCCGCGGCTGCGCTTTGCGAGCTACGAGGAGCTGAACACCTGGCTGCTCGATCGCTGCATCGAACATGCCAGCGCCCATCGTCATCCCGAGTTGCGCGAGCGGACCGTCGCCGATGTGTTCGACGACGAGAAGGCGGCGCTGATGCGGCTGCCGACGACGGCGTTCAATGGCTTCCATGCGGTGACCGCGACCGTCTCCAAAACACTGCTCGTGCGGTTCGATTACAACAAGTACTCGGTCGCGGCCCGCGCACTGGGCCGCCCGGCGGAGGTCCACGCCTATGCCGACCGGATCGTTATCCGGCAGGGTGATGATATCGTTGCAGAGCATGCGCGGCGCTACGGTCGCGATCAGACGATCTACGATCCGTGGCATTACGTACCGGTGCTGGCAAAGAAGCCGGGTGCGCTGAGGAACGGCGCGCCGTTCAAGCAACTCGCATTGCCGTCAGGACTGGAGCGTCTGCGCACCCGTTTGAAGGAGAGCAGCGATGGCGACCGCCAGATGGTCAAGATCCTCACCGCCATTACCGTCGATGGTCTTGACGCCGTGGAGAACGCCGCTGCCGAAGCACTCGCGAACGGGGTGGCCAGCGCCGATGTGGTGCTCAACATCCTGGCCCGGTCCCGATCGGCGCCGGTGGAGCCCACCATTGCAACACCCGACCATCTGCGGCTTGAGATCGAGCCGATCGCCGATGCAGGCCGCTACGATCGCCTGCTGACCCCGCTTCGTGAGGCGGCGTGATGATGGAGCGCCACCAGATCCTGGAGTTGATGGGCGACCTCAAGCTCGCCGGTATGCGCCAGGCCTATGACGAGGTGATCGCCGATGCGATCAAGCGCCAGTATCCCGTTCAGCATGTCGTCGGCGATCTGTTGCGGGCGGAGATCGCCGACAAGCATGCCCGCTCGATCAAGTATCAGATGACGATCGCCAAGCTGCCGCTTGCAAAGGAGGTCGCCGAGTTCGAGTTCGCCGGCACGCCGATCAACGAAGCGCTGGTTCGCGATCTCGCCACCGGGGCGTTCCTCGCCAACCAGCGCAATGTCGTGCTGGTGGGCGGTACGGGCTCGGGCAAGACGCATCTGAGTATCGCCATCGCGCGCAGTTGCATCCGCACCGGTGCCCGCGTTCGCTTCCACAATACCACCGATCTGGTGAACCGGCTCGAGATGGAGGTCCTTCAGGGCCGCACCGGCAAGCTTGCCGAGCATCTGTCGCGGCTGGACCTCCTGATCCTCGACGAACTTGGCTATCTGCCGTTCGCACGCGCTGGCGGGCAGCTGCTGTTCCACCTCATCAGCCGACTTTACGAACACACCTCGGTCATCGTCACCACCAACCTGGCGTTCGGCGAATGGCCGACCGTGTTCGGCGATGCGAAAATGACGACCGCGCTGCTCGATCGACTTACCCATCACTGCGACATCGTCGAGACAGGCAACGAGAGCTGGCGGTTCAAGAACCGAAGCTGAGCGCCGTCGCTGCCGCTGCCAAAGAGGATGTCGTTCTGGGGGATGTCGGCTCCGGGCTACGCCCTACGCCGACATCCCCCAGAACGACGGCACGTGAGTGGTCTCCTTTTACATGCCGATCCCGGTCCCCGTTGCCGCGCCGATTGACACTTTAGCGACCCGTAAGTTCCATGGAAGCAACTCGTCGGGGCGGCGCCGGTGCCGAAATGCGACCGCTGGCCCTGCGCCAATCACGCCGTGAGTTGAGTCTCAGCGTGCAGATTATGAGGGATCGGGCGTCCGTTCCTCGCGCAATTGCGATCGGCGCGCCTTGCCAGCGTCGTCGCGCAGGCTCTCGTCGGTAAACTCGAAGGTTCGCGGGATCTTATATCGCACCAACCTTTTTGACAGAAAGGTGCGCAAGGCATCCGCGTCGTTGCGCTGGCGAACGGCCTCCGCCATCTGCACTATGGCATGCACGCGCTGGCCCAGGTCAGCGTCGGGCAGGCCGATCACGATTGAGGACTCGATATCGGGATGCTGTTCGAGGGCGGCTTCGATCTCGGCTGGAAAGATATTGGCGCCGCCCGATACGATCATGTCCGTTCGCCGGTCCGCTATATAGAGGTATCCTTCGTCATCTACATGGCCGAGGTCGCCATAGGTCTCCCAATCATTCACCGCCTTAGCTTGCGCCCCAATATATTCGTAAGTCGAATTCCTGCCCATGTCTGGCAGGAAATAGATCTCGCCGACCTCACCCGGCGCGCATTCCTTGCCCTGCTCGTCCAGCACGCGCATTTGCGATCCCGGCTGTATCTTGCCAACGGAACCTTTGTGCGTGAGCCACTCGCTCCCGGTGATAACCGTCACGCCCGTAAGCTCGGTCCCGCCATACATTTCAAATATTCGATCCGGTCCAAGCCAGTCAATCCAAGCTTGCTTCAACCACTGAGGGCATACGGAAGCCATGTGCCACACCATCCGGAGGCTCGACAGATTAAAGGTATTCCGTTGATCGTCAGGCAACCGCCAAATCCGATGCATCATCGTCGGCACGAAATTCACCCAGTTGACCTGATAGCGCTCGATTAAATCAAGCGCGCGCAACGGGTCGAACCGCCCCATTTCGACAACATGGCCTCCAGAGAAGAGGCAGTGGCACGAGATCGCGAACGGGGCGTTGTGATACATCGGGCCCGGGTTCAGCATCGTGTCGCCAAGCATCTGACCCATGGGGGCTTGGCTCGGATCATACATTCCAGGTTTGTTGTCCACGATCAGCTTCGGCTGTCCGGTCGATCCGCCACTCGTCTGAATCTTCCAACGCGGAGAGACCTTCGTCGGAAGCGGGCTGATGGATAGGTCTTGGCGCGGGTTGGAACCGATCGACAAGAAATCCCAGCCCCCAACGCGCGCATTCTCCTCTCCGATGATCAGCTTCGGCTTGGCGAGTTCGACGATCGCCTGCAACTCCAGCGGGGGCAGTTTCGAAGACACATTGTTCGGGGTGGCGCCCAGCTTCCAAACTGCGAAGACTGTTTCATAGAATTCGAGACAGTTCGATATTGCGAGTGTCACGACATCACCCCCGGCAACGCCCACATCGGCAAGTTGGCGCGCCTTGCGGTTGGCGCGCGCGTCAAGCTCGGCGTAGTCGACCGTTACGCCATTGTATGTCACCGCCGGACGGCCCGGAGCTTTGTTGGCATGATAAGCGAGCAGATCGCCGATTGGCATCGGCGAGGAGCCCGCGCTCATCATATTCAAACTGTCGTTCTCCAATGCCACGCTCCTCTCCGGTTGTGCAAATATTCTCCGAGGCGGCTGACAGTCGCCTTTTGCTTTGTCATTGAGGACTATACAGAGGGAAGGGTCGTTGAGGCTGGATAAATCTGCGCCGGCCATGCCCGCCGCGCATGACCGAGTGTCAGCGTTTGATCGCGGAAGGCGCTGGCTTCTTCGGTCATTCCGCCAAGGCATTGTTTGGCCCGGCTTTGCATTTCGCGGAGAGGAAGCCGTGTCCTAACCGTCAAATAGACTATTTCACACTATACCGCTGGTGGCGCGGAACGTCAGCTGCACGGTGAAGCGACGCTATGCCACTGGGCGATTTCGGCGGCTTTGTAATTACACAAGAGCTTAGGAGAGGCTACATGACGGACGTGCAAGGTCGCACCGCATTCATCACGGGCGGTGGCAACGGCATCGGATTGGGCATCGCCCGAAGTCTAGCCCGTGCCGGCGCCAAGCTGGCCCTGGCCGACGTGGATGCCGCCGCCCTCGCCCGCGCCAAGGCAGAGCTGCAGGACATTACGTCGATCGAAACATTCCAGCTCGATGTCCGTGATCGCGATGCCTATGCGACGACGGCGGAAGTCGTGGAACGCACACTGGGGCCGGTCTCGCTTCTGTTCAACAACGCGGGAGTCGCTGGCGCTGCCCCTGCAGCGAAACTCACATACGATCTTTGGGACTGGTCAATCGGCATCAATCTCTACGGCGTCATCAACGGCGTACAGACATTTTTGTCTAGGATGGTCAAACATGGCAAGGGTGGCCATATCGTGAATACGGCCTCGGGCGCAGGCCTTGCGGGGACAATTTCCGGGGTTCTCTACTGTACGGCCAAGTTCGGCGTAGTGGGAATGTCGGAGGCCCTTAATGCCGAGCTATCGTCCGCTGGCATTGGCGTCAGCGTGCTGTGCCCTGGCCCCGTCGCGACCGACATCGTCCAACGGTCGGCGGAAGCTGCCCCCAAAGCCGAGTTCTTGATATCTGAAGAACAGGAACGGCAGGGTGCAGAGCGGAGGTTCCAAATGAGTCAGTGGCTTCAGCAAGGTACCAGCATCGACGACGTCGGCGAAATGGTTCTCAACGCGGTGCAAAAAAACAGCCTATACATCCATACAGATCGTATAATGGAAGAGTCGATCAAGGCCCGGACCAGGGCACTTCTCGATGCCATGCCGAGCTAGCGAAGCATGAGGGCCTGGTAGCCGGCCAACTCGATTATCACACCGGCCTCCCAGCAAAGCGACGTTGGCTTTTAATCTATCGAGTGTCGCAACGTCATGCGACGTCAAAGCCGATATCCCGCTGCCAATTTCTCAAGTCAGGACAGTTCCATGGCCGATACAGCGACCGCGTCTTCCGAGTTCGTCCGCGCCGCGATGGCGTTGCAGCCGGAGACCATCGCGCTCAGGCGCGCGATCCATCAAGAGCCTGAAATCGGGCTAAATACGTCGAAGACGCTGGCGAAGGTGAAGGCCGCATTGAAGGGTTTTCCATTGACCCTGAGGGAGGCGCGGTCCTGCGCCGGCATGATCGCTGTCCTGGAGGGCGCGAAACCAGGAAGAACCGTGCTGCTGCGCGGCGATATGGATGCATTACCGATGCCGGAAGAGGCGCCGGTCGACTTCCGCTCCAAAGTACAAGGTGCGATGCATGCGTGCGGGCACGATGCACATACCGCAATGCTGGTGAGCGCGGCTAAACTGCTGTGCGCTCGGCGCGATCAGATCGCAGGGCGTGTGTTGTTCATGTTCCAGCCGGGTGAGGAAGGCTATCATGGTGCGCGCTTCATGCTGGATGAGGGTCTGCTGGACGATCCCAAGCCCGATGCGGCGTTCGCGATCCACATTACGCCCAATATGCCCATGGGTTCGTTTAGCACGCGGGCTGGGCCGCTGCTGGCGTCTGCCCACGAATTCGAGATAGTGGTCCGGGGCAAGGGCGGGCACGCCTCGATGCCGCATCAGGCGATCGATCCGACGCCGGTAGCGTGTGAGATCGCATTGGCGCTGCACGCCTTCACCACGCGGCGCGTCAATGTGTTCGATCCCGCCGTAGTCACTGTGTCGTCGATCATTGGAGGAACGACCGGCAACGTGATCCCGGAAACCGTGCGGATGCTCGGAACGCTACGCACCTTTTCGGAAGCGACCAGTGAGATCGTGCATGACGGTGTTCGACGCGTCGCGGAGAACGTGGCGCGTGCCCATGATTGCGTCGGCGAGGTGGAGATTAGGCCGGGCTTTCCTGTAACCGTCAACGATCCGCGCGCGGCCGCGCTGATTGAAGCGACGGTGCGTGCTGAATTTGGCCAGGCGGCCTATTTCCCGATGCCGAGCCCCGCTATGGGTTCGGAAGATTTCTCCTACGTGCTTCAGCGCACTCCAGGGGCAATGTATTTCTTGGGCGTGTGTCCGGAGGGGCAGGATTTCATGGTGGCTTGCCCGTGCCATTCCACCAAAATGGAATTGAATGAAGCGGCCATGGCCCACGGGGTTGCTTTGCATTGCGCCGTAGCTGAGCGGTTCCTTAAAGAGGGCTTCGCCAGCTGAATCCACCCAACGCGAAAGCCTTGAGGATAGACCCTTCGACGGATTCCCGGTCGAGATAATCTTAACCTGCGTGCGCCGATCGAAAGAGGCGGCGCCTTCGCTCGCCACTCCCATACCCAGACGGGCTTGCGGCTCCCATAGGCGGGACGGGCTTAGCCGCGCTCCGCAAGAAAATGATCGTGCCGCGGCCGTCCTTGGCACCAATTGGCAACTCAAGGTGCGTACGCACTAGGCCAGATCTTATATCGATTGGCGAGTGTTCTCGCCATGCCGCGCACGCGTTACCTATACTCCGCATGAGGACGCGTAGGCCGTCTCAGATCGTCAAACGAGGGCAACCATTCTACCATGCCTCCGCATCATGGCAGTGATCAAGAATGAATTGGTCGTTCGCAAGAAAGTTGCCACTTTTCGGACAACGAGCACGGTGGCCTCGCTCGGGTCGGTTATTGACCCAAACATGCTGCCTCATAATCACAAAGATGGGGGGATATGATGAAGTACGCTAGGGTTACCAGCGTCGGTTTGTTGGCCGCGGCACTTTCTATGTCCGGACATGCCGCGGCTCAAAATACGACCACGGCCAAAGAGGCAGATGAGACCCAGGAAATCGTCGTCACCGCGCTGAAACAAGGCCCGCAATCCCTGACCGACACCCCGGCCGCCGTGTCAGTTATCACTGGGGCAACCATGGAAGACGCCGGCGCGCGCAGCCTTGTCGACGTTGTCCAGTCGACGCCCGGTGTTTCGATTTCGAACACCACCGTAGCTGGCAGTACCTCAATCGCGATCCGCGGCGTCAACTCCACCTTTGGCTCTGCTACCGTTGGTTTCTACCTTGATGATCTGCCATTCTCGCTCATCAATGTAAACTTTCTGCCTGATCCCTCACCCTACGACCTTGATCGTGTCGAGATTCTACGCGGACCTCAAGGTTCGCTGTACGGCGCGGGCGCTTCGGGCGGGGTTGTTCTCGTGCGGACAATGGATCCTTCGCTGGACAGTTTCGAGGCGAAAACGGAAGGTCGCATTTCCGGCACGACAGGCGCAGGTGAGAATTATATGGTCAGCGGCGCCGTCAACATACCCATCGCAAGTGACCGCGCGGCATTGCGCATCGCCGGCAGCTATAACGACGATTCCGGTTGGATCGACGCCCCCAGTCGGAGACTATCGGATTATAATTTCGAACGGCGGCTTAACTTGCGGGGCAAGTTTCGCTTCGTTCCGTTCGATCGGATGACCGTTCAACTCCAAGCGGCGATCAGCCGTATTGACGCCGGCGGCTCCAACAGCGCCGACGACGACGACAACTGGTACGGCGTGCCCGATGCCCGCACGAGCACGAACTACGATCAGTACGGCGGCGTCGTAAATTATGATTTCGGCAACGCAATTCTGACCAGCACCACAAGCTTTCTCAATTGGTCAACGACCTTTGACGGAGGTTTCGTCGTGCCGATCCCTTCGACGCTCGATGCCGACATCTTCTCGCAGGAACTGCGCCTGTCCTCCTCCGGCAAGCGCGATTTCTCGTGGGTGATCGGTGCTTTCTACAAGGACGCTCGCGCCAGCGCTTTCAACGACCTGTCAGCGGCCGGCTCTCCTATAAACCTGGACGAGACAACTCGTTCAAAGCAGGGCACGGTTTACGGCCAGGGCACACTATCGACATTCGATCACACGCTGGATCTCACCGTTGGAGCAAGCTACTTCCATGATCGAACGAGCAATCAAAGCGTCTCGGTTCCAGTGAGCAACCGCGCCAGTACCGACCGATTCAGTCCCAAGGCGAGCATCGGCTATCACCCCGTGCCGAATGCCACGCTCTACGCGAGCTATACTCGTGGCTTCCGCCCCGCGACCGTCGATTATGCATTCTCCACCTTCTTTGCGCGTCTGGTGGCGCCCAGCATTACGGGCCTTGTCGGCACGGAGGATCTGACCGCGTACGAACTCGGTGCCAAGGCCGACATTCTTGACGGGAAAATTCATCTCGAAGTCGCGCTCTTCCGCAACGACATTAAGGATATTCAGCAATCGGCTGCTGTGATCGTTCCCGGTGCGAGCGTCTCCGCGAACACCGTTCTGAATGCAGGCGACGCACGGACCTCGGGATTTGAATGGGTGATCGCGACAAGACCTACGCGCGCGCTCTCAGTCAATTTTTCCGGCTCCTACACCAAGACCGAGATAAGGAACGATTTTTTTGCGCCGGGCGCCGATCCGGCGACCGCGACGCCGCTCTTCTCCAAGGGATCGCCACTCAACCTGGTGCCAAAGTGGCAGGTCGCCTTCACAGTAGCGCATAAGCATAACCTAGGCTCTCTTGAGGGCAAAGTGAGCGCGGGCCTACAACTCGCATCAAAGCGCTCGCTCACTGTGCTGTCGGCACCATCGATATATGGCGACGACAATCTGCGCCTAGATGCTCGCTACGAGATTGGCCGCGGCACTTGGAAGGTCTTCGTCTTCGGCGAAAACTTGACCAATGATCATGGCGCTATCGCACCGTCCGCGTATACTCCCTTCTTCAACTTACTGGGATTTCCTCAAAAGGGGATAACCGCTTCGCGCTTCCGGCCGCGTACAATCGGCATCGGCGCCCGTCTAAATTTCTGATTTGCGCTGGTGAGGCCGGGGTTTCGACTCCTTGGCCTTCGGCGCTGGATTGGGTGACTGGTATCCTGGACTTGTCGTGAGCGCACATCGCGCGATTCACGGCGTGGACTGGGCATCTCCTGATTATCGCTTTCGATATTCGGCAAGGAGCGTGACGATGCGAGTATTTGTAAACGGAATACGTCTCTACTTCGACGTGGAGGGCGCGGAGCTTGTGCCGGACGGGCCAATCATGCGAGAGCGCCCGACCGTTGTGCTGATCCACGGCGGCCCCGGCGCAGATCACACGACATTCAAGCCCTTCATGTCGGATTTCGCCCAGCATGGGCAGTTAATCTATTTCGATCATCGCGGCATGGGGCGCAGCGACGAGGGCACGCCGGACGAGTGGATGCTTTCGCAATGGGCCGACGATCTGGCCGGATTGCTCGACGTGCTCGAGATCCACATGCCATATTTGGTAGGCGCTTCGTTCGGCGGTTTCGTAGCGCAAGCCTTTGCCACGCGTTACCCCGAGCGCTTGTCCAAGCTGGCGCTGGTATCTACTGCCCCACGGAGCGATCCGAAGCTCTCCGCGCAGGTGTTTGCCCGGCTTGGCGGCCCAAAGGCAGGCGAAATCGCCGAACGCTTCCTTTCTGGCGATGTCGATGCTGCAGCCGAATATATGCATCGATGTGCGCCGCACTATAATGTTGGCGACATGGATATGAACATGGTGTCGCGTGCGATCCAGCGTCCTGGAACGCTAAATCATTTCTTTGGCCCTGGCGGTGAGTGGCACTCAATCGATTTTCGGCAAGGCCTGGCGCGTATCCAGTGCCCGACGCTGGTGTTGCACGGGGAGCTTGATCCCATCTTCCCGCTTCCATTGGCGCAGGAAATGTTCGCTGCGATCCCCGACAAGTTCTCGCGGCTGGAAGTCGTTGAGGATGCCGGCCACGGCTGGGTCGACAAGCCCGAGGAGTGGCGCTCGGCACTTAAGACATTTTTATTCGAATGTTAACGCGGGTCGGATGGGATGCGCGCGTACGGCATAGAGCCAGCGGTCAGGCCGCTTGTGCCCCGTGCAAGCTTAAGTTGAGCGCGTTCCATTAGTGCGACGGTGCTTGGCCACGACAAACGGAAGCCCGGTGAGCCGCCAGCCCATCACCTGGAGGCATTCGCGCTCAGCGCACGTCGAAGTGCATCGTAACTGTCGCTGTATGCGCGCTGGGTAGATCTGGCGTCCGCCACGAAGTGAAAGCCGTGATAGGCGCCTGGATATACGTGCAGTTCGGTTGGAACGCCGGCGCGGATTAGCCGCTGCGCATAGTTGATATCCTCGTCAACGAACAGATCGAGTGCGCCGGTATTGATGAATGTCGGGGGGAGTCCGCGCAGGTTCGTCACGCGCGCAGCCGCCGCATAGGGGGAGACATCAGGCCCACCGGGTTCGGACCCAAGCAGGCATCTCCACCCGAAGCTGTTGCTCTGAGGGGTCCAGACAAACTCGCCAGCATAAGGATGAGGTTCCTCGGCTACGCAGGTGCGATCGTCGATCATCGGGTAGATGAGGTGCTGGAAAGCGAGTTCGTACTCGCCCCGGTCGCGCGTGAGCAGCGCCAAGGCCGCCGCCAAACCACCGCCAGCGCTTTCCCCCATGAGCCCGATCCGCGATCGGTCGACGCCGAGCGCCACTGCCTCGCCAACGAGCCAGGCGAGTGCCGCGTAGCAGTCTTCCACCGCGCCGGGGAAGCGCGTCTCCGGGGCCAGGCGATAGTCGACGGAGACGATGGCGCAGTCGAGTTCCATTGCCAGCTTGCGATAAGCGGGAATGAGAACATGGGCGTTCCCCGTGACGTAGCCGCCCCCGTGCATGTGCAATATCGCGCCGCGAATGACACCAGCCTTTCGCGGGACGTACAGCACGATCCCTGTCTCCGGATCTCCGATCCTGCCCGGGACCGTCCGACGCACGGCCTCGACTTCCTCGATAGCCTGAGGACATTCTTGAAGCTGAAGCGTCGCGCCGAAATTCTCCCGCAGCAGGGGAAGGATGTCCTCATTCAGGGTCAGTGGCGGCATCTGATCGATGAAACCGAGAAGGTCCTGCTCCACAAGGTGACGGGAGTCGATCTGCGCGTTATTTGCCATTCAATGTCACTCCTTGAGCATAACGGCCCGATCGGAATATGTATCAGGTGCTGACAAGTCGGGGGCTGCCGCCTGCCGATGCACTTCAACTCACGCAACCGGCATCGCATCGAGTAGAGCCTTGCCGCGCTCCTCGATCCTACTGATCGACGAACGGTCGGTATGAACGTAAAAGAGATTGTCGCGGATTGCGGTAAGGGTCATCTCGCCCACCGCGTCTGGCGGAACGCCTTTCGCGAGGTAGTTTTTCATCTCATCGTTCTTGGCGAACACCTCGCTCCGCTGTTCCGCAGACATCGGCTTTGTCACCTTTGGCTGAACGGCGCGTGTCCGGTTGATGATGTCCGTTGCCACTGGGCCGGGACACAATAGGGTCACGCCGATTCCGTGATGTTCAAGTTCGGCGCCGAGCGCCTCGCTCATCCCGACTACGGCGAACTTGGCGGTGCAATAAAGTGCGTTCCCGGCACTTGTGTATAGCCCTGCGCCGGAAGCCGTATTGACAATGTGACCGCCGGCGCCGCGCTCGATCATCCGGGGAAGGAAGGTCTGGACCCCGTTAATCACACCGTCCAGATTGATTCCCATACTCCAGCCCCACACCTCGTAGGTGAGTCTGTCGGCAGGGGCGCCGCCCGCCACCCCGGCATTGTTCACCAGGAGCGATACCGGCCCGAGCTTCGCCTCCACTTCGGCTGCTACGCTCGCGTAGGCGGAGCGGTTGCGGACGTCCAGAACGGCTGTGAAGACTTGGGTCATGTTACCCAGCTCGGCCTTCGTCCTTTCGAGAGCGTCTGCGTCTAGGTCAACAAGGGCAATGTTCGCCCCGGCTCCCGCCAATGACTTCGCGATGCTGCGGCCGATTCCATTGGCGCCTCCAGTGATGAAGGCCGTACGGTTGACAATATCAGTCATGTGTTTTCCAACCGAGGAGCTTTTCGACGCTGGTGTGCGCTTGCAGGCGGCCCTAGCCCGCAGTCGCCAGCTTACGCGTGGCGACCAGCTTGTCGACATTTGCGCGGACGAGCGGCGGCAGACTGTCGAGGTCGATCGGGAAACCGTTGACGATCAGCGCCTGCATGTGGCCGATCTGGTGAAGGTGGAAGGCGTGGTCCATGGACGCCTTTCGTCCCATTTGATCCTGCGCGAAGTTCACCGACTGTTTGACCAGCTTCATGGTGAAAGGATTATTGGCGGCGATGGTTTTGGCCAGTTCGAGCGTTCGCTCGGTCAAATGCTCCCGCGAAACCACATGGTTGACCATGCCTCGCCGCTCCGCTTCATGCGCGGTCATCCAACCGCCAGTCATCAGCCATTCTTTCGCTTGGCGGACGCTCATCTCATAAGGATGCTGGAAGAATTCCACGCCGGGGATACCCATCTCGGCCGCCGTGGCGTCGCGGAACCGTGCATCGTCCGAGCAGACAATGAGGTCACACATCCATGTGAGCATCATTCCGCCCGAAATCACGGACCCCTGAACTTCGGCGATCGTCGGCTTTGGCGCGTTGCGCCAACGCTCGGTGATCTCCAGATAGATTTCCTTCTCGCGGGCGTACGAACCGCTCCAACCTTTCCCTTCATAACCTCCGCCCCACAGGCCGGCCACCTTGTCCGATAGAGGGTTCTGCGGGCCCTCGCCGCTGAGGTCGTGCCCGGCATTGAAGTGATCGCCCGCGGCGGCAAAGATGATCACATTGATCTCGTCGTCGTGGCAGGCGCGCTTGAACGCGTCGTCGAGCTCATAGGTCATGGTTATGCCCTGCGCATTGCGTCGGTTGGGCCGGTTCATAACAATCCGTGCGACCTTGGAAGCGGGCTCCTCATAGGTTAGCTGCTCGTATTCGCGACCCTCAGAGGCCATGCCTGTATCTCCTGTTTCACACTCGGGCGGCGGTTATCGAAGACGCTTGTTTCGAGTGAGTCCAAATCTTTCCCTCGCTTTGCCGCAGCGTCCAATTCCAACTCGGTGCAAGGTATGAACCGATGGAATGCGCCCAGCCTTCGGCCTGTCAAGCGCGGCGAGCCTTTCCGAACTCGGCGGCCATTCGGCCGAAGGAGCCAGCTTGCATACACGCTATCTGGGCGTGCTCCTCCAACCGGATGACCGCCGCTAGATCTCCAACCATTGCTGCTTGCGCGAGTATCTCCCTGGTCTTTCGCAGCCGCAAAGGCGATGTAGCGAGCAGGTCCTCGACCAAGGTGCGCGCGGCGCACTCGAGTTGATCGTCATCGACTACTTCCGGCACGAGGCCGATGGCGACTGCCCGGTCAGCCTGAACGAAGCGGCCTGTCATCATCAGCTCGGCCGCAACGGATGTGCCGAGCATTCGCGGGAGGAAGTAGCTCGTGCCCAGCTCGCAGCCTGAAAGGCCGAGACTTACGAAGGTCACGTTCATCTTGGCGCTGGATCCGGCGATGCGGAGATCTGCGGCGAGCGCCAAATTGAAGCCTCCTCCGCATACGGCGCCGTGGATCGCCGCCACTATGGCCTAGGGACATGAGCGCATCTTGAGGATGATGTCGCTCCGCGACGGTCCCGGGCCTGCGTCGGTCGATCCTGCCGGAATGATCGCGCCGGGTTCGTTCAGCCAGGTAAGATTAAGCCCCGCACAAATCCTTTCCCCGCGCCGCGCATGACAACGACGCGGCGGGAGTAGTCGGCCTGGAGTCCGTTGAAATAAGGCCACAACTCGCGCACCATCGTCGCGTCAATAGCATTGAGGCGCTCCGGCCGGTTAAGGGTCAACCAATCAACCTCCCCTTCCCGGGTAATGCTGATCGCGGTGCAATCGTTCATCGTCCACCTTCTGTCATTTCGGCGAGCATGGGATACGTCGAGACTGTCGAAGGCCGATGAATAGCTTGCCCCTAAAGCGGATCATCCGTCGTCGAGAATCCACCATTACCTAGGCTCAGGACCTATTAAATTGGTTGCGTGAGGGGTGATTGGTTGATTCAATGGCGGCGCAAGGAGGCGCGGTCATGACTGATTTGATTTGGCTATCGGAGGCGCAGATGCGGCGGATAGAGCCGCCTTTCCCGCTGTCGCACGGCGTGCCGCGTGTCGATGATCGGCGGATCATCAGTGGGATTATCTTCGTGATCAGGAAGGGTCTGCGGTGGCGCGATGCACCCGCCGACTATGGTCCGCCCAAGACGATCTACAACCGCTTCGTCCGCTGGAGCCGGTTGGGTGTGTTCAACAAGATCTTCGCAGGCCTCGCAGCAAAGGGCGGCAGGCCGGATCGGTTGATGATCGATGCGACCCACCTGAAGGCGCACCGCACGGCGGCCAGCCTCCTCAAAAGGGGGATGTTCCCCGACGTATCGGACGCACCAAAGGCGGCCTGAACTCGAAGCTCCATGCTGTGTGCGATGGCCAGGGTCGGCCGCTGATCATGCTGCTGAGCGAGGGGCAGATGAGCGACTATAAGGGTGCCGCTCTCATGCTCGATACCTTGCCCAAAGCCAAGGTCCTGCTCGGCGACAGAGGCTATGACGCCGACTGGTTCCGGGCTGCCCTGGCCGAGCGCAAGATCACCGCCTGCATCCCGTCAAAGGTAAACCGAAAGGTCCCGATCCTCCACGACACCGCGCTCTACCGCCAGCGCCATAAAATCGAGATCATGTTCGGCAGGCTCAAGGACTGGCGCCGCATCCACACCCGCTACGATCGCTGCGCCCATACCTTCATGTCCGTCATCTGCATCGCCGCAACCGTCATCTTCTGGCTCAATCAATGAGCCTGGTTTTCGGCGATGCGGGTCTGGAGTTGACGGATGATCATTCCGATCTGGCCCGATGCGAGGAGGCCTGGTCCGAGAGGGCCCGATCGATTCTCCCCGACCGGTGGAAAGGAACGCAGTGCAGAGCGCACGTCTGACGTCATGTGTTGCAATTGCCACCTGATTTCGTTCTCGGCGGCTTCCGCTTGATCTGATGCGGCGAGACTGGCGGCTTTTACGGCATATCCTGCTGCTCCCAGCGCATGTGCACCCATATGGCAGATCGCTGAGGCTTGGCCGGCGGCTTTGGCTGCTGCTGCAGCCGCGGGCGAAATCCCATGGGTTGCATTGCCTCCGCCAAAGCGTCGACGTATTTCCTCAGCAGTGTTCGCCTGTCCTCGAGCAAAAGCTCGCGTCCGGGCAATGGCGGCACGAGGGCGATCATCGTGGGGGTTTTCAGCCTCAAACAACCACAGGACTCGGTCTGCACAATCGGCAGCCCATCCAGCAACCGAACGCCTGTCGGATTCGCTTAACGTCTGCACAGACTTCGCCAATTCTACAATTCCATCGCGCTTCGATTGAAAGTTTTGTGAGCTTGGCATGTTGCAGGATCTCGCCGCCAAATCCAAACGAGCCGATTCTGGCTCGATCAATGAGTCCTGAGCCTAAAACATGCATATCGGCAGTCGATGCCGCCAATGCGAACGTCATCCTAATCATGACCCAGAAAAATGGGGCGGCGCAGCCTCCATGCAGAAAACAGCAAATGACGCAGTGGGGGCGCCCCCCGGCCTATTGCGATTTGCGTGCCATAAATTCCGCAGGTCGCGGAGCGACGGCAACAGCCATTCTTTCGAGGAACATCGCGAGTATGGAGCAGTTCTGTTGGACGGTGCAAGCAGCCACCAAATCGCACCCCCTGTGCGGGCCGTCGAACGGAGCTCAAGCAGGCCTCAGGGTGGTCGCCACGATGTTCCCGCTGAAGACATTCAGAAAATCAATCCTCGTCGGCATAAGGGAACGGAAGACATCCAGCGGTGCACGATCTTAGAAGGACGCCGATGGTTTTCGAAATCCCCGCAGCGAGAGGGCAGCGCAAGTCCTGACAACGGCCCTCGCCTTAGGGCATTTCTATTCTGCCGGAAAAATCTGTTCGAAGATTAAGCTGCGGACTCAGCCGCGGACGGTCACAGACTCAGGCCACCGCTCACCGATATGACTTGGCCGCTGATGTAGTCGCTTTCCGGCGCGCAGAAGAGATAGATGGCGTTCGCGGCCTCCTCCGGCTTGCCGGCGCGTCCGAGCGGGATCATATGGGCAAGAGAATGCAGCGTGGTACCTGGCACCCCAGCTTGGATTTCCTTGCCTTCGATGACGATGCGGGATTCAGCATCTTCCATCGCCCTGGTTAGCCGCGTCTCGATAAAACCGAAGCTCACGCAATTGACGCACGTTTTGTAGCGGCCCCATTCCTTCGAGAGCGTCTTTGTCATGCCTATCATCGCGGCCTTTGCCGACGAATAGTTCACTTGGCCAGCATTGCCGTGGGTGCCGGCCATAGACGAGACGTTGACGACCTTGCGGATCACTTCGCGACCTTCAGCAGCCTCCTGCTTGGCGAAGGTACGGATCGCATCGGCCGCCGCTCGCAAGATGCGGAATGGCGCTACGGTGTGAACGTCCAGCATCTTCTGGAATTGCACATCGGTCTGCTTTTGGATGACCCCATCGAGCGTATAGCCGGCATTGTTGACGATGATGTCCAAGCCATTGAATTCGTTGAGCGCAGCCTGCACGAAGCGCTCCCCGAAATCGGCATCCGTTACGTTGCCGACGCACGTCGCGGCCTTGCCGCCAGCCTCGCGAATGTCTCGAACCACCTCAGCGGCGGGGCCTTCGTCAAGGTCGTTGATGACAACACTTGCGCCCTCCGAGGCAAGCTTCAGGGCAAGCGCGCGACCGATCCCGCGACCAGAACCGGAAATCAGAGCAACTTTTCCCGCAAGTTTGGACATGTAGCCTCCACTGAATGAAAGATGAATGTTTAATACTCAGATCAAATGACGGCAGATGCGTGCTCGCTTGGGACCGACGGCGTGAATGTGGATATCCGGAGTTCGGCAATCCAGCCTTCTTGACATCGGCGCCCCCCTTAAGTCAGGCACTCGCCCGCTTGTGTTCAATAACCTCCCTACTAGAACATCGTTTTATCTGTAGTATGGGCGCGGCTTCTCTTCTCTATCGTCCAATGCGTCCTCGCTTTCTCCTGAGAAGGGCAGTCGAAGAATGAGCCGCAGGAATGTGCCAGCTTCTCTCATGTGACAGCGCAAGGTACGCTGTTCCTTTGCGAAAGAGGCCAGGGGCGCCGGTCGCCCATGCAGGCATTATAACGTGGCAGCGCAGCTCACCACAAAGTCTCTGCGCCTTCCGGTTGTACTTAACGCTCCCAAGGCCGCTCGAGCCGATGTGCTGATGGTGAGTTTCGCGAGGCCACGTTGCCGTATCGCGATGCATGCCGCCGCTGATTAATTCGCATCCGAAAAATGAGGTCGACCGCCGGACCGGAGATCGTCGCCCAATGTTTGGTCCAAAGCCTCGACCACCTAGTTCGACACCTTTCAACGTTGCCGGCGCGCCTCAGGAGCGCACCCCGGTATCGCAAAGGTAACTTCTCGATTTTCCAATACGCCGCTGATCATTCTGGGCAGGAATACCTAAGCACCATAAGTAATTCGACATCTGAACCGCCTTTATAGACCTTATCTACTACCAGAAACCGAGAAGAGTGAGTGGTTCGACAGCCTGCGCGCTCGGCGCTTCAAAAATCCGGCTACGCAATTAGGGCTACGGGGAGAAGGAGGTGGCTAACGAGCGGCCAAGCTATGTCAGTGCGATCCGCGCCGCGGTTGAAACCATACCCGATGCGCCCGCCTCGATCTTCGAAGGGCGCTCGCGCAGTTGGGCGGACGTGCTTGGTCGCGCCGCGCGGATCGCCGGTGGGCTTGGGGCGCTGGGCATTAAGGCGGGTGACCGTGTCAGTGTGCTTTCACACAATAGCGACGATTACTTGACGCTCTATCTCGCGGTGCCGTGGGCAGGGGCAGTGCTGGTGCCCCTTAACTGCCGTTGGAGTGAAGCCGAGAACCGCATGGCAATCGCGGATTGCGAGCCCAGTCTGATTTTCGTCAGCGACGACATGGCGGTTGCGAATGAGGGGTTGTTCAGCCCGGACGAGCATCCATGGTTAGTCTCTCTCGGGCAGGAGCGGCCGGGCTGGCGAACGCTGGACGAATTGCTTGCCAGTGAGCCCGTCGACGACGCCGGCCGTGGCGGAGACGATTTGCTGGCAATCTTTTACACGGGCGGGACGACTGGGCGCTCCAAAGGCGCGATGCTGAGTCATGCCGGCTTTATCGCGAATTGTCGGGCCATGCGCGAGTCGGACGTATTTCCCGAGGGGTGTCGCGCGCTGATCGTACCGCCGCTGTTCCACCTCGCTGCCGTTGCCATGATGACCATGGCGATGCTCGCGGGTGGTGTAGCGGTGATCGCCAAGAGTTTCGACCCGATTGGCGCGCTCGACCTGATCGCCGCTGAGGGCGTGACCGATGCGCTGCTGGTTCCGACGATGATCCAGATGATTCTCGACGCGCCGGGTTTCGACTCCGCCAAGCTCAGCCGTGTGAACACGATCCTGTATGGCGCTTCTCCAATGCAGGAAGCCACGCTCGATCGCATTATTGAAGCAGCACCGCAGGTCGATTTCGTTCAGCTCTACGGGATGACCGAAGTTTCCTGCACCGCGGCATTGCTGCCCCCCGAGTATCATAGGGGTGCGCATCGCGAGGCGGGGCACCACCGGGGCGCAGGCAAGCCGATCCGGAACACCGAGATCATCGTTGCGGACGAAGCGGGCAATAAACTGCCGATCGGCGACGTCGGCGAAGTTCTGGTACGGGGCCCTGGTGTGATGCTCGGTTATTGGAACCAGCCGGAGCTAACCGCAGAGACGCTTCGGGACGGCTGGATGCACACCGGAGACGGCGGCCGGCTCGATGAGCACGGCATTCTCTATGTCGTTGATCGGCTGAAGGACATGATCGTCTCAGGCGGCGAAAACATCTATTCAGCCGAAGTCGAAAGCGTGCTGGCTCTCCACCCGGGAGTCGTGCAAGCTGCGGTGATCGGCGTTCCGGACGATCGCTGGGGCGAGCGAGTCCACGCCGTCATCCTGCCACGCCCCGGCAGCGACGTCAGCGAAGCGGCTCTGTTCGCGCATTGCCGCGAGCGTATCGCTGGTTACAAATGCCCGCGATCGATCGAGTTCCGGAGCGAATCCTTGCCGCTTTCGCCCGCCGGCAAAGTGCTTAAGACCGAGTTGCGCAAGTCATATTGGAAAGGGCGTGCGCGCAATGTCGCCTGAGCGCTCTCCATGGATCGACGATGAACTCGCCATGCTCGACGAGCAGGCGACTCGCTTCATCGAGGCGGAGCTCGTGCCCCAACGCGAACGCTGGGACCGCGACGGCCAAGTCGACCGCGCCGCCTGGAGCAAGGCAGCCGAGGCTGGCATCCTCTGCGCCAGCATTCCCGCGGAATATGGCGGCGGAGGGGGCACGCTCGCGCACGAAGCAGTGATCCACCAAGCGCTGTCGCGCGCGGGATTAGGAGGCAGCTTCGGCACCGGCAATACGATCCATTCGGCGATCGTCGCGCATTATATCCTCGCTTACGGCACGGAGGAGCAGAAGCAACGCTGGCTGCCCGGGATGGCGAGCGGCGAGCGCATCGGCGCGATCGCGATGACCGAGCCGGGTGTGGGATCGGACCTGCAGAACGTCAGCACCCGCGCCACTGCGGCGCGGGGCGGCTGGCTGCTGAGCGGCGCAAAAACCTTTATTTCCAACGGCCAGACCGCGGACTTGATCGTCGTCGCCGCGCGCACCGGTGCCAAAGCCGGGGGAAAGGATGTCTCGCTCTTAGTGTTCGAGGCCGAACATGCCGAAGGATTCCGCCGCGGCCGTAATCTCGAGAAGATCGGAATGCACGGACAGGACACGTCGGAATTGTTCTTCGACGATGTGTTCGTGGCCGCCGACAATCTGCTCGGCGGCGAAGGCGGCGGGTTCGCGCAGCTGATGCATCAGCTCGCATGGGAGCGGACGATCATCGCGCTGGACGCGGTGGTCAACATGGAGCGGGCAGTCGCGCTGACCACCAATTATGTCCGCGAGCGCAAGGCGTTCGGCAAGGCGCTGTTCGAGTTACAGAACACCCAGTTCGTCCTCGCCGATTGCGCGACTCAGGCGAGCGTCGGGCGCGCCTTCGTCGACAGCCTGATGGTGAAATTGCTCGCCGGCCAGCTCGACGCCGTAACCGCCGCCAAGGCCAAATTGTGGTGCACCGAGGCGCAGTGCAAGGTGATCGACGCCTGCCAGCAACTGTTCGGCGGCTATGGCTATATGGCCGAATACCCCATCGCGCGGATGTTCGCCGATGCCCGCGTCAGCCGCGTCTATGGCGGCGCCAGCGAGATCATGAAGCTGATCATCGCCCGCGCGCTGTGACGCGCGGGCATAAGGAGTAATCCAATGAACAAGGTACGCGTCGCCGGCGTCGGCATGATCCCCTTCACCAAGCCGGGCCAAAGCGAGGACTGGGACGTGATGGCCGAAAAGGCGATCCGGCTTTCCCTCGCCGATGCCGGGGTGAGCTATGACCAGATCCAGCAGGCCTATGCCGGCTATGTCTATGGCGATTCCACCGCGGGTCAGTCGGCGCTGTACCGCGTTGGGGTGACTGGCATCCCGATTGTCAACGTCAACAACAACTGTTCGACCGGATCGACCGCGCTCTATCTGGCGCGGCAGATGGTCGAGGCGGGTGTGGTGGAGTGCGTGCTCGCGGTCGGCTTCGAGCAGATGCTGCCGGGCGCACTCGGCATGATGTTCAACGACCGCAAGCGCACGCTCGACATGGCGCTAAAGCGGCAGGATCAGTTACAGGCGAAGAATGATCATTCGCCTTTTGCCGCGCAGCAATTCGGCGGTGCGGGTCTTAACCATCAGGCACGCTACGGCACTAGCGACGAGGCGTTCGGGCTGGTCAGCGTCAAGGCCCGCCGCCACGCCGCGAACAACCCGATGGCGCTGTTCCGCGACCCAATCACCCTGGAGGAGGTGATGGCATCGAAGCATCTCTACGGCCCGATCACGCGTTTCCAGGCGTGTCCACCGACCTGCGGTGCAGCGGCGGCAGTGCTAGTCTCGCCCGCTTTTGCGGCAAAACACAATCTCGACGCCTCGGTCGAGATCGTCGCGCAGGCGCTCACCACCGACATGCCCGGCACATTCGAAGATCGCGGCATGATGAGCGTCGTCGGCTACGACATGGCCAAGGAAGCCGCTCGGCAGGTTTACGAGACGGCGGGCGTCGGCCCGGACGATATTCAGGCCGTCGAACTGCACGATTGCTTCACACCGAACGAACTGATCTCGTACGAAGCGCTTGGGCTCACCGCCGAAGGCACGGCCGAGCAATATATCCGCGACGGCCAGAACAGCTATGGCGGCAAGCATGTCATCAATCCCTCGGGCGGGCTGCTGTCCAAGGGTCACCCGCTCGGCGCGACCGGCCTCGCCCAATGCTTTGAGTTGACCCACCAGTTGCGCGGCACGGCGAACAAGCGGCAGGTCGAGAATATGCAGTTCGCCCTTCAGCACAATGTCGGGCTGGGTGGGGCATGTGTGGTGACGCTTTACGGTAAGGCGGCCTGATGCTCGATCGCAATGCCCATGTCGGCGTGGTCTCCGAACCGCGCACGATCCAAGTAGAAAAGGGCTTTCTCACATTCTTTGCCAAGGCGACTGGCGAGACCGATCCGGTCTATTTCGACGAGGATGTCGCCCGAGGGGCGGGCCAACCTGCGATACCTGCACCGCCGACTTATCTCTTTTCGTTGGCGATGTCCGCCCCGGCCAAACGCGGCGGCCTGTTCGACAAGCAGAATGGGCTCGGCGTCGACATGGCCCGAATCCTCCACGGCGAGCAGAGTTTCGCTTACTACAAGCCAATCCACGCGGGCGACGTACTGACGCTGACTACCACCACCAGCGACATCTACGCCAAGAAGGGAGGGGCGCTCGAATTCATCGTTCAGGATACAAAGGCTGTGGATGCCAGCGGGAAACTGTGCGCTGAGATGCGGAGCGTGACGGTGGTGCGCAATGACTGACGGCGACACCCTTCCCGAGCTGGTGCGCGGACCGATTACGCGCGGCACGCTGGCCTTGTTCGCGGGCGCCAGCCACGACCACGTCCTCCTGCACATCGACAGCGATTTCGCGAAGGCGGCCGGAATGAACGACGTGTTCGCCCATGGCATGCTCTCGATGGCGTACCTCGCTCAAGCGCTTCGCGATTGGGCGCCGGGCGCGCGTATCCGTCATTGGAACGTGCGGTTTACCGCAATTACGCCGCTGCACTCCACGGTCCATTGCTTCGGCGAAGTGGTCGAAACTTTCCAGGAGGATAGCGGACGCAGCGCTCGTCTAAAGGTCGGCGCGCGGACCGACCAAGGCATTCGGACGCTCGATGGCGAAGCAATCATCGCAATTGATTGAGGAGAATTCATAATAAAATTTGTCATCGTCAAAATAGTCGCGGTTCATGCGACGGCGGCCGGCGCGCCGATAGCTTCTGAAAGCGGGCATGGGCCTTGGACCGTTGGCGCGCCGGCTATCGGTCATGGAAGCTTCCGCGCAAGCGGTGCTGGACTCGTATTGCCGGCTTAAAGGCGCAACCGGTACGGTCCTGATTGGCACGGCGCTTGACGAGTCGAACTGACCGGTGGCCTCGTCGCGAGAGTCGCGGTCGACGGTATGGCGCCAGCCATCAACGTCGAGCGCTGCTGAGAGGCGTGATGCATTCCCCAATCCGCTACGCCGTCGCGGACGGCATTGCGACGATCACGCTCGCACGCCCGCAGGCGTGCAATGCACGTTCATGGATACGTTCCACGAGATAGGCTCGGCAATCGCCGGCGATACGGAAATCCGCGCGATCCTTATTGAAGGTGAAGGTCGAATTCTGCGTCGGCTGCGACTTGCGCGACTTCAGCGGCGAGGATGCTGACAGCCCCTGGCCGGACGGCTGCACGAAACGCGCAAGCTGCTTGCGGCGACGCCAGTGCCGACTGTGGTCGCGGTGCAAGGCGCGGCAGCGGGCGCTGGGCTCAGCCTCGTCGCCTTCGTTGACATGGCGGTTGCGGCGCGCTCGGCAAGCTTCGTAATGGCCTATGCGAGGATCGGGCTTACCGCCGATGGCGGAGCGACATGGCTGCTGCCGCGCGTGATCGGGTTCAGGCGCACACAGGAAATGGCGCTTATCGGCCGCCGCCTGAACCCCCGAGGAGGCCGAGCGCTACAGGCTAGTGACGCGGGTCGTCGAGGATGCCGCGCTGGCGGACGATGCGCGTGCGACCGCCGTCAAGATCGCAGCCGGGCCGACCACGGCCTTAGGCGCAATCAAGCACTTGTTGGCTGCACAGGGCGGCGTCTCCTTTGCTAACCAACTCGACGCCGAGTTGAACGAGATCACGATCGCACGCGCGAGCGCCGACGCGCACGAGGGGATAGCAGTGTTCCTCAAGCGTCGTGCGCCGAACTTTACTGGGGCGTAGCACTGCTTTGCGGCGAATTCGGATGGCTGCGAACTTAGAAACACGGACGGCAGCTAGCTAATCGATGCAATCATTCTATCCAAGCTGCTCAAAGAGTCGTTCGGAGCCTCCTATCGCGTCAGAGCCGCCATCATATTATGCACGATGTGGTTGCTCGGCCCCGCCGACGGCATGTGGCGGATAATTTCCAACTTGCCGTTGGCGACCGCCTCCATCGCCAGCGCCTGAAACGCGCTATCGTTCGTGCCAATCAGGAACCGCGCGAGCGGGAGCAGCGCCGCATAATCTGCTCGGATCTTTGTATAGGCCTCGTCGTCGGGGCATTCCACAAGGTCCAGGCTGCAGGACTTGCCTTCGACGCGTCGCGTCCACGCGAGCATACCGTCGGAGGCGAGATGCGCCGGGACGTCGTGACAGACCTCGCACGTCACTCCTTGCGCCACCATCCCGAGTCGGCACGCGGCAATCGAGACCTTCTGGTAGATATCGAACCATTCGGGACTTGCGAATTCGACGAAGAAATCGGCGGGGCTGAGGATAGTATCCATGTCTCGTTCCTTTTGCAGCGGGTCTAATGCTCGCCATTAAAGGTCACACGCCTCTCGGAATGTCCTTGAATGCGACGTCGCGGTCGATGCGAATGTCGAGCGGGAGTCCCAGCACCCGCTCGGCGATGATGTTCTTAAGAATCTCGTCGGTGCCACCTGCGATGCGCAGTGCTGTGCCCCAGAACCAATTGTGCTGGAACGCCGATATGAGATGTCGCTCGTGTTCGTCTCCGACGATGCCATATTGGTCAAGCCGGTTCATCGCCTCTTCGCCGATCTCCTGCATCTGACGCGCGGAGACGATCTTGCCGATCGCCGATTCGGGGCCGGGGGTGTCGCCTCGACTGAGCGCCGTCATCGCCCGGTAGCGGGTAAGGCGGAGTCCTTCAGCCGAAACATACCAGTCGGCCAGCCGCTCGCGGAAGCCGCCGTCCTCCGCTGCCGAGCTACCGCCGACCCCTGGGATTCCCTGCGCCAGCGCGAGCAATTCGCTCCAGTTCGGTCCCATGCCGCCGCCGACCGCCAGCCGCTCATTCATCAGCGTTACCAAAGCGACGTTCCAGCCCTTGCCCACCTCGCCCAGCCGTTGGCTGTCGCGTACGCGCACGTCGGTGAAATAGACCTCGTTGAAGTCGCTCTCCCCGGAAGCCTGATGGATAGGGCGGATGTCGACGCCGGGCGATTTCATGTCGACCCAGAACATTGTTAAACCGCTGTGCTTGGGCACGTCGGGATCGGTCCGCACCAATACGATGCCAAAGTCCGAATAATGTGCGCCCGATGTCCACACCTTCTGGCCGTCAAGGATCCAATCGCCCGATCCGTCGCCGGCGCGCATTGCCCTGGTGCGGCTGGCGGCGGCGTCCGATCCAGCTGAGGGTTCCGAGAATAGCTGGCACCAGATCTCCTCGCCGCGCACCGCAGCAGGTACGAAGCGTTGCTTAGTCGCGTTGTCGGCGAACGCCATCACCGTCGGCACGCACATACCCAGCCCGATTGCGAAGAAGCCATAGCCGCGACCGTGCTTCGCCTCCTCCTCGTTGAAGATCACCTGTTCCATCGGCGTGCCCCCGCCGCCGCCCCATTCCTTCGGCCAAGTGATGCAGGCATAACCGACCTCGGCTTTTTTTGCCTGCCACACCTTGCCCTCGCCCAAGAGCGAGGTGTCGTCCACGCGGGGTGCTTTCCGCTCCTTATCGCGCCCGGCGTTCACGTCCAGCCAAGCGCGCGCGTTAGTGCGGAATTCGGCTTCGGCGGGGCTGTCGTTGAAGTCCATCGGATGACCCTCTATTAGGCGGCGTTGCAGCGTTCGATGCGGCGTACCAGCCGCTCGCGCCAGACCGGCAGGCCACCCAGCGCCAGCGACAACTGACGCGCGCGGCGCAAATGGAGGTGACAGTCAATTTCCCAAGTGAAGCCCATTCCACCATGCGTCTGAAGATTCTCCTTGGCTGCGAAATCATAGGCCGCGCTGCCGGCGATCCGCGCGGCGGCGGCCGCCTCCGGCAGCTCGGCGGCGTCGGTTGCGAGCGCCCAGGCACCGTAATAGGCGCTCGACCGAGCGAGCTCGGCCTTGACGTATATGTCGGCAAGCTTGTGCTTGATAGCCTGGTAGCTGCCGATTACGCGGCCGAATGCATAGCGCTCCAGCGCATAGTTCTTAGCCATTTCGAGGCAGCGATCGGCGCCCCCGACCTGCTCAAATGCGAACAGCACCGCCGCGCGATCCAGGATTGCCGAGAGCAAGGCCGCCCCCTCTCCTTCGGTACCGAGCGGCTCGCAGATCGTATCGCAGAAGGTCAGCTGCGCCACGTTGCGGGTCGGATCGAGCGTCTTCAACGTCCTCTGCGTCACACCGTCGGCGGCCAGATCGACAAGAAACAGGCCCGGCCCGGTATCGGCGCCGGCGAGAACGATGGCGTGGGTCGCGATTGCACCATCGGTTACCGGCACCTTGATGCCGCTCAGCCGGCCATCCTTGACCGTCGCGGTTGTCGTGTCAGCGTCGACCAGGCCAGGACCATCTGAGGTTGCCAGGCAGCCAATTACCTCGCCCGCTGCGATACCGGGCAGCAGCGAACTTTTCTGCTTGTCGTTCCCCGCCTTCATAATGCCTTCCGCAAAAACATAGACGGTGGAGGCGAACGGGATCGGAGCCACAACCCGGCCGAGCTCCTCGGCGATGGCGCACAGCTCGACGTGACCCATGCCCGAGCCGCCATGCTCCGAAGGAATCGCGGCGCCAATCCAGCCCAACTCTACCACTTCCCGCCACAGCACCGGGTCGAACAGTTGTGAGTCGTCGTCGAGGATCGCTCGGGTCGTGGCGGAGGTACAGCGCGCGGAAAGAAACTTGCGTACTTCCTGTTTCAGAAACTTCTGATCGTCGGAATAATCGAAATTCACATTCGGCTCCTGATCCGTTCCAATCCACTCTCCGCCCGGCTGCGGTCAGTGTGCTCAATCTTTCCGGGGACGGCGCTGCGCACAAATGCCTTCTCTCCGCAGCACATGCCTCTCAGGCATATCCTTCGACGCGCGCATCGACGCGACAGACGAGATTTCGAACATCACTCTCGAGGCTGCGGATGGAATCTGCCGAATGGATAGCAGCCCCTAGTGACCTATTCCGAGCGACCTGCTGCCACGGGGTTTGAAACGACTCCCAGCATTGGGGATTTGCGCTCCCCGGGCTCGTTGGTTCGGCCGATTTGTGCAGATCAGCGTTTCGCTAAGAAATGGCGGCATGGGACGCAAGCAGGTGTATCCGTCGACGCAGCACCGAGGAAAAACTCTGATGATCGCGAAACCGATACGTCGCCGGGGGATTTTTTGTTCGGCTCGGCAACAACCGTCTGGTATTGCCGGTTCGACATCAGCGTAACGGAAACAGAGCGTTACCTGCGCCAGCCTAAGACTGCGAGAAAGACCCGGCTTCCTTTAGCTCAAATCGGAGGGCCGGACGTGCCTCCTCTTAACAAGGAATGCACCTCTTCATGTCACCGTCCCTTGGCAAATAGGTTGGCGCGGGACAATTCGATAGCCAGGAAATGCTGCCGCCAGCTGTGACACAAGGAGACTTCGTTGATTTTCCCGGATAAATGGGCAGCCAGCTGGATAGAAGCCTGGAATCGCCGAGACTTGGACGATCTGATTGGCCTCTACGGTGACGGCATTCACCTCCGCTCGCCATTTGCGAAAGTCTATGCGGAGGACGGCGTGATAAAGGGCAAGGAAGCACTTCGCAGTTACTGGGGAGAAGTAATGCGCAGGATACCGGAATTGAAGCTTGAGTTGGTCGCCGTTTATACTGGCCATTTGGCGTTGTCATTTCACTACCGTGACAACAATGGACGAAACTGCCTGGAGACCATCCTTTTCGACGAGCGCGACAAAGCGATTTTCGAAACCGCATGTCTCGACCGCCTTCGCTAGCTAGTCGCCATATGACGGTCCTTCGCGGATCGAGAGGTTCCAAGCGGAGCGTTGCCCGACGCGGCGCAACGCTTTCACGTTTCATCTGTCCCTGTGGCAAGTCGATCATCGCGACCGCACTGCCTGCAGAGGCGCTGCTTTGCTGTCGCGTGCTCGGCGCGGGCGAGAAGCAGATTCAAAAAATCACTGTGAGCGATTTCACGCTCCTTCCCGCGAGCTCGATGCCTTGAGGGTACGGGCCGAATTGGCTGGTGCCGCCCATCGAACCGACGATGCCGGTCGGCGCTCACTACTGTCCGGTTAATCGTCGAACAAATTCAATTGGTTATTATTGTGGCGGTGAGGGAATGTTGTTGCTGTCAAGCCAAGTAGCTGATCGATGGGCATTTTCTCGAACGCAGTGACGCTTACCAGTTGTAGGATTGTGTAGAGGCTGGTGTCGAGGGTGAGGCGTTTCTTGACGATGGCGATGAGCACGTAGACGCACACAGCGATCCAGATTTGGGTTTTCACCGCGTTCTCGCTGGTGCCGAAGAAGCTCTTGATGCGCAGGTGCTGCTTGATCCACTTGAAGAGGAGTTCGATCTGCCATCGGCACCGATAGAGGTCGGCGATGGTTTTGGGCGGCAGGTCGAAATTGTTGGTGAGGAAGACGAGCGACTTGCCGCTTTCGGGGTCGCGATAGCGCACGCGGCGCAGGCGAGCGGGTAGCGCTTGAGGCTCAGGCGCAGCTCGAAGGCCACGACCTGATCGCAAATGACGCCGGTTGCCCGATCGACCGGGCGGGAGTTGATGCGGCGCAGGCGCGCTAGTTGCTTTTGCCGCGGATCACGAAGAAGGCGCCGGCGGTGCTGAGCCGGCAGAGGCGGATCAGATCCATGAACCCGCCATCCATGACGTAGATGGCGCCAGGCTCCGGGGTGATCACATCGAGCGGGTCGGTGTCGCAGGACTTGCCGTCATCGATATGGATAACCACGGGAATATTGCCCCGCAGATCGATCATGCTGTGCAGCTTCACTGCACCTTTGTTGTGGTGGAACCTGGCCCAAGGGAACAATGACAGGCACAGGTCATGGTGGTGGTGTCGAGCGCATAGGCGGCGGCCTCCAGATCGGCGCCGAAGGTGTCGCGTGCATAAAGCCGCCGAGCCTGACCGATCAGGATCTCGGCAAAGGCCGCATAGAGGTGCCAGTCGCGGCGCTTGTTGGCGTCGGCAAGCGTGCTGCGCCTGACCCGGCCGCGGATACCCGTGTGATAGAGCTTGGCCGTTTGCGCGTTCAGGCAGGTGACCGTGTCCCGTAGACTGTCACGGTAGGTCAGTTGGGCAAACGCCATGCAGCGGAAGTGGTCCTGGCAGCTGAAGCTCTTCACCGATCGGTCGCCGCCAAAGCGTTCAACGCATCGGCGAAAGCTGTGCTGGGGCAGGTGATCTATCAACTGCGCGAACACGATCTTGCCTTCGTACATCGTCTCACTCCCGCTCCCCGATCAGGGAACGGATGCTCAGCCGACGCCGCCGCGTGTTCAAGTCGGCGACAGGCCACAAACCGACCTTCATTATGCTAAATCAGTAGCTTATCGCGATCCCGCTCACCGCTTTCCGGACAGTAGTGGTCGGCGCTACCTGATTGGTTGCGTCGGCAGCTCGCGCTCCAACTCCTCGTCCCACTCGCGCTATCCACGACTAAGATATAAGACGGCCCTGCCGCTATGACGTTCCCGAGGTCTCCGCCGAAACGACAACGATGGCGCATACTTCGAGCGGCTCGGCGCGCGGATCTGTTCTTTTAGCGACTGCACCGCCCGCGCGACGGGTGTTGCCGCGAGCCGCCGCAGGCCGGTCCCACGGCGATCTGATGCCCAACTTCGCATGTATTCTGAGCCAAAATATCTCGCAGGGCGCCATGCCGGGCACTAAAGCCCAGAGCTGCCCGGTGCTTGGTCCGGCCGCGGCCCGGATCGAGCACCGGTGCGGTGGTCTCGTCGGTAAACAGCTTGTGGCCGCGCTTCAGGTTGGCGAGCAGGTGATCGCGCAGCGGCGTGACGCTTAGACCGCGCGTCGGTATCCTCCGATTACTCGAAGGTCTCGGCGAACACGCGCGTAATCTCCGGCTTGAGGGCCAAATCCTGCTGCGTGCGCCGACAGGCGTGTAGGATCCTGTCGCTGCGCGACATGCTCGTGGTAGGTGGAGGGGCGATCGGCAGGACGCGACAGATCGGCTCGACCCCGTATGACGCACGGTTATCATCGATAACCTTGATCATCG
Organism: Sphingomonas sp. So64.6b; assembly: GCF_014171475.1. Lineage (NCBI taxonomy): Bacteria > Pseudomonadati > Pseudomonadota > Alphaproteobacteria > Sphingomonadales > Sphingomonadaceae > Sphingomonas > Sphingomonas sp. So64.6b. The sequence goes on from NZ_CP048817.1 coordinate 3,650,454, forward strand.
CTTGAACGGGCGGTCGAGCTCCGCCGGAGCAAACATGCCGTTGCGTTGCGCAGAATCTCATTCGCCTGCCGCAGCTCAGAGACCTCGCGTTCCAGCGCTTTGAGCTTGTCCGCCACCTCGGTTGGGACATCGGTGCGCTTGCCGCTATTGACCTACGCCTTCCTTCCTCACTCAAACAACATCTGGGGTACACAGCCGATCTCCTCCGCGACCGATACCACCGCCGCCCATCGCGATGGGTGATCCCGCTCGTGGTCGAAACCATCCGTACCGCGCGATCGCGAATTTTCGGCGCAAACGTCTTCGTCGTCTCGCTCATACGGGGCCGCCTCTCAGGAATTGGAGCCTCCGGCAAACCCGGGGCGGTTCACTTAAGCGCCCAACAGGTTTCCTCTTCTGGGCAGCCCGGATCATGCCGCTCGTCGCCATCTAGGGAAGCGGAAGTCCGCTCCGACCGGGTCGGGCAAGCGCCGTCGTGAATGCTCGCCGACAGGCTTCGACGGCCGCTCGATGAGGACAGTCGGGTCGGGCAAACCATCGCTCAGCATTTCGGCCCAGATCGTCGCCAGTTCGCGACGCCGGGGCATGTAGGCCGCACGATTATAGACGCCCTCGACCTTCGCCGTCGGGACATGCGCCAGCATGAGGTCGATGACCTGCCGGTCATGCTCCTTGCCCTCCCGCTCGGCCCATTCGTTCATGATGGTAGAGAAGGCCGCGCGAAAGCCATGAGGCACATGATGACCATGATAGCCGGCGCGATTGAGCAGGTAGCCGATCGCGTTCTCGCTCATTGTTCGATGGGAATGCCGGTTACCTGGGAAGAGCAGTTCGCCCTCTCCGGTGAGCGGCCAGAGTGCCCGAAGCACGGCCAGGCATGGCTGAGTGATCGGCACGAGATGATCGCCGTTCAGCTCGCCCTTGCGATTAAGGTCGCCTTTCATGCGGGAAGCAGGAATGCGCCAGAGCGGCAACCTGCCGTTCAAATCCTCTAACTCATCCCAGCGCGCGCCGCGCAGTTCGCTTGGGCGGACCGCAGTGAGCGAAAGCAAGCGCATCGCAAGCCGGGTGGTCGGTCGGGCATAGTCCTCTTCGGCTGCGATGATCATTTTCCGCAGAGGGACGAGATCGGTGATCGCCGGCTGGCGGCCCTTGCGAAGCGGCTTCAGGACCTTGCCAAGCTTCTCGGCGGGGTCCGACTGCACGATGCCTTGCGCGATGCCGTAGATGAAGACGGCTGATATCCGTTGTCGGATGCGCTTGGCTGTCTCGATCGACCCACGAGCCTCGATCTCGCGCAGAACGCCAAGCACGAGCGGCGGGGTCAGCTGCGCGATCGGCAGCGCACCGATCGTCGGAAAGACGTCACGCTCAAGGCTGCGGATGATGTCAGCCGCATGGATCCTGGCCCATTGCGCCTTGGCGTTCTCATGCCATTCGCGCGCGACGCGCTCGAACGTCTGCCGCCCTGCCTCGATGTTCTCCTCAATCCTGAGCTTCTTGGCCACGTTGGGATCGCGGCCTTCGCAGAGAACCGTATAGGCCTCGTCGCGCTTGCTGCGCGCATCGGCCAGCGAAACGAACGGATAGGCACCGAAGGCCATGCTCCTCTGCTTGCCGTCGTAATCGTAATTCCAGCGCCAGAGTTTGCCGCCGCTGGGCGTGACAAGCAGGTAGAGGCGGTTGGCGTCGGTGAGTTTATAGGGTTTGGGGCGCGCTTTGGCAGCGCGAATTTTCGCATCGGTCAGCAATGTCAGCCTCCTGAAAGTACCACGTTTTTCGACCGTGCGTGCCACGTTTTAGTACCTCCGGTTCGCCGGATGGGTACGAACGGGTACGGACGGCCGAGGCCGAGCCGGTCTGCTAAGTATCAGATTTCAGGAGGGAAAAGTCGATACCGGTGGTCCAATACGGACCACCGGGAACAGGTCCGTGGCGGAGCGGGAGGGATTCGAACCCTCGATACGCTTTTGGCGTATACTCACTTTCCAGGCGAGCGCCTTCGACCACTCGGCCACCGCTCCGCATATCCCGGACAGGAAGCGGTTGCCCTAGGGCTTGATGCGGGCCTGTGCAAGCGGCGAGCGATTGCGCCGATGCGTCCGCTCGTGCCACACTTGCCGCCATGCTGATCCCACTGCTCTCGCTGCTCGCGTTCGCCCAGGCGACACCCCCCACCCCTGCTGCCCCCGCCGCAACGCCACCGGCGCCGTTGCCCTCCGATGTGGCCGAGCAAGACTGGCGGGCGATCCCCGATAACGAATTGCTGGTGATGACACTGACCGGCAACCGGACCGTGGTGATCCGCCTCGCCGCACGCTTTGCACCCGAACATGTGGCCAATGTCCGCACGCTCGCCAAAGCGGGCTGGTGGGACGCCTCGAGCGTCTATCGCGTGCAGGAAAATTGGGTCGCACAATGGGGCGATGCGACCGAGAAGAAGCCGCTAGCGCCGGGCGTGGTCAAGATCCCGGCGGCGGAATATGAGTTCGCCGGTTTCACCGTCGCACAACGGCTGAGCAAAGCGGATTCGCATTCGACCGCGTCGGGCTTCACCGCGGACGGCTGGCCGATCGCGACTGACGGCAAAATGGCATGGCTGACGCATTGCTACGGCACGGTCGGCGTGGCGCGCGACAGTGCGCCCGACACCGGCAGCGGATCCGAACTGTTCACGCCGATTGGCCAATCGGCGCGGCGACTCGACCGCAACTACACCGTGGTCGGCCGCATCATCGAGGGCATGAAATATCTCTCGGCGCTGCCGCGCAGCGACGCGGCGATGGGCGTCTATGCGACCGAAGCCGAGCGCTCCGGCATCGTCTCGGTACGGCTGGCCAGCGACATGCCGGTCGCTGAGCGACCGAAGTTCGAATATCGATCAACCGATAACGAGCGCTTCGCCGCCTATATCAAGCTGCGCGAAAATCCTGCGGCGCCGATGATCGGATCCGGCCTCGAAGTGTGCGAAATGCCGCTGGCCACGCGCCGGGTGCCGGTAAAGTAGCCCGGCAATGGCGTTGTTTTCCGCCTGCTAGCGTCCGACCCAGTCCGCAACCTCGCCGGCGACCTGATTGGCCGCCTGGTTAAGGCCGATGCCGACTGCGCCGGCCTCGACCGCCGTCACCGGCACTCGCGCTTCGAAGCGGCGCTTCTCGACCACGCTGGCCGAGCCACGGATCAGCGCCGCGTCATAGGTCACGACCGCCTCATTGGTCGTCGCATCAACGCCGAAATTGCGCAATTCACCCGACAGACGCGCACCGGGATCGGCATAGGATTGCGCATTGCTCAGCACCACACGCCCAGTCTTCGCGCCGACCGTATCGGATAGCAGCCGTGCGAACAGGCGGGCGGGCTGTTCGACCCATTGCGCCTTGGCGACATAGGCGATCGCGGTGTCGCTCGCCTGCACTGGCACGCGGTTGGTCGCCAGCGCCTGCGACACTGCCGGCACGAGGATGGTGATCGTCGCGCTGTTGGCCGAATTCTGCACCTGGCCGACCGGTATGGTCGCAGCCGAACTGATCGTCAGCAGCACAGGCGGCGGCTTGGCGCCGAAGCTGATACAGGCCGACAGCGGCAGCAAAGCGGCCGCCAGGGCGATTTTGCGGGCGACCCGTTGGGGGAGCGGTTGGTTCATCGGGCGCCTCACTTGTTGGGCTTATAGTCGGGAAGCTTGGGCGAACCGACCAGCGCGCCGGCACCGCCCTGATCGATCTTTTCGGCGACCGAGGTCAGCGCAAGCGACATCTGGCGCAGATCGCGGACCAGCAGCCCGACCTCGGGAATGGTCTGTTTCGAGAAGGCCTGAACCCCGGGCCGGGCGTCGCCGATCACCGCATCCAGCGATTCCATGCTGTGTTGCGCAGCGGCCACCGCCTTGCTCAGATTCTGCGTCGCCGGGCGAACATCCTCATTGATCATCGCATTGGTCGAACCCGCCAATTGGCCGATCTGCTGCGCGGCATCGCCCGCCTGCTTGATCGCAAGCCGCGTCTCGGCAAGCGTCGCGGCAATCTCCGGCCCGCGGTCGGCGAGCGCGCCGGTCAGCCGGTTGGTGTTGGCAAGAATGCCCTCGATCGATTTCTGGTTCTTGTCCGACAGCATCTCGGTCAGACGCTCGGTCAGAGTCGAGAAGCGTTCGAGCAATTGCGGCGCGGAACTGAGGATCGCGCCAAGGCCACCCTGTTTGGGCGGAATCACCGGTACACCGTAAGGGCAGGATTTTTCCGGCTGGACTTGCGGGCAGCCGATCGGCGGCGCGCCCTTGACCGCGCCGTCGAGCTGAATCTGACTGACGCCGGTAAAACCGACGCCCTGGATCGTCGCAGTAGTCCCCTCGAGCACCGGCGTGTCATCGTTGACGGAAATGCGCACGCGCACGAACTGGGGATCTGGCCGCCACAGCGCAATCTCCTTCACCTGTCCCGCCGGCACACCCGAAAAGGCCACGGCCGACCCCTTGTTCAAGCCATCGACAGACTGTTTGAAGAAGATGTCGTACTCCTTCTCGGCCGAACCGTTGAGGCGTGCGATCCACACCGTGAACAGCGCAAGCACGGCGAGCAGGATCAGCACCACGGCACCGACCAGGACATGGTTCGAACGGGTTTCCATCAGCGCGTAGCCCCTGCTTGTTCACTCAATTCCCGCGCGCGTTCGACCGAAGCGGTCGCGTTGCGGCCGCGCGGGCCGTTGAAATATTCCTGGATCCATGGATGGTCCAACGCGAGAAGTTCCGGAATCGTGCCGACCGCGATCACCTTCTTGTCGGCGATCACCGCGATCCGGTCACAGATCGCATAGAGCGTATCGAGATCATGGGTGATCAGGAACACCGTCAGCCCAAGCGTTTTTTGCAGGCCCTTGGTCAGTTCGTCGAACGCCGCCGCACCGATCGGGTCGAGCCCGGCGGTCGGTTCATCGAGGAACAGCAACTCGGGATCCATCGCCAGTGCGCGCGCCAGCCCGGCGCGCTTGCGCATGCCGCCCGACAATTCGGCGGGATATTTGGGCCCGGCGTCGGCGGACAGGCCGCTCATCACCACCTTATACGCCGCGATCTCGTCGAGCAGCGACGGATCGAGCTTCGGATAGAATTCGCGCAAGGGGACCTGGATGTTCTCCGCGACCGTCAGCGTCGAAAACAACGCGCCGCCCTGGAACAGCACGCCCCAGCGCTTGCGGATATCGACCGCCTCGGTCTCCTCGCGGTCGATCGTCGGCTCGCCGAACACGGTGATTTCGCCCGCATCCGGGGTCTGCAGCCCAATGATCGAGCGCATCAGCACTGACTTGCCGGTGCCCGATCCGCCGACCACGCCGAAAATCTCGCCGCGTCGTACCTCCAGATCCAGCCCTTCATGGACCACCTGATCCCCGAAGCTGTTCTTCAGCCCGTGCACGGTGATGATCTTTTCGGATTGATCGCGCCCGCTCATGTCCAGCCGACCCAGGTGAAGAACACCGCGAAAAAGGCGTCGAGCACGATCACCAGGAAAATCGCCTGAACCACGGCAGAGGTGGTACGCAGGCCGACCTGCTCGGCATCGGCCTCGACCATCATGCCCTGGAAACAACCCGCGATGGCGATGATCGCGCCGAACACCGGCGCCTTGACCAGACCGACATACAGATCGGTGATCGGTACCACTTCGCGAATGCGTTGGATGAAAGTGACCGGCGGGATACCGAGCGAAACCCAGCACAACAGGCCACCACCGATGATCGCGACCAGCGAGGCGTAGAAGCCGAGCAACGGCATCATCAGCACCACCGCGAGCGTACGCGGCAGCACCAGCGCTTCCATCGGCGAAACGCCGATCGTACGCATCGCATCGACCTCTTCGGTCAGTTTCATCGTCCCGATCTGCGCCGCGAAAGCGGAACCGGAACGCCCCGCGACCATGATCGCGGTCATCAACACGCCGAGTTCGCGCAAGGTCAGCCGCCCGACCAGGTTGATCGTGAACACTTCCGCGCCGAACTGACGCAGCTGCACCGCACCCTGCTGCGCGATGACGATGCCGATCAGGAAACTCATCAGCCCGATAATGCCGAGCGCCGACACGCCGACCACCTCGAACCGCTGCACCGTGGCGTTGAAACGGAAACGGCTCGGGTGCCGAATGACGCTGCCCAGCGCGATCACCGTCGCGCCCATGAAACCGAGCAGCCCGACCGTCGTCTTCATCGCGATCATCGTCGCTTCGCCAACTTCGCCGAGCACGCGCGAGAAGCTGCCGACATGTTCGGGGCGCATCTTGACCGCCTGGTCGGCGGCCTTGACCTGCGCGAGCAGATGCTCGGCATCGGCGTCGAGCCCCTCAATCTTCGCGTCATGTTCGGCAGCGAAACGCTGCACCACCCAGGCGCCGACCGTATCGATGCGGTCGATCCCGCTCAGGTCAAGCCGGTCGACCGGGCCATCATAGGCACGCAGCCGTTCGGGCAGGTCGCCGATCCGCGACAGCGACAAATTGCCCGAAAAGCGCAGGACATCACCGTCGGCGGCGCGTTCGTGCGAGAAGGCGGCGACATCGTTCATCGCGCCCACCCTTGATGCAATCGCGCTGGATCGGCAAGCCGAATGCCGCGTAAGACCAACTGATGACTGAAGAAGCCGCCCACCGACTTGCGATCTACGATATGGACAAGACGATCACCGTCGCGCCAACCTGGACGCGCTTCCTGATCGGCGCGACACGCGCGCATGCGCCGTGGCGGCTGGCGCTGCTGCCGCTCGCCGGGCTTGCGATCGGTGGCTATGGGTTGCGGCTGATCAACCGCGCACGTTTGAAACAGGTGACGCAGCGGCTGCTGCTCGGCGGATCGATCGCGCGCCGGGATGCGGATATCCTTGCTGTCCGTTTCGCCGATCGGGTGGTCGCCGATGGTTTGTTCGCCGGCGCGCGAGCGCGGATCGAAGCCGATCGCGCGGCGGGCTACCGCCTGGTCATGGCGACCGCCTCCTATGATTTCTATGTCACCGCGATCGCGCAGCGACTCAGCTTCGATGCGGTGATCGCGACAGGATCGCGCCTGACCGAAGACGGGCGCGTCCGCGCGGTGATCGACGGCGAGAATTGCTATGGCCCGGCCAAGTTGCGCATGATCCAGTCCTGGCTCGCTGTCCAGGGTATCGACCGGTCGGAAACCCAAATCCGTTTTTATTCCGACCATGTGTCTGACGCGCCGACGCTCGACTGGGCCGACGAGCCATTCGCCGTACATCCGAGCCCTGCGCTGCGTGCGCTCGCCATCATCAGGGGCTGGCCGATCCTCGACTGGTAGATCGCGCGATCTCAAAGCAGCATATCCACCGCGTGGATGATCAGCCCGACCAACCCGCCGACCAGCGTGCCGTTGACGCGGATATATTGCAGATCGCGCCCGACGGCATTCTCCAGCCGCTGCGTGATCGTGCGCGCGTCCCAACCGCGTACCGTTTCCGACACGAGCCGGACGATGCCGTCGCCATAATCTGCCGCCATGCCCACCGCTGCCCGACGCGTGAAACGGTTGATGGTTGCACGAAGCCCGGAATCTTCCTGCAAGGTCGTGCCCAATTGGCGTAACATATCGCCCAATTTGCCGCTCATCGCAGCATTGGGGTCGCGTGCGACCTTGAGCAGGCTGGCGCGAGCGCTTTCCCACATGCCGTCGAGCCAAAGCTGCATCGCGGGATTATCGATCAGGTCGGCCTTGAGCGCCTCGACCTTGGCGCGCATCTTCGGGTCGTATTGCAGGTCATAGGCAAGCACCTCGAGCCCTTCCTCCGCCTTGGCGCGCAATGGATGATCGGGATCGTCGGCCATGTCGTTGACCAGCCCGTCGAGCCCGGAAATGATCTTATCGGCGAGCGTCTCGTCGAGACCGGTCCAGCGCAGGACCGACCCGGCGCGTTCATGCACCATCGCACGCACCAGATGTTCGTTCGAGCTGAGCACCTGCGCCGCCCAGCGGATAATCCCGTCGAGCAGCGGCAAATGACGTTTCTCGGCAATCGCCGCGGTCAGCGCCTGGCCAAGCAACGGCGAAACCTCGAGCGTGCGCAACCGCTGACCGATCGCCCCTTTGACCATGCCACCGAGACGCTGCGGGTCGAACGCCTCAAGCATGTTCGCGACCAGTCCGGAGGCGCCACGCCGCAACCGCCCCTCGCTGCCGGCCGGTGCGGAAAGCCAGCGCCCCGCCGCCGAGGCGACATCGAGCTGCCGCATGCGCCGCGCGACCACGCCGGGAATGAGGAAATTGTCACGCAGGAACTGCGCCAGCGTATCGCCGATGCGGTCCTTGTTGCGCGGGATGATCGCGGTGTGCGGAATAGGCAGGCCGAGTGGGTGGCGGAACAGCGCGGTCACCGCGAACCAGTCGGCCAGCCCGCCGACCATCGCCGCTTCGGCAAAGGCGCGAATAAAACCGATCGCCGGATGCCCCCCCATTGATGAAGCATCGAGCGCGCGGGTCGCGAGGAACACTGCCGCCATCGCAACGAGCAGGCCGGTGGCAACGATTCGCATCCGACGCAGCCCCGCAGGCACGGCTTCTGCGTTGCGGGATGCGCGGGCGAGCAGCTTCATGGGTGAAACAATCCCCGAAACCGGGGATTGTTCAAGTGCGAAGGCCTTTTAACACGTCACTCTGCGGGATGCGGGAGGTCATCACCGGACTTTGGCCCGCCGATCCGTGTCGGTGCGGACGGCAAATGCGGCCGCGGATCATGGTCGATCACCGGCATGCCGTCGTCGCCCGGCTTATAGGTCAACAGGCCGCGACGCAGCTTCGGTCCGATCCATTTCTCGACCCCGACCGCGAGGCTGAAGCTGGCCGGCACGATCAGCAAGGTGAGGATCGTCGACAGGGTCAAGCCGCCGATCACCGTGATGCCCATCGGCGCGCGCCAGGAGCCATCGCCGCCCAGCGACAAGGCGGTCGGGACCATGCCGGCGACCATCGCGACCGTGGTCATGACGATCGGCTGAGCACGCTTGTGCCCGGCATCGATGATCGCGGTTGAAACATCGACGCCCTTCTCGATCTCCTCGAGCGCGAAGTCGATCAGCAGGATCGAATTCTTGGCGACGATGCCGAGCAGCATGAGCAGACCGATGAACACCGGCATCGACAACGGATTGCCCGTCACGAGCAGCGCGATCAGTCCACCGAGCGGCGCCAGCAGCAACGAGCCCATGTTGACCAAAGGCGGCAAAACGCGGCGATAAAGCAGCACCAGCACCGCGAACACCAGGCCGACGCCGGCAATCACCGCCGTAATGAAGTTGCTGACCATCTCCGCCTGCCATTTGGTCTGGCCGAGCGTCAGTTCGCCGACGCCGATCGGCAGGTTCTTCATGGTTGGCAACGCGTGGATCTTGGTTTGCGCCGTACCGCTGACTACGCCCGGGGCAAGGTCGGTGCCGACGGTGATCTGACGCTGCTGCGCGACGCGTTCGATTTTGGTCGGTCCGGCGCCGAAGCCGATATCCGCAATCACATTAAGCGGAACAGAACCACCCGTAGCGGTGGCGACCGGTAGATTCTGAATCGTCGACAGGCGTTCGCGCGCATTCTCGTCGAGCGCGACACGGATCGGCACCTGGCGATCCGACAGCGAGAATTTCGCGCTGTTCTGGTCGATATCGCCCAGTGTCGCGATGCGGATCGCATTCGATAGCGCTGCCGTCGTGACGCCGAGATTGGCAGCCAGGTCGAGCCGGGGCTTGATGACGATCTCCGGTCGCTGGAGATCACCGCTGATCCGCGGCGCGACGAGCTCCGGCAGCTGGGCCATTTCGCGTACGAGCTTGACCGCCGTGTCGTTGAGCAGCTTGGGATCGTCGCCACCAAGCACGATGGTCAATGCGCGACCACTGCCGCCCCAGCCATTTTGCGAACGGAAGGTGACGCGCGCATCGGCAATCGCGTTGAGCTTTGGCGCGAGTTTCTGTTCGAACTGGGTGCTGGTCAGGCCCTTGTCCTTGTTGAACAGCGCGACCACCCGGCCATTGCCGACAAAGGAGCGCGAATAGACCGATTTCACCGCCGGCTTTTCCGCCGCGAGGATATCGGCGACCTGCTTGACCACCTTGCTGGTCTGTTCGAGCGTCGTGCCCGGCACCATCTCCACCAGCGCCGTTGTCGCGTCCTGATCCTGTTCAGGCTGGAAGGTCATCGGCAGGAAATATCCGCACACCACGGTGAGCGCGAGTGCGGTCACCCCGCCGACCACCGCCGACCAGCGATGCCGGAGCGTCCATTTGAGCGTGGCGAGATAGCCATGCATCAGCCGCCCCTCGCCATGTTCGGCATGGCCGAAGGCTTTCAGGAAATAGGCCGCGATCATCGGCGTCAAAAGGCGCGCGACGGCAAGGCTCATCAGTACCGCGGCGACGACGGTCAGGCCGAAATTCTTGAAAAACTGACCCGACACGCCGGGCATCAAACCGACTGGCAGGAACACCGCGACGATCGCCATGGTGGTGGCAAGCACGGCGAGACCGATCTCGTCCGCGGCGTCGATCGACGCCTGATAGGCGGTCTTGCCCATGCGCATGTGGCGGACGATATTCTCGATCTCGACGATCGCGTCATCGACCAGCACGCCGGCCACGAGGCTGAGCGCAAGTAGGGTCAACTGATTGAGGTTGAACCCCATCAATTCCATGAACCAGAAGGTTGGGATTGCCGACAAGGGAATGGCGAGCGCGGAGATGACCGTCGCGCGCCAGTCACGCAAGAACAGGAACACCACCAGGACCGCGAGCAGCGCGCCTTCGATCAACGCTTCGATCGCGCTGTGATATTGCGATTCGGCATATTGGGTTTCGTTGAAGATCAGCTGGAACTGGACCTTCGGGTTACGCTTCTGCAGGTCCGCCAACTTCTTCTCGGCGGCGTGGAACACGGCCACGTCCGACGCGCCCTTGGCGCGCTGGAAATCGAAGGTGACGACTTGCTTGCCGTCGAATGACGATTCCGAACGCTGTTCGGCATAAAGGTCGCGCACGCGCCCGATATCGGCAAGGCGCACGGTTCGTCCGCCGCCGACCGAGATCTGCGTCTGGCCAAGTTCATAGGCATTCTTGGCGTTGCCGAGCACACGGACCGATTGCTCCGATCCGGCAATCTCCGCACGGCCGCCGGCGGCGTTGAGATTGACCTGGCGAAGCTGTTGATTGACCTGACTCGCTGTCAGCCCTTGCGCCTGCAGTTTGAGCGGATCGAGGATGATACGAATTTCGCGACTGACGCCGCCGTTGCGGCTGACCGTCGCCATGCCGGGAACCGATAACAGCTCCTTGCTGACATTATTATCGATGTACCAGCTAAGCTGTTCGATCGTCATGTCGGAGGTGATCGCGGAATAGCTGGCGAGATCGTTGCCGCTGGTGTTCGCACGATAGATTTGCGGCTCGAGAATACCGTCGGGCAGGTCGCTGCGAATCTGCGTGATCGCGTCGCGAATATCGATCACGGCCCGATCGATCGGCGTGCCGATATTGAGCTGGATCTGCGTGACCGAGCTGCCCTCGGTCACGGTCGAGCTGATCTCGTCAATCCCCTGCAAGCTGCGCACGGCGGATTCGACGCGCTGCGTGACTTGTGTCTCAAGCTCGGTCGGTGCGGCGCCCGGTTGGCTGATCACGACGATCGCCATCGGGAAATCGATGTCCGGGTCGTTGTTGACCTGCATGCTCATGAAACTGAAGACCCCGGCGATCGACAGCGCGATGAACAGCACGATCGACGGCACCGGGTTGCGGATCGACCAGGCCGAGATGTTCCGGAAATTCATATCGATCAGCTCCCGGTCTTAGCGGCGCTCTTGGCGACGATCGGCGTCACTTTCTGCCCTGGATTGAGGAACGCGCCGGCCGACACCACGACCCGCTCGGTACCGGCCAGCCCGGAGGCGACCGCAACTCCCGAATCGGACACCGCGCCGACCTTGACGTCACGCCGTACCACCTTGTCATCCTGGCCGATGACATAGACGAAATTGCCGCGATCGTCACTCAGCACCGCCGATTCCGGCAGTTGCGGCGAAGTCGCGGCGCCACTGGTGATCTCTGCTGCGGCGAAACCGCCCGGACGAAGCGCCGGATTATAGGTCAGCGCAATACGGGCGGTGCCCTGGCGGGTCTGTGGATCGATGATCGGCGACACCTGCCACACTTCGCCGGCGAAGCTTTCCTTGCCGCCGACCGGCGTCACTTTCGCGCGTACGCCAACGCCGAGCCCGGCAAGATCGGTCTCGCTGAGCGCCGCCAGCATTTCCATTTCGCCGCCCTTGGCCATGCGGAACAGGACGCCAGAGCCCGAGCTCACGATCTGACCAGGTTCGACGCTACGCGTCAGCACCAGACCGGCGGCGGGCGCGCGGATGTCGAGACGGCCGGTACGGGCATTCTGCTCGCTCAATGTCGCCTGGGCGACACGGACACGCGCCAGCGCCGCATCGCGGGTCGCCGCCTTGCGCTCGAGATCGGCCTTGGAAATGAAGCCGCGATTGACCAGCTGTTGTGCACGGTTGAGTTCGGACTGGGCGATCGCCGCATCCGAACGTGCCACGCTGATCTGCGCCGCCAGGGATGCCGCCGTCTGGGTCTGCACCGAACGGTCGACCGTGGCGAGCACCTGCCCCGCGCCGACCCACTGGCCGGGTTCGACCAGCACGCGCGTTACCATGCCACCTTCTCCGGCGACGCCGACGGGCATTTCGCGTCGTGCGGCAAGCGAGCCGGTGGCTGACAGGACACGCGGCACCAGCGTGGTGCCGGGGATCATGACGGTCACATTGGGCAATTGCTCGACATGCTTTTCCTCGGGCTTCTTGCCGAAGCCGAAAGCGAACCAGGCGGCCACGGCAAGCAGCAGCACGACCACCGCGCCGACGATCCACCAGATCAGGTTGGAGCGCGGCGCTCCGCTACCGGGAAGCGCCAGCCGTCCGTCATTTTCGAACGTCGCCGATTCGTAGTTCATCTGGTCCACTTTCCCCGTCCCGGCCATCCGCTGGCCCAAATTCCGTGGGACTGTATTAGCGAAATAAGTCACCGACCTCAATAGGCCGTTTTCACCGGCGCGCGGCCTGCCCTTTTTTGCGTCTCGCCGCAAGCGGGACCAACCGTTGCGGTAAAGAAACGGGTTGCATTGATCAGCCTTGAGGAGGACGTTCCGCACGGACTCGCGACGCAGCGGGCCGATTAAGATGGGAGTGAAGCGATGCTCGCAAGTGGAATCATCGGGTGGTTGTTGATCGGCCTGGTGGCCGGCATTCTCGGCAAGATTATCATGCCCGGCAAAGATCCGGGCGGCTTTATCGTCACGATTCTGATCGGCATCGCGGGCGCGTTGCTCGGCGGCTATCTCGCGCCGATGCTCGGCTGGCAGCCCAATGCGGTGTGGGAACGCTATGCCGCGGCGACTGCCGGTGCCGTGATATTGCTGGCGCTGTACCGTCTGGTGATGACGCGCCGCGTGCGCTGATCCAATCGCCCGTTCGTTCAGTTTATCTGTTCGTTCAGCTTAGGTTGGCCCGCGCGGCGTCAGATTATGTCACGCGGGCCAATCGGCCTGAAATACGACGGGAGTTTTTAAAATGAAGTTGATCGCGTCCGCATTGGCGCTCGCCGCGCTGCCACTTGCCTCCGCCCCCGCAAGCGCGCAGGTCGTGCCGCAGATGCTGCCAGATGGTACCATATTGGATGTAACGGCCACCGGCCAAACGACGCGCGTGCCGGACATCGCGACGATTCGCGCCGGTGTGGTGACTCAGGCGGCGACCGCCGGCGCTGCGCTTGGCGACAATGCGCAGGCGATGGCCCGCGTCCTCGCCGCGCTGAAGCGCGCCGGGATCGAGGCGCGCGACGTGAACACCGCCAATGTCGGACTCAGCCCGCAATATCGCTACGCCGAGAATCAGGCGCCGGTGATCACCGGATATCAGGCGACCAACACCGTGTCGGTGCGGTTTCGCGACATCGCCAAGTCGGGCGCGATTCTCGACGCGCTGGTCAAGGAGGGTGCGAACCAGATCGACGGCCCCAATCTGGCGATCGACAAGCCCGACACCGCGCTCGACGAGGCGCGCACCGATGCGGTCAAACGCGCCCGCGCGCGCGCCGAACTCTATGCGCGTGCCGCCGGCCTGACCGTGTCGCGGATCATATCGATCACCGAAAATGGCGAGAATGCGGGCGGGTCGCCGCAGCCGCCAATGCTCTACGCACGCGCCAAAGAGGCCGATGCCTCGACTCAGGTCGCGGCGGGTGAAACCAACGTGACGGTGGCCGTCAATGTCCGTTTCCTGCTGAAATAACGAAACGGGCCGCCCGACGGTGTCGGGCGGCCCGTGATGTTCGCCTCTGACGGTCGTTCTAGCGAACGCTGCCGCGACGGACCAGATTGACGATCGCGAGCAGGATCACCGCACCGATCAGCGAATAGAGGAATGTAGTGACAGTGATCACCTGATTGATGCCGCCGCCAAACAGGAACGATGCGATTACCGATCCGATGATACCGACGACGATGTTCAGGATGATGCCCTGTTGCCCGTCTGTGCGCATGATCATGCTGGCGAGCCAGCCACAAACGCCACCAACAACGAGCCAAACGATAAGACCGACCATAATACCCTCCGTTGACGCCCATCGATTGGGCTGACGGGGGGAAAGACTCGCCAGACGGGGAATTTGTTCCGGTAGCGGTTTTAAATTGGGCCGATCAGTATTTCTGCTGCCGCTCGTAAAGCGAGCGATAATGCTGGATCCGCGTGACGCGCAGGCCGGGCATACCCGAGCGATCGATCGCCCGCTGCCAGCCGGCGAATTCCTCCACCGTCAGATTATAACGTGCACAAACCTCGTCAACCGTCATCAGGCCGCCATTCACCGCGGCGACGACTTCGGCCTTGCGGCGCACGACCCAGCGTGTCGTTTCGGGTGGGGGCAGGCTGTCCAGGGTCAGCGGCTCGCCGAGCGGACCGATCACCTTGGCTGGACGTATTTTCTGGTTCTCGATCATTCTCAACCTCGATCGGGGCGGGGGGCCCCCTCTCATCAATTCACTAACGGCATTTACGCTGCGGACTTGAACACGGGCTAAAGCGGCTCGGTAAACAGCGTCTTCATATCTCTCTCCAGCGGATGATCGCGCTGGCCATCCCGACATTGAACGCGCCATGCAGCGGTGCGAACAGATTGGCGGCGACGGCCGGCGTTTCGATCAGGCGCGACTGGAACAGAGCGGTTGGGCTTGCCGCTTGTCGCGCGGTGATCCCGACCATCATCACCGCCAGATCGGCCGGCAGGATGGCGACGGAAGCGTCGTGCTCGAAACGGGAAAAGCTTAAATCCACTCAGGCGCCCTACGAAAGAATCAGCGTTGGACAGCCTTGATAGACGCTGAGGTCTAAAGGTGAGGTAAAGCCGCGCGAAATCCTTTGGAAAGCATGTGTTTTGCAATGGGACACCCCACCCCCTATGTGCGGCGACATGATCACCGAAGGCGATTTTCAGCTCGGACCCGAGCTCAAGGGCAAGCGTATCGTCGTCGCCATGTCGGGCGGCGTGGACAGCTCGGTCGTCGCCGCCCTCGCTGCGCGCACCGGTGCTGAGACGATCGGCATCACGCTGCAGCTCTATGATCATGGCGAAGCGGTCGGCCGCGCCGGCTCCTGTTGCGCGGGCCGCGACATCCGCGATGCGCGCGCGGTGTGTGACCGGCTCGGCATTGCGCATTATGTCTATGACCATGAATCGAGCTTTCGCGCCGATGTGATCGACGGCTTTGCCGATGAATATCTTGCCGGACGCACGCCGATTCCGTGCGTACGCTGCAATATGGGGCCAAAATTCACCGACCTGTTCGGCATGGCGCGCGACCTTGGTGCGGATTGCCTGGCGACCGGCCATTATGTCCGCCGTATCGAGGGGCCGAACGGTGCCGAACTGCACCGCGCGGTCGATCCGGCGCGCGACCAGAGTTATTTCCTGTTCGCGACGACGCAAGCTCAGCTCGATTATCTGCGCTTTCCGCTGGGCGGCCTGCCCAAGGCACGCGTACGCGAACTGGCCGCGGAACTGGGCCTCGGTGTCGCGGCCAAGCCGGATAGCCAGGATATCTGCTTCGTGCCCGACGGCGATTATGCCTCGCTGGTCAAGAAGCTGCGGCCCGAGGCGGATACCAGTGGCGACATCGTCGACGAGGCGGGGCGCAAGCTCGGCGAGCATCGCGGCCTGATCCATTTCACCGTCGGCCAGCGCCGCGGGCTGGAGATCGGCGGCACACCTGAGCCGCTTTATGTCGTACGGCTCGACCCCGATACGCGCCGCGTCGTGGTCGGCCCGCGCACCGCGCTGGCGGTCGATGCCGCGCGTCTGACCGAGATCAACTGGATCGGTGGCGATCATGTCGGCCCGGTGACGGCCAAGGTGCGGTCGATGGCGAAGCTGGTCCCCGCCCGGCTGGAGCAGGATCGAGTGAGGTTCGATGCGCCGGAATATGGTGTCGCACCGGGTCAGGCCGCCGTGCTTTATGCCGGTGATCGTGTTCTGGGCGGCGGCTGGATCGCGGAAACCGAGCGGGCCGAACTCGCCCTCGAACCGGCCATCGCCTGAGACTCCTCAGCGCAGCTTCAGCGGCACACCTTTAAACGGCTCGGGCTGGCAGCCGAGCACGGGATCGAAGCGCGCCGAGCGGCTGGCGACCAGCGGCACCCAGGCGGTGACGGTCCGCGTCGTCGGATCGTCGGACAGCTGGATCGCCGCCATGCCGGGTTCGAAATCGGCGCGGCAGTTCCTCAGGTCGCGATTGCCGATATAACGGCAAGCGCAAGCGACGCGCGCGGCGTAGGCGGTGCCAAGCTCGAGCTGCGGCGTCATCGCGCGGGCATAGAGCCAGCCGCCGCCGAGCAGTGCCGCGAACAGCACCGCAATGGCCGATAGAATCCAGACCTTGCGGGAACGCCTTGCCTTCATCGGTGCGCACCCTATCGTTACGGCGATGATGCGCAAGCTCGCCTTCGCCGCCCTGCTGCCGCTGTTGCTGGCGGGGGCGGATAGCGGCGCGGAACATCCCGCCTATTCGATCGGCTCATGCACCGGCGCCAATCTCGGCCGCTCGCTCGAACCGGTGAAAAGACTGTTCAGCGACCATCCCGAAACCCGCGCGGTACTGATCACCACTGACGGATGCCCCGCGCTGAAGGCTTATGCCCCCGGCTATTCCGACAATAATCGCTTCATCAGCTGGTCGATGGCCAAGACGATCACCGGCATGCTGGTGGGCGAACTGGTCGGCGATGGCCGCCTGTCGCTCGATGCGCCGGCGCCGGTCGCCGAATGGCACAAGCCGGGCGACCCGCGCGCGGCGATCACGCTGCGCCACTTGCTCAACATGTCGTCGGGCCTCGCCCATGTCGAAGTCGGCGATCCGGTCGAGCGGTCGGATACCAACCAGACGCTGTTCGTCGCCTATACCGGCAACATGGCGGCAGCAGCGATCGGCCATAAGCTGGCAAGCAAACCGGGATCGACTTTCCAGTACAGCTCGCTGACCACGCTGATCTTGGCCGAGATCGTCACCCGAACGCTGACCGACAGCCGCGACCCGAAAATCCGCGCGGCCGCCTATACCGACTTTGCCCGGCAGCGCCTGTTTCGCCCGGCCGGGATCCGAAGCGCGGTGCTCGAATTCGATGGCGCGGGCACACAGATCGGCGGATCGATCCTGCATATGAGCCTTGCGGATTGGGGCCGGATCGGCGGCCTGCTGCTCGACGGCAAGGCAGCGGACGGCACGCAGGTCATCGCGCCGGACTGGCTCGCCTTCATGAAGACGCCGGCACCGACCAACGCCGAATATGGCGGCCAGACCTGGCTCAACCGCCCCGGCGGGGCCGGCGGGCATAGCGCATTATTCCCGGGCAAGGGCCCCGCCACGGCGGTCGCGGCCGACGGGCATCTCGGCCAATTGGTCATCGCCAGCCTCGACAGCGGGCCGGGTCGCGGCGTGGTCGTGGTCAGGCTCGGCAATACGCCCGACAGCAGCAACCCCGCGCTGATGCAGACGCTCGGCGATGTGGTGGCGGGGTTCGATCGACCGAGGGGACACTGATCATGACGGCGATAATCGCGGCACTCCTGCTTCAGGCAGCGACGCCCTCACCCGAAGCCGAAGCGCTGGGCCGCCGGCTTGCCGAGAATGGGGCGCTGGCGGCCATGCTTCCGCTGGTCAGCGCCAGGGAGACCGAGGAACTGGTGACGGCGCAAGCCGGCCTGAGTGCGGCGGAGAAGGACGACCTGCGCGCCACCGCCATAGCGATTGCCGCCAAGGGCATCGACACGCTGCTTGCCGCCGAAGGCCATGCCTTTGCCGCCGCGCTATCGCTCGACGATCTGCGTCAGCTCGTCGCGGCGGCACAGAGCGAAGCGGCGAAACGCCAGCGCGCGGCAATGCCTCGGGTGATCGCAAGCACGATGCAGGCAGCGGGGTCAGTCGATTTCAAGGGCGAGACGCTCGCCGCCTTCTGCGCGAAGACCGGCAAGGCCTGCCCGACGAAGAAATAGGCCCGGCGCCCATTTCTCAGTCCAGGAAGAAAGTGCCCTCGATCACCGTTATGCACTTGCCGCCAAGGATCACGCGGTCGCCGTCAAGGCGGCAGGTCAAATGCCCACCCCGTGCGCTTGCCTGAAAGGCGGTGAAGCTGTCGCGTCCGAGGCGCTTCGCCCAATAGGGGGTCATCACCGCATGCGCGGAGCCAGTCACCGGATCCTCGTCGATCGAATAGGCCGGCGTGAACACGCGGCTGGCCACATCGGTCTTATCGCCGGGTGCCGAGACGACCGCGACGATCTGTCCGGCAGCGGCGAGCGCGCGAAGGTCCGGCGCAATCCCGCGCACCGCCGCCTCGTCCGCAAGGATCACCAGCGCATAGCCCTTGTCGTACCACAATGTCTCGACTGGCGAGACGCCCAGTGCCGCGACGATCTCGGGCATGTCCTTGGCGACCGGAGCCCATGCCGGCAGCCCGAGGGCATAACCGTCGCCATCGCGGGCGACCTCCAGCACACCGGCCTGGCGGGTACGGAACGTGACTTTTTCGATCGTGCTGTCCGACGACAGCACGAAATGGCCGCTGGCGAGCGTCGCATGGCCGCACAATGCGACTTCTGCCCCCGGCGTGAACCAGCGCAATTCGAAATCAGCCGCGCCACTGGCATCGGGAATCAGGAAAGCGGTCTCGCTGAGGTTATTCTCGCTTGCGATGCGCTGCAGCACATCATCATCGAGCCAGGCGGTCAGCGGCATCACCGCCGCCGGATTGCCCTGGAACGCCAGCGCGGCAAAGGCATCGATCTGCACGAACGGAATTCTCACAGGCGTTTCCCGAACCAGTGCGGCGTGACATCCGCTTCGACCAATGGATTGTCGGTATCGACATGCCCTTCCGGATCGAGATGGATCAGCACCTCGACCTTGGGATAGGCGGTCCGCAATGCGCGCTCTACCCCTTCGACGATGTCATGCGCGGCGATCATCGTCAGGTCGCGGCCGACCTCCATATGGAATTGCGCGAAATCATGGCTGCCCGACCGGCGGGTGCGGAAATCATGGATGCCCTTGATGCCCGGCTGGCGTGCGGCGACCTCGATGAACCGGGCGCGCTGATCCTCGGGCCATTCCTTGTCCATCAACTGGTCGATCGCGTTGCTCGACGCGCGGAACGCGCCCCAGGCGAGCCATAGCGCGATGGCGATGCCGATCAGCGGATCGGCGCCATGCAAGCCGAAATACTGATCGAGGACCAATGCCGCGATGACCGATCCGTTGAGCAGCACGTCCGACTGGTAATGGACATTGTCAGCCATGATTGCGACCGACCCGGTGCGGCGGATGATGCGGCGCTGATAGGCCAGCAGGACGACCGTCGCGAGGATCGCGACGACCGACACGAGGATACCGAAATCGGCATCCTCGTTCGGCGTCGTGTCACCAAAGCGCAGCACCGCGCGCCAGGCGATGCCGGCGGCCGAGGCGGTGATCAGCATGACCTGGAACAGCGCCGCCAGCGCCTCCGCCTTGCCATGGCCGAAGCGGTGATCGTGATCGGCCGGCTCGGCGGCAAGCTTCACGCCGTACAATGTGACCAGCGAAGCGAGCAGATCGAGCCCGGTATCGGCGAGCGACCCGAGCATCGCCACCGACCCGGTATGCCAGGCGGCGAACCCCTTCAGCAGCAGTAGGAAACACGCCATGCCGACGCTGGCGAGCGCGGCCCGCACGGCGAACGGAATGGCGCGGCGCTGATCCTCGGTCATGGGTAGAGCAGCCCTTCGGTCCAGCCATCACCCCCATCGCTACCGACCCGCATGAACAGGCGGCGCTCGTGCAGCCGATGTTCGCGGTCCTGCCAGAATTCGATACGCAACGGGCTGACGCGATATCCCGACCAGTGCGGCGGGCGCGGCACATCGCCACCGGCGAAACGCGCCTCCATTTCGGCAAAGCGCGCCTCGAACGTCTCGCGCGCGTCGAGCGGCCGCGACTGATCCGACGCCCAGGCGCCGAGCTGCGAATCCCGCCCGCGCGTGGCGAAATAACTGTCCGCCTCCGCATCGGTCACCGGCGCGACATTGCCCTCGATCCGAATCTGCCGGCGCAGCGATTTCCAGTGGAACAGCAAGGCCGCCTGGCTATTGGCGGCAAGGTCGTCGGCCTTGCGGCTTTGCTGATTGGTGTAGAACACGAAACCGTCGCGGCCATGCCCCTTGAGCAGCACCATGCGCGCCGCCGGACGCCCGTTTCCATCGGCGGTGGCAAGCGCCATCGCGTTCGAATCGTTCAACTCGGTTTTGCGCGCTTCGGCATACCAGCTGTCGAACAGGGCAAAAGGATCGGTGGCCATGTCCGGCCTTTAGCGAAGCTTTGCCACGCGCGAAACCTGCACAGCCATAGCGAACGGAACGACTCCGCTGCTCAGGGATTGAATCGGCCTCGCAATGAATGAATCGGGGAAGGAAGCGGTATGGCCGCACGCGCCTATTGGCAGGGACAGATCAGGCTCGCGCTCGTCTCGATCCCGGTCGAGATTTATACGGCAACCAAATCGGGCGCGCAGATCAGCTTCAAGCAGATCCATGAGCCGACCGGCAAGCCGATCCATTACGAGAAGGTCGTGACGGGAGTCGGCCCGGTCGACACCGATGAGATCATGAAGGGGTTCGAATACCAGAAGGGCAATTTCGTCCTGCTCGAACAGGACGAGATCGACGCGGTGAAGCTCGAATCGAAAAAGACGCTCGAGCTGACCCAGTTCGTCGACGCCGACGAGATCGACGTGCTTTATTATGAAAAGCCCTATTTCGTAGTGCCCGCCGACGATCTCGCCGAGGAAGCGTTCATCGTGTTGCGCGAAGCGCTCAGGCGATCGAAAAAGGTCGGGCTCGGCCAGCTCGCGATGCGCGGGCGCGAATATATCGTCAGCCTGAAACCGTGCGGACGCGGCATGGTATTGGAGACACTGCGCTACGCCGATGAGGTCAACAAGGCGCAAGCCTATTTCCGCGATATCCCCGACACCAAGCCCGATGCAGATCTGATGGATCTGGCCGAGGCGCTGATCGCGAAGAAATCGGGATCGTTCCATCCGCAGGAATTCCACGATCGTTATGTCGACGCGCTGAAGGACCTGATCGAACGCAAACGCAAATCCAAGGGCGGCAAGATCATCGAGGAGAAGGACGACGATTCGTCGAAGCGCTCCGGGTCCAACGTGGTCGACCTGATGGCGGCGCTCAAGAAATCGATGGAGAAATCGGGCGGATCGACGAGCAAGGCCGCGCCGGCAGCTAAGAAAACGCCTGCAAAAAAGGCGCCGACCAAAGCGCCAGCGAAGCGCGCGCCGGCGAAGAAGCGTGCCTAACGCCCCCTCCCGTCACCCAAGCCCCCTCTTCCGTCACCCAAGCGAAGGCTGGGGTCTCATTCCGCGAGCGCGAGCACCGTTTCAGGGAGATCCCAGCCTTCGCTGGGATGACGGGACAATGGCGAGGGCGTCATAATGGCCAGGTCCCCCGATCCACTCGCGCTGTACAACGCCAAGCGCGACTTCGCGAAAACCGCTGAACCCGCGGGCACGCTCGCGCCGGGTCACGGCAATAGCTTCATGGTCCAGAAGCACGACGCCAGCCGGTTGCACTGGGACTTTCGCATCGAAGTCGACGGCGTGCTCAAAAGCTGGGCGGTAACGCGCGGCCCGAGCCTCGACCCCGACCAGAAACGTCTCGCGGTCCGCACCGAGGATCACCCGATGTCCTATGCGACGTTCGAGGGGACGATCCCGGCGGGCGAATATGGCGGCGGCACGGTAATGCTGTGGGATCGCGGCACCTGGGCGCCGATCAAGGGCAAGAGCGCCAGCGATCTTGACAAGGGTCATCTCCATTTCGTGCTCGATGGCGAGCGCATGAAGGGCGAATGGCTGCTCATCCGCCTGCGCCCGCGCGGTAAGGAAAAGGGCGAGAACTGGTTGTTGCGCAAGATCGACGATGCCGAAGCGGGCGGGGCGGACACGCTGGTCGAAACCGCGCTGACCAGTGTGAGCACCGGCCGCACGATGGTCGAGATCGCGGAAGGGAAGAAGGCGAAGAAAATCCTCCCCCGCCGGGGGAGGATTTCAGACGCCCCAGCTCTGCACCCTTGTCGACACCGTACCCACCGGCAGCCAATGGCTGCACGAGGTCAAATATGACGGCTATCGCGCGCTGATCTCGATCGCGCAGGGCAAGGCCAGGGTCTTCACCCGCACCGGCCTAGACTGGACCGACAAGTTCGCGGCGATCGCCAGAGCCGCCGCTAAACTCCCGGTAAAAAGCGCGCTGATCGACGGCGAGATCGTCGCGTTCAAGGACGGCAAACCCGATTTCTCCACGCTGAAGGACGCCATATCCAACGACGGCGACATGACCCTGTTCGCCTTCGACCTGCTCGAACTCGATGGTGAGGATTTGGCCGCCCTGCCCAACGTCCAGCGCAAGGACCGGCTGCGCCCGCTGATCGATGGCGCCGATGCGCGCCTGCAATATTCCGAGCATATCATCGGCAGCGGCGAGCAGTTGTTCGCGACGATGTGCCGCGAAGGTTATGAAGGCGTCGTCTCCAAACTCGCCGATGCGCCGTATCGCGGCCAGCGCACCAAGGCGTGGCTCAAGACGAAGTGCATCCAGCGGCAGGAATTCGTCATTGTCGGATGGACACCAAGCGACAAGTCGCGCGGCTTTCGCGCGCTGTTGCTCGGCGTAAACGGACCGGACGGCTTCGTCTATGCCGGCAAGGTCGGCACCGGTTTCAGCACCGAGATGATGATGGAGTTGAGCGCGAAACTCAAGAAACTCGAGCGCAAATCGCCGACCGTGAAGGCCCCCCGCGCGGCGGTGCGCGGCGCGCATTGGGTGACGCCCAATTTGGTCGCCGAGATCGCCTTTGCCGAAACTACGCCCGACGGCGTGCTGCGTCATTCGAGTTTTCTCGGCCTGCGCGAAGACAAGGCGGCGGAGGATGTGGTGGCCGAAACGCCAGCCGCGACGCCCGAGGCGGCCGAAATCCATGTGACGGTGAGCAGCCGCGACCGGCTGATCTTCCCGGATTCGGACGTCACCAAGGGCGATCTCGCCGATTATTATGCGCAGCTCGCGCCCGCCATGCTGCCCTGGACCGCGAACCGTCCGATCAGCCTGGTGCGCTGCCCGCAGGGTCGCGGCAAGCGCTGCTTCTTCCAGAAGCACGATGCGGGCGCGTTCGGCGAGCATGTCCATCAGGTGCCGATCCGCGAGAAGGACGGATCGATCGAGGATTATCTCTATGTCGACACCGCCGACGGACTGGTCATGTGCGTGCAGATGGGCACGATTGAATTCCATGGCTGGGGTTCACCGGTCGCCACGCTGGAAAAGCCTGATCGACTGGTGTTCGACCTCGATCCCGATGAGGGCCTCGACTTCGAGATCGTCAAAAAGGCGGCGGCCGACCTGAAGGAACACCTGGCCGAACTGGGGCTGACCAGCTTCCCGATGCTGACCGGCGGCAAGGGCGTGCATGTGATCGTGCCGCTCAAACCCGATGCCGAATGGCCGGCGGTCAAGGATTTCGCCGACCGTTTCGCCCGCGCCCTGGCCGAGGCTGAGCCCGAACGCTTCGTCGCGACCATGTCCAAGGCCAAACGCAAGGGCCGCATCTTCATCGACTGGCTGCGCAACCAGCGCGGCAGCACCGCGATCATGCCCTATTCGGCTCGTGCGCGATCGGGCGCGCCAGTCGCAGCGCCGGTCACCTGGAGCGAGTTGCGCGATCTCGATCGCGCCAACCGCTGGGGCGTGCGCGACGCCGCCGAGCTGGTCGAACGCGCCAATTCGCGCGCCCTTGCCGGCTGGGGAACCGCCGATCAGGTGCTACCGGATTTGTGACCCCTTATTCCTCCCTCGCGGAGCGGGGGAGGGGGACCATGAGCCAAAGGCGAATGGCGGAGGGGGCCGGGCCGCAGGCGCAACGCCTGTGGAGAGCGCCCCCTCCACTACCCGCTGAAGAAGCGGGTGGTCCCCCTCCCCCGGTTCCCGGGGGAGAATTAAGTTAAGCCGCCAGCCAGTTCCCGTGAAAGCCCGGTGGAACCCGATGCGGCAAATGAATGCTCGCCACCGGCTCTCCCGCGAAGGACCGGGCATCGAGGATGACCAGATCAGTCGTCTGACGCGGCAGGTCGACGACCAGACCGATGACCCATCCCTCGTCCTCGGCCGCGTCCTCACGCGCCGGTACGAAGACAAACTCACCCGGATACCGTCCAGTGCCGAAGTCATGCACCTCGCGCGTCCCCGTCTCCAGGTCGTGCTTCAAAATGAAAGTCTCGCCGATAAAGCTGTCGTCCTTCGCCGGCAGGCCAAGCGTATAGGCATAACGATAAGGCTGGCCGAAGCGGCGCTCGTCGGGGCGGGGAAATTCCTGCGGCGTGGCGTCGATCGTACGGCGCTCGACCGTGCCGGCCACCGGATCGATCGTCCAGCGCTCCAGCCCACGCGACATGGCGTCCGGGCCGACCGTGCTGTCGGCGAACATCGTGTCATAGACCACCGCGTCCATCACCACCCGGCCATCGGGCAGGTCGAACGCATTGGCGACGTGGAATATATAACTGGGGTCGACATCGACCCAGATCGTCTCGTCACCCCGGCCATCCCGTGGCAACAGCCCGATCCGTGCCTGATGATCGGGGTTCCAGCGATAGGGAAAGCTGTGGCCGGCGATCAGCGACTTCATCGAGAAGGTCACCGGCAGGTCGAGGATCACCGCGAACCGCGCGGTGATCGCGCAATCATGGATCGACGGCCCATGCTTCACCTTGATCGGCTCCTCGCGCACCACCAGCCCTTCGGGTGAAAGAACCACATGGCGGATCGTCTCAGGGTCGGTCGCTTCATAAGCGATCGCATGCTGCTCGCCGGTCAGCGGATCGCGGTGCGGATGCGCGGTGAAGCTGCCGGTCAGCGTGTCGTCGAACGGGTTGTAGGTCTGCTCGTCGAGCGTGTCGGACAGCTCGACCGGATAGCTCCCCGCCTCGACCAGCGCGAAAGTGCGGCCGGCGATCGCCAGTATATTGGTGTTGACCGTATCGAATCCGCCATGACGCGGCCCCGGCGCTGGAGGCTCGCCCAGCCCATCGGCAGCGCGGCGCGACCGGATCCAGCGGTTGCGATACCAGAGCGCCTTGCCCTCCCGGATCGCCACGCCATGCACCATGCCGTCACCGGTGAACCAGTGATAACCGGCGGGATCGGGCGCGACCGGGTTCGGGCCGATGCGCAGATAACGCCCATCGAGAATCGCCGGAATCGTGCCGGTCACCGGCAGATCCTCCAGCGTCACTTCCTCGGCCATCGGCTGGTGGATGCCGGTCAGAAAGGGATGATCGATATCGGTATCGAGCCGTTTGCGGTTGAATTCGGCGACAACGCCGATGCTCTTGGTCACCGTGCTGCGGATTGCGGTTTCGATCATGCCTGCCATTATGGCCTCCCAATGACGGGTTATATGTCTACAAGTTGACGGTGTTCACATAAAGCGTAAAAGGTAACAGTGTCAACATTAGAATCGCCTGCCCCCAAAAAAGCCTATCATCACGGTGATCTGCGTGCGGCGCTGATCGATGCCGGCCTCACCTTGCTGGAAACCCGCGCTGGCCAGGGAAATGGCGATGACCTGTCGCTGCGCGAGGTGGCGCGCGCGGTCGGGGTAAGCGCGACGGCGGTCTATCGTCATTTTCCCGACAAGGGTGCGTTGATGGCGGCACTCGCGGCCGAGGGGCTGGCGCGGCTGGCGGTCGTGCAGCACGCGGCGTCGGATGCGGCCGGCGGCGGCGTCGCCGGGTTCGGCGCGACCGGTGCGGCTTATGTCCGGTTCGCGCTCGCCAATCCCGCCTTGTTCCGGCTGATCTTTGCCAATCCAGCCTCATTCCACCTGCACCCCGACGGACAGGAGGACGACGCGATGGCGTTCCTGCGCGCCAATGCCGCCTTGCTGGCGAAGGGAAAAGGCGGCGATGCGCAAGTAATCGCGCTCCAGGCTTGGGCGATCGCGCATGGACTGGCGATGCTGATGCTCGACGGTCAGGTGCCGGTCGACGACGCGTTGATCGATCGGGTGATCGACACGGACGCTATCTCGGGCTGATCCACGGTTGGTGCCGCAATCCGCGTGTTCGATTCACATCGCTCTCGGGCGTCGTCATGTATGGGCGCGTCGCACATAAGCTCATCCGACGGACCCTTTGAATCGACCAGATATGGGAATCGACCAGGCCATGACGCTCCTCACCATTTCCCGATTTTCCCGTAAGCGAGCGACATTTTTCCCGTCGCGCCGTGTCGGTTTTCCCGCAGTTTTTCCCGTGGTTTCCCGTAGAATTCGCAAAAAAGCATCTTCCCGTAAAACCTCCCGTCGCTACGGGAACTCGAACTGCGTCTGGGCATGAAATACGCTGCGATTTCAGCGCGGATCGCGACTCAAATCAGAATCGCCGCTGGCGGTTGGAACAGCCGCGCTTGCGACAAGCTTGTTGCACCCGCGAAGGGATTGTGGTCGAGTCGCCATGAAGTGCGGGGAACGACGATGGCGCGGATATGTCCAACACGCGGCCCCGATGGGCGCAGCCGATAGAGCCGATGGCCAGCCTCGCCGCACCTTCCCTGCTTGATCCGGGCACGCATGCCGCGCGCTGGATCGCGGACTATTGCGGACAGAAACTCCAGGGTGACGTGCTCTGCGCAAAGGCCGACGATCCGGCCTGGACCGCGATGTTCGAGGAACTGGCGGCGGTCGCGGGCGACGATCTAGCGCATGCGCGTGAGCGCGTGCAGCGCCATGCCGAGGATATCGGCACCGGTTTCCGCATCATCGGCGAGAGCGAGGAGCGCCCCTGGCCGGTCTCGCCCGTCCCGTTGCTGATCGATGGCGAGGAATGGCGCGGCATCGCCGCCGGCGTGGTACAGCGCGCCGAGCTGATGGAGACCATCCTCGAGGATCTCTATGGCGATGCGAAGCTGGTCGAGCGCGGACTGATCCCCGCCGCGCTGATCGGCGGCAGCCCGTTCTTCCTGCGCCCGATGGCCGGGTTGGTGCCACCCGGCGGTTATCAACTGCATTTCGTCGCGATCGATCTGGGGCGCGGGCCGACCGGCGAGTGGCGCGTGCTCGCCGATCATCTGCGCGCGCCGGCCGGCGCGGGTTACGCGCTGGAGAACCGGCTGGCCGTGTCGAGGACACTGGGCGGGCTGCAGTCGCGGCTCAATGTCGAGCGCCATGCGCCGTTCTTCGCGGCGTTTCGTGAGGGGCTGGCGGCGGTTTGCCGGCGGGTCGAACCGCGTATAGGCCTGCTCACGCCGGGCCGGTTCAGCCCAAGCTATACCGAACAGGCCCATCTCGCGCGCTATCTCGGGCTGTTGCTGGTCGAGGGCGCCGACCTCGCGGTGCTTGAGGACAAACTCTATGTCCGCACGATCGGCGGGCTCAAACGCGTCGATGCGCTGTGGCAACGCAGCGATCCGCGCATGCTCGATCCGCTCGCGTTCGATTCGCATTCGAAGATCGGCGTTCCCGGACTGATCGACGCGATGGCCGCCGGCGAAGTGGTCATCTCCAACGCACCTGGCGTCGGCGTACTCGAATCGCCGGCGTTCGGCGCGTTCCTGCCCCAGCTCGCAATGCGCCTGACCGGGCGTGACCTGTTACTGCCCAATATCGCGACCTGGTGGTGCGGTCAGGACAGCGAGCGCGCGCGGGTCATCGAGGATTTCGACGCAATGCTGATCGGCCCGGCCTTCGGCGTGGCGCCGCTTGGGCTGTCCGATGGCCAGCCAAAGCCGGGATCGGAGATCACCGGCGCGGCGCGCGCGGCGTTGATGGCGGATATGGCGCAGCGGCCGCAGGATTATGTCGGACAGGAGATCGTGCGCCTGTCGACCATGCCGGTGGTCGCAGACGCGGCACTGGTCGCGCGGCCCTTCACCCTGCGTGTCTTCGCGGCGCGCGGCGCGGACGGCGCCTGGACGGTGATGCCCGGCGGTTTCGCACGCATCGGCGAGCATCCCGATCCGCGCGCGGCGGTGATGGGGGAGGGCAGCTGGTCGGCCGATGTCGTGATCCATGGCGATGACGCCGTCGCGCCCGTATCGCTCCTGCCGACCACCGAATCGGTCCATGTCCGGCGCAATCCCGGCACCTTACCGAGCCGCGTCGCGGACAATTTCTTCTGGCTTGGCCGATATCTCGAACGCGGCGAGGCGCTGCTCAACGTG
Source organism: Sphingomonas sp. So64.6b (assembly GCF_014171475.1). Classification (NCBI taxonomy): domain Bacteria; kingdom Pseudomonadati; phylum Pseudomonadota; class Alphaproteobacteria; order Sphingomonadales; family Sphingomonadaceae; genus Sphingomonas; species Sphingomonas sp. So64.6b. The sequence continues at coordinate 3,679,304 of NZ_CP048817.1, forward strand.
ATCCGCGTGATGCTCGGCAATTCGATCGATGCCGATGCCGGCGCGGCGCTCGGGCCGCAGACGGTCGGCCGGCTGGTCGGGCTGGTCGTGAATGGCGGTGGCGCACCGCACCCCGCCAGCCTGCGTCGTGCCGACCTTGCCGCCTTCACCCGCACCGCGCTGGAGGCCGAGCAACGCTGGCACAGCGTGCGCGCGATTAACCGGCTGGCGTGCGGCATTGGCCAGGGCTCGCGCGACCGGCTCTCCGCCGACATGGTGCGTTTGCTCGATGCGCCATTCCCGACGCGAGGCGGCATGCTCGACCGCGCCGGATCGCTGCAACGCCGCTACGCCGCGCTATCGGGCCTGTCGGCCGAGCATATGGGGCGGACCGCCGCTTGGCGTTTCCACGACCTTGGACGGCGCATCGAACGCGCGCTGGCGATCACCCGCGCCTTGCGCGCCTTTGGTATGCCGCAGGGCAGCGTCGACGACCTGTCCACCCTGCTCGATCTGGCCGACAGCCAGATCAGCTATCGCCAGCGTTATCTGACCGGGATCGCCCGGATTCCGGTGGTCGACCTGGTCGCACTCGACCCGGGCAATCCGCGCGCGCTGGCGTTCCAGATCGACCATATCTGCGAGCATGTCCGCGCGCTGCCGGTGCTCGAGGATGACGGCATGGACGAACCGCAACAGGCGATGGCCGCCGGGCTCGTCGCGATCGTCTCGACCGCGACCGCGGTGAACCTGACTGAGGAATCGCTCGGCGATCTGGAGCGTCGCTTGTTCGCGCTCTCCGATGCGATCGCGCGGCGTTATTTCCTGCAAGGCGCGGAACCCCTGCGCGCGGCGGGGATGACGCTGGCGTGACGGCAGCTCACTCAGCCGCTCGCCCTGAGCTTGTCGAAGGGCCGTTCTTCTTCTCTCCAGCCGGGGAAAAAGAACGGTGCTTCGACAAGCTCAGCACGAACGGAGATGGGCGGGCGTTCACCTCATGATCTACGATATCCGCCACATCACCCGCTTCGATTATGGCGCGAACGTCAAGTTCGCGCGCTGCAATCTGCGTCTCAAGCCGATCCACTGGTCGGGCCAGGTGCTTGAAAGCTATCGCCTGAGCATCTCGCCCTCGGGCCGCTGCGCGCCGGCCCGCGCGGAAGCCGGTCTCGCCAATGTCATGCGGTTGGTGGTCGAGGAGCCGGTGCGCCATCTCGTCATCGAAAGCGTGTCGCGCATGACGGTCGACCGGCCGGTGCCGATGCCCTCGCGCGATGATCCGACACTGGCGCAGATCGCCGATGCCGCGCGCGCCAGCCGCGATGCGTCGCCGGCCGGCCCGGCGAGTTACATGTTCCCCTCGCCGCTGATCCCGCTCGACCGCGATATCGCCGAGTGGTGCGCGATCGATCTCGATCCCGACCGGCCCTGTCTCGACGCGGCGATCGCGCTCGCGCGCCGGATCCAGGAGGAGTTCGAATTCGACGCCGAGGCGACCCTGGTCGACACCGTCCCGCACGAGGCGTTCGAGAAACGGCGCGGCGTGTGCCAGGACTTCGCACAGATCATGATCACCGGCCTGCGCGCCGCCGGCCTGCCCGCCGCTTATGCGTCGGGCTATATCCGCACCATCCCGCCGCCCGGCCAGGAACGGCTGGTCGGCGCCGACGCGACTCATGCCTGGGTGCTGTTATGGTGCGGGCCCGATCTTGGCTGGGTCGGGGTCGACCCGACCAACGGCATCTGGATGGCGGGCGATCACATCGTCATGGCGATCGGCCGCGACTATGCCGAGATCGCGCCGATCGACGGCATCGTGCTCGGATCGGGCGCGCAGAAGATGGACGTGAGCGTCGATGTCGCGCCACTCGCCTGATTCATCACGCCTTATTGGAGCCGGGCGAATTGCACTTGGCCCATTCATCCCCCAAATAGGTCGCGGAATACCAAACGCATTCGGGGAATGAAGTGGCCGATCCTTACGCAACGCTTGGCGTGCCGCGCACCGCCAGCGAGGCAGACATCAAGAAAGCCTATCGCAAGCTCGCCAAGGAGCTGCATCCCGATCGCAACAAGGACAACCCCAAGGCGAGCGAGCGGTTTAGCCAGGCGACCAACGCCTATGACCTGCTCAACGACAAGGACAAGCGCGCGCGCTTCGACCGCGGCGAGATCGATGGCGAGGGCAATCCGGCATCGCCCTTTGGTTTCGGCAGCGGCGGCGGCGGCCAGGGCGGATTCAAGCCGGGCAGTGGCGGTGGCGGCGATTTCGGCTTTGGTGGCGACCCGTCGGACGTCAACGACCTGTTCGAAGGCCTGTTCGGCGGCAGCTCCGGGCGTGGCGGCGGTTTCGCCAGCGGCTTTGGCGGATTCGGCCGCAAGCCTCAGCCCAAGGGCGCCAACATCGCCTATAAACTCACCGTGCCGTTCGTCGACGCGGCGACACTTGCACCGCAGCGTATCGCGCTTGCCGATGGCAAGACGATCGACCTGAAACTGCCCGCCGGCGTGGAGAACGGCACGCAGATGCGGCTTGGCGGCAAGGGTCAGGCAGGGCCGGGCGGCACCGGCGACGGCATCGTCACGATCACCATCCAGCCGCATCGTTTCTTCAACCGGGTCGGCGACGATGTGCGGATCGATTTGCCGATCAGCCTGTCGGAAGCGGTACTCGGCGCGTCGGTGCGCGTGCCGACGGTCGAGGGCGCGGTGATGTTGACCGTCCCTGCCGGCTCGACCTCGGGCAAGACGTTGCGCCTGCGCGGGCGCGGTTTCCACGGCAAGGGCGGGACGCGCGGCGATCAGCTGGTCACCTTGATGGTCGACTTGCCGGTCGGCGACGATGCGCTGGTCGAGTTCGTGCGCGGCTGGAAGGATCGCGACACGGGGAACCCGCGTAGTGGGATGGGCGTCTAGGGTTACGTGAAGGAAATATCACCCGAATCCCCCGAGGAGCGCCGCAAGAGGCATGGGGAAGGGCGGCTCAAGCTGAGCCGTCACCTCGCCTTTGCACGGCCCGGCAGCTACACGCGCGAAGTGATCAAGCGCGTTGCGATCGGCACCTATAGCGACGGCTTCGTCCATGCCGGCAACCTCGCCTATCTCTCGCTATTGACGCTCTTCCCTTTCTTCATCGTCGCCGCCGCGGTCGCGCAGCTGTTCGGACGCACCGACGAAGGGCTGCACACGGTCAATGCATTCCTGCGTACCGTACCGCCGAGCGTCGCCAATGTGCTGCAGACCCCGATCCACGACGTGCTCACCGCGCGTTCGGGCTCTTTGCTGTGGTTCGGCGCGCTGGTCGGTCTATGGACCACGGCGAGCTTTATCGAGACGATTCGCGACATCCTGCGCCGCGCGTACGGCGTGCAATTCATCCGGCCTTTCTGGCAGTATCGCCTCTGGTCGATCGGGCTGATCCTCGCCTCGCTGATCCTGGCGTTGGTCGCGTTCAGCTTTCAGGTCATGCTGCTCGCGGTCGAACAGTTCATCCTGCGCGTGCTGCCGTTCGCCGCCGATGCCGCCAGCATCGTGTCGCTGAGCCGTATCGCACCGGCCGTCGCGCTGTTCGTCGCGCTCTACATGCTGTTCTATTCGCTCACCCCGCGCCGCTATCGCGAGAGCAAATGCCCGAAATGGCCGGGGGCGGCGTTCACCGCCGGATGGTGGCTGCTGGTCACCGCCTTGTTGCCGCCGATCCTCAGTACGCTCGGCAGTTATGATCTGACTTATGGCAGTCTTGCCGGCGTGATGATCGCGCTGATCTACTTTTTCTTTGTCGGCCTGGGTCTTGTTGTCGGTGCGCAGTTGAATGCGGCTCTAGCCGAGGGCGATGATGACGGAGTAGAGGAGGACGGCCAAGGCGACATACAGGAGGCGACGGCGGCGTGAATGATTTGATGAAGGGCAAGCGCGGGCTGATCATGGGGCTCGCCAATGATCGCTCGCTCGCCTGGGGTATCGCCAAGAAATTGAGCGAAGCCGGCGCGGAACTGGCGTTCAGCTATCAGGGCGAAGCACTGGAGAAGCGCGTGCGTCCGCTCGCCGAACAGCTTGGCGTGGCGCGGCTGTTCGATTGCGACGTCTCCGACATGGCGAGCCTCGATGCATGCTTCGAAAACCTCGCCGCGGAATGGCCGACGATCGATTTCGTCGTTCATGCGATCGGTTTTTCCGACAAGAACGAACTGCGCGGCGGTTATGTCGATACCAGCCTCGACAATTTCCTGATGACCATGAACATCTCGGTCTATTCGTTCGTCGCGGTGTGCAAGCGCGCGGCCGCGATGATGCCGGACGGTGGGTCACTGCTGACGCTCAGCTATTACGGCGCGGAAAAGGTCATCCCGCATTACAACGTCATGGGCGTGGCCAAGGCGGCGCTGGAGACCAGCGTGCAATATCTCGCGGTCGATCTCGGCCGCGACAATATCCGCGTCAACGCGATCTCGGCCGGCCCGATCAAGACGCTCGCCGCATCGGGCATCGGCGATTTCCGCCTGATCCTGAAGTGGAACGAGTTGAACTCGCCGCTGAAGCGCAACGTCACGATCGAGGATGTCGGCGGTGCTGGGCTCTATTTGCTCAGCGACCTGGCGAGCGGCGTGACCGGTGAGACGCACCATGTCGATGCCGGTTACAATGTGATCGGCATGAAAGCCGAGGACGCGCCGGATATCGCGCTGGCGTAAAACCCCTCTCCCTGAAGGGGAGAGGGAGGGGCCCATGCGCAGCATGGGAGGGTGAGGGGATGAAGCGACCACCGGGCGACGAGGCGCTGGAGCGCCAACGACGGCTCAGGCGTGAAGCCACCGAACCGGAATTACTGCTCTGGAAACATCTGCGCGGGCGCAGATTAGCGGGACTGAAATTTCGCCAGCAGGTTTGGTTGTGCGGCTACATCGTCGATTTCTTCTGCGCTGAGGCAAAGCTTGTCATTGAGCTGGATGGTGCCACGCATACAGAAGATGGTGCCAAGACCTATGATGATCGGCGAACCGCCGTCATAGCGGGCGAAGGTTATCGGGTATGTCGTTTCTGGAACAATGACGTGATGCAGAATATCGAGGGTGTCGTGCAACAAATCGAAGCAATCATAAAGGGCACCAACCCCTCACCCTCCCACCGCTTCGCGGCGGGCCCCTCCCTCTCCCCTGAAGGGAGAGGGTTTTGAGCTTCAATACTTTCGGCCGCGTCTTCCGCTTCACCACCTGGGGGGAAAGTCACGGCCCTGCCTTGGGCGCGATCGTCGATGGCTGCCCACCAGGGCTGGCGCTGACCGAGGCCGATATCCAGCCTTTCCTCGACAAGCGCCGACCGGGCACGTCGCGTTTCACCACGCAGCGTCAGGAACCGGATCAGGTGCGTATCCTGTCGGGCGTGTTCGAGGGCAAGACGACGGGCACGCCGATCAGCCTGATGATCGAGAATGTCGATCAGCGCTCAAAGGATTATTCGGAGGTCGCGCTGGCCTATCGCCCCGGCCATGCCGATTACGCCTATGACGCCAAATACGGCTTTCGCGACTATCGCGGCGGCGGGCGGTCGTCGGCGCGCGAGACGGCGGCACGGGTCGCAGCGGGAGCGGTCGCGCGGCTGGCGATCCCCGAGGTCAAGATCCGCGCCTGGGTCGAGGCGATCGGCGGCGACGCGATCGACCCGGCCAATTTCGATCCCGACCAGATCGACGCAAACCCGTTCTTCTGCCCTGATGCGACCGCCGCCGCGCGCTGGGAAAAGCTGGTCGATGCCGCGCGCAAAAGCGGATCGTCGCTCGGCGCGGTGATCGCGTGCGAGGCAACCGGCGTCCCCGCCGGCTGGGGCGCGCCGCTCTATGCCAAGCTCGATGCCGAACTCGCCGCCGCATGCATGAGCATCAATGCGGTAAAGGGCGTCGAGATCGGCGACGGCTTCGATGCGGCCCGGCTGCGCGGGGAGGAAAATGCCGACGCGATGCGCCCGGGCACTGATGGTCCCGAATTCCTCGCTAATCATGCCGGCGGTATCGCCGGTGGTATCGCGACGGGCCAGCCCGTCCGCTTGCGCGTGGCGTTCAAGCCGACCAGTTCGATCCTGACCCCGGTCGAGACGATCGACCGCAATGGCGGGGCAACCGAGATCGCCACCAAGGGCCGCCATGATCCATGCGTCGGTATCCGCGGCGCGCCAGTGGTCGAGGCAATGGTCGCACTGGTGCTCGCCGATCAGAAATTGCTCCACCGCGCGCAATGCGGGTGACGGCCGGCGGTATTTTCGGCCTGCGCTGACCCGGCTCCCCAGCGCAAGCCGGGAACCGTTTTCATCATCCCGGCTCGCCTCCGTTGGTCGCCACCCTTTCCGTGGTCCGTGTTCGGCGGCCTTCGCGGCTTGCTTGGCAGTTTCGAGACGCAGCAGTTTCGGAGCAGTTTCGGGGACACAATACTAATCTATTGAGTATTGTGTCCCCGAAATAGATTGTGTCCCCGAAATAGAACGCCGGACTTGTTCTGGCGTGGCGAGGGAGGTGCTGGTGGTTAATTCACGCCCCCGGTTGCGCCATCCGCCGTCGCGGCACGCTGCGCCGCTTGAGCCGCCTGCTTGACCTTCACCGCCGCGACATCGGCCGCGGTGATGGTGCCGTCCTGGTCGTCATCCATGCCGGCAAAGGCGCGCGCGCCGGAGGCGTCATATTCCGCCTTTTGCATCTTCTGGTCCTTGTCGGTGTCGAGCACACCGAAGCGAACATGAGTCTGGCGGGTTTGGCGCTGACGTTCCTCAGTCCGTTTTTCCGCGTTCAGGCCCGATGCGGCGAGATGCTGTTCCAACCGGGCGGAATATTCGGCGAGATATTCCGCGTCGGACACCCAGCCATCGCGATTGGCGTCGGTCGCCGCGAAGCGCGCGGTGCGCGCCGCGTCGAATTCGGCGCGGGTCACCTGGCCATCGCTGTTACTGTCATAATCGGCGATGAAGTCCTTGCCGTCATGCGGTGCGGCGGCAACCGGCGCGGCAAGGGTGATGGCGGCGAGCACGGCAACGGCGAAGATCGATTTCATGGTGATAACTCCTGTTGAAATGGCGCGCGGTCAGGCCGCGTCGAAAGCAAGGGTGTAGGTGTAGCTGCGCCACGGGGTCTCCGCGCCGGCCGGTGCCGCCGCGCGATGGCGCGCCAGAATGAGATAGGTGCCGGCATCGTCCGGCTTGAGCGTGAAGCGGCCGGCGGCATCGCTTTTCGCCGTCGCCGCGATCTTGCGCCCGTCATGGACGCCCGCGCTGCGGAACAGGGTTATGTCCGCACCGGCGAGCGGCTTGCCGTCGAACAGCAGTACGAAATCGGCCGCGCTGCCCGCGCTGATGCTGTTCGGATGCGTCACGGCCTGAATCTCCAGCGCGGTGCCGACCGGCTTTAGCGCCCCCTGTGTAATGTCGCCGCGCGTCACATAAGCATCGGCCAGGGTCATGCTCTGCACCTCGACCGGCGTCGCGCCGGCTGGCGCCGGGCCGCCATTCTCGGCACGCATCACCCATTTCCCGTCCTCGCGGTACATCGTCGCCTTGCGACCGGCGCGCTGACCGGTGGTGATGCGATAGGTGCCGTCCCCCTTCAGGTCGGCCTCAAAGACCGACAGGTCACGCAGATAGGTGACCGGGCCGACATCCCCTCGCGCACCGTCCGGCCGGAGCAAATGGAACGGCGCGTCGCGCATCGCCACTTCCGGCACAAAGGCGTCCTCCGCGAAGGACGATTCGACCGTCACATGATCGTCCTTGCCGACGTCGAACACGGTCGGAAGGACATAGGGCATATGGGCGCTGGCAATGCCCGCACCCAGACTCACACCCACACTCAGAACGGCCACGATCGACACGATTCTGGCGGCGGAACTCATCAATCGCTTCATGTTTTCTCCCCATCTGGACGCGCTGATATAGATATTGAGAATCACTTGCAATATCATTTACGCGCTGTATGGCATCGCCCGTCGAGGCTGACCATCGCTTCAGCCCGCGGGATTTTTGGGGACATCAGATGACGAACAGGAAAGCGCCGCTCCTTGCCGGGATCGCATTGATGGTATTTTCGGCACCCGCCGTTGCGCAGGAAAGCGCGACCGCAGACCCGCAGTCGGCGGAGGATGAGGGCGCCGGAACGACGCAATTGTCGCTTGATCGGCTGGTCATCTCCGCCGGTACCGAAAAGGTGGCGATCGACACGCCGCAGGCGGTCACTGTGCTGGATCAGGACGATATCGACCAGACCCAGGCAAGTACGATGGGCGATTTGCTGGAAGGGATTCCGGGCGTGAACGTCCAGGGCGGCGTCGGCGCGCTGGGACAGGGTTTCAACATTCGCGGCATGGGCACGGCGATCGGTGATTCGGACAATCGCATCCTGATCACGGTCGATGGCGTGACCAAATTCTACGAACAATATCGCATGGGCGCGTTCTTCAGCGAACCCGAACTGTACAAGCGAGTGGAGGTGCTGCGTGGCCCGGCTTCATCGACTCTGTACGGCGCCGGCGCACTGGCCGGGGTGATCAATTTCACCACCAAGGATGCGTCGGACTTTCTCAAGGACGGGGATCCACTGGCAGTCCGGCTGAAGGCGGCGACCGAAACCAATGCGGAGGGTCATACCCTGTCGGGTATTGTCGCGATCGAACCGCTGAACGGCGTGGAATTGCTCGGCAATTACAACTATCGGCGCAGCGAGGATTATAAGGACGGCAATGGCAATGTGGTTCCGGCCTCCTCCGCACAATCCGATAATTTCCTGCTCAAGGGTCGCGTCTCGATCGGCGGCAATCGCAAGCACGCCATCTCGGCCTCGTATCAGGACTGGGTCAGCGACGGGCCGCAAGTCTATGATCAGATTTCGGCGGCGACCGGCAGTTCGCTGATGCGTCGCCGGGTCCATGACAGGACCGCCGTGCTTGGTTATGTCAATGATTTCGACGGCAGCAAACTGCTCAACGTCGAAGCACAGCTCTCCTACACCAACACGCTGGTGCATCAGACCGAGACGACGTTCCTCGGCGCCAATCTCGAACATTCCGATTTTTCCTACAAAGGTTGGCAAGGCCGGCTGCAGAACACCAGCAAGTTCGACCTGGGTGGTGACTGGACCAGTTTCCTGATCGTCGGTGCGCAATGGAACGAGCAGCAACGCCGCAATCCGCGCGTCGCCTTTAACGGCACGGTGACGCCGGGTGCCGGGACGCACCCCGAAGGCGACATGACCAAATACGGCCTGTTCGCTCAGCTCGAAATCTCCTGGGGCGACAAGCTGATGATCATTCCCGGAGCACGGATCGACTGGACCGACCTGAAGCCCGGCGCCACGTTGGTCGGCGGTACCGTCCTGACCAGTCGCGTGAAGGACAGCGGCGTTTCACCCAAGATCGCGGCGATCTATTCGCTGACCGACTGGTTCGGTCTGTTCGGATCGGTCGCGCGTACCGTCCGGATGCCCAATATCGACGAAATCTTCACACGCAGCGTCACGCGTCCGTCGAACCCCAATCTGCGCCCCGAAACATCCGATAATTACGAGGCGGGCTTCACCCTGTCGTTCGACGGCCTCGCCGGACGGACCGACAAGCTGCGGCTGAAGACCACCGTGTTCCGCAACAATGTGAAGGACCTGATCATCAATGCCGCCGACGCCGTCGGCACGCCCTATTTCACCAATATCGGCCGATCGCGCTTCACCGGTGTCGAGGTCGAAGCCGAATATGGCATTGGCGGCTTCTTCGCGCGCGGCAACATGTCCTTCACCAACGGCAAGGACCAGCTGACGGGCAATTATCTGAACACCATTCCGGCCAATGATTATCGCCTGACGCTGGGTTATGCCGATGCCAAGACCGGCCTGTCGGGGGGCTGGACCGGCGAGTTCGCCGAGCGCCAGGACAAGGTGACTACAGGTAGTTTCTCGTCAGCGGGATCGGGGCTGTCGACACCTGGCTATAACGTCCATAATTTGTTCTTCGCGTTCAAGCCGCGCAGCGGATCGGCCGAGGGGTTCGAATTCCGCATCGCGGCCGACAATGTCTTCGACGCAGCGTTCCGCCGTCATCTGTCGTCGCTCGCTGCCGAAGGGCAGTCCTTCAAGTTCACCGTCGCGAAAACCTTCTAGTCGCCGATGAAGAGGTCAGTCCGCCTTGGTTTGCCCGCCATCTGCTCGCTGGCGATCAACGGGCTGTTACTGATCGGGCTGCTTCAGCTCGGCATCGGTCAGCAACGGTCGCGCCAGGACCAGCCCAGCCTGACGGTCATGTCATTGGCCGTGCCGCTGGGGGTGGAAGACGCGCCGGAAGATCGGCAGGTGGAACAACAGCAGCCGGCTCAACCCACTACGCCCGATCCGCCGCCGATCCCGTCGCCGGACATTGCTTCCGCTCCATCGTTACCGCTGCCGGTCATGCGACCAACCGCGCCGTCCGTTGCATCGGCCCCGCCCGCCCCGACACCCGAACCGGCCGTGGCAGCGGCATCAGCCGCGGCACAACCAGCGACGGCAGCGGGGGCGACGCTTTCCGCGCCGCGCAAGGGCGCTGCGGATGGATTGAAAGCCAATGCGCCCGCCGGCAACAGCCGCAGCTATGCGGCCAAAGTCCGCTCCTGGCTTTATGCGCACAAGACCTATCCACGGCGGTCGCGGATGCGGCGCGAGGAAGGCGTCGTCCGCGTTCGCTTCGTTCTCGACCGGCAAGGCCAGTTGCTGGAGGGGCAGGTAATCGGCAAATCCGGCTTTGCCGCGCTTGATGAGGAAGGGCAGGCGATGCTTTCTCGCGCGTCACCCTATCCCGCCGCTCCGCAAGACATATTGGGCAGTCGCATCGAATTCACCGTTCCGATCGAATGGCAATTGCCCGCCTGACAGTGCCGACGAAGGCCCTATATTCGCCTGCAAACAGTCGGCGCAGCGAACACCCGTCAGCCCGCGAAATGACCGCGATACCGGTGCCCGCCGGGCGAAAACAGCTCTATCCGGTTCGATGCGCCCAAGAACTTGGCTAATTCCCCGATAACCTGTTGGAGTCGTACGGCAGGGCGAGCAACCATGTCGGACCATATCGGGCGCTAAGCCGTTCCTTTGATGACGCCAAATTAGGCGGCATAACGGGAGCTGAACAACATGCGTATCGCAACGATAATGAGTGTCGCCGTCCTGAGTCTATCGTCCGCCGCACTGGCGACGATGACGACTGCGCCGGGCCAGTCGATGACCAACAACGTCACCAGCAACACCACCGAAACGCCGATGGCCAACGACATGCCGATGGACAACACCGCTACGCCGACCACCAACACGGTCGATCCGGCAGCCAACAGCACTGAACCGAAGTAACACCGACCGGTCCTTCGCGGCGCGAAGGACCGGTATGTCAGTCCGCGAAGGGATCGCGGACCAGGATCGTGTCTTCGCGTTCCGGGCTGGTCGATACCAGCGCGACCGGACAGCGGATCAACTCCTCGATCCGGCGGATATATTTGATCGCCTGAGCTGGCAGTTCGGCCCAGCTCCGTGCGCCTGCGGTGGTTTCGCTCCAGCCGGGCATGGTTTCGTAGATCGGTTCGACCTGCGCCTGATCCGCCGCGTGCGACGGGAAATAGTCGAGCGTTTCGCCGCCGAGCCGGTAGCCGGTACAGATTTTCACTTCGTCGAACCCGTCGAGCACATCGATCTTGGTCAGCGCGATGCCGGTGATGCCGCCGACCGCCGCCGATTGCCGTACCAGCACTGCATCGAACCAGCCGCAGCGGCGCTTGCGCCCGGTGACGGTGCCGAATTCATGCCCACGCTGTCCCAGCCGCTCGCCGGTCTCGTCCTCGAGCTCGGTCGGGAACGGGCCCGAGCCGACCCGCGTCGTATAGGCCTTGGCGATCCCCAGCACGAAGCCGACCGCGCCGGGTCCAAGGCCTGATCCGCCGGCCGCCGTGCCGGCGATCGTGTTGGACGAAGTGACGAACGGATAGGTGCCGTGATCGACGTCGAGCAGCACGCCCTGCGCGCCCTCGAACAGGATGCGCCGTCCGCGCGATCGCGCTTCGTTGAGGTTGCGCCACACCGGCTTGGCGAAGGACAGAACGAAATCGGCGATCGCGCGCAATTCCTCGACCAGCGCGGCACGATCGATCGGCGGCTCGCCGAACCCTGCACGCAGCGCGTCATGATGCGCGGTGAGGCGGTCGAGCTGCGCATCGAGCGCATCGAGATGCGCCAGGTCGCACACGCGGATCGCGCGCCGGCCGACCTTGTCCTCATAGGCCGGGCCGATGCCGCGCCGCGTCGTGCCGATCTTGCCTGCGCCGCTGGCGTCCTCACGCAGCGAATCGAGATCGCGGTGGAACGGCAGGATCAGCGCGCAATTGTCCGCGATCATCAGCGTATCGGGCGAGATCGACACGCCCTGTGCGGTCAGCTTCTCGACTTCCGCCTTCAGATGCCAGGGATCGAGCACCACGCCATTGCCGATCACCGACGGCGTGCCGCGCACGATGCCCGAGGGCAGCAGCGACAGCTTGTAGACTTTCTCACCGACCACCAGCGTATGGCCGGCATTATGCCCGCCCTGAAAACGGACCACGACATCGGCCTGCTCGGCGAGCCAGTCGACGATCTTGCCCTTGCCTTCATCGCCCCATTGGGCGCCGATGACCGCTACATTTGCCATGACAGATCCTTAGAGTGGGCGGGCTTCGCTGCCGACCAATATGTGAGTGCAGAGTTGCGCTTCCGGCGTATCGCCGGCCTCGAGCGCGGCGACGGCGACCCAGCCCTGGCCGCGCATCATCGCGGACAGCGCAGGATCGGTACCGAGCGGCACGAACAGGCGACGGCGGTCGATCGGGCCGAGCCCCGCCGCGACGATCGCATCGGCATAAAGCGAGAAGCCGATCGCCGCTTCTTCGGCGCCGTCCTCATGCACGATGGTATAGCTGCCGCCACGCCCGATCTCGCCGAGCACGCCATCGGCGAAGATCGAAAAGCCAAGCCAACTCTGAAATTCGAAGCCGTGCCGCTCAGTCGGGTCGAGCGTCAGCGCGACGCGGCCCTTGAGCGCTTCGGCGATGCTCCACAGCCCGTCGAGCCGCGAGGTCAGCGCCCCGCCGGCATCGAACGCGCACAGCCGGTTATGCGCCGCCTCGAACGGTCCAGCCGCCTCGATCAATGGCAGATAGTCCGGCGCGATCGCCGCGACCCCGCCGGCGTCCTTGGCATCGAGCCGGTCGCGCAGCGCATCGATCCGGCCGGCATCGACCGGGAACGGCCCGGCGGCGAGGATATCGACCAGGTCGGGCAAGGTGAAATCGATCGACACGCCGGCAACGCCCGCCGCAGCCAGTGCCTCGACCACGACCTCGACAATCTCGCGCGCTGCCGCGATAGTATCGAGGCCGATCAGTTCGCAGCCGATCTGGCGCAGTTCGCGCTCCGGGCGAAGCTGCGACGCACGCAGCTTGAGCACCGGCCCCGCATAAGCGAGCCGCACCGGGCGCGGGTGGTGCCCCATGCGCGTCGCGGCGATGCGACCGATCTGCGCGGTCATGTCGGGGCGGATCGCCAGGGTGGCCTGGCTCACCGGATCGACGAAACGCACCGCATCCTGGGCCCGCGCCGATTTGAGCCGGCCCGCCAGCCCTGCCTCGAATTCGGCCAGCGCCGGATCGACCCGCTCATAGCCATGCGCATGGGCCGCCCCGAGGATTGCCTGTTCGAGACGCGCGGCAGCATCGGCGAACGGCGGCAGCCGGTCGCGAAAACCTTCGGGGAGCAGTGCGTGAGTCATCTTAAGCCCTCTCCCCTCCGGGGAGAGGGTTTGGGAGAGGGGCAGTCCCAAGCGCAGCGGCAATGGCCAGGAGCACCCCTTCCACATTCGACATGACGTCGGAATTGTTGAACCTGATCACCCGATAACCCTGTTGTTCAAGCCACGCAGTGCGCCGCGCATCATATGTCCCGTTGCCCGCATGGCTGTCGCCGTCAACCTCGATAATCAGCTTGCGCAATCTGGCTGCGAAATCGACGATATACGGACCGATCACAACCTGCCGAGAGAATTTGACGCCATCGAAGCGTCTGGCTCGCAGCGCCGTCCATAATTCGCGCTCCGGCTGCGACATCTCACTGCGCATCGCCTTGGCGCGCTTGAGCAATATCTCGTCTGTTGCCGGCACAGCCCCTCTCCCAACCCTCTCCCCGGCGGGGAGAGGGCTTTAGCAGATCAGAACGACAACCCCATCGCGGTGCGCACGCCAGACAGACCGCGCACCTTGGCGAGCAGCTCCTGCGTTACCGGTTCGTCGACCGACAGCAACAGGATCGCTTCGCCGCCGGCATTGCGCCGGCCGAGATGGAAAGTGCCGATATTGACCTCTGCCTCGCCGAGCAGCGAGCCGAGCCGGCCGATGAAACCGGGCGCATCCTCGTTGACGACATAAAGCATGTGGCCGGCAAGGTCGGCCTCGACCTTGATCCCGAACAGTTCGACCAGACGCGGCGCGGCGTCGCCGAACAAGGTGCCCGCGACCGAACGGTCGCCGGCCTCGGTCTTCACCGTCACGCGAAGCAACGTATGGTAATCGCCTTCGCGGTCATGCCGCACTTCGCGCACGTCGATGCCGCGTTCCTTGGCAAGGAACGGCGCATTGACCATGTTGACCGTGTCGGTGTGCACGCGCATCAGGCCGGCGAGCACGGCGGAAGTGATCGGCTTCTGGTTGAGCGATGCCGCCGCACCCTCGACTTCGATCGCGATCCCCGACAGCGCGCCATGCGCTAGCTGACCGATCAGCGAGCCGAGTTTCTCGGCCAGCGCCATATACGGCTTCAGCTTGGGCGCTTCCTCGGCCGACAGGCTCGGCACGTTAAGCGCGTTGGTGACGCCGCCCGACATGAGATAATCGGCCATCTGTTCGGCGACCTGGATCGCGACATTGACCTGCGCTTCGTTGGTCGACGCACCGAGATGCGGCGTGGAGACGAAGTTGGGCGTGCCGAACAAAGGCGATTCCTTGGCCGGCTCAGTCACGAACACGTCAAGCGCGGCGCCGCCGATATGGCCCGAATCGAGCCCGGCCTTGAGCGCCGCCTCATCGATCAGCCCGCCGCGCGCGCAGTTGATGATGCGTACGCCCGGCTTGGTTTTGGCGAGATTTTCCGCCGACAATATGTTGCGCGTCTGATCGGTCAGCGGCGTGTGCAGCGTGATGAAATCGGCGCGCGCGAGCAATTCGTCGAGCGTGACCTTCTCCACGCCCATCTCGATCGCGCGCTCCGGGGTCAGGAAAGGATCGAACGCCACCACCTTCATGCGCAGGCCGCGCGCGCGGTCGGCGACGATCGAGCCGATATTGCCGGCGCCGATCAGGCCGAGCGTCTTCGACGTGAGCTCGACGCCCATGAAGCGGTTCTTCTCCCACTTGCCCGCCTGGGTCGAAGCATCGGCCTCGGGCAGCTGGCGCGCGAGCGCGAACATCAGCGCGATGGCATGTTCGGCGGTGGTGATCGAATTGCCGAACGGCGTGTTCATCACCACCACGCCCTGTGCCGACGCGGACGGGATATCGACATTGTCGACGCCGATTCCGGCGCGGCCGATGACCTTCAAATTCTTCGCCGCGGCGAGGATCGCCTTGGTCACCTTGGTCGAACTGCGGATCGCGAGCCCGTCATAATTGCCGATGATCGCGATCAGTTCTTCGGGGGTCTTGCCGGTGATCTCATCGACCTCGACGCCGCGTTCGCGGAAGATCTGCGCGGCTTTGGGATCCATCTGGTCGGAGATGAGGACTTTAGGCATGGGAATTTCCTTATTCTATCGCCCTCGCCCCTCCGGGGAGAGGGCAGACGAGCGGATGCGAAGTCGGGAGAGGGGCAGTGGGAAGCGGCAGCCTTTATGACTGCCCCTCTCCCAACCCTCTCCCCGGAGGCGAGAGGGCTTTAAGAAGCCTTGACCGAGGCGTAGGCCCAGTCGAGCCATGGGCCGAGCGCGACGATATCCGCCGTATCGACCGTCGCGCCGCACCAGATGCGCAGGCCCGGCGGGGCATCGCGATAACCGGCGATATCATACGCCGCGCCGGCCTTTTCGAGCAGCCCGGCGAACGACTTGATCATCGCCTCGTCGGCGCCTTCGACGGTCAGGCAGACGCTGGTCTTCGACCGCGATGCGGGATCGGCGGCGAGGTGCCCGAGCCAGGAGCGCTCGCTGACGAGTCGGTCGAGCGCCGCCGCATTGGCATCGCTGCGCGCGATCAGCCCGTCGGCGCCGCCGACCGACTTCGCCCATTCGAGCGCCGAAATGGCGTCCTCGACCGCAAGCATCGACGGCGTATTGATCGTCTCGCCCTTGAACACGCCTTCGGCCAGCTTGCCCTTCGAGACGAGGCGGAAGACCTTGGGCAGCGGCCATTTCGGCGTGTAATTTTCGAGCCGTTCGACCGCACGGGGGCCGAGGATCAGGACGCCGTGTCCGCCTTCGCCGCCAAGCACCTTCTGCCAGGAGAAGGTCGCGACATCGATCTTGTCCCACGGAATGTCATAAGCGAACACCGCGCTGGTCGCGTCGGCGAAACTCAGGCCGGTGCGGTCATCGGCGATCCACTCGCCATTCGGCACGCGCACGCCCGATGTGGTGCCGTTCCAGGTGAACAGCACATCGCTCGACCAGTCGATTTGGGTCAGATCGGGGAGCTGGCCATAATCGGCGCGGACCACCGTCGGGTCGAGTCCAAGCTGCTTGACCGCATCGGTCACCCAGCCTTCGCCGAAGCTTTCCCAGGCGAGCGCGGTGACCGGCTTGGCGCCCAGCATGGTCCACATCGCCATTTCGAACGCGCCGGTGTCGGAACCGGGAACGATGCCGATGCGGTGCGTGTCGGGGAGCCGAAGCAGTTCGCGCATCAGGTCGATGCAATATTGCAGCCGGGTCTTGCCGATCTTCGAGCGATGCGAGCGCCCAAGCGATTCGGTGGCGAGATTCGCGGCGGCCCAGCCGGGAGGCTTGGCGCAGGGACCGGAGGAAAAATAGGGACGCGCAGGGAGAACAGCGGGCTGTTCGAGTTGCACAGGCAGAGCCTGCGCGGGAGGCGCAGATAGTTCAGTCATGTAGTCTCTCCTTACAGAGAGCACGCGCGGCGTTGGGACCGCGTGGCCCGTCGACGGCCCTAGCGATATGGCGTCGCGTGTCAATCGACCTTTGGTCGAGCCCAAGCTTCGATCGACCTTTGGTCGAACCCAAGCTTCGATCGACCTTTGGTCGAACAATGCCGTCCGTCGGGCGCTGCGTTCTGGCGGCGTTCAGCAAGCCACGCTATCGCGGCCGGGTGAAACGCGCGTTACTCCTCATTTTGCCGCTGCTTCTTTCAGGCTGCCTGTTCGGTGGTGGTGACGATGATCGCCCGCCGCCGCGTCGCGCCGGATCGCGGCCGGCCACGCTGAACATGCCGACCTCAAGCGAAACCAGGGCATGTTATGCCGATCTGGCACGCGACAATATTCAGTACAGCCCCCTGCCGGACCACGATTTCGGTGGCGGCTGCAAGGTGGTCGGTGCGGTCCAGTTGATCGATATCGGCCTGCCCGTCACCAATTTGAAGGCGATGCGCTGCGGCCTCGCCCGCGCTTTTACCGGCTGGGCGCGTAACGGCGTCGCGCCCGCCGCGCGGCAGATACTCGGCAGCGATCTGGTACGGATCGAGACTTTCGGCACCTATGTCTGCCGCAATATCGTCGGCAGTGCGGGCAACAGCGGCAAGCTGTCCGGGCACGGTATCGCCAATGCGGTGGATATTTCCGCCTTCATCCTCAGCGACGGCCGCCGCATCAGCATCGAACAGGGCTGGCGATCGAACGATCGCGACGTGAAGACCTTCCTGCGCACGATCCAGACCTCGGCATGCAAGCGCTTCGGCACGGTGCTCAGCCCGGATTATAATGCCGTGCATTACAACCACCTGCACCTCGAGGCCGATAAGGCCAAATTTTGTCGTTGAGTTTGAAATCCGCGAAAGAGCGAATTTCAAAACAAATACGCCCGCTTCAAACGCCTGGCGCTTTGCTCTAAAGCGCTTGGATGAGTGATACACATGTTCCGTCGCGGGTCTTTCCGCGCGCCCGCCAGGATGCCGAAACCGCCAAGACCGGCATCAGCACCCCCCAGACCGAGAACCCGGCCTATAAGCTCGCCTTTCAGGATATGGATTTCCTGTTGCGCGAGGATCTCCGCCCGGTCCGTTTCCAGCTCGAGCTGCTCAAGACGCAATTGGTGCTCGACGAAGCCAATATCGCCTCGACCTTCGTCTTTTACGGATCGGCGCGAATCCCCGAACCGGCCAAGGCGCAGGCGCTGCGTGAACTGGCGCAAGGCGAAGAGGCGATCCGCATCGCCGACAGCCTGATCGCCAAGTCGAAATATTACGAGGTGGCGCGCGAACTCGCCCGGATGGTCAGCCAGTTCCCGCGCGATACCGAAGGCAAACGCCATTTCGTCGTCTGCTCCGGCGGCGGCCCGTCGATCATGGAAGCGGCCAATCGCGGTGCTGCCGATGTCGGCCAGGAATCGATCGGCCTCAATATCGTGCTGCCGCACGAACAGGCGCCCAACCCCTATGTGACGCCGTCCTTAAGCGTTCAATTCCACTATTTCGCGCTGCGCAAGATGCATTTCCTGCTCCACGCCCGCGCGCTTGCCGCGTTTCCCGGCGGGTTCGGCACGTTCGACGAATTGTTCGAATTGCTGACCTTGATCCAGACCGGCAAGATCGCACCGATCCCGGTGCTGCTCTATGGCCGCGACTTCTGGACCAAAGTGGTCAATTTCGAGGCGCTGGTCGAGGAAGGCGTGGTGTCGGCGCGCGACCTGCACATCTTCAAGATCGTCGAGACGGCCGAGGAAGGCTGGCAGGTCGTACGCGACTTCTACCGCGAACGTCCCGAGAGCGGCGTGGTATTGGAATAGCCTCGGCAAAGCGCGCTCGGTCAAATAAAGCCGCTTCCCCGGCGAAAGCCGGGGCCCAGTCGAGAAACAGACGGTAACGGCTGCAGCGTTCCGTTATTTTGGCCATTGCGACTGGACCCAGGCCTTCGCCGGGGAAGCGGGTTCTTTAGGCGCCCGCTATCCGATCAATGCGCGTTTGCAGCTGGATCAACCGACGGCGCACCGGGAGCCAGCGTCGCCTTGTTCGCCAGGTCCTCGGTGGGGTCGGGCGCCTTGGCGCCGGGCGTCGCGGGGGTTGCCGGAGCGGCAGCCGTTGCCGCCGCCGGCGCTGCCGGCAGCGGCAGGTTCGAACCCTGCTGATTGAGATAGGCGATCACATTCGCCCGGTCCTGTGCATTGCCCAGACCGGCAAAGGTCATCTTGGTGCCATTGGCGAACTTGCGCGGGCTGGTCAGCCACGCGTTCATTTCGTCAAAGCCCCATTTGCCGCCATGCGATTTGAGCGCGTCGGAGAAAGCGAAGCCCGCCTTACCCTCGGCAATGCCTTCACCGAGCGTTCCGTACAGATTCGGGCCGATACCGTTGGCGCCGCCCTGAGCGATCGTGTGGCACGCCGTGCACTTCTTGAACACGTCGGCGCCCTTGGCCGGATCGGCGGTCGCAAGCAGCGTCGCGATCGGCACTTCCGCCGCACCGCCGCCGCCCGCGGCCTCCGCGCCCTCGATCGGATAACCCGGCTTTTCGGGTGCTTCGGCGTGGTACACCATGCCGCCGACGATCGACAGCCCCAGCGCCGCGCCGCAAGCCGCCAGCACCCAGCCCGCGATCGTGTTCGTCCTGTTGTCCATTATGCCGTCTTGCCCCTGTCTTGTCATAGGCCGGAAAGTTGGCTTCCTTTAGATTCGCGTTGCCGACACCGCAAGCGGCGCTTAAGCGCGCGGCCTCATGGAAAATTTCGCTGCTCCCGCCCGCCCGATCGTGGCGATGATGACCGAGGCCGCCGCCGCCGCCCCCGAGCGCGCGGTCGCCTTTCAGGGCGCGCCTGGCGCGAATTCGCATGTCGCGGCGATGGAAGCCTTTCCCGACGGCCTGCCCTTGCCCTGTTTCGATTTCGCCGACGCGATCGACGCGGTGCGTGATGGCCGCGCCGATTGCGCGATCATCCCGATCGAGAATTCACTGCACGGCCGCGTCGCCGACATGCATTTTCTGCTGCCCGAATCGGGGCTGGTGATCACCGGCGAGC
Source organism: Sphingomonas sp. So64.6b (assembly GCF_014171475.1). Lineage (NCBI taxonomy): Bacteria > Pseudomonadati > Pseudomonadota > Alphaproteobacteria > Sphingomonadales > Sphingomonadaceae > Sphingomonas > Sphingomonas sp. So64.6b. The sequence goes on from NZ_CP048817.1 coordinate 3,699,458, forward strand.
ATTTCCTCGGCATCAAGCACGCGCTGATGGGTGTCGGCACGCGCGACGAAGTGCGCGAGGCGATGAGCCATCCCCAGGCGCTCGGTCAATGCCGTCACTGGCTGCGCGAGCAAGGTATCTCGGCGATCGCCTATCCCGATACCGCGGGGGCGGCGGCGGTGGTCGCTGAATTGAACGATCCCAAGGTGGCGGCGCTCGCCCCGCCGGGCGCGGCGGCGATCTATGGCCTCAACCTGCTCGCCGAGAATCTGGCCGATGCCGATCACAATACGACGCGTTTCGTCGTACTCGCGCGTGCCGGGCATGAGGCGATCGGCGACGGACCGTGGATGACGACGCTGATCTTCGAAGTCCGCAACGTGCCCGCCGCGCTCTACAAGGCGATGGGCGGCTTCGCGACCAATGGCGTCAACATGACCAAGCTGGAAAGCTATCAGCGCGGCGGCAGCTTCGCGGCGACGGAGTTCTATGCCGATATCGAGGGCAGGCCCGGCGACCCGGGCCTCGACCGCGCGTTGGAGGAACTGGGTTTCCATACCAAATGGGTGCGGCTGTTGGGCACGTACCGGCAGGCACGGACGCGGGGGTAAGATCGCGTCTTAGACGGGTCCGTAGTTAGGCCTTAGCAAAATTTTGACCCTTTCTGCGCATGTTCCGGCGCATGAAACGAGCGACATTGAGTGAAGCGGCCTGGCTCGGCGGTTTCGTGGGGCTATGGGCATCTGAAGCTGCTATTTTCTGTTTCGTCGAAACCGACGCGTCTTTGGCGGTCAGGTATCTGCTCGCAACGTCGCCGGCCTGGCTCGCGGCAATATTCTTCAACCTGATCAGATTATATCGAACATCTGTTCGGCCGCCGCAACTCGACCCGTCGAAATTCGCGCGAGGAGCATGCGTCACTGCGCTCGTGCTAGCCGTCGCCTTGGCATTTTCCCAAAGCGTCGGGTCGAACGATCCGCGACATGCGCCGCTCTGGGCATTCTCTCTTCTCCTGTTCAGCCTGGGAAGCGCAGCCGTCCTGGGATCGATAACGACGCTGGCTCAGCACGGATTATGCCGCGTCCTGCGAAGCGACGCCGACAACCACCCGTAATCGGACAGAGGGCTGGCTACCCCGCCGCCCAGGCCGTCAGCAGTGTGTGTGCGATCGCATAGGGCGGCGGCGCCAGGAACGAGCCTTCGCCGCCCGCCAGCACGCGACGCACTTCCTCACGCGAAACCCAGATCGCGTCTTCCAGCTCGTTGGTGTCGAGCGTGATCGCATCATGCTCCGCCATGCCGACACAGGCGATCATCAGCGACGACGGGAACGGCCAGGGCTGGCTGGCGATGTAACGCACATCGGTCACGCGCACGCCGGCTTCCTCCATGATCTCGCGCGCGACCGCCTCCTCGATCGATTCACCGGGTTCCAGGAACCCCGCCAGCGCCGAATAGCGCCCAGCCGGCCAAGCCGGCTGGCGTCCGAGCAGTGCGCGGCCGTCATGCTCGGCGATCATGATCACCACCGGGTCGACGCGCGGGAAATGTTCGGCGTGACAATTCGGGCAGTTGCGTCCCCAGCCGGCGCGGAACATCGCCGTCTGCGTCCCGCAATTGGCGCAGAATTGATGTCGGCTGTGCCAGTCGAGCACGCTACGCGCCGCGGCATAGGTTGCCGCTTCGCCCGGCGCGAATTGATCGAGCAACCCGAACAGCCGCATCGATCGGGCGGTCGGCGCCCGCATGCCGGGGGTGAACGCGGCGAAATACGGCTTGTCGCCGTCAAGCCCGAGCAGCACCAGTTCGGCATCCTCGGGCGCCTCGGCCAGGCTGGTCCAGCCGAGCCGCCCGGCATCGTCGAGCTCGGGTTCGAAATTCTCCAGCTTGAGCAATTTCGCACGCCAGTCGCCGGTCGCCGCCGCAAAGGCTTGCGTGTCGTGGCGCAGGCGGTCGGCACGGTCGAGCGTGCCGCCAGTAAATCCGGGAATCACGGGCGCTTCTTCTCCAGATCGGTCTTGAATGCGGTGAGCACCTCAGTGCGCAGCGGCCATTTGTCGCCCGGGAAATAATTGACCATCACCGTACCGCGCACCTGATGCGCGGGATCGACGAACGCGACCGTGCCGGCAGCACCACCCCAGCCATAAGTGCCCTTGGCCGGTCCGCCCGGCGTGTCCGCGATCGCCACCGAGCCGCCCGCGCCAAAGCCCATCGGCTGAGACGTGCCGCCGGTTGCGGTGGCCGCGCCGGGAAAAAACACACCCGCCGGCATCAGGTTCGACATGGCGAGCCTGGCGGTGTCCGCCTTCATCACGCGCACGCCGTCGAGTTCGCCGTAATTCTGCAGCATGTGCAGGAAACGGTCATAGTCGCGCGCCGACATGACCAGCCCGGCGCCGCCATAGGGAAAGCTCGGCGGCTTGAGCCAGGCCGAGGTCGCGGCGGGATCCAGCGGCGCGCGGTTCTCGCCGACGATGATATAATTGCTCGACAGGCGCCCAAGCTCGCTCTCCGGCACCGTCCAATAGCTCGAATTCATCTTCAGTGGATCGAAGATGCGCTTCTGCACGAACGAATCGAAGCTCATCCCGCTGGCCACTTCGATCACCCGGCCCATCACGTCGAGCCCGATCGAGTAGCTCCATTTGGTGCCAGGATCGGCGATCAGCGGCACGCTCGCGACGCGGTTGGCGAATTCCTCGAGCGTCGCCGGACGGGTCTTGCGCGATTCGACCTCAAGCGCGGCGTTAACCGCGGCGGGGGTCAGGCCAAGCCGTTCATACTCCTTGAGCAACGGTCCCTTGGTGACGATCGTGTATCCAAGACCCGCAGTATGCGTCAGCAAGTTGCGGATCGTGATCGGCCGCGTCGCCGGACGGCTATCGAGGCTGTCCGGGCCGATCTGCACTTTCATGTTCTTGAATGCGGGGATGAAGTCGGAAAGCGGCTGGTCGAGCGACATTTTGCCGTCCTCGATCAGGATCATCGCCGCCATACCGGTGATCGGCTTGGTCATCGAATAGACCCGCCACAGGCTGTCCGGCCCGGCCTTTGCGGCGGTCGCTTCGTCGCCGATCTTGCCCGCGCTCAGAAACATGGTCGGCCGGTCGCGATAACCGAATGCCGCGACGATGCCGGGCATCTTGTTGTCCGCGACATAGGAATCGAGCAGCGCCTGGGTTCCCGGCAATGGCGACACGGCAGCGGCGGCAACCAAGGGCTGGGTCTGGGGTGCCGCCTCACGCGCAAACACCGCGCCCGTCGCGAGCAGCGCCAGCGCACCCGCCGAAACCATGTACCACCGCACAGCCTTCATATTGCCCTCCTGATCCCGGCCGCCGCCTTGGCGAACACCGTCGGCAGTCCCGCCGACTCGATATCCGCCACCGGCCACCATTCGCCCGCGTTCGAATGCTCCCGCAGACGCGCGACCGCAAGGGCGAGTTCGAGCCGAAAATGCGTGAAGACATGTGCGACGCTGGTGTCGAGCAATGTCCAGTCGGCGGCAAAGGGCCGGTCGGCAAGTCCCGGCGGCGCGTCCGCCCATGGCCCGGTGGGCAGCGCACGCATCCCGCCGAGCAAGCCACGCGGCGGCCGGCGCACCAGCAGCACCTGATCCCCGTGCTCGGCCCAGAAGATCGTACCGTAACGCTGCGGCCGCGCGGCCTTGGCCGGCTTGACCGGAAAGGTTTCCGGCGCCCCTCTTGCAAAGCCGGCGCACTGACCGACCAGCGGACAAGCCAGACATTTGGGGCTGCGCGGAGTGCAGATCGCCGACCCCAGATCCATCATCGCCTGGGCGAAATCGCCCGGCCGCCGGTCCGGCGTTATCGAATCGGTAGCGATACGGATCGCCGTGCGCGCGGCGGGCAATGGCTCACCGATCGCGAACAATCGCGCGACGACGCGCTCGACATTGCCGTCGACCACCACCGCGCGTTCGCCAAAGGCGATGCTGGCGATCGCCGCGGCGGTATAGGCACCGATCCCGGGCAACGCGCGCAATTCGGCTTCGTTGCCGGGAAACAGGCCGCCATGCCGCTCGACCACGACCCGCGCGCAGGCCACCAGATTACGCGCCCGCGCATAGTAACCCAAACCCGCCCAGGCGGTCATCAGCTCGCTCTCGTCGGCGGCGGCGAGGCTCGCAAAATCGGGCCAGCGCGCAGTGAAAAGGTCGAATTTCGGCCGCACCGTCGCGACCGTCGTCTGTTGCAGCATGATTTCCGACAACCACACCCGATACGGATCGGGCGCCGGCGCACCAGGCGGCGATCGCCACGGCAAATCGCGCGCATGGCGATCATACCAGGCCAATAGCGGTTCTGCGACGGATCGGGGCTTTGCGGGCACGGCATCGCTATGGCATGGAAGGCGTGATGAGCAAGCGCGGCGTTCCCAAGTCCGAGTCCGAACCGCAACGCGGCGGCCGCGCCCGTGCGGTGTCGGAGCTGCTGCCCGACGCCGGGCGCGCCGCATTCCGCCGCTTCGGCTTCGTGCAGAGCGCCGTGGTCAGCCGCTGGGGCGACATTGTCGGCGCGCGCTATGCCGGCGTGTCGGCACCCGAATCGATCCGCTTTCCGCAGGGCAAGAAATCCGAAGGCACGCTCAATCTGGTGGTGCGCGGCGCGCACGGCACGATGATGCAGCATATCGCGCCCGAGATCATCGAACGGGTCAATCGCTTCTTCGGTTATGCCGCGATCGCGCGCGTGCAGATGCGCCAGGGCGATGTGCCGGCACCGCGCCCGCGCCCTGCGCCGCCGTCACTGAAGCCGATACCGGTCGAGCTCGGCGCGAGCCTGCGCATGATCGCCGATCCGGAATTGAAGGCAGTGCTCGAGGCACTCGCGGCGGGTGTCGCGGCGACCAAGGGACCGCCGGTCGTGGGGAGCCCAATCAAGGTGAGGCGGGACGAGTGATGCGAAGATTGATTACCCTGTTGCTGGCCCCATTGCTGACATTGGTGCTGGCGCCGTTGATGGTGAGTGCTGTCGCGGCACCGCGCGACTGGACCAGGGTCGCCACGCAAACGGCGAGCGGTTCGTTCGTGATCGGCAATCCCAAGGCGAAGGTGAAGCTGATCGAATATCTCAGCTACACCTGCCCGCACTGCGCGCATTTTTCGAATGAATCCTCGGCGGTGCTGAAAGGCAAATATGTTCGCTCGGGCTCGACCAGCGTCGAATTGCGCCACGCAATTCGCGACAAGCTCGACCTGGCGGCGGCCGTCGTCGCGCGCTGCACCGGCACCGCCGGCTTCTCGGCGACGACCGACGCGATCTTCGCAGCGCAGGGCGAATGGGGCCCGCGCGGTGATCAATTCGAACGCATCAACGGCAGCCGCATGGCGCTTTATTCGGAAAGCGCGCGACTGCGCGCGCTCGCGGATGGCTCGGGGCTGAGCGATATCGGCCGCGCCAAGGGGCTGAGCAACGCGGCGCTCGATGCCTGTTTCGCCAATACCGCCGAGCTGCTCAAGATCGCGGTGATGACCGACGCGTCGTGGAAAGCGATCAACGCCGCTGCCGGGCCCGAAGGCGGCGGCACGCCGAGCTTCGTGGTCAACGGCAAGCCCCATACCAAGACCGAATGGGCCGGGCTCGACACGGTATTGCGGGCAGCCGGTGCCAAGTAATTTATGATTTCGTGATTCTTCCTGGAGTGTGATCGTGATGAAGTTTCGTCTTGCAAGCGCGTTGATCGTCCCATTGGCCGTCCTGGCGGGCTGTGGCGGCGGCGATGCCACCGGCAATATCTCAGCGCCCGCCACTCCGATCGCGACGGTCGCCGCGCCGGCCGGCAAGAATTGGAGCGAAACGGTCGCGGTAACCGCAGAGGGCGGTTATCGCGTCGGCAATCCCGACGCGCCGCTGAAGCTGGTCGAATATGGCTCGCGCACCTGCCCGACCTGTGGCGCATTCGGCCGTGAAGGCACGATGCCGTTGATCAACAATTACGTCTCGACCGGCAAGGTGAGCTTCGAGTTCCGCGACTTCCTCGTCCATGGCGCACCCGATCTCGCCGCCGCCCTGCTCGGCACCTGCGGCGGACCGCAGCCCTTCTTCCCGCTGCTCGAACAGATGTACCAGAATCAGCAAAGCTATCTCGACAAGCTGCAAGCGATGTCGCCCGAGATGCAGGCCAAGTTCCAGACCATGAAGCCCAATCAGGTGGCGACCGCGCTCGCCGAGCAGATGGGCCTGATCGAGTTCGTCAAGCAGCGCGGCATCCCCGAGGCCAAGGCGCGCGCTTGCCTCAACGACCAGGCCAAGCTCGAAGCGGCAGCCAAGCTGAGCGACGATGCCAGCGCATCGGGCAAGGTCACCGGCACGCCGACCTTCATCCTCAACGACCAGAAGGTCGATGCGGTCAGCTGGAGCCAGCTTGAGCCGATCCTGAAGGGCGCGGGCGCCTGATCTCAGGCAATCATCCGCGGGGGGCGGTGGTCTAGGTGCAGATCAAGCGGCTCAGGCTGTCCGGCTTCAAGAGCTTCGTCGATGCCGCCGATTTGCGCATCGAGCCCGGGCTGACGGGGATCGTCGGCCCAAATGGCTGCGGCAAATCCAATCTGCTCGAGGCGCTGCGCTGGACGATGGGCGAGACCTCCGCCCGGTCGCTGCGCGGCGCGGGCATGGAGGACGTGATCTTCGCCGGCACCGCGACGCGGCCGGCGCGCGAGTTCGCCGAGGTCTCGCTGCTGATCGAGGATGCCGGGTCCGAGGAAACCGAGGTGGTGCGCCGGATCGAGCGCGGCGCCGGCTCGGCCTATCGGATCGACGGGCGCGACGTGCGTGCGAAGGATGTCGCGCTGCTGTTCGCCGACGCGGCGACCGGCGCGCATTCGCCCGCTTTGGTCAGTCAGGGCCGGATCAGCGCGGTCATCTCGGCCAAGCCGGCCGAGCGCCGCGCGATGCTCGAAGAGGCGGCGGGCATTGCCGGCCTGCATGTCCGGCGCAAGGACGCCGAGCAGAAGCTACGCGCGACCGAAGCCAATCTCACCCGGCTCGACGAGGTCATCGCCGATCAGGACGCGCGCGCCGCCGCACTGAAACGCCAGGCGCGTCAGGCCGAACGCTACCGCACCTTGTCCGATCAAATCCGTGTCGCCGAAGCTCGCATGATCTTCGCCCGCTGGCGCGATGCGGCGGCGGCGGCGGATGCGGCCAAGGCCGAGGCCGCGCTGGCCGAAACGCGGGTGAGCGAGACGGCGGAAAAACAACGCGCCGCCGCCGCCTATCAAACCGAGGCGACCGATCGCCTGGCGACGGCGCGCGCCGCTGCGCTCGCCGCGCGCGACCGGGCGAGCGAGGCGGGCCACCGGCTCGCCAGCCTGCGCACCGAAAAGGCGACGATCGAACGGCGGCTGACCGAACTGGCCGACAACCGTGCCCGACTGATCGACGACCGCGCGCGAGAAGGCGCTTTGGCCAATGATGCGGCCGAGGCACTGGCGCGCTTGGCCGAGGAAGCCAAAACGCTTGAGGCCAGCATCGCCGAGGCGACCAGGCGCACGCCCGAACTCGATACCGTGCTGGCCGAAGCCGAACGCGCCGCGCGCGATGCCGAGGTCGCACTGGCCCAGGCGCTCGCGGCACAGGCAAGCGAAGCCGCCGAGGCGCGCGTGGCCGAGGCAGCGCTGGCGGCGGGCCGGTCGCGGGTCGAGCGGAGCGAGCGCGACCTCTTGCGCGTGACGTCGGAGGGCGCCGCGCTGGGCGATGCCGCGCCATTGCTCGCCGAACGGACCCGCGCCGCCGAGGCGCGCGCCCAGGCGCTGCGCCACGCCGAATCGGCACGCACCGCACTGGCCCGCGCCGATGCCGGTGAGCGCTCGGCGATCGACCAGCGCGACCGCGCGCAATCGGCGCGCGCGGCCGCTCATGCCGAACTCTCCGCGCTCGACAGCGAAGCGGCGGCACTGGTCAAGGCGACGCGCGCGAGCGGGCGCGAACGACTGCTCGATCAGGTCCGCGCCGATCCGGGTTATGAACGCGCGCTCGCCGCGGCACTGGGCGACGATCTCGAAACCGGGCTCGATTCGTCAGCCGAGCGCTTCTGGGCCGGCGCCGAAACGCTGCCCGGCGATCCGTCTCCACCGGCCGGCACCGTCGCGCTCGCCAAGCATGTCGCCGCACCACCCGCTCTGGCCCGGCGCCTGGCGCAGATCGTCGTCGCGGACAGCGATGACGGCCAGCCGCTTGCGGTCGGCCAGCGGCTGGTGACGATGGGCGGCATATTGCGCCGCTGGGACGGTTATGTCGCCAAATCAGGTGGTGCGGCGGCGGCCGAGCGGCTCGAACGGATGAACCGGTTGCGCACGATCGAATCGGCGCGGCCCGCCGCGGTGCGCGCGGTCGATTCGGCCGATGGCGAACTGGGCCGGATCGACGAAGCGATCACCGAGGCACGCCGCGCCGCGGCCGATGCGCGGCGCGTCCTCGAAGCCGCCGAAACCAGCGCGCGCGACGCTGGGCGCGCCGAAGACAAGGCGGCGGCCGCGCTGGAACGGATCGAGACGCAGCGCGCCGATCTCGAATCGCGGCGCCAGCGCATCGCCGCCGAACTGGCCGAGGCGCAAGCCGAACTCGACCGCGCGATGCGCGACAAGGCGGCGCTGCCCGACGGCAGCGCGACCCGCGACCGCGTCGCCACGCTGTCGGGCGAGGCGGAAACCCGGCGCACCGCGGTGGCGACCGCGCGCGCCGAACGCGCCGGGCTTGAACGCGCCATCGCGCAGGATCGCGACCGGCTGGCGAGCGGTACCGGCGAAGCCAAGGGTTGGCGCGCCCGCGCCGGTGAGGCGGCTCGGCGCATCGGCGACATGGACAAGCGCGAGGGCGAATTGACCGCCGAGGCCGAAACACTCGCCGACCGGCCCGACACGCTCGACAAGGACATCGCCGCACTCGACGCGACGCATGGCACGGCGCGCGCCGAGGCCGAGACCGCGCAGGGGGTCGAGCGCGAGGCCGAAGGGATTTTGCGTGAGACCGATGCCGTGGCCCGCCTCGCCGGCGAGGCGCTGGCCGAGGCACGCGAAGCGCGCGCCGGTGCGGCGGCGCGCGCGGAAAATCAGGAGCTGCGCCGGGTCGAGATGGGCCGGCTGTCGGGCGAGCGTTTCGAATGCCCCGCCCCGGTGCTGCCCGAGCGGGTCGGTTTCCCGGTCGATACGGTGCGCAGCCCGACCGAGGAATCAAGCGCACATGAACGGCTGACGCTGGAGCGCGAGCGGATCGGCCCGGTCAATCTCGTCGCCGAAAGCGAACTGGCCGAACTGGAAGCCGCGAGCATTGGCAACAGCGCCGAGCGCGACGAGCTCGGCCAGGCGGTCAACCGGCTGCGCGGGTCGATCGGCACGCTCAACCGCGAGGGGCGGCAACGCCTGCTTGCCGCGTTCGAGGCGGTCGACGGGCATTTTCGTCGCCTGTTCACCACATTGTTCAACGGCGGCAGCGCGCATCTTGAGCTGATCGATTCGGACGATCCGCTTGAGGCGGGTCTTGAGATCATGGCGCAACCGCCGGGCAAGAAACTTCAGTCGCTGACGCTGTTGTCGGGCGGCGAGCAAGCGCTCACCGCGGTCGCGCTGATCTTCGGCCTGTTCCTGACCAACCCGGCGCCGATCTGCGTGCTCGACGAAGTCGACGCCCCGCTCGACGACGCCAATATCGAGCGTTTCTGCGACTTGCTCGATGCGATGACCCGCGAAACCGCGACGCGTTACCTGATCGTCACGCACAATGCCGTGACGATGAGCCGCATGCACCGCTTGTTCGGCGTGACGATGATCGAGCAGGGCGTGAGCCGGCTGGTCTCGGTCGATCTCGGCGGCGCGGAAAACCTGTTGGCGGCGGAATAGCGCGCGCAACCCCGAATCGCGTTCGGTCCATGTTGGATGTCCTATATCTCCTTTGGACCGAAGCGCTGCCTTCCGCCGTCAGATTTATATAAACACTTGATATATCGAAAGGAATTTCAGTTCTTCATTGTGACGGCGGCGGCGAAACGGAACATTACCGGTGTCCTATATCTCCCGCCATTCGCTCGCTCGCCGGGCGGCGATTCAACCATAGCGCAGCATCTGGTCTGACAGTCGTTGCCGGACTCGTCTGGCTCGCTCTTTCTTATCGCTGGAACGGTATTGCCGCAGTCAGGCCGCGCGTCGGCGGCGCCGGCTCTCGGCATAACTCCACGCCGTCAGCCCGATGCCGAGCAGCGCGGGCAGCGTCACCGCGGGAAAATCCCGCGGGAAGGCGGAAGGCGAACAGATGCCGACCGCGATCTCCCACAAATGGAACAGCGCATGGCCCGAATACCAGATCGTCGCCATCGCCCAGAGCAGCAGACGCAAATCGGTGCGGAACGCACCCACCATATAGGCGCCACCGGTCATCACGAAGATGATCCCGATATCGCGGATGAAATGCTGATTGAACGCGCCGGTCGAAGTCACTCCCGGCACCGCGAAATACCAGTCGAGCGGCGCGGCGAGCATGAACATGCCATTTGCCGCCATGCCCAGTCCGAGGAGTGTCGCAACGACGATGCAGGGCATTCTCATGGCTCGGATTGTCCTTTGATGGTCGGTCAATGCGGCAATCCGGACTGCCCCTCGGTGGCCAGCGCCAGTGCGACATGTTTCAGCTTGTCGGGATTGCGCATGACATAAATGCCCGCGATCCGGCCGTTTTCGATCGCCAGCGCGGTGGTCTGCAGGATTTCGCCGCGCTCGCTGCTGACATAACCGGGCAGGCCGTCGATCCACACCGGGCGGATCATCACCATCCCCTGTTCGCCGAACTTGCGATACAGGCCGGCGAACAGGCGCAGCATGCGATCGATGCCGATGATCGGATTGCGGAAGGCGAGGACACGGCCGCCGCCGTCGGAATGCAGCACGACATTGTCCGCGAGCAGCGCCTGCAATGCCTTGGTGTCGCCACTGCGCGACGCGGTGAAGAACGCTTCGGCGATGCGGTCGGCTTCCTGTTGGTCGACCGGGAAGCGCGGACGCGCGTCATGGACATGCTTGCGCGCCCGCACCGCGAGCTGGCGCACCGCGCCCGCATCGCGATCGAGCGTCGTCGCGACGTCGTTCAACGCGACGCCGAACACGTCGTGGAGCAGGAATGCCGCCCGCTCCAGCGGCGACAGCCGTTCGAGCGCCAGCATCAGCGTCATGGTCAGGTCGTCGGCGGGCTCGTTTTCCTCGGCCGGATCGAACAGCGGTTCGGGCAGCCATTCGCCGACATAGGTTTCGCGCCGCACCCGCGCCGATTTCATGACATCGAGGCACAGCCGCGTGACGATCCGCGACAGAAAGGCGGCGGGATGATCGACCACACCGTCGAACCGGCGCCAGCGCAGCCAGGCGTCCTGCACCACATCCTCGGCTTCGCCGACCGAGCCGAGCATGCGATAGGCGAGGCGCAGCAACCGCGGCCGCTGCGCCTCGAATGGGTCGGTGACGCGATCAGGCCGCGACACGCGCCGCATCCACCGGGTGCACCGCGCGCAATCCGATCTGCAGCCGGTTCCACAGATTGATCGCGCCGATCAGCAGCGTCAGCTGGACCTGCTCGGCCTCGTCGAAATGCTCGGCAAGCGGCGCGAAGTCGCTATCCGGCGCGCCGGTATCGGCAACCCGGGTCAGTGCCTCGGTCCAGGCCAGCGCGGCACGTTCGCGATCGCTGTACAGCGGCGATTCGCGCCATGCGTTGAGCAGGTAGAGGCGCATCTCGGTCTCGCCATGCGCGCGCGCATCCGTCGCATGCATGTGCAGGCAATAGGCGCAGCCATTGATCTGCGACGCGCGCATCTTGACCAGCTCGCATAGCGTATGGTCGAGGCCGCTGGCCTGGATGCTTGCCTCAAGCGCCATCATCGCCTTGATCCCGTCGGGAGCGGATTTGAACGGGTTCTTGATACGGGGAGTCATGATCTTCTCCATCAGTGCACCATGCACCATCGTATCCAAGACGAGATAGCAAAGCCCGGTGTGACATGCCCCGCGGAAAAAGATCCTGCCTTTGTCGTCGGGCCAATCCGGAACAGTTGCACCTATCGATGGTTTTCACTCCGTAACAATGGAGGAACGATCATGCCTGAAGTCCGGAGTGACGAACGCGTCGTCGTCGAACGCAGCACTTTCAACGTCGCCAATATCATCATCGCCATCGCCGTATTATTGGTGGCGTTGGGCGCTCTCAAATATTTCGGCGTCTCGCCGATCTGACCCGGTCGGGCCGGCGCGCGTCCGCGTCGCCGGCCGCGACGCCAAACTATTGACCATACTGAAAAATATGGCCTGATTGATATCGATCAGTCGACTTGCGTGCCGCAAGAACATATGTCGAACATATGGCGCAGCTCGACGTTCAGAAAAAGCTCGAAATCCTCGCCGACGCGGCCAAATATGATGCGTCATGCGCCTCATCGGGCACGGTCAAGCGCAGCTCGCGCGACGGCAACGGGCTCGGCTCGACCGATGGCGGCATGGGCATTTGCCACGCCTATGCGCCGGATGGCCGATGCATCTCATTGCTCAAGATTCTGCTGACCAACAGCTGCATCTTCGACTGCCATTATTGTATCAACCGCAAGAGCAGCAATGTGCGCCGCGCGCGCTTCACCGCGCCGGAAGTGGTGCAGCTCACCCTCGCCTTTTACCGGCGCAATTATATCGAGGGGCTGTTTCTTTCCTCCGGAATCATCCGCTCCTCCAATTATACGATGGAGCAGATCGTCGAGGTCGCGCGGAGCTTGCGCGAAGATCACCATTTTCGCGGTTATATTCATCTCAAGACGATCCCCGACGCCGACCCCGAGCTGGTGCGTCAGGCCGGGCTCCATGCCGATCGCGTTTCGATCAATGTCGAATTGCCGACCGCGAGCGGTCTCAAACGGCTCGCGCCGGAAAAATCCGAGATGCGCATCGAGAGTGCGATGACCGACATGAAATCGGCGATCATCGATACCGCCGATGCGAGCCGAAAATACCGCTCCGCGCCAAAATTCGCGCCGGCCGGGCAATCGACGCAGATGATCGTCGGCGCGGACGCGGCGACCGATGGCGACATCGTGCGCAAGGCATCCACATTGTACGACCGCTTCGGGCTCAGGCGGGTCTATTATTCGGCCTTTTCGCCAATTCCCGATGCCAGCGCGATCCTGCCGCTGCAGCGACCGCCATTGATGCGCGAACATCGCTTGTATCAGTCGGACTGGCTGATGCGTTTCTACGGCTATGCCCCGGGTGAGGTCGTCGCGGCGACCGATGAGGCGACCGGCATGCTGCCGCTCGACATCGATCCGAAGCTTGCCTGGGCGCTCAAATTCCGCGGTTCGTTCCCGGTCGATGTCAACCGCGCACCGCGCGAAATGTTGCTGCGCGTTCCCGGACTGGGGGTGAAGGCGGTCAATTCGATTCTCACCGCGCGGCGCTGGCGCCGGCTTCGGCTCGAGGATATCGGTCGGCTGACTGTGTCGATCGTCAAGATGCGCCCGTTCCTGATCGCCGACGACTGGCGCCCCGGCGCGCTGACCGATCAGGCAGGATTGAAGACGATTGTCACGCCGAAGCCGAAACAGATGGAGCTTTTCAACTGATCATGGCCGGCAAGCCGCGGCGGCGCCCGGCCCGCCGAAATAGGCTATTGACCATAAAATAGTTATCGCTAGGTTTTTTGCCGATGCCGGAACATGTCGGCACGGATGCGGAATTGGTCAGAGCCAAAGGCTCCGGTTCGGTCTGAAAAATGATCGTCATCGACGTGGGCCGAACCCGCGCATGACAATAGAGGAGCTATACCATGAAGCTTATCCTGCCGTTTGCGGCGCTAGCGATCATTGCATCGCCCGCGCTGGCCAAGACCGTCACTGTCGCACCCGGCGCCGATGCGCAGTCGCGGCTGCAGGGTGCGCTGATCGAGGCGACGCCGGGCGACGTGATCGAGATCGGCGCGGGGCGCTTCGAGCTGACCGACGGCCTGTCGCTCGATGTCGATAAGGTTACCGTGCGCGGTGCCGGACCGGACAAGACGATCCTCAGCTTCAAGGGTCAATTGGGCGCGGGCGAGGGTTTGCTCGTCACATCCGACGATGTCGTGCTGCGGGGCTTCGCGGTCGAGGATTCGAAGGGCGACGGGATCAAGACCAAGGGCGCCGACCGGATCGTCTACAAGAATGTCCGCGTCGAATGGACCGGGGGGCCCAAGGAAACCAACGGCGCTTACGGCATCTATCCGGTCGAGAGCAGCGACGTACTGATCGATTCGGTGATCGTGAAAGGCGCGTCCGACGCTGGCATCTATGTCGGCCAGTCGAAGCGGATCATCGTGCGCAACTCGCGCGCCGAGGGCAATGTCGCCGGGATCGAGATCGAGAACAGCCGTAACGCCGACGTTTATGGCAACACTGCGACGCACAATACCGGCGGCATCCTGGTGTTCGACCTGCCCAATCTGCCGGTGATGGGTGGCGGCGACATCCGCGTGTTCAAGAATATGGTGGTCGACAACGACACGCCCAATTTCGCGCCTAAGGGCAATATCGTCGCCACCGTGCCGACCGGCACGGGCGTGCTGGTGATGGCCAACGACAATGTCCATGTCTTCGACAATGATCTGTCGGGCAATGGCACCGCGAACGTGATGATCATCGGTTATCCCAAGACCTTTACCGACGCGCGCTACAACCCGTTGCCGCGCGGCATAGCGGTCGGCGGCAATCGTCACGGCAAGGCCGGCTTTGCGCCGAAACTGCCCGGCGGCGATCAGCTCGCCGCAGCGTTTGGCGGGTCGCTTCCGCCGATCCTGTGGGACGGCACTGGCGACAAGGCCGACCTGGCGGTGACCGACAAGGTCGCGGTGCTCGGCCTGGGTCTCGCGCTTGGCGCACCGCCGGAGACGGCCAAACCGGCACCGGCCGACCTGTCCAAGGGCACGACCAAGCCACAGCCCGCCAAGGTCGTCCTGCCCGAAGCGATGGAGGCGGCCGCGCGGTGAAGCTTGCCCAGCATATCGCCGCGACCGTCTCGGCCTGTGCCGCGCTTGTCATCCTGGGCGCGGCCGTGGAGGACGCGCGCGGTGTAAACGACGCTGCGATCATCGGCGACGGCTATCCGGCGAAATTGTCGGAGTTCCACTTGTTCACCGACATCGCAGCCCGGACACCGGCGCCGCGCGTGACGTCCTATACGCTCAACACGCCGCTCTTCTCCGACTATGCCGAGAAGCAGCGCTACCTTTATGTCCCGGGCGGCAAGATCGCTGCCTATGATCCGGACAAGGTCATCGACCTGCCGGTCGGCTCGGCGCTGGTGAAGACTTTCGGCTATCAGCAATCGGGCAAGTTCAAGGCGCTCGAGACCCGGCTATTGTTGCACCGCGCGAGCGGCTGGGTCGCGATTCCCTATGTCTGGAACGCCGACGGCACCGACGCGGTGCTCAAGCGCGCCGGCACGCGCATCCCGGTGACCTTCACCGATCCGTCGGGGCAGAGCCGCACGATCAGCTATTCGGTGCCCAACCAAAACCAGTGCAAGGATTGCCACGCGCTGTCGGGCGCGATCACCCCGATCGGGCCGAAGATTCGCAACCTCAATGACGGCAAACAGCTTCAGGCGCTGCTCAAAGCGGGCATGATCGATCGCTTGCCGGCCGATGCCCCGCGTCTGGCACGCTGGGACGATGCGGCCACCCCGCTTGCCGACCGCGCGCGCGCCTATCTCGAAACCAATTGCGCGCATTGCCACAACCCCAATGGCGCGGCGTCCAATTCGGGCCTCTATCTCGACTGGAAGCAAGCCGACGCCAATGCGCGCGGCATCCTCAAGCACCCGGTCGCGGCGGGGCGCGGCAGCGGCAGCAACGAGTTCGACATCGACCCCGGCCATCCCGAACGCTCGATCCTGATCTTCCGCATGGAAAGCACCGATCCCGGCATCGCCATGCCCGAACTGGGCCGCGCGACCGTCCATGCCGAGGCGATCGCGCTGCTCACGCGCTGGATCAGCGATATGCCAACCGATGGCAACCGGACCGGGGTGAAAGCGACTCGCAACTGAAACAAGCGACGCGCCGATCGGTTCTCCTGTTTGACCCGACAGGAGATTTTCATGGCCGACGCCCGCATCTTTGCCGATCTCAAAGCCGACCATGACCGCCACCGCGCGTTGCTGGCCAGGATCGACGATACATCGGGCGCTGGCGATGAGCGCGAAACCCTGTTCGAAGCGTTCCGAATCGAAGTCTCCGCGCACGCCGCGGCCGAAGAGGAGTCGCTCTATGCGACGATGCTGGCCAACCCCGAGCTGCGCGACGATGCGCGCCATTCGGTCTCCGAGCATAAGGAGATCGACGACTATTTCGGCGAGCTGGCCGAGATCGAGACCGCATCCGACGCCTGGCTGACCAAGTTCAAGGAAATGCGCCACCGCTATGAGCATCATATCGACGAAGAAGAGGAAGAGATGTTCCCAGCCGCCGCCAAGGAACTGAGCGGTGACGAGGAAGCAAGGCTCGCCAACATATTCGAGACGCGCAAGCCGAAGGAACTCGAACGCGCCGAAGCGACCCCGGCAGGTAGCGACGAACGCGATTAGGCGATCGCCGGTTGCCGTCTCCGGCTGTCGCTCATTCGCGCCCAGTGGGGCACCGCGACGGCCACAGCGATCAATATGAACGGCGTGAGGAACTCGCGGTGACGCTCGCCGAATTCGAACCACATGCCGAACAGCATGAGCTGTACGACGCAGGCCGCCAGCAACGCCGCCAGTGCCGCGATTGCCGGGTCACGTCGAAGGCGGAGCGCGGCGGCGCCTCCCGCCAGGGTCAGCAAATGCGCGCCATGCGAAACCGGCAGCAGCAGCGCGCCGATCGCGGCGGAGATTGGCGGATTCATCGCGGCCAGGCGCACCACGCCGAATTCGCCGATCGCCACCGCGCGAACGAACTTGGCGATGGTGATCCGCACGAAACCGACCGGGTGCTGAACGATCCATTCTTGGGCCAACCCCGCCGCCGCTTTGCCGAAGGTGATTTCAGGCAGGCCGCGCAATTGCTCGGGCGGCGGCAGCCAATTGCCCGTCGCATCGGCATTATTGCCGATCCACAGACTGTAACCGGCCGAGCTGGTCAATGGCACGAAAGCGCCGAGCACGACCAGATTGCGGATCCACCAGGGCAGCATGACTGCCACGGCGATCAACGCCGCCGGCATACCGATCGTCATGACGCGGCGCAGGCCGATGCCGGGGATCAACACCAGCCCGAACAGCAAGGCAAGCATCGCCTCACCCGGCTGAGTCAGGGCAAGCAAGGCAGCCGGCAAGCCGATCGCCAGGGCGTCACGCCAGCGTCGCGCATCACGCGCAGCACGCAACCAGCCAAACGCAAGCGCCAGGACCAGCAACACGCTCAACCCCTCTTTCTGCGCGAGCGGGGCGGAGAACAGCACCGAAGGAAGGATGAGATAGACCAGCGCCGCGGCGATCCCAGCGCGCCGCACGCCGAGAAAGCTCGCCAGCCGGACGATCGACCATGCTGCGCCGAGGTCGATCAGCGTCGACAGCGCCAGCAGCGAGGGCGTCGAGAAACCAACAACCGCACCCCAGCCCGCCAGCACGATGCCATAGAGCGGTGGGAACAGCGCGTAGCAGGCGACGCCCATGAACGGCTCATCGACCACCAGGCCGCGTCCGGCGATCAAATTGTGCGCGAGCACGAGATACCAGTGCGAATCCCCGGGCGACACGCGCGGCGCTGCGAACCAGGCGCTCCCCAGCCGGAGGCCGATGGCAATGACCGCAAACGCGATCCATTCGGTCCGCAGCCGATGGCGGATCGTGGTGGCAAGCGCCCACAGCGCGGTGAGGCTCCATGCGACAAAGATGGCGACCCCGCCCGGCGACGCGCCCCAGCGGACCATCAAGCCCGGCGTCGAAAACACGCCATAAGCAAGCAGGACCAGCAGCAGCATCGCCATGGCGCCGCGCGAGCTTCGATCGAAAGCGGATTGCACAATCGTCACGGTACTCGCCATGCACCCGTGATGGTTAGGACGGCTTTAAGAGCAATGGCGTTCAAGCGATGAGGATCGTCACGCTTGCCGAACCCGACGATTTCGACGGCTGGCGCGATGCCGCGCGATGCTTGCTCGCCGAATCGGTGCCGCCAGACGAGGTGATCTGGCAGGTCGGCGATTTCGGCGGCGACTTGTTCGCCGCCGAGGCCGAGCCGCAAGGCCCCGCCATCGCGTCCGGTTTCTCAGTGTCGCGCGCCTTTCTCGACCTGGCGCGCAGCGTGGTGCCGCACCTCGACCCGGAGCGGTTCGCGCTGCTTTATGATCTGCTGACACGGATGCGCGTCCAGCCAAAACTGATCGAGGATCGCGCCAACTCGTTGGTTCGTCGGCTCGACCATCTCGCCGCACAGGTGCGCCGCGATATCCACAAGATGCGTGCGTTCCTGCGTTTCCGCGAAATGCCGAACCGGGACGGAGGCGGGGATGGTACGCGCTTTATTGCCTGGTTCGAACCCGAGCATCACATCGTCCGCGCCAATGCGGCCTTCTTCGTCAACCGCTTCGCATCGATGCGCTGGTCGATCCTGACGCCGGACCTGTCGATCCACTGGGACGGCGCGACGCTTAGCGAGGGTCCGGGCGCACAAAAGGGCGATGCGCCGGACGGCGATCCGGTCGAGGATGTGTGGAAGACCTATTATGCCTCGATCTTCAATCCGGCGCGCGTGAAGATCGGCGCGATGCTGAAGGAAATGCCGAAAAAATATTGGAAAAACATGCCTGAAACCGCGTTGGTGCCCGGCCTGATCGCAGCGGCGCAGGCGCGGGAGAGTGGCATGATCGAGACGGCGCGCGCCAGTGTCGGCGGCAATATCCAGGTCGCATGGAAGGCACTGCGCGACGAGGCGGCGGGCTGTACGCGCTGCCCCTTGTACCGGGACGCGACCCAGACCGTGTTCGGCGAAGGCCCGGTCGATGCGGCGCTGATGTTCGTCGGCGAGCAGCCCGGCGACCAGGAGGATCTGGCCGGCAAGCCCTTTGTCGGCCCGGCGGGCCAGATGTTCGATCGCGCGCTGACCGAGGCCGGGGTCGACCGCGCGAGCGTCTATGTCACCAACGCGGTCAAGCATTTCAAATTCGAGCAGCGCGGTAAGCGGCGCGTTCATTCCAAACCCGGTGCGGGCGAAATCGAGGCATGCCGCTGGTGGATCGACCAGGAGCGCGCACTGGTGAAACCCCGGGTGACGGTCGCACTTGGCGCGACGGCGGCGCGCAGCCTGTTCGGCAAGGTGATGACGATCGGCCGCGAACGCGGACGGGCGCTGGAATTGCCCGATCAAGGCGGCGAGGCCTGGATCACGGTGCATCCGAGCTATTTGCTGCGTTTGCCCGACGAAGCGGCGAAGGAGGAAGAGTTCGCCCGATTCGTCGAGGATTTGAAGATGGCCGGGGAGCGAGCTTCCTAGCCCGCTTTAGAAGAAAATCTCTTCCCTTTCGTCTCTACCTCCCCCATCGCCCGAGCCCATGATCGAGCACATCCTGGGCATCCTCGCCACTTTCACCATCTGGGTCATCTCCAGCGGCGGCTATCTCGGCATTGCGCTGCTGATGGCTATCGAATCGGCGTGCATTCCACTGCCGTCCGAAATCATCATGCCGTTCGCCGGCTATCTCGTCTCGACCGGGCATTTCGACCTGTATCTGGCGGCGACCGCCGGCGCGATCGGCTGCAATATCGGCTCGATCCCGGCCTATGAGCTGGGCAAGCGCGGCGGCCGCCCCGCGATCGAGCGCTGGGGCCGTTATGTCCTGATCGGCCCGGGTGAGCTCGACGCCGCCGACCGTTTCTTCGCGCGCTTCGGCAATTCAGCCGTGCTGATCGGCCGGCTGCTGCCGGTGATCCGCTCGTTCATCGCCTTTCCCGCCGGCGTGGCGCGAATGAAGTTGCTGCCGTTTCATATATATACCTTTGTTGGATCATGGCCGTGGTGCTTCGGCCTTGCCTGGCTCGGCATGGTGCTGGGTGAAAAGTGGAACAGCGACCCGCGTCTCAAGGCCGCGTTCCACAGCGCCGATGCGCTGATCGGCGTGGTGCTGGTTGCGGGTATCGCCTTTTATATCTGGCACCGCGTGCGCGGAATGAAGCGCAAGCCCTAAACCGGCGGCATCCGCGCGGCGAGCGCCAGCGTGCGTTCGTCGCGATCCGGCGCGCCGCGCGCAGCCAGCGCGTGATAGCGAGCGAGCGTCGCCGCATCGGCACGATCGGGCGATCCTGAATCGAACGGCGGCGCGGGATCATATTCAAGACTGAGCTGGACCAGCCGGGCATGATCCTCGCCGCGAATGGCGGCGGTCAGCGCCAGACCGAAATCGATGCCCGCCGTCACCCCGCCGCCGGTGACGCGATTGCGGTCGAACACCACGCGGTCATGCACCGGGATCGCGCCGAATGCGGCAAGATGCTGGTGCTGCGCCCAATGCGTCGTCGCGCGGTAGCCGCGCAACAACCCCGCCGCACCGAGCAGCAATGCCCCGGTGCAGACGCTGGTCACCCAGGTCGCGCCAGCCGCCGCGGAGCGCACCCAGGCCATCGTCGCGTCATCCTCGCTCGCAGCGGTGACACCAAAGCCGCCCGGCACGCAAAGGATGTCCGGCTGGCTCACGGTCGCGAACGTCGCGGTCGGCAGCAGCGCGAAGCCTGCATCGGTAACCACCGGGTCGAGCGTCCCGGCGACAAGGTCGATCGTCACATTGCCGAGCCGCGACAGCACTTGGGCAGGGCCGGTCAGATCGAGTTGCGTGACGTTTGGGAAGAGCAGAAAGGCGACGCGGATCGGGGACAGTTCGACCATGGGAGTCTCTCCTTATGCGGTGAGGTTGCCCAGGCGAGCGGCGTGGATCGGTCCCGCTTCCCCGTGGTGCTCCACGCTTCGCCAGTCACGCGACCGTCGTTGGATTACCCTCGGCTGGTGCGTCCGACAAGGCCGCGGCACGGATCAGGAACCACAGCAAGGGCAGCGCAAGCGCGAGATACAGGCCCAGCCCGAAGGCGCGCTGCCATCCCCACCAGTCGCTCGGCAGGGTGGTGATCCTGAGGGTCAGGAAATGCGTCATTACCGGGTCATAGACCGGAAAGCTGAACCCATGCGGCGCGGCGATCTCCGCTGCGGCGATGGCCAGGTTGATGAACATGCTTAAGGCCATCAGCCCGGCGAACCAGCGCCGCCCGATCCGGCCCGATGCCTGCCAGAGCGACGCGAGGCCGAGCACGAGGAAGCCGAGCGCGGGCACGGAATGGCGTGGCCCGGTCGAATGGCCGCCGTCCCAATAATAATAGGAGGAATTATACAACAGCACGATGATCGTGATGGCCAGCGCGAGCCAGCCAAGATCGCGGGTTTCGGGCTTTCGAATCAGCCGGGACAAGCCGAACGGCGCAAGCAGCAGGATCGGCGCGACGTAGATCAGCCCACGCTCCGGCCCGGCGATGATCTGCGCCAGCACCTCGATATGCGGATAGGTCAGGCCGAACAGGCCCTGCTCCATCCCCTCGAAGCCGACCACGCCCTGATAACCGACCTTGAACGGCACGCCAAAGGCGATCTCGTTGTAAATCACCATCGGCACCAATGCGACGAGCCCCGCAGCGGCGGCCAGACCGGCGAGTTTCAGGCGCCCGGACCATGACATGTCGCGCGTGCGCCAGATCGCCCAGACGCCGATCGCGAATCCGGGCAGGGCGGCGGGCAGCTCAACCACGATCGCCCAGCCAAGCGCGCCGCCGAGCATCAGCGGATAGCGCCAGCGACCAAGCTCGCGTGGTCCGGAGGTGCCGCGCCACACCGCCCAGGTCGCGATCAGCAACAATGCGCCGACCGGCGCATGTCCAAACAGCGTGGTCGACCAGCCCCAGGCGGGTGTCGCCAGGGCATAAGCCAACGCCGCGACCAGGCCCGCTTTGACATTGCCGGTGATGCCGGTTGCAAGATCGAACAACAATACCGCCGCGAAGCCGATCAGCACTGCGACTGTCGTGGCGACCGCCAGGCGCAAACGCAATTTCACGAAAGCTTCGAACCGCGCATCGCCGAAATCGGGTGGATGATTATCCGCCCGGTCACCCGTCAACAGGTCCGCGACCCATACCGCCGGCATCGCCATCAGCGTCATGCCCGGTGTCTTGTCGGTATAATAGTGACCGCCGAACTGCGCCTTGTCGATCGTCATAGGGTGAAATTCATCGATCGTCGCGTCGCCCTGTTCGACCAATGAGATCGCGGCGAACAGCCGAGTCGAATTGTTCGGATTGAACGGCCACGACCCGAACCAGATGCATGACAGCCAGACGAGCAGGAACAGCCCGACCGCGATTCCATGCGGCGCCCGCACAATTGACGTCTCTTTCACGCGGATCAACCGAACAGCCAGGTGCCGAGCAGCCGCCCGAACGGCAATGTGAAGAACCCGGCGATGATCAGCGCGCCGAGCACCATACCGCGCACCGCCCTCCGGTGACGCACGAGATTATGCGTGCGCGCACTCCACCAGATGATCGGCACCTGGATCAGCGTCCAGGCCGACAACACATGGATGATGCTGAAGCCGCCGGGATTGGTGAGGCGGATGTCGAGCGAAATCAGCGCGGTGAGGATCATCGCCGCCACCCAAAGCGTGCCCAGCATGCGGTGCGGCCGGTCACCGCGTCGCCGCAGCAACATGACCGGGGTCAGCGCCAGCGCGGTCAGGACGGTCGCGAGATGGGCCCAGACTTGCCAAGGCAACAGGCCCCATTGCGCATGCCCTTTGGCCAGCGCGACAAGCACGACCAGCAGCAGCGCGATGGCGGCAAAGGCCAGGACTCGCTCGAAAATATCGGGCGCGAGCGATTTCGGCCGGGGCGTCGGATTGGTATCAGCGAGCGTTGCCATTGTTTCCCCGCGGCCAGCGACCGATGCGGCCGTCCGAAACCGTCTCTAGCGCGCGGGCAACGCGGTGCAACCGCTTATCAGGGCAGCGATTCCTGGACCTGCTGATCGGCCTTCTTCTTGGCCTTGTTTTCGCTTCGCGTGCGATTGGCCTGCTGCACGAAACAGCCGCTCGCGCCGCCCGGTCCGACCGTAGTGCAGCTGCCGATACCGGCCGCGCCCGCCTGATCGGTCGATTGGGCACGGACCGCCCAGCTTTCATTCTCCGGCGTGATTTCGAGCTCGCGCAGTTCCTTGGGAATGCGAAACTGCTCTTGCGCGCTGCGCCGTTCGCACACGACGATCTCGTTGCCGTTTGGATCGGTCGGGCATTTTTGCGTGCCATAGATCACCAGCACGCCATTTTGTGGCGCGTTCTGGGCGAAGGCCGGGGCAGCGGCACCGCCGGCGGCGAGTATTGTTGCGGCGAATGCCGCACGGAGTATGAATTTCATAAACCTTGCTCCTGTCCGACTAAACAACGCTTCAGCGCCGCTCGCGTCTCCATGAATTCGATCATATCCGCTTCGCCGTTGCGATCGCGACGCGGCAACCCAGGCGAATCACCGCACTGAGCAACGGATAAGCGATCGCCGTCTCCGCGCCTGCGGCGAGCGCTGCTTTCTTATGTTCGACCTCTTCGGCCTGGAAATCCAGTACCGCGGCAGAGAGTTCGGGGTCGCTGTCGCCCAGTTCGACCAGCTGATCGGCATAATGCTTGTCGATCTCGGTCTCCACCGCGACGGTACAGGCCATCGCCGCCGCCGGTCCGATCGCGGCCGTTACCGCACCGAGCGCGAATCCGGCGACATTCCAGAACGGCTGCAACAAGGTCGGGCGCACGCCGCGCTCGGCGATCATCGCATCGAAAAAGGCGCGGTGGCGCTCTTCCTGGTTGGCCATGCCGGCGATCGCACGCGCGACCGGGGTGCGGTCGCCCATCACCGCCAGCTGCCCGGCATAGATTCGCGTCGCGCCATATTCGCCAGCCTGATCCACCCGGATCATGCTGTGCGTCGCACGCTTCGCGTCACCGGGTTTCCAGCCGCTCATCTGCGTCGACCTTGTACCATCAACCACAAGATGGTGGCAGCACCGCCCAGCGAAAAGATCGCATTGAACCCGGCAAGAGAAATACCGAACAGGCTCCACTGCGCGACGTCGCAGCGGATCAGCGGCGCGCCCATGATGCGCGCCAGCATCTCCTCCGGTGTACCGCCCGATTGGGTGATGGTCGATGCGCAGGCGGTGATCCCCTGCCACCAATGATATTCGACCCCGGCGTGAAACACGCCGATCGCGCCGCTCGTAGCGATGGCCAGCGCGGCAAGCACCACCAACGGGCGCCGCGCGGTCGGCGGCACGAAGAAAGCGAAACCGGCGAGAGCAATCGCGGTATAATGCGGCCAGCGCTGCCAATGGCACATCTCGCACGGATATAGCCCACCCCAATATTGCGAGAGCAGCGCGCCCGCCATCAGCGCCGCGGGCAGGAAAAAGGCGAGCTCGTGCGCCAGCTGGAAACGCGTGCGCGCCATTATTTGCCCGATGCCATCTTCGGCGCGGCGCCGAGCCGGGCGATCGTCTTCAGCGCATAATCGAGCTGGAAGTCGGTAACCCCCTTGGCCTTGAGCTGGTCGGGCGTCGCGCTGTAGCGCGGATCGTCCTTGGTATCCTCTTCGAGTACAGCGTTATCCGCCTTGACCTCATTGATCAGGTGGCGGCGTAGATCGGCCTCGCGGAACACCGGACGCGTCTTGAAATCGGGGTCGGAGATCTGCGGCACCTTGATGTCGGGCTCGATCCCGCCTTCCTGCACCGACCGTCCCGACGGGGTGTAATAGCGCGAGGTGGTCAGGCGCAGCGCCGAATTGTTGCCCAGGTCGAGCACGGTCTGCACCGACCCCTTGCCGAACGAGCGTTCGCCCATGATCAGCGCGCGGTGATGATCCTGCAGTGCGCCGGCGACGATCTCGGATGCGGAGGCCGATCCTGAATTGACCAGCACGATCACCGGCAGGCCGCGCGACGGGTCGCCGTTCTTGGCATAGAAACGCTCGATATCGCCCTTTTCGCGGCCGCGTTCGGAGACGATTTCACCATAATTGAGGAAATTGTCGGCGACGTTGATCGCTTCGTCGCGCAGGCCCCCGCCATTGTCGCGCAGATCGACGATATAACCGAGCGGCGCATGGCCGAGCGACTTTTCGATCCCCACCATGCCCGCCTTCACCGCCGCGCCGGTGTTTTCGGAGAAGGTGTTGATGTTGAGGATGCCAATGCCGTTCTTGACTTCCCACTTGACCGGCTTCTGCACGATTTTCTCGCGCACCAAAGTCACTTCGATCGGCTTGTCGCGGCCCGGACGGACCAGCGTCAGCGCGATCTTGCTGCCCGGCGTGCCGCGCATCTGGGTGATCGCCTCGTCGAGGCTCAGGCCGTAAATGAGCTTGCCGTCGATATGGGTGATGTAATCGCCCGACTTGATGCCGGCGCGGAAGCCCGGCGTGTCCTCCTGCGGTGCGATGACCTTGACCGCGCCGTCCTCCGACGTGACGGTCAGGCCGAGCCCGCCATAGCTGCCCATCGTCTGGATGCGCAGATTGTCGTAATCGAGCCCGGTCTCGAACGCGCTGTGCGGGTCGAGTGCCGCCAGCATGCCGTCGATCGCGCCCTTGATCAGCGTCTTGTCATCGACCTTGTCGACATACGCGCCCTTCACCCGGTTGAACACGTCCATGAACTGGTCGATTTCACGATAAGCGTCGGTATCGACCTGCGCCATCGCGGCGGTCGCGGTGGGAACGAGCGCGAGGATCGCGGCGATCGCGGTGGCCTGGATAAAGGGACGAGCCATGGAATTCCATTTCGGGAAGAGCGTGTTGCCGCGACTCTAGCGGCTAATTCGGCGTGATCAAAGCGGCCTGAGGATGAACAGGGACTGAGTGCTCATCCGGAAATTTCGCGAACGAGCGGATTTTTACAACAAACCTCCGCAATCAGCCAATCAATGGGGTCATATCAACGGCTCGCCCCTTGCGGCGCAGCTCGACTGTAACACGCGCATCGTCGTCCTTTGTAGCACGGCCGATCGGCGCGCCCTGGCCGACGCTCTCGCCGACTCGTACCGAGGCCGCCCCCAGGCCCGAGACGAGCGAGGTCCAGCCGCCACCATGGTCGATGATGACGATCGTGCCATAACCGCGAAAAGCACCGGCATAAGCGATCCGCCCGGCGGCCGGCGCGACCACCGCAGCTTCGGCGGCCGAGGCGATGGTCAGGCCGCGTGAGCGCACCCCGGCATCGGAGAGTTCGCCCAGCCCGACAACCACCTTGCCGACCACCGGCAGGCGATAGGGCGGCGACCCGTGCGGCCATGACACGCTGTCGAACGGCGAAGCGACTTCACCAGGTCGCGGCGGGCGCGGCAAGGGGCCGGGCAGCGACTCGAGGCTTTCGCGCACCACCGCCTGATTGCCGAGCTGATCCATCAGATCGACGATATCCCGCGCTCGCTCGCCCATGGCGATGGCACGGTCGGACTCGAACAGCGCATCACGCCCGAGCGAGCGCGAGCGCAACCGGTGTTCAGCTTCGAGCCGGGTCAGGGCAAGACGTTGCGCCTCGAGCCGGGTGCGGCTGTCGGCCAAGGTCCGAGTGGCAAGCGCGGCATCCGCCTGCAGAGCGCGTGTCCGTGCGAGATCGGCTCGGACATTGGCGGTACGGGCATGGATCACGGGCAAGCTGCTCGCCAGCACCGCGCGGACATGGACGATGTCGTTGACCGATCCCGGCTGGACCACGCTGATCAGCACCGGACGGCGCGCCAGCGACTGGAGCGCGGCGACCAGCCGGACGATCGGCCCCTGACGCTCCGCGAGCCGCGCGCGTTGCTCGCCGAGCTGACGGCGGATGATCTCGATTCGTGCCTGGCCGGCGGCGATGTCGGCCTCCGCCTGCTGGATACGCGCGGCGACCGCAGCTTCCTGTGCACGCGCCTGGCGCGCCTGGTCACGTTCGCGTCCGGCCTGCGCCTCGAGCCGCCGCGAGCGTTGCGCGGCGGCCTCGGATTGCGCCTTGGCCTCGGCGAGCCGTTGCTGCTGGTCCTGTGCGGGAAGCGATGGCGCGCCCAGGCCGATCGCAGCGACCCCCGCCACGACCAAGCCCGCCACTTTGATGCCGCCCCGCATGCCGCTCATCCTTCGCGGTGATACGGATGATTGGCAAGGATGCTCGCCGCGCGCCACAATTGCTCGGCAAGCATTGCGCGGGCGAGCATATGCGGCCAGGTCGCGCGGCCGAACGACAGCAGCAGATCAGCGCCCGCGCGATCGGTATCGTCGAACCCATCCGCTGCGCCGATCATGAAACGCGTTTCCCGGACGCCGTCATCGCGCCAGCGGCCGAGTTTCTCGGCGAAAACGCGCGATGGCAGTACATCACCGGTTTCATCAAGCATGACGATGCGCGTCTGCGGCTCGACCACCGGGATCTTGCCGCCGGTATCGGGAAGTTCAGTGACTTTGGTCGGCCAGGACAGCCGCTTCAGATAACGCGCGACCAGTTCCGCCTCGGGGCTCTGCCCGATGCGACCGCGCGCGACGATGTGGAGCAGCAAGGCCTAAAGTCCGTTTGGAAATGCGCTGAAGGCGCATTTCAGCGGTTCCGGCCAGTGTTGGGATGCCATCAGGTGCAGGATGCCCCCGGCATCCTGCAGATCATGCCGGGGGCATGATCGACCTGAGGGCAGAACAACACTCCCCCTTCCGGCCACCCGCAGCGTATCCTGAATGGGTGGCCGGGAGGGGGAGCGGGCCGGAACCGCTCCAAAATTCGGTCTTTCACGAATTTTCAAGCACTCTCAGTCTTCGGCGTCGGCCACCGGTGCGTCCGGCACGGGCGGCGCGTCGCCGAATGCCCACATCCGCTCGAGATTGTAGAAGCTGCGGACCTCGGGGCGGAACAGATGGACGATCACGTCGCCGGCATCGATCAGCACCCAGTCGGCGGTCGGCAGCCCTTCGATCCGCGTCTGGCGGCCAAGCTCGCCCTTGATCTTCTCGGCCAGCTTCGCAGCCATCGACGCGACTTGGCGCGTCGACCGGCCGCTCGCGATCACCATATGATCGGCGATCGACGATTTGCCGGCCAGCGGGATGGAGATCGTGTCGACCGCCTGATCATCGTCGAGCGACGCCAGGACCAGCTTGTGCAGCGCCTCGACCTCTTCCGGGTCGGTCGCGCGAATGACGGGTGAAGTTGAAGCCAAAACGATTCCTATGTTGAGCGTGTTAATCCGGATTGCGGCAAGAAACGCCGTTGCCAGGCGGGATCGGCCTTGCGCAGCCCGGTCGCCGAGGTGGGGTCAGGGCGGAATCGCAACAGCACGAGTGCCGGCATTCTCCACGTCGTCCAGCTCTTTGCCTGGTATGCGGGCCGGATGAAGCGCCGCAACCAACCCATCGCGGGAGCCGCGCGAGCAGCCCGGTCATACCCCGGACGCGCGATCACCGCAATCGGAACCTCGCGGGCGATCCCGCGCCAGTTGCGCCACTGGTCGAACTGGGCAAGATTGTCCCCGCCCATCAGCCAGATGAAGCGTTTCTTCGGATAGAGCCGGACCAGCTTTTCGAGCGTATCGGCGGTGTAGCGCGTGCCGAGCCGCGTCTCGATATCGCTGACCCGGATCGGCGCATGCCGCGCCATCGCCCGTGCCGAGGCAAGCCGCACGGCCTGCGGCGCCATATCGCGCGCCTTATCCTTGAGCGGATTGCCTGGCGACACCAACCACCACACTTCATCGAGATCGAGCGCACGAATCGCGGCAAGGCTGATCGCGCGGTGGCCGCGATGAGCCGGATTGAACGAGCCGCCAAGCAGGCCGATACGGGTCATTCGGGGAAGCGGTGCACAACCGAAATGCCACCGATGATCGCAGCGTTGAAGGCAGGCAATTCCTCGGCCGGGATCCAATATTCGCGGTGCGCGCGCCCGCCCGCCTCCTCAACGCGGTAGCGATCGAGAAAATCGCGACGCACCTGAAATTCGGTGACGAATCCGGAACCGCTCGCCGGCACGTTCCAGTCGCGCGCGATCTTCACCGCATAATCCTCGGTCGTCACCGGATAGAAGATCGGCTGATCGGGCAAGCGCGGCGGAAATTCACGCATGCCGCTCTGTTCGATCAGCGCCAGCTCTTTTGGACCGACCGGGCGCCACAGCGTGACGGTATCGTTCAACCCCGCACCTGACCGGTACCGCGCACCACCCATTTATAGGTCGTCAGCCCTTCCAGCGCGACGGGGCCGCGGGCGTGCAGCCGCCCGGTCGCGATGCCGATCTCCGCGCCCAGCCCGAACTCCCCGCCATCGGCGAACTGAGTCGAGGCATTCCACAGCACGATTGCCGAATCGACCCCGGCAATGAAACGTTCCGCGACGGATTCGTCGGCGGCGATGATCGCATCGGTATGATGCGATCCGTGCGCCGCGATATGCGCCATCGCCGCGTCGACCCCATCGACGATCGCGACCGAGGCAATCGCGTCGAGATATTCGGTGTTCCAATCCACATCGTCGGCGGCATCGACCGCTGCATCGAGAGCGCGCGTCGCGGCGTCGCCGCGTAGTTCGCAGCCGGCCGCCCGCAGCGCAGCGGTCAGCCCCGCCGGATCGGGATAGGCACGGTCGATCAGCAACGTCTCCATCGCGCCACAGATACCGGTGCGACGCATCTTGGCATCGACCACGACCGATGCCGCCATCGCCGGATCAGCCGAAGCATGGACATAGACATGATTGATCCCATCGAGATGCGCGAGCACGGGCACGCGCGCCTCGGCCTGAACGCGGGCGACCAGGCTCTTGCCGCCGCGTGGCACAACCAGATCGATCGCCCCTTCCGCGGTGAGCATCGCGCCGACTGCGGCGCGATCGGTCGTTGGCACGAGTTGGGCGATGTCGGCGGGCAGCCCGGCCTCGGCCAGCCCCGCGACAAAGGCGGCGTGAATTGCACGGTTGCTGTGCACCGCCTCGGATCCGCCGCGCAGGATCACGGCATTGCCCGCCTTGACGCATAACGCCGCGGCATCGGCGGTGACGTTGGGGCGGCTTTCATAGATGATGCCGATCACGCCGATCGGCACACGGACCCGGCGCAGCACCAGGCCGTTGGGACGGCGGCTTTCGTCGATCACTGCGCCGACCGGATCGCGCAGCGCGGCAATTGCCGCAACTCCGGAGGCCATCGATTCGATGCGACCTTCGTCGAGCAACAGTCGGTCGAGCATTGCCCCCGACAGTCCGATCTCCCGGCCATGCGCCATGTCGAGCGCGTTCGCCGCCAGGATTTCGGCGACCGCGTCGCGCAGCCTTTGCGCCGCCGCATCGAGCGCACGCGACTTGGCGACGCACGGCAGCGCGGCAACCATGCGTGCGGATTGGCGGGCGCGCGCGCCCATATCGGCGATGAGCCGGACGGGATCGAGGTCGAGAACGTCGGTAGCCATGACGCTATGGCTATCACGCCCGCCGCGCCCGGCCAAATAATGATCCGCCCAAAACGCTATCGTCTTTGCGCATCGTGATGCTATTCGACGCGGCGATGACGGGGGAAATCGAAGCAGTCGGCGATATCGCCACGGGAGCGTTGATCGGGCGCGCGGTCGAGCCGGATGCCGGCGAGGGCCATGCGGCGTGCCATGCGCATGGCCTGTGCCTCAATTGCGGCACCGCGCTGATCGGCGATTATTGCCATGCCTGCGGGCAAAGCGAGCATGTCCACCGCTCGCTGGGCTCGATCGGCCACGACCTGCTTCATGGCGTGTTCCATTTCGAGGGCAAGATCTGGCGTACCTTGCCGATGCTGCTGTTCCATCCCGGCGCGCTGACCCGGCGCTATGTCGCGGGCGAGCGCGCGCGCTTCGTCTCGCCGCTCGCTTTGTATCTGTTCTTCGTCTTCCTGATGTTCGCGTCGATCCACACATTCGGCGGCGAACTCGATTCCGGGCTGACCCCGGCGGCGCGGCAATCCACGATCGGCAATCTGGACAAGCAGATCGCCAAGGCATCGACCGAACTGGCCAGGCTCGAAGCGGGGTCGACCAAGGCGGCGTCGACCAAGGCGGGGACGACCGAGCCAAGCGACGATGTCGTCGCAATGCGCTCCACCGTGAAGGCGCTGAAGACCGCTCGCATGGCCACGGCGGCGCCGGGCAGCGGGACCACGGGCGGTCATTCCGATCTGAGTACCGGCTGGCCAGCACTCGACAAGGGAGTCGCCAAATTCAACGCCAACCCGGGGCTGATGCTCTACAAACTACAGTCGAGCGCGTATAAATATAGCTGGGCGTTGATTCCGATCTCGGTGCCGTTCGTCGCGCTGCTGTTCCTGTGGCGACGCCGCTTCAAGCTTTATGATCATGCGATCTTCGTGACCTATTCGCTGTCCTTCATGATGCTGCTGGTGACCGTTTTCAGCCTCGGACTGACAGTCAATGTGCCGGGCGGATGGCTCACCGCGCTGCTGATGATCGCACCGCCGGTGCATATGTTCGCGCAATTGCGCGGCGCCTATTCGCTGCGCAAGCGATCGGCCTTGTGGCGGACCGTCATGCTGATGACTTTCTCGCTGTTCGCGCTGATCCTGTGGGGGATGCTGCTGCTGGTACTCGGCCTGACCGGCTAGACGCTTGTGCAGAGCTCTGCCTTTTCGCGCTGCGATACCGTTTCCGACGACAAGAGGAGCGAGCCGGCCCGAGTTCCGGCAAGGGGTGACTTCCAAATTCCGAGCCATGGTTGAATCACCGCCGGTGACGGAGCCGGCGGAGTGGCGGAGATATGGGACACCGGTAGTGTCATATCTCAGGCCCTCGCCACGACGCGTGGGGTCGCATCAAATGCCCTTAAATATCAGCTAGTTATCGAGATAATGGCGATACTGGGCACGAACGGAACCGTGCGACACTCGCCGCACAAGAAAAACCCTCCCGCGCGAGTCCGCGCGAGAGGGTTATGGTCGGACCGCCGAAGCGGCTGATGATTTGGATCAGGCTCCGGCTGGTGCCGGGTTGCCGAACGGACCCTTGGGACGACGCGTCTTGGGGATCGAGGTGCCGCCGACCGGCACCGACGGCGCCTTGGGGCCGCTGTCACGATCGATCGCGTTGCCCGCGACCAGCGCCTTGATCTCCTCACCGGTCAGCGTCTCGAATTCGAGCAGCGCGCCGGCAATGGCGTGCAGCTGATCAACATGCTTGGTGATCAGCTCGGTTGCGCGCGCATGCCCGCCCTCGACCAGCCGGCGAATCTCGCCGTCGATCGCCAGCGCCGTCTCGTTCGACATATTGTGACGCTGGGTCTGCGAATAACCGAGGAACGTCTCGCCCTGCTGCTCTTCATATTGCAACGGGCCGATCGCTTCGGACATGCCCCATTGCGTGACCATCGCACGGGCGAGCTTGGTCGCCTGTTTGATGTCGCTCGACGCGCCCGACGACACCTTGTCGTGACCGAAGATCACTTCCTCGGCAACGCGGCCGCCCATCACGGACGCCAGATCGGCGTACATCTTGTCGCGGTGGTACGAGTAATTATCGCGCTCCGGCATCGACACGACCATGCCGAGAGCACCGCCGCGCGGGATGATCGTCGCCTTGTGGATCGGGTCCGACGCCAGTTCATGGACGCGGACCAGCGCGTGGCCCGCCTCATGATAAGCGGTCATGCGCTTTTCATCAGGGGTCATGACGAGCGATTTCCACTCTGTGCCCATGATCACGCGGTCCTTGGCGATCTCGAACTGCGCCATCGCGACCAGCCGCTTGCCCAGGCGCGCCGCCATCAGCGCCGCCTCATTGACCAGGTTGGCGAGATCGGCGCCCGACATACCCGGCGTGCCACGCGCGAGCGTGCGTGCATCGACGTCCGGTGCCAGCGGCACCTTCTTCATATGAACTTCGAGAATCTTCACGCGGCCTTCGATATCGGGCAGCGGCACCGTCACGCGGCGATCGAAGCGGCCCGGACGCAGCAGCGCGGGGTCGAGTACATCAGGGCGGTTGGTCGCCGCGACGATGATGATGCCTTCGCTTGCCTCGAACCCGTCCATCTCGACCAGCAACTGGTTGAGCGTCTGTTCGCGTTCGTCATTGCCGTTACCAAGGCCGGCGCCGCGATGGCGGCCGACCGCGTCGATTTCGTCGATAAAGACGATGCACGGCGCCGATTTCTTGGCCTGTTCGAACATGTCGCGCACGCGGCTTGCGCCGACGCCGACGAACATTTCGACAAAGTCCGAACCGGAAATGGTGAAGAAGGGCACGCCCGCCTCACCCGCGATGGCGCGGGCAAGCAGCGTCTTGCCGGTGCCGGGCGAGCCGACCAACAGCGCGCCCTTGGGAATCTTGCCGCCGAGCCGGGCGAATTTGGTCGGGTCCTTGAGGAACTCGACGATCTCCTGCAGTTCCTCGCGCGCTTCGTCGATGCCGGCGACGTCGTCGAAGGTCACGCGGCCTTCCTTCTGCGTCAGCATTTTCGCACGCGATTTACCAAAACCCATCGCCCCGGAACCGGAGTTCTTCTGCATCTGGCGCAGCACGAAAAAGGCAATGCCAAGGAACAGCAGGAATGGCAGCGACTGGATCAGGATGACTTGCCAGATCGCCGGGCCTTCCTCGGGCTTGGCAGTGATCACGACGTTCTTGGCGCGCAGCTTGTCGGTCAGCTGCGGATCGGCCATCGCATAGGTGCGGAAACGCGTATCGTCGCGCAGCGTGCCGGAAATCACGTCGCCAGCGACATTGACCTCCTTGACGGTGCCTTCCTGAACCTTGTCGAGGAAGGTCGAATAGGCGATCGCGCCGCCCGCCGCCGGCGTGCTGCGAGTGTCGATCATGGTCACGAACAGCGCCAACGCGACGAGAACGCCAACCCATACGAGCAGGCTCTTCATCCACGGGTTGGGGCCGCCGCTGTCGGGGCCGGGCTGCTTGTCGTTGTCGTTCATCGGTGCGCGTACCTTTCGTGACCTTAAGATAGGCGACGCGAGGTTAATGGCAATGGAACAAGCGCAGACTCGGGCCGATAGGTGCTATCGCCGGGGCGGCGCCTCGCGGAATCGCCAGATATCGCCCTTTGACGACGCCATTACGCCGGCCTGAGTAGCCGACCTGCCCCCCTCAAGCGAATCGAGCAGCGCTTCGATATTGGCGGCGGATGACCATTTCGGCGAATCGATCGCCGCCGATTCGCGCACCCGGGAGATCGCGATCCGCGCGAGACGGCGGCGAACCTCGCGCGGCAGTGCCGTTACGTCGACCCGCTGTTCACCGTCATCACCCGGCGTGGCTCTGCTGCCCCACAGCCATGCCTCCAGGGCGCGCAGATCATGATCCGCTTCCGCAAGATAGCCTGCCGAGCGGGCGATCTGCCCCGCATCAAGCCATGCATTGTCGCGTAACAATGTGCGAAAACGGGTCCGGTCGAACCGGTCACTGGCATTGCTTGGGTCGTCAACGAACGGTAGCGCGCCCGCCCCCATCCCCGTCTCGGCCACGGCACGCAACTCGGCGCAGCGCCAGCCGAGCAGCGGCCGGACCAGCAGCAGCCCCTGCCCCAAATCCTGAACCGGTCTTACCGCTGCAAGCCCCGACAGACCGGCGCCGCGCGCCGCGCGCATCAGAAATGTTTCAGCCTGATCGTCCGCATGGTGTGCGGTGGCGAGCATCGTCGCGCCACTCTCGGCCGCCCAGTCGCGCAAGGCGAGATAACGGGCGTCGCGGGCAGCCGCCTGGATATTGGCCGGCCCGATCGGTCCGGCGAGCGCCAGCGTGGCATGAGGGAGGTCATGGGCCGAGCAATATCGGGCAACCATCGCCGCCTCTGCCGCACCGTCGGGCCGCAAACCATGATCGACCGTTGCCGCGATCGTGCGTCCGGGAAAAGCCGCGCTGCCCAGCGCGAGCATTGCCATGCTGTCCGGCCCACCCGACACCGCCAGCGCCAGCCGGTCGTCCGACCCGAACGGCCGCCGCAGCGCCGCCTCCAGATCGCGGCGGAAGCGCGCGATCTGATCGGCGACCATCACCTCATTTGCATTTGGAAGTGACACGGCCACGCGCCACATCGGCCTTCATCTGCGGCGACAATTTATCGGGATAGACATCCTCGAGCTCGTCATAAACCTTGCAGACTTCGGCCGCCGGCTTGTTGAGCTTGACCAGCGCCTGAGCAAGGTAGAACAGGCTCTCATGCGCCCGGTCGCCCTTGGGCATCTTGCGGTAATTGTCGTAGAAAGCGAGGATCGCGAGGTTCGGCTTGCCGCCGTCGAGCAGCGACCGGCCGAGCATGTTCTGCGCACGGCTGATGCGGCGATGCTGCGGGTAGTCCTTGATCAAGGATTTGAACTGCACCTCGGCCTCCGGGTAGAGCTTCGCCTCCCACAGCCGATAGCCGTAATTATAGGTGTCTTCGCCGGCGTCGTCGGTCGCCGGTTTCTCGATCGCTGCGGCGCGTGTGGCGCGGGCCGCATCCTTGGCCGGCGCCGGCGTGGATACCGCCGGCGTCGCCGGTTTTGGCGTGACCGGCTTTGGCGTCGCGGTGGCGACCGGCTGCGTTGCCGTATCTCCGGCCACCGCACTGCCCGACGTCGTGCCTTCGATCGCCGTCAGTCGCGCTTCGGTCGACCGCTTGAA
The DNA here is from genome assembly GCF_014171475.1 of Sphingomonas sp. So64.6b. NCBI lineage: Bacteria > Pseudomonadati > Pseudomonadota > Alphaproteobacteria > Sphingomonadales > Sphingomonadaceae > Sphingomonas > Sphingomonas sp. So64.6b. The sequence continues at coordinate 3,735,119 of NZ_CP048817.1, forward strand.
CGCGGCAAAACCTTCCTCGACCTGACGGTTCTTGAACTGAAGCTGCTCGATCTGCCCGGTGAGCCCGCTCAGTTGAGATTCAAGCGCATCGACCCGCGCGGTGAGATCGGCGACCGGGCTGCCTGACGGCGTCCCCGATGGCTGGGCAGGGTATTCGCCGGGCGCGATGTCGGGCTGGATCAGCTGATTATTGCCCCCCTGGCCCTGTGGCGGAAAGACCTTGCGCTGCACGGCGCGCATCTGCCCTTCGAGCCGCTCGACGCGGTTCTCGACCGCCGATTGCGCGACGGCGGTGCCGGGAATTGCCCCGACCCCGATCAGAAGAACAGCCGCCGTCAAATAGTTACGCATGAACACCCCCCGGTGCAGTGAATGGGGCGGTATAGCTGACATTGTCATGGTGTCGCCAGTCTTAAGGAGTGGGTGTCGACGGCGCCGACGGTACGGGCGGCGGCGCCGAGGCGGCGGGAGTCGATACGCCGGTCGGTGACGCCTCGGGTCGGCGCTGCGTCGCGAATGCAGGTGGGATTCGCGTCGAAGTACCGGTCGGCGTGGCCCGACTGATCGGCGTGGCGACGGGCGTCGGCACCGATACGCCATTGACCCGCGCCTTCAATACGGCAGCACTGATACCGATATCCTTGATCGCCAGCCGTCCGTCACCGAGCGGCGGCAATTGCGATCCGTTGAGCAGGATCTGCAGCTTGTCGGGCCGGCCGATATTGATCATCGGGCCATTGGCATCGGCCGGCACATCATAACGATCGCCCGGTTTCATCGTATTCTGGAACAAGGTCTTGCCGGTCGCGTCATAGATGCGCAGCCAGATCTCGTCGGTCGCGACCAAAGTCACCTGTCCGCCGGCGGGCGCGGCGGACGTTGGATTGGCGATCGGGGCCGCCGGCACAGTCTCGCTTTCGGCGGCAGGCGCGGCAGGCGCGGAGTCTTCACCACGGAACAGGTTGGTGCCAAACCACAGCCCTACCGCGATCAGCAACAGGATCGTCAGCGCTACCGTGACGGCGACAACACCACCGGTCGGCGTGCGTGCGGGATCGCTGATTTCGTAAGCTTCATATTCGGTGCGCCGCACGGTCGTGTCATTCTGGCTGCGCACCTCGCGCGCGATCGCGACTTCGTCCATGCCGACCGCCCGAGCATAGGCCTTGGCAAAACCGACCGAATAAGTGACCGAGGGCAAGGCGGCGAAATTGCTCGTTTCGATCGCTTCGAGCTGCCGAATCGGAATGCGCGTGCGCGCCGCGATCTCGGCCAGCGACAGACCTTGTGCTTCGCGCGCATCGCGCAGCCGCTCACCTGCCGTCTTGGGGAACAGGGTGGCTTCCTCGCCGGATTCGACGTCGGTCATGAATATCTCCGGCAGGAGGGTGCGGCCCGATATTATTTCCTGCGATTACGACGTGTCTCACAAAGGGTCGCAGCGGTGTCAACGCCCGCTTTACCCACCCGTCACGCAATCACGCCAGTTCGACGCCGCTTTCCGCCGCCCAGGCGGTCAATGCGCCGCGCATGTCGCGCGGCGGCGCCGCCAGCAACATCTTCATATGTGCCATCAGCGCGTCGCGATCGAGCGAGCGGACCATCGCCTTGATCGGGCCGACCGCCGCCGGCGTGATCGACAGCCGATCGATGCCGAGTCCGATCAACGCCATCGCCTCCAGCGGTCGGCCGCCCATCTCGCCGCACACGCCGAGCGGCACGCCCGCGGCACCGGTCGGCCCCACGAGCCGCGCGATGAAGCGCAGGATCGCCGGGCTGAGCCAGTCATAGCGTTCGGCGAGCTTGGGATTGGCGCGGTCGGCGGCGAACAGGAACTGAGTCAGGTCGTTGGTGCCGATCGACAGGAAATCGAGCTTGGGCAGCAGGATATCGAGCTGCTCGGCGAGCGCCGGCACTTCGAGCATCGCGCCATAATTAATCTCGTTGGGCAATTTACGGCCGCGCTGCGCGAACCATTCGCGCTGCGTCTCGAACAGCGCCCGCGCTTCCTCATATTCCCAAGGTTCGGAAACCATTGGGAACATCACGTTGAGCGTCCGCCCCGCCGCCGCCTCGAGCAGCGCGCGCGCCTGCACCTTCATCAACCCGTCGCGTTCGAGCGCGAGGCGCAGCGCGCGCCAGCCCATCGCCGGATTCTCCTCCTCGGCCCCGTCCTGAATCAGATAAGGCAGCGCCTTGTCGCCACCGATATCGACGGTGCGGAAGATCACCGGCCGGTCGCCCGCCGCGTCGAGTACTTCCTTGTAAAGCCGCTGCTGGCGCTCGCGCGCGGGCAGGGTGGCCGATACCAGGAACTGGAATTCGGTACGGAACAGCCCGATGCCATCCGCGCCGGTCATGTCGAGCGCGGCGACATCGTCGCGCAAACCGGCATTGACCATCACCGTCACACGGTGCCCATCAGCGGTGATCGGCGGTTCGGACTTAAGCGCGGCGAACACCGCGCGGCGCTTCTGGCGCAGCTGCAGCTTTGCTTCGAACGCTTCCTCCATCGCCGGCGAGGGCCGCGCGAAGACGTTGGCCGCGGTCGAGTCGAGCAACAACATGTCGCCTTCGGCAATCGAGCGGCGCACGCCCTTGACCCGGCCAAGCACCGGCACGCCCATTGCCCGCGCGACGATGGTGACGTGCGCGGTCAGCGACCCTTCCTCAAGGATCACACCCTTGAGCCGGCGCCGGTCATATTCGAGCAGTTCGGCGGGTCCGAGATTGCGTGCGATCAGGATCGTATCCTGCCTGAGCCCGCCTTGCGCGGCAGTGCCCATCTGGCCCGACACGATGCGCAACAGCCGGTTCGACAGATCCTCCAGATCGTGCATCCGGTCGGCGAGCAATGGATCGTCGATCTGCCGCATGCGCTGACGCGTGCGTTGCTGCACACGCTCGATCGCTGCCTCGGCAGTCAGGCCGGAATCGATCGCCTCGTTGATGCGCCGGCTCCAGCCCTCGTCATAGGCAAACATCTTGTAAGTCTGCAGCACTTCGTCATGCTCGCCGCCGACGCCGAATTCGGCCTGACTGGCGATCCGTTCGATCTGCTCACGCATCTTGTCGAATGCGGCATAGACACGGTGGCGCTCGGCATCGGTGTCCTCGGCAACGGTGTGCTCAATGGTGATGCGCGGCTGATGGAACACGGCATAGCCGCTGCCCATACCCTCGACCAGCTTGAGCCCCTCGATACGCATCGCAGCGGTCGATTGCGGGCGCAATGTCGCCGCGCTGCTGGCATCGACCAGATCGGCATTGGCGATCAGCTCGCTCAGCACCATCGCGACGGTCTGCAGCGCCTCGATCTCGACATCGTCATATTTATGCGGGTCGGCATGCTGTACGCACAGCACGCCGACCGCGCGCTCCCGGCGAATGATCGGCACACCGGCAAAACTGTGGAATTTCTCCTCGCCCGTCTCCGGCCGATAGGCGAAGTCGGGATGGCTCGCCGCCTCGTCGAGGTTGAGCGTCTCGACCTGCTCGGCGATCGTGCCGACCAGCCCCTCGCCCAGCGCGAGCGTGGTGACGTGAACCGCCTCCTGCGCCAGGCCCCGCGTGGCATAGAGTTCGAGTACCCCATCGCGCAGCAGATAGATCGAACAGACCTCGCTCGACATCGCCTCACCGACGATCCCGACCACCGAATTGAGCTTTGCCTGCGCCGCCGTGCGCGACGCCATCACGTCGTGCAATCGAACGAGGATTTCACGGGCGGAGTTGGCAGCGGTCGGCATGTCCATAGCGCTATCAGATTGTTACGCGAGGAGCTATCGCGCAGGTGCTGTTCCTCCCCGGCACGGGGAGGAGCGGGGTCAATCGAACAGTCCGTCCTGCGAATCCGCCGGCGGATTGAGGCCGAGATGCTTCCACCCTCCCGCGTTCAGGCACCGGCCGCGCGCGGTGCGCGCGATCAGGCCGAGCTGGATCAGATAGGGCTCGATCACTTCCTCGATCGTATCGCGCGGCTCCGACAAGCCCGCCGCGAGCGTCTCCACGCCGACCGGCCCGCCACGATAGATCCCGGCGATCATCATCAGATAACGCCGGTCCATCGCGTCGAGGCCAAGCGAATCGACTTCGAGCCGGTTGAGCGCCGCATCCGCCGCCGACGCATCGACCACTGGCGTGCCCGCGACATTGGCAAAGTCGCGCACTCGTCGCAGCAGGCGCCCGGCGATCCGCGGCGTGCCGCGCGAGCGCCGCGCGATCTCATGCGCGCCATCCGCCGAGACATATAGGTCGAGCAACGACGCGGCCCGCGCGACGACGCGTTCAAGCTCGTCCACGGTGTAGAAATTGAGCCGCACCGGAATACCGAACCGGTCGCGCAATGGTGTGGTCAGCAGCCCCTGGCGCGTCGTCGCACCGACCAGAGTGAAGCGCGGCAGGTCGATCCGCACGCTCCGCGCGCTCGGCCCCTCGCCGATCATCAGGTCGAGCGCGCGATCCTCCATCGCCGGATAGAGTATTTCCTCAACCGCCGGCGCGAGCCGGTGGATCTCGTCGATGAACAGCACATCGCCGTCCTCGAGATTGGTCAGCAGCGCAGCGAGATCACCCGACTTGGCGATCACCGGGCCGGAGGTGGCGCGAAACCCGACGCCCATTTCGCGCGCGACGATCTGCGCCAGCGTGGTCTTGCCGAGCCCGGGCGGGCCGAAGAACAGCACATGATCGAGCGCATCGCCGCGCGATTTGGCGGCGGCGATGAACACGCGCAGATTCTCGCGCGCCGCCTTCTGCCCGACAAACTCGTCGAGCGATTTGGGGCGCAGCGCGGCATCGATATCCTCGGGCTTGCGCTCGGGCGTCATGAAGCGGTCGGCATCAGTCACCGCCCCACCTAGCGGGCAGCGGGCAGTGCTGTCTATCGTCGCCCATCATCCCGTCCTATAACCGCCCCGCTGCACGATAAGGGTCGCACCACCGCAGCGGCAAAACGGAGTGATGTGCATGAAGCCCTTATCCCCCCTCGCCTTTGCTGGCTTAGGCTGCGCGCTCGTGCTCGCCGGTTGTGGCGGCACGACCGCTGGCAACACGACGGCAGGCAGTGCGACCACCACTGCGGAAACCAGCGCCAGCGGCAGCAGCGGCGGGAAATCCCCGCCGGCCGATTTCAAGGCGACCGATGCGTGCGTACTGCTCGACAAAGCAGCGGTCGCCGAAGTGCTCAAGACGCCGGTGACCGCGGCCACGCTTGGCCTTGTACATGAATCGAGCGGCAGCGACGCCGCGACGTCCGAATGCACTTATGACACCGCTAACGGCAAGGCGAGCCTGATGGCGCGCTGGTCGCCGATCGCCGACAACACGCCGGATGCGATCAAGATGGCGCGCGATGGCGTCGCCGCGTCGATGAAGGCGTTCAGCGACAAGCCGGTCGAGGATATTCCCGGTGTCGGCAAGTCGGCATTCTTCGTGCCCGGCATCAACCAGCTCAACGTGTTCATCGGCGATGACAAGTTCGTCGTCATCACCACGCCGGGCCGCGAGGAAGGCCGCGCGACCGCGCTTGCGCTGGCCAAGAAGCTCGGCGCCTGACGGGAACGGGCGCCCGGTTTCCCGGGCGCCCGCCATTTCCGCTTCGGTTTCTCAGTAAAAGGCGCCGTAGATCACATCGGCAATGCGGCCGGTGCGCGTCTGCACCAGCAGCAGGTCCGGCCCATAACGGACCCAGCGATAACCACGTGGCGGCGCGCCGACACCGAGGCCATACCAGTCATTGTAATAATAGCTGTTCGACAGGAACAGGCGCGGCAGCAGCAGGCCGATCGCCCAGCGGCGATAGCGATAGCCGCGCGGATACTGGAATCCGGGCCGATGGATCGGCCGGAAGTTGGGCGGACGTCCGATGCCGGGGCGATGCGGCGGACGCGGCGGCCGGACCTGCGCGGGCCGTCCGGGCCGTGGCGGCTGAATCTGTGGACCACCCGGACGGGGCGGCTGAATCTGCGGTCCGCCATTGCCTGGATTGGGCCGGCCAGGGCGCGGTGGCTGGATTTGCGGGCGGCCCGGACGAGTCGGTTGAATCTGGGGACCGCCCGTTCCCGGGCGGGGCGGCTGGACATGCGGCCTGCCCGGCGGCGCAGGTCTCGTCTGCGGCGGCGTGGGTCGTCGCTCGGGCGCGGTCTGATAAGCGAGGGCCAAATCGGGAAAGATCAACAACACACTGGTTGCCGCCAATACGAATCGCTTCATGCGTCGTCTCCGCCTGTGGAATGCGCGAAGCTATGCCCGTCGACGCACACTGACAACCGGTGTTGCAACCATGTTCGCGGCACCACCATGCCGCGCGGTGTAAAGTCCGCTAGCGACTGTGCGGGAAGTGAAGCTTGAGCACCGGGACGATCAGATAACCGCCGCTCAGCGCCCGAAAGGCGCGCCCACCGCTCAAATGGTCGCCGCCCCGCAAATGTGCGGACAAGCGCTCGTCGTTGATCATGTTATCGAGTCCGGTCGCGGTGGCATTGCCGCGCGGCCAGCGGTCGGGATCGGTCGCCGCGTCGCCCGGCTCGGGGTCGGGCATCCAATCGGCGCCAAGAGCGGGGAGAGGCGCGGGCGGCACCGGCGTCGGTTCAGGCTGATCGGCCAGACATGGCGAGGCAGCAAGCGCGAGTGCCCCGATAATGATCAATCGCATTCTCGACATGACAACCCACAATCGATCCGACACCGCAAGGTTCCATTCACGCACAGTCGACTTGGCTCGACGCGATCCGTCGCGGCGCCAGCCTTACTTCGCCGCCTTGCGCAACGCCAGGCGGACCAGTGCATCGAGCGTCGCGCCGGCACCCAATTCTTCTTCGGCCGAAGCGACCGCGGCGCTCGCCTCGGCGGGACGAAAACCGAGGTTGAGCATCGCCGATACCGCATCCGCGCCCGCGCCGCTCGGCGCGACGGGAGAGGCGCCGCCGATCGCGACACCGCCGATCCTGTCCTTCAATTCGCGTACGATGCGTTCGGCAAGCTTCGGCCCGACACCATTGGCGCGCGCCACCATCGCCTTGTCCTGCGCGGCAATGGCGCGGCTCAGGTCGGCCGGATCGAGTGCCGACAGGATCGCCAGCGCGACCCGCGCGCCCACCCCCTGCACACCGGTCAGCAGCCGGAACCAGTCGCGCTCGCTTGCGGTGGAGAAACCGACCAGGCGGATGAAATCCTCCGCCACCAACATCTCGGTGTGGAGCATCACCGCTTCGCCGACCGGCCCGATGCTCGCCAATGTCCTGGTCGAGGCGCCGACCAGATAACCGACGCCGCCGACATCGACCACCGCATGGTCGATACCGGTTGCGTCGAGGCGGCCCTTGAGATGCGCGATCATGTTTCAACCATAGGGTGATTTTACTCTCCCCGTCATCCCCGCGTTCACCCGAATGGCAGATCAGGGAATACGTCGTGCCGACGCGAGATGATGCGCATGACAGATCGCCACCGCGAGCGCGTCGGCGGCGTCCGGGCCATCGATCTTCACCCCCGGCAACAACCGCGCGACCATCGCATGAACCTGTGCCTTTTCCGCCGTGCCGGTGCCGACCACTGCCTTTTTGACCAGTCGCGGCGCATATTCGCCGATCTCGACCCCGCTTCGCGCCGCCGCGCACAGGATGACGCCGCGCGCATGGGCGAGCTTCAACGTCGATTGCGGGTTGGCGTTGACGAACACTTCCTCGGCCGCAGCGCCATCGGGCGTGTGATCGGCGATCAGCGCAGCGACCATCGCGTCGAGATGAGCGAGGCGACGCGGCAGCGGCGCGGCGCTGTCGGTCTTGAGCCGGCCATTGGCGAGGTGGGACAATCGGTTGCCCTCGGCGCGAATCAGGCCCCAGCCGGTCGTCCCAAGGCCGGGATCGAGGCCGAGGATGATCATGGCGCGCGCATCATCAGAACCACATCTGGAACCGCGCGTCGCCGTCGTCGAGCGTCCCGCGAACCGATTCGGGGGCAGCGGCGTAGATCGGCGCGGTCCAATCCCCGGCGATCGTCGCGGTGCCGGGACATTGTTGCGTCGACACCTGCTTGCCGTCGCGGCTCACATGGATTCCCGACCATGTCTTGCCCGGCACATCGGTATATTGGCCGCCCACACCCTTGAAGACGATGTAATGGTAGCGCCCCGCGGTGAAACGGATGCTCTCCTGACCGCCGCCGCCACCGGTGATCGTGCCGAGACGGATGTTGCTCCATTTCCGGTCCGTCACAAGGTCGATCGCGGGGCGGTTCGGCGGCCCGTAACGATAATGGATGGCATTTTTCGAGGCGCACACGCTGCCGACAGCCCGTCGGAAACGGCATGAATAGACGATCGTCTCGGTCGCGCCACACTGGCTCGCGCGATCCGCACGCTTCGTGGTCGCGCCGGGCGGGGCGAGCGCACCCAACAGGAGAATGGGAGCAAGGAGAAGGGTCACATGAAGCACACGCATCGTCATCCCCTTCACATCGTTGACTAACCCAGCTTCTCCATTACCTCGTCGGAGACTTCGTAATTGCCCCAGACGGTCTGGACGTCGTCGTCATCGTCGAGCGTGTCGATCAGCTTGAACAACAGGCCGGCATCGCCTTCGCCGACTTCGACCATGGTCTGCGGGCGCCAGGCGAGCTTCGCGCCCTCGGGCTCGCCGAGCACCGGGGTGATCGCCTTGACCACTTCGTGCAGCGAATCGTTCGAGGTCCAGATCTCATGGCCATCCTCGCCCGAGGACACGTCCTCCGCACCCGCGTCGAGCGCTGCCTCGAACACCTTATCGGCATCGCCTGCGCTCGCCGGATAATTGATCAGGCCCATGCGGTCGAAACCATGGCTGACCGAACCCGATGCGCCGAGATTGCCGCCATTCTTCGCCACTGCGGTGCGCACATTGGTCGCGGTGCGGTTGCGATTGTCGGTCAGCGCCTCGATGATCAGCGACACGCCACCCGGGCCGAAGCCCTCGTAACGGATCTCTTCATAGGTCTCCGCATCGCTGCGGCTCGCCTTGTCGATCGAGCGCTGGATATTGTCCTTGGGCAGCGACGCCGCCTTGGCCGCGTTGACCGCCATGCGCAGGCGCGGGTTCATGTCGGGGTCGGGCAGGCCCATCTTCGCCGCGACGGTGATTTCGCGGCTCAGCTTGGAAAAGAGCGAACTGCGCTTCTTATCCTGCGCACCCTTGCGGTGCATGATGTTCTTGAACTTGGAATGGCCTGCCATGGTGACGTCCTGAAAAACTAACCCTTCGCGCTGGCCTGCCGAAGCGCCAGCCTTCTTCAATTATGCGGTAGAAGAAAGACCGGGGGTTCGACAAGCATATCGCGCGCGACTTATGCCAGCCCGAGCGCGATCTTGTAGGTTTCGAGCAATGCTTCCGCTTCGTCACGGTGATGCTTTTCCATGCGCCGCAACCGTACGATCGCGCGCATCGTCTTGGTATCGTAACCGGTCGACTTGGCTTCGGCATAGACATCCTTGATGTCGTCGGCGATGCCCTTCTTCTCTTCCTCGAGGCGCTCGATGCGCTCGATCAGGAGGCGTAGCTGGTCGGCGGCGATGATGTCGCTCATGAGTGGGAAAGCTCCGGATTAAAGATGAAGGCGCGCGTCTAGGCCATCGTTCGACGCGGCTCAACCATCGCTGCGATCAATTCGGTGGAAAAGCCTGACGCGCACCGCCGATCTTGACCGCAACGCCGTGGCGCATGACGAAATCGACTTGCTCCAGCCGCGTCACATCGACCAGCGGATCGCCGGTCACCGCGATAATGTCGGCGAATTTGCCCGGTTCGAGCGAGCCAAGCTGATCCTTGCGCCCGAGCAAATCGGCGGCATCGATCGTCGCCGCGCGAATCGCCCCGGCGGGGGTCATGCCGGCCCTGACCATCAGCGCGAATTCCTGTGCGTTGTCGCCGTGGCGCGATACGCCGGTGTCGGTGCCGAAGGCGATCCTGACCCCGGCGGCGATCGCGCGTTTATGGCTTGCCGCGGCGACCGCACCCGCCGCCTCGGCCTTTGAGATGGTCGCAGGCGGCAATTGCCCGCCGCGCGCCTGGGCCAGCGCCGCAACCGGCGCCATCATCGTCGGCACCAGCCAGGCATTACGCTGCTTGAACAGCCGAATCGTCGATTCCTCCAGGAAAGTACCGTGCTCGATCGAATCGACCCCCGCCTCAAGCGCGGCCTCGGTGCCTTCGCGAGCATGCGAGTGCGCCGCGACCTTGCGGCCGAAACCATGCGCCGTGTCGACGATCGCCTTCATCTCCTCCGGCGTCATTTGCCGCCCCAGCCCGCCCGCGACATTGGACAGCACACCGCCGGTCGCAGCGAACTTGATCACCTGGGCGCCGAGCGAAATCTGCGCACGCACCGCACGACGGCAATCATCGGGGCCGTCACAGGTGTTGATCTGATGCGCATGGGCGGTCTCGGCATAGTCTTCGGCCAGGCCGTTGCTGCCATCGCCATGTCCGCCGGTGACCGAGACCATCTGCCCGGCGTTGACGATCGTCGGCCCCGCGACCGCCCCGCCTTCGATCCCGTCGCGCAAGGCGCGGATGCCGCGCGGATTGCCGCCAAGGTCGCGCACCGTGGTGAAGCCCGCCTCCAGCGTGACGCGCGCATTCTTCTCCGCCTCGATCAGATCGTCGCTCTCGTCGCGATTAAGCTCACCGAGCCGCGACCGCAGCGGATCGCCGCCGATACCCCACAAATGCACGTGCATGTCGATCAGTCCGGGCAGGACGTAACGATCCTTGAGATCGATGACGCTGGCATCGCCATCGGGCGCGGCGAAACCATCGCGCAGCTCGGCCACCTTGCCGTCGCGCACCACGATGGTCGTCGCGCCGCGTGCCGGCTGGCCTGGGCGATCGATGACATGCCCAGCCTGAATATAGATGGTTCTGGACGGCGTTATGGGCGCGGTCTGCGCCTGCACATTTCCGGCCACGCCCATGCCAAGCATGATCGCCGACCCCAATATCCGCCGCATATCCGCCCCCTTCTTTCGTTGGGGTCAGCCTAGCGGGATAGCGCGGCTAATCAATCGCGCGCGTCATGCATTCTTCGCGACACTCTCGCGCATGCGCTCGAGCTGCTCCGGCGTCGCCTCGGCCTGATGCGCCGCCTTCCAGGCGCCATAGGGCATGCCGTAGATCGCCTCGCGCGCGGCGTCCTTGTCCAGGGCGCCCCCGCTCGCCTCCTCGACCCAGTCCGACAGGCAGTTGCGGCAAAATCCGGCAAGCCCCATTAAGTCGATATTCTGCGCATCGTCGCGGTGACGCAGGTGCGCGACGAGTCGACGGAACGCTACGGCCGCCACTGCGTCGTCAATGTCCTCGATCCGCGCCATTTGAATTCTCCCGGTTGATCGGCGGGAGATAGGCTTTAGAGCCGGGGCCGCAAGCGCAAGGACGTAAAGAATGACCAAGGCCATCAGCCCCCGTTCGCGCAAGGTCCGCGTTCTCGCCACGCTGGGCCCCGCCAGCAACAGCGTCGAGATGATCAGCCGGCTGTTCGAGGCCGGCGCCGACGCATTCCGCGTGAACATGAGTCATGGCGATCAGGAATCGAAGATCGCGGTGATCAAGGCGATTCGCAGCCTCGAAAAGAAATACGGCCGCCCGACGACGATCCTCGCCGATCTTCAGGGCCCGAAGCTGCGTGTCGGCAAATTCGAGGGCGGCCGCACCGACCTTGTCACCGGCACCATCTTCACGCTCGACCGCGACAAGACGCCGGGCGACGCGACGCGGGTCGAATTGCCGCACAAGGAGATTTTCGCCGCGATCGAACCCGGCGCGCGGCTGTTGCTCGACGACGGCAAGCTGGTGCTGCGCGTCACCGAACATGACGCCGACCATATCGTCACCCGGGTCGAGGTCGGCGGCGCCCTGTCCAACAATAAGGGCCTGAACGTGCCCGACGTAGTCGTGCCGATGGCGGCATTGACCCCGAAGGACCGCAGCGACCTCGCCTTTGCGATCGACCAGGGCGTCGACTGGATCGCGCTGAGCTTCGTGCAGCGTCCCGAGGATCTGGCAGAGGCGCGCAAGCTGATCGGCGGCAAGGCGGCTTTGCTTGCCAAGATCGAAAAACCTTCGGCGATCGAGCGGCTCGAAGAGATTGTCGAGCATTGCGACGGCGTGATGGTCGCGCGCGGCGATCTCGGCGTCGAACTGCCGCCCGAATCGGTGCCGCCGCTGCAGAAGCGCATCGTCGAAGTGTCACGCCGCCAGGGCAAGCCGGTGGTGGTCGCGACGCAGATGCTCGAATCGATGATCACTTCACCCTCGCCGACTCGCGCCGAAGTCTCCGACGTGGCGACCGCAGTCTATGACGGCGCGGACGCGATCATGTTGTCGGCGGAAAGCGCCGCCGGCGCCTGGCCGATCGAATCGGTCGCGATGATGAATTCGATCGGCATCGCGGTCGAAAGCGACCCCGGACATGGCGACCGCGTCCATTTCACCATCACCCGCCCCGACCCGACCACTGCCGACGCACTCGCCGAGGCGGCGAAGAATATCGCCGCGACGGTCGATGCAGTGGCGATCATCTGCTTCACCGTATCCGGGTCGACCGCGCGCCGCGTCGCGCGCGAGCGCCCTTCGGTGCCGTTGATGGTATTGACCCCCAAGCTGGAAACGGCGCGGCGGCTCGGCCTGTTATGGGGCACACACGCCGTCCATACGCGCGACATCGAATCGTTCGAGGAGATGGTGGCGAAAGCCAAGCGCATGGCGCTGCGGCACAATATCGCCAAGGCGGGCGACCGCGTGATCCTGATCGCCGGCGTGCCGTTCCGCACACCCGGATCGACCAATGTGCTTCACGTCGTGCGTATCATCGGCGACGAGTTGAAGGGTTATACCGACCAGGACGGATCGACCGGCGGGTAAAAGGTCAGGCGAGCAGGCCGAGCCTCACCAGGTCGCTCCGCAAGGTCACCGCGTCGGTGAACAACAGGCCGGTCATCCCGACATTTCGCGCGCCGACGATATTTTCTTCGCGATCATCGACGAACACAGCCTGTTCGGGGCGTAACCCGAATCGCTCCAGAGCAAGATGGTAGATCGCCGCATCGGGCTTGGTCAGCTTCTCGTCGCCCGACACGACGATATCGCGAAACCGGTCGAAGGTCGCGGCTTCGCGCGCCCGGAAGGGTGGCCAGAACTCGCCCGAGAAATTGGTGATCGCGAACAGCGGTACGCCGCGCGCATCGAGTTCCGCGACCATCGCCTGCATGCCCGGCAGCATACCCGGCACCTGATCGTTGAAACGCGGCCCCCATAGCGCGATCATGTCAGCGTAATGGGGATATTGCGCGCTCAACTCGGCGGAAGTTTCCGCAAAAGGCCGGCCCGCGTCATGCTGAAAATGCCATTCCTTCGTCGCGACATCGCGCAGGAACGCATCGAGCGCCCGATCATCCTTGATCAGGCGCCCGTAAAGGACCCGCGGGTCCCAATCGTAAAGGACGTTACCGACATCGAAAACGACGGCGGTGTCCCCGCTCGACAAATCAGCCCTGGCGGGCCTTGAAGCGGCGATTCGTCTTGTTGATGACATAGGTCCGGCCGCGACGACGGATCACGCGGTTGTCGCGATGGCGGTCCTTGAGGGACTTCAGGGAGTTACGGATCTTCATGGTCGAAACTTCTTCGATTCTGGTGGTGCCGGAAAGACGAGAGCGCCTATAGTCGGTGGCCTCCCAAGTCAAGGCGAACCGGCCAGGTGAGAGTCGGGAACCGGCGGGGGGAGGTGAAGCGTTACACCCGTGCAACAATATGGTCGAAAGAGATACGAGATGAAGAACGCGGCATATGGAATTGTGATCGCGCTCGCGGCGGTGTCGCTTGGCGGCTGCGCCACGACCACGACGAGCGGCCCGGTCGAGGTGACGCGTTTCCATCTCGGCGCCCCGCTCGAACGCGGCACGCTGACGGTCGAGCCGCTGGCCGGCGGCGGCGCCGCCAGCCTTGAGTTCAAGACCTATGCTGCTGCGGTCGAGACCGAATTGATCCAGGCCGGCTATACCACCAGCGCCCCGAGCACCACGGCGCAATATCTCGCGGTAGTCGGCTTTACGCGCACCTCACAGGATGTCGGACCGCGACGGTCGCCGATCTCGATCGGCCTTGGCGGCGGCGTCGGCGGCGGTGGTTATCGCGGCGGCGGAGTCGGCGTCGGTGGCGGCATTTCCTTCCCGATCGGCAAGGCAAGAGCCCGCGAAATTATCCTTTCGGAATTGTCAGTGCAGATTCGCCGGCGCAGCGACGGCACGGTGATTTGGGAAGGCCGTGCCCAGACCGGTGCCGATGTCCGCGCCGCCGATGCCCAGGCCAGCGCCGCGGCGGGCAAATTGGCCAATGCGCTGTTCCGGGGCTTTCCCGGAGAATCGGGTCGCACTATCACGGTCAAATGAGCTCGAACCAGAACAGCATCGCCATCGACGCCGCCTTTGACGGCGGCAACATCAAGATCGTCGCGATCGACGGAGACCGAATCGACCTGGACATCGTGCATGATCACCAGTCCGATTTCTATCAATGGTTCTATTTCCGCCTCGCCGGCGCCAGGGGTCGCAAGCTCAGCTTGCGTATCCTCAACGCCGGCGATTCGGCTTATCCGCTCGGTTGGCCGGACTATAAGGCGCGCGTCTCGACCGACCGCGAGACCTGGCGCCAGACCGCGACGCGTTATGCCGATGGCGTGCTCGAATTCGATTGGACCGGCGAGACCGACCTGGCCTGGTTCGCCTATTTCGCGCCCTATACGATGGAACAGCATGATGCGCTGATCGCCCGAACGGCGCTGCTGCCCGGCGTATCGCACCGCCAGCTCGGCACCACGATCGACGGCCGCGCGATCGATTGCCTGACCATTGGGCGCGGGCCGAAACAGGCCTGGCTCTACGCCCGCCAGCATCCCGGCGAATCGATGGCCGAATGGTGGATGGAAGGCGCGCTGGAGCGACTCACCGACACCACCGATCCGGTGACTGCCGCACTGCTCGCCAAGGCGACCTTCCATGTCGTGCCCAACATGAATCCCGACGGGACATTCCGCGGCCATCTGCGCACCAATGCGGTGGGCGTGAATCTCAACCGCGAATGGCATGAGCCGTCGCTCGAGCGCAGCCCCGAAGTGCTGTGCGTGCGCGATGCGATGGACGCGAGCGGCGTCGATTTCGCGATCGACGTTCATGGCGACGAAGCGATCGCCGCCAACTTCATCGCCGGGTTTGAGGGCATCCCCTCCTGGACCGACGAACTGGGCGAGAAATTCTACGATTTCGGCCGCCGTCTCGCGGTCAACACGCCCGATTTCCAGACCGAACTCGGTTACGGCAAGGCCGCACCCGGCCGCGCCAATCTCACCATGTCGACCAATCAGGTCGCCGAGCGATTCGGCGCGCTCGGCATGACGTTGGAAATGCCGTTCAAGGATCATGACGCGAACCCCGATGCCGAATTCGGCTGGTCGCCCGAACGCAGCAAGAAGCTTGCGCATTCGTGCCTTGAAGTGTTCGCCGAGGTGATCGACACACTCTAACCCCATTGACGCCGTCATGCTGAACTTGTTTCAGCATCCAGGCACGGTCATCCAATTCAACGAGCGACGTTCGTTTGGTGACTGACCGCGCATGGACCCTGAAACGAGTTCAGGGTGACGTCTGTGAGGAACGCCATGCCCACCCTAGTCCTGATCCGCCACGGCCAGTCGTCGTGGAACCTCGAAAACCGCTTCACCGGCTGGTGGGATGTCGACGTGACCGAAAAGGGCGCTGAAGAAGCACGCGCGGCGGGGCGGCTGATGGCCGAAAAGGGCCTGGATTTCGACCAGACCTTCACGTCGCTGCAGACCCGCGCGATCAAGACGCTCAATCTCGCGCTCGAGGAGATGGGCCGGCTGTGGCTACCGGTCGAGAAGGACTGGCGCCTCAACGAGCGGCATTATGGCGGGCTGACCGGCCTCAACAAGGCCGAGACCGCGGCGCTGCACGGCGACGAACAGGTGCATATCTGGCGCCGCAGCTTCGACATCCCGCCACCGGTGCTGGAGACGGGCAGCGACTATGACCTGTCGCAGGACCGTCGTTACGCCGGCATCGCCATCCCCTCGACCGAGAGCCTCAAGGACACGATCGCTCGCGTCCTGCCCTATTGGGACGGCCGTATCGCCCCCGCGCTCAAGGCCGGGCAGCGCGTACTGATCTCCGCGCACGGCAATTCGCTGCGCGCGCTGGTCAAGCATCTGTCGAACATTCCCGACGATGAGATCACGTCGCTTGAGATCCCGACCGGCCAGCCGATCGTCTACGAACTCGATGCCGATCTCAACGCGACCGACCGTTATTATCTGAGCGAGCGGTAAGGGCCCGCCTCAACAAGCACCGTCATGCTGAACTTGTTTCAGCGGTAACCACTAACAAGTCTCTGCCGCCTGCCCTGCACGGTTGCCCTCCCCTCGTCTCGCCGCTAGTCAGGCCCCTCCCGGACACAGACCCGGGGGGACGGGGCACGGATATGGCGGATACGCCACTCATCGGCATCA